>CAZHOT010000013.1:8453-95939 GCA_964534235.1 uncultured Marinilabiliaceae bacterium
CGCCAGGGCCGCCGCCAGGGCCGCGGCCCATTGTCTTGTCTGTGTGTCTGCCATTTTCTTGTCGATAGTTGTCTTCATTGTCTGTATAGGACATATCTGAACTTGACGCTCATGTTGCGCCCCGGCTTCTGGAGGCTGTAGTTGTCGTAGAGCAGGGCGTCGCCAATGTTGCGGGCCTCGAAAGCGAGGTTGTAGCGCCCGGCGCCGGCCGAGATGGTGAGCGAGGCGTTGTGCTGCGTCTGGCTGGGGATGTAGAGCCTGGCGCCCTCGCCGGCCCACGAGCGGAAGAAGCGGTGGGTGTGCCCCACGTCGTAGCCCAGCGTCAGGCGCGCGTCGAGGCGAGGGAGGCGCCGCCCCAGGAAGTGGTGGAAAGTGTAGGAGGCGCGCCCGCCGGCCGTGGCGTAGGGGACGTTGGGCACACGGTCGCCATAGGTGGCCGACGGCGCCCCGATGGAGTTGAGGCGCTCGCGGTTCCGCATCTCCTGCAGGGCCACGTCGCCGCCGAGGCGGAGCGCCCCGCGCCAGGCGTATTGCGCCGAGATGTCCACCCCGCGGCCCTCGACTGTGCCGTGGTTGGTGCTGGCCGCCACTCCGCGCGTGTTGATGGCGCGGATGATGTAGTCGCCCACGTGGCGGTAGTTGGCCGCCACCTCCAGCACGGCTCGGTGGCGCTCGGCCCAGGCGCGGCGCAGGGTCAAGACGACGTTGGCGTTGTGGGAGTGCTCGGGGCGCAAGTCGCTCTCGCCCTGCTCCTGGTCGCCGTCGCCAAAGAGCTCGCGGTCGGTCGGCAGGCGGGCCGTGCGCTCGTAGCTCGCCTTGGCGGTCAGCGAGCCGCCGAGGGTCGCCACCTGCCCCGCGGCGCCCCATCCCCAGATGCCCGCCCGCGCCTCGCGCTCGGCGTAGCGGGCCTGCCCCGTGGTGGCGATGTTCACCGGGCCCCGCGCCACGATGTCATACCGCTTGGCGAAGACGGTCATGTCGGCCCCGTCGCCCAGGGTCATGCGCCACGAGAGGCCCGCCACGTTCTTGCGGCTCGCGCGCCGCATGTAGGTCGCCGCGCTGTTCAGGCTCGCGTTGGCGTCGTCGTCGGTCGTCTTGCGGCGGTAGTGGCGCCAGGTGTCGCTCAGCGTCACCTGTTGCCGCTCGTCGATGCTGAACGCCACAGTGCCGACGCCCACGACGTTGCGCCCCCGGAACTTAGCCTGCGACAGCGTCGCCTCGCCGCGGTAGCGGTTCGGGCGCCACTCGCCCGTCCAGCTGTAGGTGCGGGCCGTCGTGTCTATGTTCTCCGTCGTCGAGCCGTCGTAGCGCGCGTCGAGCCGCACGTCGAGGCCCTCCAGGCCCAGGCCGCGCTTCTCGTAGTGCAGGCTCGGGCTCGCGCCACGCGAGCGGCGGTGCTTGCCCCCGAAGACAATCCGCATGAGGTTCGAGGTCTGGACCTGCGCCGCCTCGCGGCTCAAGGTCACGCCCAGGGTCAGACGGTCGGCCCACGCCTTGCGCCCCACGCCCACCTGCAAGACGGCGGCCTCGTTGTGATATTTGTCGTGGAAGCGGCGGAACCACGCGCTCTCGCTGCCGACGCGGTTGGTCTGCAGGTCGGCCCACTGCGTAAGGACGCGGTAGTCGTTGTCCGAAGAGTTCTGGTAGACGTTGAGACGGGCCGTGAGGCCGTTGCGGGTCGTCAGGCCGGCCGAGACGGTCGAGCGGTGGGTGTTGAAGGAGCCGTAGCTGTAGCTGGCGTCGACATAGGTGTGGGGCGAATGGTCGGTGACGATGTTGATGGCCCCGCCCAGGGCGTCGCCGCCAAGCTCCACGGGCGTCACGCCCTTATATACCTCGATGCGGCTTGTGAGACTCGCGGGGATGTTGGCAATGGAGAACGCCCCCGGCGACCCGTCGAGGGGCACGCCGTCGATGAAGAGCCGCACGTGCCGGCCCGTGAAGCCGTTGAGGTTCACGCTCACGGAGCTGCCCACGCCGCCGTCTTCGCGGATTCTGACGCCGACGATGCGGTCCAGGGCGTGCGCCACGTCGAGGTTCGAGTTGCGAAGCCGCTTGGTCTCCAGCGTCTGGGCGTTGAACGCCGTCTCGTCGGCGCGGCGGCCCCTGTCGCCACGCACCACGACCTCGCCAATGCGCTGCTCGCGGGCAATGCTCGCCGTGTCTGTCGTCGGCCGGCTTCGCCCCTCGCGTTGGGCTTGCCCCGCCAGGGGGCACAGGAGGCACAGGGACGCAAGAATCCCCGCCTGGCTTCTGCTTGTTGTGGTCACTGTTGTTGCCTTTGTCTGTCGCCTTGCTCCTCCGGTCGAGCCGGGGGAGGGGGCGTGTTGGGCAGCATTTCTGTGGCTCCATTACCAAGCTGGTACCAATGCGGGCTCGGGTAATCCGTTTCTGTGCTACGGCGGCAAAGTTATGTGGAGGCGCAGGACAGGGCAATACCCACTTTTGACTATTTTGAAACAAACAGTGAGCGATGTGTAATACTTTAGCCGTCAATGGCGTGAGCCGTGAGGCTTCTGTCGCGGTTCGCCCTTGTGGTGCGCTGCGTGGCGCTTCCGTCTGCCGGGGCGATGGAGATTGCCGGAGACCGCCGCGCCCCCGCGGCCATTGGCTGCGGGGGCGCGTCTTCTATAAACTTTTCGAGGCCTGAGGCTCTAGGTGGAGCGACGCCGTGGCGTCCCTCCTACCTGTACATCTGCACCGCCACCTGCTCCAGGTCGCGGAACTGCCCCTCGAGCTCCTTGGTCAGGTCCGCGCGGCCGCCGCGCTCGCAGGTGTTCAGAATCTCGTAGTAGATGGCCATGGTGCGGCGCACGCCGTCGAACGAGCCTGCCAGCTTGGCGTCGTCGAGATGGAGGTAGAAGTTGAGTTCCTGCCAGTCCTCGGTGGCATATTCGCGCACGATTTGGTCGCCCTTGGCCAGGCAGTCGTCGCCGCCGGCGCGGTAGTAGCCTTCGGCCATGGCGAGGCTGAAGTAGTTGTGGGGCACGGCGGACGACGGCAGCTCAGACTGGATCTTGTCCAGCACCTCGACGGCCCTCTCCCTCTTCTGTGCTGAGTCGGGACTCTCGGCGGCCTCGTCGAGCAGGGCCGAGACTAGCCGCGTGAGGTGGAGGCGCAGGTTCGAGCCCATCCGCACCTTGTTCTCGTCGAGATAGAGCGACGGGTCGTTGTAGAAGCCCCAACGGAACTTGTGCATCACGTTGTCATACATCCGGTCGGTGTCCACAGTCCCCGAGGCGCCCGACTTGTCGGCGGGGCCGTAGACCGGGGCTATGCGTTGCGCCAGGCCCTCGAGCTGGAAGTAGCTTTCGAGGCCGCAATAGTTCTCCCGCCCCACGGTGACGGCGTAATACAGCGGGCGGCGCCACTGGCTGTTGGCCAGCATGTCGAGGACCATGAGCTGGTTCTTGAGGATGTAGTTGCCCGATATGGAGAAGTTGAGAGCCTTGACAATCTTGCCGGCGTTGGCGGGCGAGACGGCGCCACCCTCGACGGCCGCGGCGGAGTCGACGGGCATGGTGAACTTGTGCCCGGGGATGAAGCATATGCGCCCCGCGGCGCCCTGGACGGTCTTCGTCCGCGGGTCTTCGGAGCGGACGAAGTTGAGCGCGGCTTCGAGGTTCATGGCGTCCTTGTTCACGTCGACGAGATATATGACGTCGCGGTCGTGGGCATACTGGCCGTGAGTGAAGCTGATGGGCACGGGGTCGCTCTCGTAGGCCTTGCGGAGCATCTGGTCGCAATACCAGTCGGTCTGGAGGTAGGAGAGGTTGCAGACGCGCACGTCGGTGCGGCACCCCTCGACCTCCTGGGCGTACCAGAGGGGGAACGTGTCGTTGTCGCCGTTTGTGAAGATGACGGCGTTCTCGTCGCACGAGTTGAGGTAGTTATATGCCATGTCGCGGGCAATGGTGCACCCGGACCGGTCGTGGTCGTCCCAGTTCTGCTGGGCCATGACGCCCGGCACCGCCACGAGGCAGGCCACCGACGCCGCGACGGCGGCCACCATCCGCGGGGCGCGCAGCTTGGCGAGCCACTCGACGACCTGCAAGACGCCGAGGCCAATCCATATGGAGAAGGCGTAGAAAGAGCCGGCGTAGGCGTAGTCGCGCTCGCGGGGCTGGAGGGGAGTCTGGTTGAGGTAGAGGACGATGGCCACGCCCGTCATGAAGAAGAGGAGCATGACGATCCAGAAGTCGCGCTTGTTGCGGCCGGCGTGCCAGAAGAGGCCGGCCAGGCCCAGCAGGAGCGGGAGCATGAAGTAGGTGTTGCGGCCCTTGTTGTTCTTGAGGCTGTCGGGCAGGAGGCTCTGGTCGCCGAGCATCATGTTGTCGATGGCGGGGATGCCGGTAATCCAGTTGCCGTGGGTCAGCTCGCCGTGGCCCTGGATGTCGTTCTGGCGGCCGGAGAAGTTCCACAGGAAGTAGCGCAGGTACATGAAGCCGACCTGGTAGGAGAAGAAGAAGCGCAGATTCTCGCCGAACGTCGGGACGGTCACAACCGAGCGGGCGCCGTCCTCGTCGGTCACCTGCACCTTGGTCCCCTTGAAGCGGCTCCACGACTTATATTGCTCGACGTGGCTCTGCTGCGGGCTGTACATCCGCGGGAAGAGCACCGACGCCTGGTACTTGTAGACGGGCTTGTGCTCCGCCACGACATATTTGCCGTCTTTGACCATGTAGACCGGCGCCCCCTCCTCCTGCGACGAGGCGGCGCGGTCCAGCGGCGACGCGAACGTCTGACCGTAGAAGAGCGGGCGGTCGCCATATTGCTCGCGGTTGAGGTAGTCGATGAGGGCGAAGACGTTGTCGGGGCTGTTCTGGTCCATGGTGGGGTCGGCCGCGGAGCGGATGACGACCATGGCGAACGAGGCGTAGCCCAAGACGATGACGGCCACGGCCGCGACGACGGTGTTGGCGAGGGCCATGCCGCGCCGCAGTGTGAAGACCATGCCCCAGACCAGGCCCGCCACAAGGAGCAGCATCCAGAAGATGGCACCGCTGTTGAGGCCCAGGCCCAGGCTGTTGACGAAGAAGAGGTCGAAGTAGCCCGCCACCTTGACGAGGCCGGGGATTATGCCGTAGAGGATGAAGCCCAAGATTGCGCACGAGATGACTAGCGCCGCGACGACGCCGCGGGGCGTCGGCTCGAACTTGCGGAAGTAGTAGACAAGGCCGATGGCGGGGATGCAGAGCAGGTTGAGCAGGTGGACGCCGATGGAGAGGCCCATGAGGTAGGCAATGAGGATTATCCAGCGGTTGGCGCGGGGCTCGTCGGCGACGTTCTCCCACTTGAGGATGCACCAGAAGACGATGGCGGTGAAGAGAGACGACATCCCGTAGACCTCGCCCTCGACGGCCGAGAACCAGAATGTGTCGGAGAACGCGTAGGCCAGGGCGCCCACCATCCCGGCGCCCATGACGGCCCACATCCGCCACGGCTCGACGCCGCCGTCGGGGGCGACGTTGGGGTCGATGATAATCTTGCGCGCCAGGTGGGTCGTGGTCCAGAAGAGGAACAATATCGTGAAGGCGCTGGCCAGGGCCGACATGACGTTGACGAACTTGGCCACAAGGGTGGCGTCGGGGGCCGCTATGGCGAACATGCGCGCGATGATCATGAAGAGAGGGGCCCCGGGCGGGTGGCCGACAAGGAGCTTGTCGGCGGAGGAGATGAACTCGCCGCAGTCCCAAAAGCTCGCCGAGGCCTCGGTGGTCAAGACGTAGGTGACGGCGGCGACGAGGAACGCCACCCAGCCCGTCACGTTGTTGACAAAGTCGTATCGCTTCATTCTAACCATATAAGCCCCAAAGTTATGTTATTTTTTCGTTGCAGACACACGGGCCGCGCCACGGCGCCCCGGCGGGCGGCTGTTTTCCGCCGCCCCGCGCGCCCAAGCGTCGGCGCGATTGCTTATCTTTGCGCAACAACGAAAGAACAAAAGAGACAGAGCGATGAACATCCTGCTGATTGGCGGCGGCGGCCGCGAGAGCGCCTTGGCGTGGAAACTGAAGCAAAGCCCCAGGCTCGGGAAGCTGTGGGTGGCGCCCGGCAACGGGGGCACCGGGGAGTGGGGCGAGAACGTCGCCCTGGACCCCAACGACCACCGCGCGGTCTGCGACTTCGTCTGCGCCAACGGGGTGGACATGATTGTCGTGGGGCCAGAGGAGCCGCTTGTCCGAGGCCTGCACGACGCAATCCTGGCCGACGAGCGGACGAAAGGCGTCCCCGTCATCGGGCCCAGGGCCCGGGGGGCGGCCCTGGAGGGCAGCAAGGAGTTCGCCAAAGACTTCATGACGCGCCACGGAATCCCGACGGCGCGCTACAGGAGCTTCACGCCCGCCTCCGTGGCCGAGGGCGAGAGGTTCCTTGAGGAGCTGCGCCCGCCCTACGTCCTCAAGGCCGACGGGCTGGCGGCGGGCAAGGGCGTCGTCATCGTGTCCGACCTCGACGAGGCCAAGGGCGAGCTGAGGGCCATGCTGGGCGGCAAGTTCGGCCAGGCCTCCAAGACCGTGGTCGTCGAGGAGTATCTCAGCGGCATAGAGCTGTCGGTCTTCGTCTTGACCGACGGAGAGGGATACGCCATCTTGCCGGAGGCCAAAGACTACAAGCGCATCGGCGACGACGACCAGGGCCCGAACACGGGCGGCATGGGCGCCGTCTCGCCGGTCCCCTTCGCCGACGCCGAGTTCATGGACAAGGTGGAGAGGCGCATCGTGCGCCCGACGGTCGAGGGGCTGAGGGAGGACGGCATCCCCTATTGCGGCTTCATCTTCCTGGGCCTGATGAACTGCGGCGGCGAGCCGATGGTCATCGAATATAACGTGCGCATGGGCGATCCGGAGACGGAGGTCGTCATGCCGCGTCTCGCCACCGACCTGGTGGACCTGCTCGAGGCCGCCGCCCAAGGCCGCCTGGGGCAGACGCGGGTCGAGGCCGACCCGCGGACGTGCGTCACGGTCATGATGGTGTCGGGCGGCTATCCCGGCCCCTACCGCAAGGGCGTCCCCATCGAGGGGCTCGGGAGCCTCGACGGGCGCAGCGTGGCGTTCCACGCCGGGACGCGCCTGCGCCCCGACGGCACGACGGAGACGAGCGGCGGGCGCGTGATTGCCGTCAGCTCCATGGGCGACAGCATCGACGACGCGCTGGCGAAGAGCTACGCCAACGTCCGCCGAATATCTTTCGAGGGGGCTTTCTTCCGCAAGGACATCGGGCAGGACCTGATCCGGCTTGGCAACTGACAGTCGGGGCGAGTCCCCCGCGGGTCTTGAGATATGTATAGGCTGTTCTCGCGCAACACTCCCGTCGCCTACGCCGCCCTGCTTCTGCTTCTCGTGGGGCTCCGCGGGCGGCTCGTCTTCGACCCGGCCCGCTATGCCGTGGCCGACACGCCCGACCTCTACACCCCCCTGTGGTCGCAGCTCCTGGGGCATGTCGCCCCGGGGGGCGTCTTGTCGGTGGTTCTCGCCATTGTCGTCACTTTCCTCTGCGCCCTCATTGTCAACAACATAGTCAACCGTTTCGGCTTCGTCGGGAGCTATGGGGCCTTGGGTGGGCTGTTCTTCGTGGTCTTGAGTGGCGGCTTCCGGTTGGGTCTTGGCTTTCAGCCGGTCTTCGTTTTCGCCCTGTCGCTCGTGTGGGGGCTCGACCGCCTCTTCTCGGCCATGGGCAAGAAGCGCCCCTACGCCAGTGTGGCGTGGGGCTTCGCCATTGTCGGCCTGGGCAGCCTCTTCTGGTCCAAGGGCGTCTGCTTCCTGCCTTTCATGCTCATCTTGCTGGCGTTGCTGCGCCTCGGTGGCGGGCGGTGCCTGGCGGCGGCCTTGTGCGGGGTCCTTGGTGCCGCCATGGTGGGCGTGTGCCAGGCCATGCTCAGCCCCGACCCCGCCGAGGCTGCCCGCGCCTTTGCGCGCTCCGGGCTCGCCACGCTGCCCTATTGGCGCATGGGGACGGTCTCCATAACCTACCTGGCGGTGTGCCTCGGCACGACGCTCGTCGCCATCTTGTCGGCGCAGCGCCACATGGCCGAGAACAGCATCGCCGTGAGCCGCAGGGTCCGCGTGGCGGAGTGGGTCTTCTTCTTCACGCTCCTCCTGTGCCTGCTCCCGGGCTTCTCGCTCGACATCCAGATTCTCGTCGCCGTCGGGGCGTCGCTCCTCCTGCCCGGCTTCGTCTGCGGCATCCGCGACGCCCGCCTGCGCGAGGCGGTGCCCCTGGCGCTGACAGCCGTCACGGCGTGGATCATATATGCCTAGCCCCTATGCCCTCAGACTGGATCGTCCAACCGCCCGAGGCCCTGCGCCGCCTCTTCCCCCGCTCCCTGTGGCGCGACGCCGACCACACCTCGAAGCGTCTCTACGTGTCGTTTGACGACGGGCCCGTCCCGGAGCAGACCCCGTGGGTCTTGGACACCCTGGCGCGCCACGGGGCCCGGGCCACTTTCTTCTGCGTCGGCGAGAACGTGCGCCGCCACCCCGGCATCTTCGAGTCCGTCGTCGCCCAGGGGCATGCCGTCGGCAACCATACCTACAACCACGTGCCGCTCTTCCGCGTCGGGTGGCGGGCGTTCAGCTCCAATGCCGACTTGTGCTCCGAGGCCATGGGCGGCGGCGTCCGCCTCTTCCGCGCCCCGCATGGGCATCTGACGCCGTGGCACGCCTGGCTCCTGACCCGCGGCCGGTTCGAGAGGGTCGTCTTTTGGGACGTCATGCCCAAGGACTACGACAACCGGCTCGCGGAGCAGGAGGTGTGGCTCAACGTCCGACGCTTCGCGCGCCCCGGCTCGGTCATAGTCTTCCACGACTCCATCAAGGCGGGCCCGCGGATGCGCTACGCCCTGGAGCGGACGTTGGAGGAGTTCGGGGCCGAGGGCTATGAGTTCGCGGCGATAGGACAAGCCGCTGCGACGCATAAATTAAGTTAAAGGCCGGCACATTGGCGGGGAATGGGCTACTTTTGTGCCTAGAATAGTCTTGCTGTATGCCCAACCAAACCAGCACGGCGGCGGTCCGCAAGCTCCGCAGCTCGTATTTCACCACCACGATAAGCATTACCCTTGTGCTGTTCCTGCTCGGGACGATAGGGCTGCTGATGCTCAACGCGCGCAGGGTGTCGTCATATGTCAAGGAGAACCTGTGCCTGACGGTGACGTTCTCCGCCGACGCCCGCGACGCCGAGATCCGCCAAATAGAGAAGCAGCTCCTGGCCTCGCCGCAGGTCAAGTCGGTCAAGTATGTCGACAAGGAGGAGGCCGCGCGCCAGATGGAGGCCAACCTCGGTGAGGACTTCGTCGCGACGCTCGACATGAACCCCCTCCTGCCTTCCATGGAGGTGAAGCTCTTCGCCGACTACGCCGACGAGCGCGGCATGGAGGTCGTGGCCGAGGCCATCCGCGGATACAAGCCCGTCCGCGAGGTATACTTCGAGCAAGACGTGGTGAACCTCATCCACGACAACATCCGGAGAATATCCCTCGTCCTGCTCGGATTCTCGGCCGTCATGCTCCTCGTGGCCGTGACGCTGATAAACAACACCGTCCGCCTCATGGTCTACAGCAAGCGCTTCCTCATCCGCACCATGCAGCTCGTCGGGGCCACGCGCGGCTTCATCCGACGGCCGTTCGTAGCCGCCAGCGTGGCGCAGGGCCTCGTGGGGGGGCTCGTGGCCAACGCCCTCTTGGCGTCGGTCATCCTTGTGGCCTCGCGCGAGCTCCCGGGGGTGATAAACTTCGGCGACGTATACTCCGTCGGGGCGCTCTTCGCGTCGGTCTTCGCCGTCGGCGTCTTGATGACGACAATTTCCACCGCGCGCTCGGTGAACAAATACCTGGGGCTTCGCACCGCCGACCTCTACGTCTGAGGCGCCCCCCACAAAACAAGAGAATCCACAAAAACGAAAGATGGCAAACGACAACAAGCCCCGGCAAGTGGCGCCGGACGCGCCATCGGCCGGCATGGCCCTGGGCGAGAAAAACTACAAGCTGCTGGCCGTGGGCCTCGGCATCATAGTGGTGGGCTTCATCCTCATGGCGGGCGGCGGCTCGGACGACCCGGCGGTCTTCAACGCCGACGTCTACAGCTTCCGGCGCATAACGCTGGCCCCCATCGTGGTCCTGGCGGGCTTCGTCTTCGAGATATACGCCATAATGAAAAAATAGCCGGGGCGGGACAATGGACATTCTAGAAGCCGTATTGCTGGGCCTCCTCCAAGGCCTCACGGAATATTTGCCCGTCAGCAGCAGCGGGCATCTCGTCATCGCCTCGCGCCTCTTGGGCGTCGAGGCCGAGCAGAACCTGACGTTCACCATCGTGGTCCACGTGGCCACGGTCCTCTCGACGGTCGTCGTCCTGTGGCGCGAGCTGTGGTGGATTGTCCGCGGGCTGTTTGAGTTCCGTCTCAACGACGCCACGCGCTACGCCCTGTCAATCCTGATCTCGATGATTCCGATCGGCATCGTCGGCATCTTCTTCAAAGACAGCGTCGAGGCCGTGTTCGGCGGCGGCGTGGCCGTCGTCGGCGTCATGCTGTGCGTCACGGCGGCCCTCCTGGCGTTCGCCTACTACGCCCGCCCCCGCGACAAGGCGAGCGTCGGCCCGCTCGACGCCCTCATCATCGGCCTGTCGCAGGCCGTCGCCGTGCTGCCGGGCCTCTCGCGCTCGGGCACGACCATCGCCACGGGCCTAATCTTGGGCAACAAGAAGGAGACCATGGCCCAGTTCTCGTTCATCATGGTCATCCCCCCCATCTTGGGCGAGGCCCTGCTCGACGGCGTGAAGCTCATGGGCGACGGCTCGGCGGCCATGTCCGCCTCGACCATCTCGCCGCTGACCATGCTGGCGGGCTTCGCCGCGGCGTTCGTCTCGGGGTGCCTGGCGTGCAAGTGGATGCTGGGCATCGTCCGGCGCGGCAAGCTGATATGGTTCGCCGCCTATTGCGCCGTGGCGGGCGTCCTGTCGCTCATCTTCCTGGCCTGACCTCCCGATGGCTGAGGCTATAGACTTCGCCGCCGGGACGCGGATCGGGATTGACAAGCCGTTGGGATGGACGTCGTTCGACGCCGTCAACAAGACGCGCTACATGCTCAAGCGCCACCTCGGCATCAAGAAGATCAAGGTGGGCCACGCCGGGACGCTCGACCCCCTGGCCACGGGGCTCATCATTGTCTGCACGGGCCGCGCCACGAAGACCCTCCAGGCGCTCATGGAGCACGACAAGGAGTATGTCGCCACCCTCCAGCTCGGGCAGACCACGCCATCGTTCGACGCCGAGACGGAGGTCGACGCCACGTACCCGACGAGCCACATAGACCTGCCCCTCATCGAGCGGACGCTCCGGGAGCGGTTCCTGGGGCGCATTGAGCAAGTGCCGCCGACGTTCTCGGCCATACGCGTCGACGGCAAGCGCGCCTACGAGTACGCGCGCAGCGGGCGGCACGACGAGGTGGAGCTGAGCGGCCGCCCCGTAGACATCCACTCCATTGCCGTCGAGGCCTTCGACAAGGCGGGCATGACGCTGCGTCTGCGGGTCGAGTGCGGCAAGGGGACATATGTCCGGGCCCTGGCCCGCGACATCGGGGCGGCCCTGGGCAGCGGGGCATACCTGACGTCGCTCCGCCGAACGCGAGTCGGCGACATGACCGTCGACGACGCGCTGACAATGGAGCAAGTCGAAGAACTCATCATGGCGCAACGGCCGGCAGGGACTCCGGCGCCGCGCACCACAATAACTGAAGAATAGCTATACTGACGATGAAACTATCTGAGTTCGAATACCGGTATCCGGAGGAGCAGATTGCGAAATATCCGACGCAGAACCGCGACGACGCGAGGCTGATGGTGTTGGACAAGAAGAGCGGCGAGATTGCCCACAAGACGTTCCGAGACATCTTGGACTACTTCGCCGACGGCGACGTCATGGTGGTCAACAACACCCGCGTCTTCCCCGCGCGCCTCTATGGCAACAAGGAGAAGACCGGCGCGCGCATTGAGGTCTTCCTGCTCCGCGAACTCAACCACGAGCAGCACCTGTGGGACGTCCTCGTGGACCCCGCGCGCAAGATCCGGATCGGCAACAAGCTCTATTTCGGCGAGGACAACTCCATGGTGGCCGAGGTGATAGACAACACGACGAGCCGCGGGCGCACGCTCCGCTTCCTCTTCGACGGGGACAACGAGGAGTTCCGGCAGACGCTCTTCGCCCTCGGCCAGACGCCACTGCCCGACTACCTGGGCCGCGCCCCCGAGCCGCAAGACGCCGAGGACTATCAGACCATCTTCGCCAAGGAGGAGGGGGCTGTGGCGTCGCCCACGGCCGCCCTGCATTTCAGCCGGCAGCTCCACAAGCGATGCCAGATCAAGGGCATAGACTTCGCCGAGGTGACGCTCCACGTCGGGCTGGGCGGCTTCCGCGACGTCGAGGTGGAGGACCTGACCAAGCACAAGATGGACTCGGAGCAGATGATGGTGCGCGACGAGGCCGTGGCGCGCGTCAACAAGGCAAAAGACGCTCAGAGGCAGATTTGCGCCGTCGGGACGACCGTGGCGAGGGCCCTGGAGACGGCAGTCTCGACTATGGGGCACATCACGCCCTACGACGGGTGGACGAACAAGTTCATCTTCCCGCCCTACGAGTTCCAGGTCGCGACGTCGCTCGTGAGCAACTTCCACCCGTCGATGTCGACCATGCTGATGCTGGCCTGCGCCTTTGGCGGATACAACAACGTCATGAAGGCGCACCGGGCGGCGATAGACGAGGGCTACCGGATCGGGCCCTATGGAGACTCTATCCTCATTGTCTGAGAGGCGTCGGGTCTCCCCATACGCAAAAAAACGACGGACGCGCCACCCTGTGGCGCGTCTTCTCTTTTGCCCCCCCCGGGGGGGCTCTACAGCTTCATGACGCTGCAGAGGTATGACAGCCGGTAGAGGTCGAGGACGAAGAGCGACGGGTGCCCGCCGAGCAGGTTGCTCTCCATGCGCCCGCGGAAGATGCGGAAAAAGGAGCGGAAGAGGGCCGTGAGGCCCACGGCGTCGAGGCGGTCGTAGAGGCCGAGCAGGGAGGAGTGCCCGGCGAGCCGGTCGGAGTGCATGCTGAGGCTCTGGATGGCGACGCGCACTTTCGAGAGATACTCCTCGGAAGTGTCGGCCGGGTCGTGGAAGACGGGGTTGTCGATGTGGAGTACCGAGAAGCCGGCGTTTTGCAAGTCGGTGCCGAAGATGGTGTCCTCGTGGCCATAGCGGTCGAACGTCTCGTCGAACCGCACCTGCTCCGCCACGCGCCGCGAGATGAGGAAGTTGCAGGAGATGAACGCCTCGTAGGGTGTCTTGGCGCGGCGGCGGGCCGTCTTGGCCTCACGCGCCGTGCCATAGCGCAGGCGCAACGGGCAGACCGCGGCGTCGGCGCCGCGGCGGTAGCGCATCCCCCCGACAACGACGTCCGCGCGGCCGGCGTTCTCCATGTAGACCTTGAGGAAGTCGCCGCTGGCGGGGAGCGTGTCGGCGTCGAGGAAGAGCAGGTAGTCGCCCTTGGCCAGGTCGAGGAGCTTGTTGCGCGTCCGCGCTATGCCGACGTTCATGGGCGAGACGACGTAGCGGCAGATGGGGCTCCGCTCGACCGACGCGTTCTCGGCCACGATGCCCAAGTCTGTCGAGCCGTCGTCGACAACGACAATCTCCGCCCCGACGCCCAGGTCTTCGACTTGCGAGACAAGCTCATCGACAAGGACGACGCAATCGCTGTTGTAGCTAGGAATTAGGATGGAAAGCATCACGAGGGCTTACTACACACAAATTTAGCAACCCGCAATGAACTGGCGGAATGCCGCCGCGTTAACAATTCACAATTCGCACTGTGGCGGCGCCGAGGGGGCGCCGGATTGGATGGGGTGGGCGCAAAAAAAAATGAAGCCGGGGTGTTGCATATGTGGCAAATGGTTGATACCTTTGCATCGCAATCGGGGCTAAGGGCTACGGTTGCGGAGACATACTCTCCAATAGCTCAGTTGGTTAGAGCATCTGACTGTTAATCAGAGGGTCATAGGTTCAAGTCCTATTTGGAGAGCAATAGCCGATGGCGTCCGTCCCCATGGGGTCGGACGCCATCTTTCTTTTGTCCGCGCCAGGCGGATGCGCGCCCTCCCGGCATGTCGGACTGAGCCGACTGGGGGGGGGCGTCCTTTTTTTTGGGGGGGGTCAGACGCCCTCCCCCAGGCCGAAGCCGCGGAGGTATTCCGCGTGAGCGGCCCCCGGGGCCAGGGCGAAAGAGCCTATCTCGCGGCGCAGGTGGTAGTCGCCGCGGAGGGACTCGAAACGGTCGGCGCGCTCGCGCAGGGCGGCGCAGTCGGCCTCGATGTCGTAGACGTGGAGGAAGAGGCGGCAGGCGGCCTCCTCGGCGCTGGCTCCCGCCGGCGGGGCGAAGATGGGCTCGGGGGGCGCCGGCAGGGCGGGGGGCGCCCAGGGCCGGGGCAGTCCGAAGTGGCGGCACAGGGCCTCGACGGCCATCAGGGTGCCGCGGAGCTTGCTGTCGGTGCTGTAGCCCGCAATGTGGGGCGTGGCGATGGTGGCGAACGAGAGCAGGTCGCGCGAGATGTCGGGCTCGTTCTCCCACACGTCGATGACGGCGTGGCCTATGCGGTGGTTGCGCAGTCCGCTGACGAGCGTCCGGGTGCCGCACACCGGGCCGCGGCTCGTGTTGATGACAATCACGCCGGGCTTCATCAGCGCCACGGCGCGGTTGTTGAGCATGTGCAGGGTGGGGTGCGGGCCGCCGCCGGTCAGCGGGGTGTGGAACGTCACGATGTCGGCCTCGCGCAGGGCCTCGGCGTAGGGGGTGAAGGCGGCGCCGCCCTCGGCCTCGGCGCGGGGGGGGTCCACCAGGGCCACGCGCATCCCAAGCTTCCCGCACAGGGAGGCCACAAGGGTCCCGACGTGGCCCGCGCCGACGACGGCCGCGACCTTGCCGCGCAGGGTCACGCCGTGGCGAAGCCGCAGCACGGCAAGGGCCGAGGCCACATATTGCTCCACCGACCGCGAGTTGCACGCCGGGGCGTTGGCCCAATATATGCCGTTGTCGCGGCAGTAGGCAGTGTCGATGTGGTCGTAGCCTATCGTGGCGGTGAAGATGGCCCGCACGGCCGTCCCGTCGAGGAGCGACGCGTCGCAACGCGTCCGGGTCCGAGTGATTAGGGCGTCGGCGTCCATGACGTCGGAGCGGCAGATGCTGCGGCCCTCTTTGTAGACCACTTCCGCCACGGGCTCGAGGGCGCCGCGGAGGAACGGTATCTTGTCGTCGGCTACAATCTTCATTGTCTTTTTTCTTTGGCTCAGCACGGGTCCACGTCAATCCGCACCACCACGGAGCGGAAGCGGGCGTCGGCCAGCATGGCGTTGACGTCGGCCATCATGAGGCTCTTGACCTGCGACGGCGACGCCGACTTGGGTATCTTGAGCACTATCTCTTGCAGGAACAGGTTCGCCACGCGGCCCACGGCAGGCACTATGGGCCCGCGGGCCATCTCGCCAAACTTGCCCATGAGGCTCTGCGCCAGGCCGCGGGCGGCGTCGAGGGCCGTCGGGGCGTCGCGGTGCTTGACGGTGATGGAGACCAGGCGGGCGTAGGGCGGGAACCCATACGCCTCGCGCTCGGCCAGGACGCGGGCGGCGTTGCCCTCGTAGTCGTTCGCCGCCACGCACGCCAGGACGGGGTGGGACGGCCGCGAGGCCTGGATGTAGACGCGCCCGCGGCCTCCCTTGCGCCCCGCGCGGCCGCTCACCTGGGCCATGAGCTGGTAGGCGCGCTCGTCGGCGCGGAAGTCGGGCATGTTGACGAGGGCGTCGGCGTTCATGATGCCTACCGTCGAGACGCCGTCGAAGTCCAGGCCCTTGGTCACCATCTGCGTGCCGATGAGGATGTCGTACTTGCGGGCGGCGAAGTGCTCTATAATCTCCTCAAAGGCGCGGCGGCTGCGGGCCGTGTCCAGGTCCATCCGGGCCACGCGCGCCTCCGGGAACAGCGCGCGGCACTCCTCCTCGATCTTCTCCGTCCCGAAGCCCTGCGGGGACAGGCTCGGCGTGCCGCACGCCGGGCAGACCGTGGGCATCGGGACGCTGAAGCCGCAGTAGTGGCACACGAGCTGCCGCGTCGCCTTGTGGTAGGTCAGGCTCACGTCGCAGTTGGCGCACTTCGAGACCTGGGCGCACTGGCTGCACTCCACCACGGGCGAGAAGCCGCGGCGGTTCTGGAAGAGGATCACCTGCTCGCCGCCGCGCAGGGCCTGGGCCACGGCCTCTTGCAGGCGGAACGAGAAGATGCCCGTCACGGCCTTTTTGCGCCGCGCGGCGGACATGTCTATCGTCTCGACGCCCGGCAGCTCCAGGCCGGAGTGGCGGCGCTCCAGGCGCACCAGGCCATATTTGCCGCGCCGGGCGTTGTCCCAGCTCTCCAGGCTCGGAGTGGCGCTGCCCAAGACGACGCGGCACCCAGGGCCCATCCGGGAGGCGACCACGAGGGCCATGTCGCGGGCGTTGTAGCGCGGGGCGGGGTCATATTGCTTGAAGCTCGGCTCGTGCTCCTCGTCGACGATTATGAGGCCCAGGCCCGAGAGGGGAAGCAGGACCGACGAGCGGACCCCCAGGACCAGGCGGGGTGGGTCCGGACCCAGCATCTTCTTCCACACCTCGACGCGCTCGGCGTCGGAGAACTTGCTGTGGTAGACGGCCATGACGCTCCCGAAGTGGCGGCTCAGGCGTTGCGTTATCTGCGTCGTGAGGGCAATCTCCGGCAGGAGGTAGAGGACGTTGCGGCCCTCCGCCAGGGCCCGGGCTATGAGGTGGATGTATATCTCGGTCTTGCCGCTCCCCGTGACGCCGTAGAGCAGCACGGGACGCCCCCCCGCCGACAGCTCCGCCGTCTGCCGCAGAGCCTCGGCCTGGGCCTCGGTCAGCTGCCGCGGCGGCTCCTGCCCGCCCGGGGGGGCGCTGAGGCGCGAGACGGCCACCCTCTCTTGCGTCAGCAGCCCGCGGGCCGTGAGAGCCGTGAGGGCCGAGGCCGGGATGCGCTTGTCGGCGTCGATGGCGTCGCGCGTCAGCCTCTTGCCGCGCAGGGCCTCGCCCATGCCCCCCGCAGCCTGGACGAACGCCAGGAGGGCCTCCATCTGCCGCGGGGCGCGGCGCTCTAGCTCGTCGAGGGCCGTGTAGACGCCGTCAGCGCCGCCGGCGGAGTCGGAAAGGCGGTATGTCGTGACCATCTTGGGCCTGTAGGCCCCGCGCAGCTCCTCGCCGGCAAAGATGGCCTCGCGCTCCAGCAGGGCGCGGACGTGGGCCATGGGGCTCGCGCCGCCCATGTGCGTCGAGAGGTCGCCCACGGTGCAGGCGCGCTTCTCGCGCACGTAGGCCAGTGCCTCGGCCTGGCGGGGGGGGAGCGGTTCGTCAGGGTCGTCGAACTGGGGGTTGTACATCAGCCGGGTCTCGCTCTCCAGCTTAAGGCCCTGGGGCATGGCGGCCTTCATGACCTCGCCAAGGGTGCATATGTAGTAGTCGGCAATCCACTGCCACAGCTCCAGCTGGCCCTCGGTCACGACGGGCTCGGCGTCAACGGCCTCGCAGACGCTCTTGGTCTCGTAGCGCGGTTTGCGGTCGTGGACTTCGACGACAATGCCGGAGTAGAACTTCTTCTTGCCGAACTGCACCAGGGCGCGGCACCCGCGGCGGAGCCGGCCCTCCATGCTGGGGGGCACCGCGTAGGTGAAGACGTTCTGGAGGGGGAGGGGCAGTATGAGGTCGGCGTACATATCGTTGTGCTGTGCAAAAATAGGGATTTACGGACATTCTGTGGGCGGAATGTCGCCCATTTGCTTAAATTTGCGCTATGGTTTCTATGAACAATTTCGTTCTAAAACGCACGACTGAGTGATGGTTTTGTTCCTGTCGGCACTATGTTTTGGAACTATCTAAACTTTTTGAGATGAAAAGATTATACCTGCCGCTCCTGTTGTCGTGGCTAGCCTCGGCCGCGCCCATGGCGCAAGAGCGCCCACTCTCCCGCGACGAGATTTTGTCCATGACGGTTGACCAGCTCTCCGAGCTCCCGCTCGACAGGCTCATGGCCGCCGTCGAGACGATAGGCGTCGGCAACGTCGACGAGCTCTTCGCGCTAATCATGAACAAGAGCGTCTCCTCCGCCACCAAGGAGGAGGAGAGAAGTTTCACCTCGCCGCTCTCCTCGACCGTCATAACCCGCGAGGAGATGCGGACATATGGCGTCACGACAATAGAGGAGGCGCTGCGCCTCGTCCCGGGCATGATTGTGGCCGAGAAGACCAACGGGGTCTACGACGTCCACATGCGCGGCCTCTCCAACATCCCGGACAACAACGTGCTTCTCTACACCGAGAACATGAACATCCTCGTCATGGTCGACGGCCGCATCGCCCACAACTACTCCGTCGGGACGCCATTCTTCGAGACCCTGCCGGTCGGCATCGGCGACGTGGAGCGGATCGAGGTTGTCCGCGGGGCGGCGTCGGCGCTCTACGGGCCCAATGCCGTGGCGGGGATGGTCAACATCATCACCGAGAAGCCCGACGCGGCGCGCGACGTGGCGCAGGGGAGCCTCCAGTTGGGCAACAACACGGCCCTGGCCGACTTCGGGGTCCGCAAGGCGGCCAACAGCGTCATTGCGGCGGGACTGACGGGCAACTTCCAGTTGCGGCGGAGGCCCACTTCGCTGATTCCATATCTCGCCACAGGCGGCGCGTATGTCGCCTCCGGCCCGTCGATCCTCGGCGGCGGGGCGACCCTCACGGCGGAGCAGGTGGCCCAGGCCGTGGCCCGGGGGGCGCTCACGCCAATCCGGGGCCTCACGGCCGTGGAGGTGGGGCAGTTGGCGAACATCTACGGGGCCGAGGCCGCCGCCGACGGCTCGATGGCGTTCCACAGCGTCTATGCCGTCGACGCCGACGTCCGAGCGCAGTTCCGCGAGCCGGACCTGGCCAGGCGGAACGCCGGAATCAACGCCTACGTCTCCGTCACGCCCTCCGAAGCCGTGCGCTTCGACGTCTCGGCCGGATTCCAGCACGCGCTCTATGCCACGACGCCCATCGGGGCCGACGAGGAGGCACTGCGCTACCGCGAGAGCAGCACGGCCTACGTCAACCTCAACGCCGCCATGGGCCCGTGGCGGCTCATCGCCAACTACCAGGGCGGGCCGCAAGACATGGCCGTGGGGAACCCCGCTTTCAGGCAGGCCAAGACGGGCGCCGTCAACGCGCAGCTCGACTACGACCTCCACGTCGGCCCGCTCGGAGTCCGACCCGGCGTGAGCTGGCAATATGTCAGATATGACGACTCCAGGCCCGCATGGTTCGACTATGGCGGCGGACCGGAGGAGAGGTCGGGATATTGGGGCTACTGGTCGCGCGGCGAGAGGTCCGCTAGCCTCTCCGACATTGCGCCGAGCCTCCGGCTCGACTACCGCCGCGGCGCGTTGCGGCTCATCGCCGCCGCCCGTGCCGACAAGACGAGCATCCCCGACAAGTGGAACCACTCGTGGCAATTCTCCGCCAGCTACTCCGTCAACGACGACAACTTCGTGCGCGTCGGCTATGGGCGCGCTTTCCGCTCGTCGTCGCTCGTCAACACAAGCTCAAACTACAGCTGGCGGCGCCCGGAGGGGACCATGCCGGCGCAAATCTCTTTCGCGGGCAACGCCGGGACGCCCCTCATGCACGTCGACAATGTCGATGTCGGCTACAGGCTCAAGCCGCTCGGCGGACTGCTCGTCGACGCCGAGGCCTACTACTCGCGCTCCACCGACTACGGCGCCCTCAAGTCGTGGCGGAGCAACTTCGTCTTGCGCCACTCGGACTTGCTCGGAGTCCTCGGCGGGGTCTTGGGCGGACAGGTGGCGCAAGACGCGGTGGCGGAGGCGCTGGCGGGCGTCATCTCCAGCCGCTCCTACATCCGCTACGAGGAGATGCCGTTCGTGGTCCACCAGGTGGGCTTCGGCGTGAATGTCGACTGGATTATATCGCCCAAGCTCATCGCCAAGCTCAACGCCAATGTCCAGCGGACCACGATAGACAAGTACTACCAATATTCGCGCAACGACATGATTGCCCGCCAACTGCAGACCTCCGGCGCCGCCCTGCAAGACCCGCGGACGGGCGTGGGGGCCATCATGGCCGAGCTGATGGCCGACGCCGCCGCGGCCTTGGCGGGAGGGCGGAGCGTGGATGACTTCATGACGGGTTTCCAGGGCGTCGTCTCCCGGCCCGCCGCCGACGCCTACGCCGCCATGTCGCCCGACGAGCGGCAGGCGTTCCTTGCCGGCATAAAGGCCGACGGCGGCGGGCTCCTGACGTACTACGCGCTCAAATATGGGATCCGCTACGAGCCCGCCAAGGGAGAGTACTATCTCGGCACGACGGTGGCCGAAGCCCCAAGGCTCCAAGACGGCTACCGCCACAAGGCCACGCCGGCCGTCTACGGGATGCTCGGCCTCATTGCCAAGCCCTCCGAGCAGTGGAGCGTCGCGGCTTTCGCCAACCTCCTGGGCCGGAGGGAATACACCACCATGTTCGGCACGGAGGCCGTGGCGCCGCGGCTCACGGTCAACCTCAAGGTCGGGTGGAGGCCCGTCGGGCAGGCCGAGGTCTTCGTCAGCGCCCACAACCTCTTCAACAGCGACCGCCGGGAGTTCATCTATACCGACAAGGTCGGGGGCATCTACACCGTGGGCGTCAACTTCGGGATTTGAGCCCCCCGGCCGGCGGGCGATTGGTGGCCGCCACCAGGTATTTGCCCGCCGCCCATTGCGTTTTTCCGCTACTTTTGCAAGCGGGTTGGCTGTCGGCAACGCCGAATCGGAGTGTGGACGCGGCCCGGAACGCACAACAAAGTTTTTTTTTGATATGGAACTCACTGTCGTAAAAGTTGGCGGCAAGGTTGTCGAGCAGGAGGCTTCGCTGTCGTCGCTGCTCGACGACTTCGCCGCCCTGCCCGGGGCCAAGGCCCTGGTCCATGGGGGCGGACGCTCGGCCACGAGGCTCTCGGAGCGTCTCGGTGTCGAGGCGCGGATGATTGAGGGGCGGCGCGTGACGGACGCCGAGACCCTGCGGATTGTCACCATGGTCTACGCCGGGCTGGTGAACAAGACCATCGTGGCGGGACTGCAGAGCCGGGGCGTCAACGCCCTGGGGCTGACGGGGGCCGACATGGGCGTGGTGCGCTCAGACCGGCGCGCCCCGCGGCAGATGACCGACGGGCGAGTGGTGGACTTCGGCTTCGTCGGCGACGTGCGCGAGGTGAGGGTCGGCGTCTTGTCGCAGCTCATGGCGCAGGGCGTGACGCCCGTCCTCTCGCCCATAACGCACGACGGGCGCGGCGCGCTGCTCAACACCAACGCCGACACCATAGCCGGCGAGCTGGCCAGGGCCATGGCCGCCACGGCGCGCGTCCGCCTGGTCTTCTGCTTCGAGAAGCCCGGCGTCTTGCTCGACGCCGACGACGACGCGACGCTCGTCCCGCGGTTGGACAGCGCCGCCTTTGGCGACTTCCTGGCACGCGGCATCGTCGCCGACGGCATGATCCCCAAGCTCGAGAACGGCTTCGAGGCCCTGAGGCGCGGCGTGGCCGAGGTGGTCATAACCAACGTCGAGGGCCTCCGCACGGGGCGCGGCACGACGCTCGCGCTATGAACGAGCAGCGACTGAGGCGGCTCACCGACGAGGCCGTAGACCTCTTGCGGCGCATGATTGCCATCCCCTCGGTGAGCCGCGACGAGGCCGCAGTGGCGGACATGCTACAGCGGCAGATGACGCTCTGGGGGATGCCGGTCAACCGCAAGGGGAACAACCTGTGGGTCCGCGAGCAGGCCTGCGCGGGCGGGAAGCCCGTGGTCTTGCTCAACTCGCACATCGACACCGTGCGCCCCGCGGCAGGCTACACGCGCGACCCCTACGCGCCCACCGTCGAGGACGGACGCCTCTACGGCCTGGGGAGCAACGACGCCGGAGGCCCACTGGTGAGCCTCATGGCGGCGTTCCGCTACCTCACGCAAGACGACGCCGATAGGGGCTTCTCGCTAGTCTTCGCCGCCACGGCCGAGGAGGAGGTGAGCGGGCGCGGCGGCGTGGAGAGCATATTGCCGGAGCTTGGCGGCGTGGCGCTCGGCATCGTCGGCGAGCCCACGGGGATGCAGCCCGCCGTGGCAGAGAAAGGGCTCATGGTCCTGGACTGCACCGCCGTCGGCAAGAGCGGGCACGCGGCGCGGGCCGAGGGGGTCAACGCCATATACCGGGCCCTGCCGGCCATTGAGTGGTTCCGGACGCACTCTTTCGACCGCGTGAGCCAGTTCCTGGGGGCCGTCAAGATGAGCGTGACGCAGATTGAGGCGGGGACGCAGCACAATGTCGTGCCAGACACGTGCCGGTTCGTCGTCGACGTGCGCGTCAACGAGCTCTACTCCAACGCCGAGCTGCTCGCCCTCATCAGGGACCAGGCGGGCGTGGCCGTGCAGGAGAGGTCCACGCGGCTAGGAAGCTCGTCGATAGCCATGACCCACCCGCTGGTGCAGAGGTGCCTGGCCTTGGGGATGAAGCCCTTCGGCTCGCCCACCATGAGCGACCAGGCCCTGATGCCGTTCACGACAATGAAAATAGGCCCCGGCCAGTCGGCGCGCTCGCACACGGCCGACGAGTACATAGGCCTCGACGAGATAGGGCACGGCGTGCGCACCTACGTCGAGCTCCTCGACGGGCTGAGGCTCTAGCGCCGAGGCCCCCCAAAGAAGAAATATACGGACACGAATAAGCGACAACAATGAAACTCTGGGACAAAGGATATTCTGAAGACGAGCGCATAGACCGCTTCACCGTGGGGCGCGACCGAGAGCTGGACCTGCACCTGGCCCCGTTCGACATCTTGGGCACCATGGCCCACATAACCATGCTGGAGAGCATAGGCCTCCTGGAGAGGGGCGAGCTTGAGACGCTGCTCCGCGAGCTCAAGGACATATATGCCGCCGCCGCCGAGGGGAGCTTCGCCATAGAGGACGACGTCGAGGACGTCCACTCGCAGGTGGAGCTCATGCTGACACGCCGCCTGGGCGACATGGGCAAGAAAGTCCACAGCGGCCGCTCGCGCAACGATCAGGTCCTCCTCGACCTCAAGCTCTACATCCGCGCGCAGATTGAGGACCTCCACGGCCGACTGCTCAAACTTTTCGACGTCCTGCAAGAGCAGAGCGAGAGGCACCGGGACATCCTCATCCCCGGCTACACCCACCTGCAGGTGGCGATGCCGTCGTCGTTCGGGCTGTGGTTCGGCGCCTACGCCGAGAGCCTCACCGACGACATGACGATGCTCGCCGCCGCGTGGGACGTGGCCAACCAGAACCCCCTCGGGGCCGCCGCGGGCTACGGCTCGTCGTTCCCGCTGGACCGCGGCATGACGACGCGTCTGCTGGGCTTCGCCGACCTGGCCTACAACGTCGTCTACGCGCAGATGGGCCGGGGCAAGACGGAGCGGATTGTGGCTTTCGCCCTGGCCTCCATTGCCGAGACCATCGGGCGCCTGGCCTACGACGGTTGCCTCTTCACGAGCCAGAACTTCGGCTTCATCCACCTGCCCAAGCAGATGACGACGGGCTCGAGCATCATGCCGCACAAGAAGAACCCCGACGTTTTCGAGCTTGTGCGGGCCCACTGCAACAAGATTCAAGGAGCGCCGAACACCATACGCCTCATCAGCGGCAACCTGCCGAGCGGATATTTCCGCGACATGCAGATCATCAAGGAGGTCTTCATCCCCCTCTTCGACGAGATGAAAGACTGCATAGACATCACGGCCTACGCCATTGCCAACATCGAGGTGGAGCGCGACGTCATGAAAGACCCGCGCTACAAGCTGGCTTTCAGCGTCGAGGAGGTCAACCGTCGGACGCTGGCGGGGACTCCGTTCCGCGACGCCTACAGGCAGGTCGGAATGGAGATTGAGCAGGGGCGCTTCGAGTTCGACGGCGCGCCGCGCCACACCCACGAGGGCTCGCTCGGCAACCTGTGCAACGACAAGGTGCGCGCCAAGATGGAGCGCGTCTGCCGCCGGTTCACCTTTGGCGAGGTCAACGCCGCCATCTCGAGCCTGCTCCGATGAGGGGCGGGCGGATGCGGCGCGGCGCGGCGGCGTTGGCCGCGGGGCTTGCCCTGGCGGCGTGCGGCGGGGGAGGCTCGCCGGCGGGGCGCGTCATCATCGACCTCAACCGGACGACTTCGGCCCCCATGACGCTCACGTCCGTCGTGGCGGAGGGCGCTGTTTGCGCCGCCGTCAGCGCCAATGCCGACGGGGCCTATGTCTTCGCCACGGACTCCTTGCCGAGCGGCATCTATGTGGCCGCGTGGGACTCTGCCCACCGTCTGCCGCTGGTCGTCTGCCAGGGGCGGACGCAGAGGGTCTTGGGGACGTGGCAGGAGTGGGACGCCCTCGCGGCCTCCGATGCCGACACCCGCGCCGTCATCGTCGCCGAGGGGCTCCGCAAGGAGCTGACCGGGGCCGCCGACTTCGCCATCGCCTCGGCCTCGTTGGCCACGGCCGCCGGCCGCCGGGCGGTGGCGGACAGCCTCTTGTCCCTCCGCCAGGCGGCGCGGCTCCGCGCCGACGCCCTGCTCCAGTCCCTGCCCGACACGTCCCTGGCCGCCGTGCCCCTCATGGGGCTGCCGGGAGTGTATGACGACGTTGGCGACCACGAGCTCCTGTCGCGCCGTTTCGGCCTCCTGGCCAGCCGCCACCCGCGTGTCGAGGCTCTCCGTGCCCGGAGCGCGCAGCTTGGCAGGGTGGCGCGGCTTCTTGGCTTGCGCCATCGGCTGGGGGGCGGGGCCGACGCCCCGCGGTTCGCGTTTGTCAGTGAGAGGGGGGACACCCTGGGGAACGACGACATGGCCCGGCGACGCTACGTCGTGGCCCTGCTCCCCGACTCCGCCGAGGCCGTGCGCGCCGCGGAGCTTCTTGCTTTCCATGCCGCCGACGGCAGGCGTGTCTTGGTCGAGGCGGTGGCGAACGTCGCCCTGCCGCGCCGCGCCGCGCTCGTGCGGGGGCGTTTCGTCAGGCTCGACAGCCGCGCGGACCTGCTCGACTTTGCGCCCGCCGTGGTGGTGGTGGATGCCGACGGAGGGGTGGCAGAGCTCCTCCTGGGAAAGAACTGCAAATAAACCGTATATTTGCAACCGCCAAAAATCATATTGTTGATGAAGAAACAGACACGCGGCGTAGCATCGTGCGCCCTTATCGCATTGATTTCCTCGACTTTGGGTCTCGCCGGGTGCGACACCGGCGGCGGACGCCCCACCGTGAGCGGCACGCTCAAGGGCGCCGAGGGCAAGAGGGTCTACATGGACGCCATGACCTTGGCGTCGCAGCCCGTCGTGTGCGACTCGCAAGACGTGGCGTCCGACGGGAGCTTCGCCCTGCGGGGGCAAGTCCAGTCCGAGCCCGCGTTCTACAACATACGCCTGGCCGACGGGCGTTCGTTCAATGTCGTCCTCGACTCCGCCGAGAGCGTGACCCTGGAGGCCGACGCCGCGGCGACGCAGTTGGCGGGGAGCGTCCGCTTCGACGCTTCGCCGGCCAACGACGACCTGCAAAGGGTCATGGCGGGCTCGTCGCGCCTGTTGGTCAAGCTCAACGACGGGACGATGACGTCGGCCGACGTGAGCGACTTCAAGAGCCAGCTGACGGACATGGTCTTCGCCAATCCGCGCTCGATGGTCGGATACTACATTGTCTTCCAAAAGATTGGCGGGCATCCGCTTTTCGACGTCATGGACAAGCGCGACCACCAGCTCTTCTCGGCCGTGGCGACGTCGCTACAGATGGCCTATCCGCAGAGCGCCCAGGTGAAGTACCTGTGCGACTACGTCCTTGGCGCGCGCGCCGCGCGCAAGGCCACCGCCCGCCGCGACTCGTTGCTCCAGGGGGCCACCCTGCTCAACTCGCCCAACCTGGTTCTGCCCGACAAAGACGGGACGACGGTCGAGCTGACGTCGCTCCGCGGCAAGACTGTCCTGCTCTTTTTCTGGTCGTCGGCCAACGAGGAGGCGCGCCGGGCGCACGCCCAGCTCGCCGCGCTCCGCAAGAAGTATGCCGGCAAGAATTTCGAGATCTACTCGGTGTCGTTCGACACGAGCAAGCTCATGTGGGAGGCGGCGACGTCGGGCGCCGAGTGGGTCAACGTCTGCGACCTGCGGGGGCCGGCAAGCCCAGCCGCGGCGACGTACAATGTCGTGTCGCTCCCGTCGAACTACATCCTCGACCCCGAGGGGAGGCTCGTGGGCAAAGACCTCTTCGGGGCCAGGCTCGACAGCAAGCTGAGCGAGATCCTCGATTAGCCACCCCCCGGCCGATGAAGAAGCTCTACTTCGCCTCAGACCTGCACCTGGGCGCGCCCTACATTGCCGACCGGCGGGCCCACGAGAGGCGGGTTGTCGGGTGGCTGGAGAGCATTGGCCACGACGCGCGCGCGCTATATCTGCTCGGCGACGTCTTCGACTACTGGTTCGAATATCGGACGGTCATCCCCCGCGGCTTCGTGCGCTTCCAGGCAAAGGTGGCGCAGATGGCCGACAGCGGCGTCGACGTGCACTTCTTCACGGGCAACCACGACGCGTGGATGTCGGACTACCTGGAGACGGAGCTCGGAGTGAAGGTCCACACAGGGCCGTTGCGCATCGAGGACTCTGGGCGGCACTTCCTGCTCGGCCACGGCGACGACCTGGGCTACGACCGCTTCTACCACGCCATGATGTGGTGTTTCCACAACCGTTTCCTACAGGCGTGCTACCGGTGGGTGCACCCCGACCTTGCCGGCATCGTGGCCTCGACGTGGAGCCGGCGGAGCCGAATGGGCCACGACGCCGACGACCGCAAGCGCGGCGGCGCGCCGTTGGACCTCGACCGCGAGTGGCAGGTGGACTACGCCCGGCGGCGGGCCGCGGCGGGCGACGAGGTCGACTTCTATGTCTTCGGGCATCGCCACGAGGTCATAGACTGCGTGGTGGGGGACCGGGGCCAGCGTCTGCTGGTCATCGGCGACTGGATTCGCAACTTCTCCTACGCCGTCTTCGACGGGCAGGACATGAAGATAGAGAGGTATGACGGTCAGTGAGCTGTCCAAGTCGTTGGCTTTCGCCTCCTACCTGACGCCCGTGGGGTGGATGGTGGCCATGTCGGTGCGGTGGTTTTGCGCCGACCGTTCGGCGTTCGCCACGTTCCACTTGCGGCAGGGGTTCGGGCTGTCTCTTGTCGAGGCCCTGCTCTACGTCGTGGTCTACAGGGCCCTCGACCTGTGGGCGCTGTGGAATGTCGTCATGGTCTTCCTGCTGATTTCCATCTTGATAGGCCTGCGCGGCGTCAGCAAGGAGATGATGCGCTATCAGCCCCTCCTGGGCCGCTTCTACGACCGCGCCTTCCTCTTCATCGCGGAGCGCTAGCGTCGCCCCGCCTCCGCAACTCCTCCTGGATTCTCTGCGCCGTCTCGTAGTCCTCCGTCTGGACGGCCTCGTCGAGCTTCTGCCTCAGCTCCTGCGTGGCTATGTCGGCAATGGTCTTCTGCCTCGGATGCCGGGCCGGCGGCGGGAAGCCCGCCCCCGCCAGCTCCACGACGCTCTCGCGGGCGAAAATCGGGGCCTGGCACCTGATTGCCAGCGCCACGGCGTCGGACGTCCGGGCGTCCAAGACAATGGGCAGCCCATCGTGCTCGAAGACCATCTGCGTCAGGAACCGGCCCTGGTCCAGCCCCTCGATGATGACGCGGCTCAGCCTGCCGCCGAGAGACCCTACGATGCGGGCCATGAGGTCGTGCGTCATGGGGCGAGGCATGGCTATCCCCTCCATGAAGACGGCTATGGCCTGCGCCTCGGAGACCCCGATTGTCATGACCATGCGCCTCGGCCCCGTCACCTCCTGGAGAACGAGGTTGTATATGTTGTCGCCCCCACCGTCGAGGATTGCCGCCACTTTCATGGCGACGAGGGCGTCTGTGCCATCATCCATAGTGTGCCAAATCTTTGGACATTGAAGATAGCAAAAACATTTCTTTTCTCGCACAAAGTGGCTAACTTTGTGGCGTTATGCCTGTGTGGCTCCCAAAGCGACGCGCCGAGAGATGGCGCTCCGCCCGCAGGCGCGAATCTTTTTACGCACAAAAAGTAGAATGTACGCAATTGTAGAAATTGCCGGACAGCAATTCAAAGTCCAAAAGGACGCTAAGCTCTTCGTCAACCACCTGCCCATGAAGAACGAGGGCGACAGCCTGGAGTTCGACAAGGTCCTGCTCATCGACAACGAGGGCCAAGTCTCGGTCGGCGCGCCGACAATCGAGGGCGCCAAGGTCTCGGCCAAGGTCCTCGTCCCCCTCGTCAAGGGAGACAAGGTCATCGTCTTCAAGAAGCGCAAGCGCAAGGGCTACCAGAAGAAGAATGGCCACCGCCAGCAGTACACGCAGATTCAGATTGAGAGCATCGTCGGATAGGGACGGCCTGGAAACCAATTTAAGAGTATCAGAGAAACATGGCACATAAAAAAGGTGTAGGCAGTTCTAAGAACGGCCGCGACTCAGAGAGCAAACGACTCGGCCTCAAGCTTTTCGGAGGCCAGTTCGCCAAGGCTGGCAACATCATCGTGCGCCAGCGCGGCACAGTACACAATCCGGGTCTGAACGTCGGCATAGGCCGCGACCACACCCTCTTCGCGCTCGTCGACGGGACTGTGCAGTTCGTCAAGAAGCGGGACAACAAGTCCTACGTATCTGTCATCCCGGCCGAAGCTGAGCCGGCCGTCGCCGAGTAGGACGACGGAGAGGCCCCCGGGGCCGCAGCAAAAGCAAAAGGCTTCCGCCATGGCGGCTCACCACAACCGATGGGGAGCAGACTGGCGGAAGCCTTGTCAATTGACAAAGACACCGATTGCGGTCGGAAATCACGGCGCCGCGACGGGGAGGCCACAGGAGGCCCCCGGGTGGTTGCCGCGAGCCGATTGCAGGTGGGAAAAAATATTTATCGCAGAGATGCTAACCCTAAAGGTCATTCAAGAACAAAGGGATTTCGTCGTCGAGAGGCTCAAAGTCAAGAACTTCGACGCCGCGCAGATTGTGGACGAAATCATTGCCCTAGACAACCGTCGCAAGCAGCAGCAGGCCGAGGCCGAGGCCATCCAGCAGAAGATGAACGCCATCTCGAAGTCGGTGGGCCAGCTCATGAAAGAGGGCAAGAGGCAGGAGGCCGAAGAGGCCAAGGCCGAGACGTCGAAGCTCAAGGAGCAGCTCAAGGAGCTCGACGCGCGGCAAGCCGAGACGTCGGAGGCGCTGACGGCCAAGCTCGTGCTGCTGCCCAACCTGCCGGCGGCCATCGTCCCGGCGGGCAAGAGCGCCGCCGACAACGAGATTGTCTACTGCTCGGTCTCCAAGGAGCCGGAACTGCCGGAGGGGGCGCAACCCCACTGGGACCTCATCAAGAAATATGACATCATAGACTTCGACCTGGGCGTCAAGGTGACGGGTGCCGGCTTCCCCTTCTACAAGGGCAAGGGGGCGAAGCTCCAGCGAGCCCTCATCTCGTTCTTCCTCGACCAGGCCATAGCGGCGGGCTACACCGAGGTCCAGCCCCCCCTGATGGTCAACGAGGCGTCGGGCTTCGGCACGGGGCAGATCCCCGACAAGGAGGGGCAGATGTACCACGCCACGGTGGACAACTTCTACCTCATCCCGACGGCCGAGGTGCCGGTGACGAACATGTACCGCGACGTCATCCTCAAGAGCGGCGACTTCCCGGTCAAGAACTGCGCCTACTCGGCCTGCTTCCGCCGCGAGGCCGGCTCGTGGGGCGCCGAGGTGCGAGGGCTGAACCGCCTCCACCAGTTCGACAAGGTCGAGATTGTCCGCCTCTCGCACCCCGACCACTCCTATGAGGCCCTCGACGAGATGGTGGCTCACGTGCGCGGCCTTGTCGAGAAGCTCGAGCTCCCGTTCCGCATCGTGCGCCTGTGCGGTGGCGACATGAGCTTCACGTCGGCGCTGACCTACGACTTCGAGGTCTTCGCCGCCGCGCAGAAGCGTTGGCTGGAGGTCAGCTCGGTCTCGAACTTCGAGAGCTACCAGGCAAACAGGCTCAAACTCCGATTCAAGGAGGCCGGCGACAAGAAGACGCAGCTGTGCCACACCCTCAACGGCTCGGCCTTGGCTCTGCCCCGCATCGTGGCGGCGCTCTTGGAGAACAACCAGACGGCGGACGGCATACGGATCCCGAAAGTCCTTGTCCCCTACATGGGCTGTGAGTACATCGACTAAGTTCCTATTCAACACGACGTTCACCGTCGACGACCAGGTGCGCGACGCGTGGCTCCGGTGGATGGCGGACCTCTACGTCCCCTCCATGCGGGCCGCCGCGTCCGACTGCCCCCACGAGCTCTACGCCATCGACGGCTCCAGGCAAGACGGGGCGCAGTCCTACTCCAGCCAGTGGCGGTGCTCGACCCTGGAGCAACTCGGCAACCTGCGCGGCGTCAGCGCCAGGCTGTGCCAGGACGTGGCCGAGACCATGGGCGAGCGCTGCCTGGGCTTCTCGACGCTCATGCGCAGGCTCAACGTCGTCGAGTGATGCCCGCGCGGCGCATATTGGGCATAGACCCCGGGACGAACGTCATGGGCTACTCCCTGCTCGACGTCGAGGGCAACCACGCCACCGTCGTCGTGATGGGCACGGTCCAGATGGGCCGAGTGGCCGACCACTATGCGCGCCTCAAGCGCATCTTCGACCGGGTGAACGCCATCATTGTCGAGTTCCGCCCCGCGGAGCTGGCCATCGAGGCACCGTTTTGCGGCAAGAACGTCCAGACGATGCTCAAATTGGGGCGAGCGCAGGGCGTGTGCATGGCGGCGGCACTGGCGCATTCGATGCCCGTGAGCGAATATGCGCCGATGCGCGTCAAGCAGGCCATAACGGGCAACGGGGCGGCGACGAAGGAGCAGGTGGCGCACATGCTCCAACGGATGCTCAACTTTGCCGACATACCCAAGTTCCTCGACGCCACCGACGCCCTGGCCATAGCCTACTGCCACTTCCTCTCGGGACGACTGGAGAGCCTCGCAGGGGGCGACGCCGCCCACGGGGGGGTGAAGGTCCCGACGTCCGGAGGGCGGTCGGCCTCGTGGAGCGACTTTCTGAAAAACAACCCGCAGAGGGTGAGGCATGGGGGGTAGCCACACCCCACAGCCTCGCCCTTTGCCTTTTCCCACACCTAAGGACATCCCGACGTGCAAGTCTACGACTACGACCTCCCGGAGGAGAAGATTGCCAAATATCCGCTCGAGCGGCGCGACGCCTCGCGGCTCCTCGTCTACAAGGGCGGCACCATTACCGACGCCGCGTTCCGCGACATTGCGGGCCATTTGCCTCCCGGCGCGCTCCTGGTGCGCAACGACACTAGGGTCATCCGCGCCCGTCTGCGCTTCCGCAAGGCGACGGGCGCCGCGGTCGAGATTTTCTGCCTGGAGCCGCAAGCTCCGGCCGACGCCGAGAGGGCTTTCGCCGAGCGGGAGGCCGTGGTGTGGCAATGCATTGTGGGCAACTCGAAGAGGTGGAAGGAGGGCGCCCTGGAGACCGTCGTCGAGACGCCGGAGGGGAGGCGGACCCTGCGCGCCGAGCGGCTGTCGAACAACGGGGCGACGTCCGATGTCCGGTTCTCTTGGGACGGCGGGGCGACGTTCGCCGACGTGATTGAGGCTGCGGGCGTCATCCCCATCCCCCCCTATCTGAACCGCGAGACGGAGAGCATCGACGACACCCGCTATCAGACCGTCTACAGCATGCACAAGGGGTCTGTGGCGGCACCGACGGCGGGCCTGCACTTCACGCCGGAGGTGCTCGACGACATAGCCCGCCGCGGGCACGAGACCGTCTCGGTGACGCTCCACGTCGGGGCGGGGACGTTCAAGCCCATCACGACAGACGACGCCGAGAAGCACACGATGCACACGGAGCACATCGTGGTGAGCCGCGACGCCATAGAGAAGCTCATTGGCCGCGACGTCGTGGCCGTCGGGACGACATCGGTGCGCACCCTGGAGAGCCTCTACTGGCTGGGCGTGAAGACCATGGCCGGGCTTCCGACCGACGGCGGGCTGGGGCAGTGGGAGGCCTACAGTCTGCCCCAAGACATCGACGCGGCCGACGCCCTGCGCCACCTTGCCGACCATATGCGGGAGGCGGGGATGGAGGAGCTGAGGAGCCAGACGCAGATAATGATTGTCCCGGGCTACCGGTTCCGCGTCGTCAACGCCCTCATAACCAACTTCCACCAGCCCCACAGCACCCTCCTGCTCCTCATCGGGGCTTTCGTCGGGCCCGACTGGCGGCGCATCTACGACCACGCCCTCGCCTCTGGCTACCGTTTCCTGAGCTATGGCGACTCGTCGCTGCTGATGCCCTGAACCAATAGCGGCGGCCGCTTCCCGTCCGGGCGGAGGTGCGCGCCTCCGCCTCTGCCGTCCGTCCCTCTGCCGCTCGTAGCACACAAGGGGCACCTAGGGCTTGAACTCTGGGGTTCTCCGTGTTCTCCCGTCGCTAGTAGCCCCAAAGGGGCGGCATAAGGCAGCCTAGGGCGTAAGCCCTAGGGTTCTTCGTCGCCCCCCGTGTCTCGTCGTACCCCCCCCCAAAAAAAAACGGGACGCCACGTCCTCCGTGCGTCCCGTCCCAACTCATTTTTGTGGGCGTCCCCTGCGCTCAGATCAGCCCCATCCCCTCCAGCCGCTCCAAGTCCTCCGGCGTGTCTATGCCGTGGCTCTCCATTGTCGTCTCCAGGGCGCGGATGCGGTAGCCGTTCTCCAGCCACCGCAGTTGCTCCAGGCTCTCGCTCTGCTCCAAGTCGCCGGGAGCCAGCTTCGTCAGCTCGTGGAGCGTCGCCGTCCGATATGCGTAGAGGCCTATGTGGTTCCAATATTTGTGCGTCTCGGCCCAGTCGTGTTCCGCCACGCCGCGCAGGTAGGGGATGGGGTTGCGGCTGAAGTAGAGGGCGTCGCCATTGACGCCGAGGACGACCTTGGGCCTGTTGGGGTTGAACAGCTCCTCGCTGCTTGCGGCGTGCTTGACCAGGGTGGCAATCTCCACCGACGGGTCGTCGAAGGCGCCGGCGAGCAGCGCCACCTGCGCCGGGTCTATGAACGGCTCGTCGCCCTGGATGTTGATCACAGCCTGGTAGCTCCGCCCGTCTTCCGCCTCGACTTTGCTCGCCGCCTCGGCGCATCGGTCTGTCCCGCTGCGGTGAGAGGCCGACGTCATCACCACGCGCCCGCCGAAGCCCTCCACGGCCGCGGCTATGCGGGCGTCGTCCGTAGCCACCGCCACGTGGCGCAACACCCGGCTCACCCTCTCGTAGACCCTCTCTATCATGGGCTTGCCGCCAATGTCGGCCAGGGGCTTGCCGGGAAAGCGCGTCGATGCGTAGCGGGCCGGGATCAGGCCCACGATGTCGTCCTTGTCCATTGTCTCTCGTTTTTATCTTTCGGTAAAAGTAGCTATTTTTGGTCTCTCTTATCTTCCCCCAATGGACAATTCGGACATCAAGGCGCGTTTCGGCATCGTCGGCAACGACCCCGACTTGCTGAGGGCGATAGACACGGCGGTGCAGATAGCGCCAATCCAGCTCTCCGTCCTCATAATTGGCGAGAGCGGGACGGGCAAGGAGGCGTTCCCGCAGATCATCCACGCTTTCAGCTCGCGCAAGCACAGGCCCTATGTGGCGGTCAACTGCGGGGCCATTCCGGAGGGGACTATCGACTCCGAGCTCTTCGGCCACGAGAAAGGGGCCTTCACCGGCGCCCTCAACGAGCGCAAGGGCTATTTCGAGGAGGCCGACACCGGCACCATCTTCCTCGACGAGATTGGGGAGCTGCCCTTGGCCACGCAGGCCAAGCTCCTGCGCGTCCTGGAGAAAGGGGAGTACATGCGCGTCGGGTCGTCGGTCGTGAGGAAGACCGACGTCCGGATTGTCGCCGCCACCAATGTCGACCTGGAGAAGGCCATTGCCGACGGGCGCTTCCGCGAAGACCTCTTCTACCGCCTCAATGGCGTCATGATCCGCGTCCCGCCGCTGCGCAAGAGGCTTGCCGACGTCCCGGCGCTCTTCCACAAGTTCACCAACGACTTCGCCGACAAGAACCACATCCCGCCCGTCCGCCTCGGGGCCGACGCCGCCGAGGCCCTGGCCGCCTACTCGTGGCCGGGCAACGTGAGGCAGCTCAAGAACGTGGCAGAGCAGCTCACGGTCCTCTCGCCAGAGAGGACGCTCAGCGCCGCCACACTGAGGCGTTTCATGCCCGGCGAGGCCGAGGCGCGCCGGGGCAGGATGCTCCCACAGGTCGACGGCGCCCACAACGCGTCGTTCAACTCCGACCGAGAGCTGCTCTACAAGATTCTCTTCGACATGCGAAACGACGTCACCGACCTCAAGAGGCTCGTCCTCTCGATGCTCAACGGCGGAGGGCAGGGGCTGACGCCGGAGGCCATGAAGATTGTCCACAAGCTCTACCCCGCCGACGGCGAGGACGGCCGTGCCGAGGCCGACGGGGCCGACGAGCTGCGGCAGTTGGAGAGGCTCGACCACATCTCGCCCGCCTCGCTGCAAAAGGAGGTGGTCGACATCATGCCCGTCAAGGTGGCCGACCAGGCCGAGGCGCAGGAGGCCGCGCCCAGCGCCGAGCCGGAGATATGCACCCTGGCCGAGAGCGAGAAGGCTCTGATCAAGAGGGCGCTGGCCAAGTTCAAGAACAACAGGCGCAAGGTGGCGCGCGAGTTGCAAATCTCAGAGCGCACGCTCTACCGCAAGATTCACGACTATGGCATCGAAGATTAGGCTCCTGGCCCTGGCCCTGGCGGCGGCCCTGGCCCTGGCCCTGGCGGCGTGCACCATATCCGTCACCATGAGCGGGGCGTCCATCCCCGAGAACCTCAACACGTTCTCCGTGCAGTACATCAACAACCGCGCGCCGCTCGTCAACCCAGACCTCAGCACGACGCTCACCGAGGGCCTCAAAGACCGGATTCAGAACGAGTCGAGGCTCGGACTGGTCAACGACGGCGGCGATGTCGACTTCTCCGGCGACATAACGTCATACTCCACCAAGCCCATGGCAGTCCAGGCCGACGCCGTCTCGGCGCAGACCAGGCTCACAGTGGCGGTCAAGATCAGGTGCCGCAACTCCAAGGACCCGTCCAAGGACTGGGAGCAGTCGTTCAGCGCCTATCAGGACTACGACTCCGAGAACAACCTGGCCGACGTCGAGGCGGACCTCGTGGCGCTCATCGTCGAGGAGCTTACAGAGAACATCTTCAACAAGGCTTTCGCCGACTGGTAGGGTGGGGGTGAACAAGGAGTCTTTCTATTCGGCTGTGGCCAATCCGGTCCAGGTCCCGCCCGCCTTGGTGGAGCAGCTCTCCGCAACGCTACGGCAGTTCCCCTACTTCCACGCCGGCTGGATGCTCCTGACCCGCGGGCTTGCCGACATGGGCAGCGTGCATTTCGCCGGTGGGCTCCGCAAGGCCGCCATCCACGTCTGGGACCGCGGGGCGCTCTACTGGCTTGTCAACAACAGGCTCGACAAGCTCCCCGGCGTCGGGGCGGGAACCCTCGACGCGCCAGCCCCCGCGGCGGGGAATGCCGGGGCGGCGGCGGAGGTGGCGCCCCAAGCCGCCCTGCGCCCGCAGGAGGTCTTCGCTCCCATCACCCCGGCCGAGGCCGAGGTCAGCATTGGCGAGGAGCTGGGCCTCGCCCAACCCGGCGGGGCGGAGCAGACATACCACATAGAGGACGTGGACAGCCACTTCCGCAGGCCCGACGAGAGGTACTCCTTCACCGACTGGCTCGAGTATACCGCCCAGCTGCAGGCCGTGACGGCCGAGGAGGCACGCGAGGCGCACAGGGGGCAAGACCTCATCGACAAGTTCCTCAGCCACGGCGACGACCACATCGTCCCCCGCCCCGGCCCCCAGCGGCCCGACGACGACGCCAGGAGAATGGAGGAGGAGAGCGTGCGCGAGAACGACGACATACTCACCGAGACGCTCGCGTCGATATACCTCAAGCAGAGGCAGTACGCCAAGGCCATCAACATATTCAAAAAGCTCAGTTTGAAATATCCCGAAAAAAGTAGTTACTTTGCCGCTCGAATATCCGACATAGAAAACAACAAAACATAAATATCTCTAGCAAGATGTTCACTACTATCGTGTGGCTGATGATTGTCGTCAGCGTCTTCATGGTCATCATAGTCCTCGTGCAGCGCTCCAAGGGTGGCGGCCTCAACCAGAGCTTCGCCAGCCAGCAGCAGATCATGGGTGTCCGCAAGTCGACCGATTTCGTGGAGAAAGCAACGTGGACTTTGGCTTGCCTCCTGCTCGTCTTCTCGCTTCTATCGGTGGCTTTCATGCCCTCCGCCGTCATGGGCCCGGTGGGCGACTCGGGGCTTGACCAGCTCCTCGAGAACCGCAACGCCAACGCGCCGCAGGGCGTCCCGTCGTTCGACGCGCAGGCTCCCGTCGAGGCGGGACAGGCCGGGGCTTCGGTCGAGAACCCGGCAGAGCCGGCCCCCCAAGCAGAGCCCGTGGGTGCGGAGTAGAGCCGCGCCGCGATGGTTCAGACTGGTTATGGCGGAGCCGGGCTCCGCGCAGGAGGACGCTAACTCAATGGGGGTTGGGGTGCGCAGCGTGCGCGTCTCCACCCCTTAACTCTTTTCCCCACACTCCCAACAATGGCTAAGAAAAAAAGCTATCAGCTCGTAATCGTCGAGTCCCCCGCCAAGGCCAAGACCATAGGCCAGTTCCTGGGGGAGGGCTTCGTCGTCAAGTCGAGCAAGGGGCACATTCGCGACTTGCAGAAGAACAACTTCGGGGTCGACGTCGAGAATAATTTTGAACCCATATATGTCGTCCCCGACGACAAGCGCGAGACGGTGGAGGAACTCACAAAGTCCGCCGCCGGGGCCGAGGCCGTATGGCTGGCGTCCGATGAAGACCGCGAGGGGGAGGCCATTTCGTGGCACCTGGCAAAAGTCCTGGGGCTCGACGAGATGTCCACGAAGAGGATTGTCTTCCACGAGATCACCAAGGGAGCCATCCTCAAGGCGATACAGACCCCGCGCCACATAAACATGGACCTTGTCGACGCCCAGCAGGCGCGCAGGGTCCTCGACAGGCTCGTGGGCTTCGAGCTCTCGCCCGTCTTGTGGCACAAGGTCATGCCCAAGCTCTCGGCGGGCAGGGTGCAGTCCGTCGCGGTGCGGCTGCTCGTGGACCGCGAGAGGGAGATAATCGCCTTCAGCCCCAAGTCGGCCTTTTCCACCACGGCCACGTTCGCCATGGCCGGGGTCGACGGCGCCTCCTACGCCCTCGTGGCGGAGCTGACGCCGCGGTTCGACGACATGGCGCAGGCGGGCGACTTCATGAGCCGGTGCGCCAACGCGCGTTTCGAGGTCTCCGAGGTCGAGAGCAAGACCGCCGCGCGCAAGCCGGCGCCGCCTTTCACCACCTCGACGCTGCAGCAGGAGGCCAGCCGAAAGCTCGCCATGCCGGTCAAGATGGTCATGCAGGCGGCGCAGAGGCTCTACGAGAACGGATTCATAACCTATATGCGTACCGACTCGGTCAACCTCTCCGAGACGGCACTGGAGGCGGCGAGGCGGGTGGTCTGCGACGCCTTTGACGAGCGATATTACCAGCGCCGGCAGTTCAAGACCCACTCCAAGGGGGCGCAGGAGGCGCACGAGGCAATACGCCCGACGCGGTTCGACAACCGCGAGGTGGAGGGGACGCCGGCCGAGCAGAAACTCTACAAGCTCATATGGAACAGGGCCGTGGCGTCGCAGATGGCCGACGCGCAGATTGAGCGGACGTCAATATCCATCGCCACGCCCGACGCCGGGAGGAACTTCACGGCCTCGGCGGAGGTCGTCAAGTTCGACGGCTTCATGAAGCTCTACATCGCCGAGACCGACGACGACGACGAGGCCGACGCTCACGCCGCCGTCCTGCCAAGCGTGGCGGCGGGCGACGCTCTCGCTCTCGCGGGCCTCGCGAGCCGCGAGAGGTGGGCAAAGAGGCCGGCGCGCTACAACGAGGCGGCGCTGGTCAAGAAGCTGGAGGAGATGGGCATAGGCAGGCCGTCGACCTACGCCCCGACAATATCGACGATCCAAGACCGCGGATATGTCGTCAAGGAGAGCCGCGACGGCCAGCCGCGCATGTGCCGCACCCTCACCCTCGCCGATGGCGTCGTCGTCGGGGGCGAGGTGGCGGAAAACGCCGGGGCGGAGAAGAACAAGCTGTTCCCGACCGACGTCGGTATGGTCGTCACGGACTTCCTGCTCAAAAACTTCAAGGAGGTCATGAGCTACGACTTCACGGCCAACGTCGAGAGCCAGTTCGACGACATCGCCGAGGGAAAGCTCAAGTGGCAGAGCGTCATATCCGACTTCTACGCCCCTTTCCACAGCCAGGTCGACGCCACCATGGAGCAGTCGCACAAGAGCACGGGCGAGCGCCGGCTGGGCAACGACCCCAAGAGCGGCGAGCCCGTCCTGGTGCGCATCGGCCGTTTCGGCCCCATGGCGCAAATCGGCGAGACGACGGACGACGGGCCCAAGCCGCGTTTCGCGTCGCTGCGCAAAGACCAGCACATAGAGACCATGACGCTGGAGGAGGCGCTCAAGCTCTTCGAGCTGCCGAGGGCCTTGGGGACTTTTGAAGACAAGGAGGTGGTCGTGTCGACGGGGCGTTTCGGCCCCTACGTGCGCCACGACGGCAAGTTCGTCTCGTTGCGCAAAGACGACGACCCATACTCGATAACGCTGCCGGAGGCCATAGAGAGAATCGAGGCCAAGCGCGAGGCCGACCGGAACAAGCTCATAAAAGAGTTTGAGCAGAACGCCGACCTCAAGGTGCTCAACGGCAGGTGGGGGCCCTACATCGCCTACGGTAAGGCCAACGTCAAGATTCCCAAAGGGACGGACGCCGCGTCGCTGACCTACGAGAGGTGCATGGAGCTGTGCGTCGAGCAGGAGGCCGACCCGACACGCAAGAAGACGCGCCAGGCCAGGGCGCAGAAAAAGGTTTCGGAGAAAACGCCGACGGCAAACGCAACTCAAAAAAAGGAATAAGCGTACCAATGTTAGGCAATAAAAATCGGGGTGGTGCGTTATATATGGCGTAGAGCCTATGGAAGCGCGAGCCGAGATTTGTCGTGCCAACGCCAGGCGCGGGGCGTCTGCCAAGGTGAAAAATGTGATGTTTTTGCGGGCAGTGCGTTTTTTGTCGGCGTTTTTTAGCTTAATTTGCGCCTTATTTAGTGGTAACGCCAAGGCGCAGGGTGAGCCGCAATTCTCCGGCAGTTTCGCCTTGCCGTCGGTGCAGAACCCCGCCGCGGCGGGATGCTCGGGGGCGGCGGCGGCCACGGCGGCTTTCCGTCAGCAGTGGGTCGGTTTCGAGGGCGCCCCGAGGCAGTTTCTCTTGGCGGCAGACCTGGAGGTGGCTTTCTTACGGAACTTCCACGGAGTGGGCGTGACGGCTGTGCAAGACAAAGTGGGGGCGTTGACAAACTTAAACCTCGCGGCGTCGTATAGCTTCCACATATACCTTGACAAGGCGGTTTTGGGGTTGGGCGCAAAGTTCGGGGTCTACAACGTGAAGTTCGAGACCGGCGGTCTGCGGACGTCGCCATCCGACCTGCCCGACGGCTATCACCAGGAGGCCGACGACGCCCTCTCCGGGGCCGACGACACGCGTTCGGCGTTCGACGCCGGGTTGGGAGTGTTCCTCCAGTCGGAGGCGTCGTTTCTGAGCCTCTCGCTGGCGCACCTCACGGCCCCGGACATCGAGCTGAACAGCGGTGCCAAGGTCAACGTCCGCCCGGTCTTGGCTCTCGCCGCCGGCAGGCTCCTGGGCCGCGACGTCAAGTCGCGGAGCTTCGAGCCGAGGTTGGCTTTCATGACGGACTTCGCCTCGTGGCAGGTCGAGATGATGGCAAACTTCAACTTCAACCGCTCCTTTTGGGCGGGGATGGGCGCCAGGCTTCAAGACGCGATGCTCTTCGCTGCGGGTGTGAGGCTCCGCAACGGTCTAGACATCGCCTACGCCTACGACCTCAGCCTCTCGGGGCTGAGCAGGTACAACAGCGGCTCGCACGAGATTGCGGCGCGCTACTCGTTCGACTTCGACAGGCAGAAGCCGACCAAAAGGTATAAGAGCGTTAGAATACTGTAACGAAAACAGGATATACACACTGATGATTCCAATGACAAGAGACGTAGCGTTTGGAGCCGTGGCCCTGATGCTGATTACAGGCTGTAGCGGTACTACGGGCGGCGAGCTCGTTGGCGTGGAGCGCAATGCGCAGTTCTACGAGCCCGACCCCTACGGCATGGTGTTCGTCCCGCAAGGGAGCTTCAACATGGGGCAGAACGAGCAGGACGTGGCGTCGCTGACCAACGCTCTGACAAAGACCGTCACCGTGCGCTCCTTCTGGATGGACGAGACGGAGATTACCAACTCTGAGTACAGGCAGTTTGTCAACTGGGTCCGCGACTCGCTGGCGCGCACGGCTCTTGGAGAGGCCGGCAACGACGGGTTCCTCATCACCGAAGACAGCGAGGGCAACACTCTCGACAAGCCGCAAATCAACTGGGACATGGAGCTCGACTGGAAAGAGCCCGACTATCAGGAGGCGTTGGCGTTCCTCTACTACGAGGAGGACGAGCGCTTCTTCGGGCTCAAGCAGTTCGACAACCGCAAGTGGCGCTACACCTACGACTGGGTCGACCTCCAGCAGGCGGCCAAGCTCGAGAACCGCTTCGACCCCAACGACGGCGAGAGCGGGCGCTACCATGGTGTGGCGTACGACATCAACGGCGAGGCCAAGAACCTTGAGGAGGAGGGCCGCAAGGGCTTCATCATGCACGACAATGTCCTCGTCTACCCCGACACCCTCTGCTGGATTCAGAACTTCACCTACAGCTACAACGAGCCCCAGGCGCGCATGTACTTCTGGCATCCCGGCTATGACACCTACCCCGTCGTCGGCGTGAGCTGGAAGCAGGCCACGGCGTTCTGCATCTGGCGCTCGAACCTGCTCAACGACTACCTCAAGAGCGAGGGTCAGCCCATGGCGATGGACTACCGTCTGCCGACCGAGGCAGAGTGGGAGTACGCTTCGCGCGGCGGCCTGGAGAGCGCCATATACCCTTGGGGTGGATACTACACCCGCAACAACCGCGGATGCTTCGTGGCCAACTTCAAGCCCATGCGCGGCCGCTACACCGACGACGGCTCTGTCACGACGGCGGCCGTGGCCAGCTACGCGCCAAACGAGTTCGGGCTCTACGACATGGCCGGCAACGTCTCCGAGTGGACTTCGTCCGCTTTCGACGAGTCGTCATATCTCTACACGCACGACATGAACCCCGACTACAAGTACAACGCCCTGCCCGACGACCCCATCGTCATGAAGCGCAAGGTGGTCCGCGGCGGCTCGTGGAAAGATATTGCCTACTACCTACAGTGCGGCACTCGCAACTACGAGTATCAGGACAGCGCGTCGTGCTTCATCGGTTTCCGGTGCGTGCGCGACTACATAGGCGAATAGGTTGAGGCTCTCTTGAACGGTTAACTCTATATCAAAACTAAGATTTATGACTCTAACAGAATTAGTCACTAGCCCCGCGTACAAGAAGTTCATGGGTTATGTCTACGGCTTCGGTGCCGCCGTGGCAATCTTGGGCGCACTCTTCAAGATTCTCCACTTGCCCGGTGCCAGCGTCATGCTCATATGCGGTCTGGGTGTCGAGGCCATCATCTTCGCGCTCTCGTCGTTCGAGCCGCCCCATGAGACTCCGCAGTGGGATAATGTCTTCCCCGAGCTCATTGGCCTCGAGGGCCCGCTGACGAAGATCTCCGAGGGCTCCGCCACGGGCAAGAAGGGCGGCAACGCCGGCGGTGACTCGCTGAGCGCCCTTGTGGCAAACGGCGCCATCGACCAGTCTACGGTCTCGAAGCTCGCCGAGGGCGTCAAGAAGCTCGCCAACACCACCTCCGAACTCTCCGACCTCTCGGGCGCTTCGGTGGCCACGGAGTCATACCTCAAGAATGTCAAGACTGCTGCCGACCAGCTCAACAAGTTCTCCGCCGCGCAGTCCAGCGTCACCGAGGCCGGCAACAAGTTCGCTGCCACCATGGAGCAGGAGAGCGGCAAGTTCGCGTCGTCCTTCTCGAAGCTCAACACGGCTTTCGCAACCCAGGCAGAGCAGTCGTCGAAGCTCGGTAGCAACATCTCGGCCGTGACCGAGGCCTATGGCAAGCAGCTCGACGGGCTGAAGAACCAGCTCGAGTCGTCGAAGAGCATGACGTCAGGTCTCTCCTCCATCTCCCAAGAGATTGCAGCGTCGGTCGAGGGCGTCAAGGAGTATCGTCAGCAACTCGCCAGCCTCAGCAAGACTGTGGGCGAGCTCAACAACATCTACGGTAACATGCTCAGCGCCATACGCCGCTAGTGCGAGTGTGCCGTTTATTGTCGAATCCTGTTAATACCATATAGATAATGAGTGGTGGTAACTGTCCGGAAACCCCTAGACAGAAAATGATCGGCATGATGTACCTCATGCTGACCGCCATGCTCGCCCTCAATGTCTCTGGAGACCTGCTCAACGCTTTCGACCTCGTCGACCAAAGCATCAGGAGCCAGAAGAAGGCTACGGAGGAGAAGCTAGGCCTGTCATACTACAACTTCGAGTCTAAGGCGGAGCAGAACCCGCAGAGGGTCAAGCCCAAGTATGAGCTTGCGCTCGATGTCAAGGCCAAGTCCGACTCGCTCGTCAACTACATCCAGTCTCTCAAGCAGACCATGATTGACGTGGCGGACGGCAAGGGCTCGGGGTCAACCCCGGAGAACTATCTCAACAAGAGCGACCAGGACAAGGCCGCGCAAGTCATGATGGTCGAGGGCAACGGCAAGAGGCTCTACGAGCTACGCGACGCGCTCCTCGCATACCGTGAGGCGATGCTCAATGCGGCGCAGGCCGACACGTCGCTCCCCGTGGACACCATGCTCGTCCACTCCATCACGACGGCCATCGATGCGCCGCCCTCCAGCTCCACGGCTTTGGAGATGAACCAGTGGGGAAGCAAGATGTTCGAGCATTTGCCCATTGCCGCTGTCATGGGTCTCATGTCGGCAATCCAGAGCAACGTCCGCAACGTCGAGACCGACGTGACCAACTACCTCTACAAGTCGATCGACGCTGCGTCCTACAAGTTCAATGTCCTCGTCCCTCTCGTCATCCCGGAGGCTCAATATGTCATCCAGGGTGGCCAGTATAAGGCCGACATCATGTTGGCCGCCTACGACGACACCATGGAGCCCATCGTCTCCGTCGGCGGGCAGAACCTCCCCGTCGAGGGCGGCCGCGGCAAGTATGTGGCTTCCGCCTCGTCGGTCGGCATGAAGAACTACGAGGCCAAGCTCCAAGTCCCCGACCCCGTGACGGGTTCGCTTGTGGACTACAATGTCAAGGCCACCTACGAGGTCGGCGCGCCGAGCCTTGTGGTCTCCGCCACCAAGATGAACGCCATGTATCGCGGTCTGGACAACCCCATCGAGGTCTCCGTGGCTGGTGTCTCGCCCTCCGACCTCAATGCGTCGTGCGCCGGTGGCAACATGACCCGCAGTGGTGCTGGCTACATTGTCAAGCCTGGCGCCGCCAGGGAGATCAGCATCAGCGTCTCGTCGAGTGCCGGTGGCAAGAGCCAGAGCTTCGGCTCCAAGAAGTTCCGCGTCTACGACGTCCCCGACCCTGTGGTCAACGTCACGGGCAGCAACAAGGGCAACATCACCAAGGGTGCCCTCAACAACTTCGAGGTCAAGGCAGAGCTTAAGGATTTCGTCTTCGACGTCAATTTCCGCGTCACGGCTTTCACAGTCTCTACGACAAAGAACGGCTTCCTCGTCTCGGAAGACATCAAGGGAAGCAAGCTCAACAAGAATGCTCTCGACCTAATGAAGGGCGTGGGGCGCAACGGCAGGGTCTATGTCGAGAGTGTCAAGGCCGTTGGCCCTGACGGCCGCGAGCGTTCGCTCAACGGCATAACCCTCAAAATGCAATAAAACCAACAGTAGCGCAAGGTATGAAGAAGTTGTTTTGGCTTCTGGCGGTAGTCTTCGCGACGCCAGTCTTCGCACAAGAGGAGGTTGACACCGAGACGGCGTTCGACGGGGTCTATGACGGCGTGGTCGACGGCATTGTGGCTAAGCAGCACATCAAGAACAAGAGGAACATGGTGCCTGCATATGTCCGCGAGGCCAATGTGCTGTGGTCCAAGACCATTTGGCGCATCATCGATTTGCGCGAGAAGCAGAACCTCTACCTTTATTACCCAATCAACACCACCGGGGCGGCTCTCGACGGGCGTCGGTCGCTTGTGCGGACGCTTCTCGACGCAATCAACGACGGAGAGCTGAAAGCGTACTCGTCGAATGCGGAGAACGAGTTTGAGCAGGTCATATCGCCCCGCGAGGCTTTCGACAAGTTCAAGGCTGAGCCCGTGGACTCTGTCGAGACGGTGAACCCCGATACGGGGGAGAGGGAGATGAAGTATGTGTATGACATGACGGCGTTGCCCCTCGATTACGTCAAGAAGTTCATGGTCAAGGAGGTATGGTTCTTCGACAACAAGTACACCATGCTCAAGAGCCGGATTCTTGGCCTCTGCCCAATCATGGTTCGCCCCAATGACGACGGCACGCGTCTCGACCAGTCGTTGCTCTTCTGGGTCTACTATCCCGCAGCGGCGCCTTTCCTCTCGAAGCAGGAGGCGTTCACGTTCAGCAACGATGCTCAGCGTCCGTCGCTCTACGACAGGCTTGAGGCGCGGCAGTTCGGTAGCTACGTCTACAAGGAGTCCAACGTCTACAACAACCGAATCATCACGAGCTACGCCAAGGGAATGTCTAGCAACATCGAGGCGGAGCGCATTGAGAATTCGGTCTTCCAAAAAGAGCACGACATGTGGGAATATTAATCCCCGGTCTGCAAACATTGCGAGAGAGCCTGTCCTCGGAAGGGATGGGCTCTCTCTTCTTTTTGTGAATTCCCCCGCCTGGATTTATGCCTACGATTTTTGCACCTACCTGACGTCGCATGGGGGACGCATGGTGTGCACATCACTCATGCGCCTCTTCCTAAGATTTTGCGTCATCATGTAGAAATGCGATGCTTGCCCAACCCCCCATCGGTGTCTCAAAGCCCCAAAGGGGCGATGTAGGATAGCCTAGGGCGTGAGCCCTAGGACTAAGTGGGTCATAGACGAGACGGCCCCTTTGGGCTAGACGGCCTCTAGGCGGGACGGAATCCTAGGGCGTGAGCCGTAGGAGGGAATGGGAAGTGCCCCCCCCCGGGCGAATGTGTCCATTGTCAATGGCTCTTTGTCCCCTGTCATCAGACAATGTTGTTAAAAAATGATGCGTAGTTGTCTTGGATATTAGTATATTTGCGTTGGTGTCGTATATCAATTCAAATACCCAAACGATGACAAGCAGTGTCTATTGCATAATTCTGGCAGGTGGAACCGGCTCGCGCCTGTGGCCTCTCAGCCGTCCGGCGCGACCCAAGCAGTTCCTGGACCTTGTGGGTGTCGGCAGGTCGATGCTGCAGCTCACCTACGAGCGTTTCCGCGCCATATGCCCGCCAGAACGATTCATAGTCGTCACTCTCGACGACTATGTCTCCTTTGTCCGTGAGCAGCTCCCCGATGTCCCCCCCGGCAATATCCTCTGCGAGCCCTTTAAGCGCAACACGGCGGCGGCAATTGCCTACGCCGGGGCTTTCTTGAAGCAGACCGACCCCGATGCCGTCATGGTCGTCACGCCGTCTGACCACCTTGTGTTAGACAATGGTGTCTTCGTCAGCTCCGTGGCGGCGGCCGTAGACTACGTGGAGAGCAACGACGTCTTGATGACCATAGGGATCAAGGCTTTCCGCCCGGAGACATCCTATGGCTACATCCAGGTGGGCGACATCATCAGCGACGGCGACAACCCCATCCGCCAGGTCAAGACTTTCACGGAGAAGCCCGATGCCGAGATGGCGAACACGTTCTTCGAGGTGGGCGATTTCTATTGGAATTCCGGCGTCTTCGTCTGGCGTCGCCCGACAATCGAGCAGTCCATGCGCGCGCATATGCCCACCGTGCAGATGGGCTTCGACGTCTTGGACCTCATGCCTAGCGTCCGTTGGGCCGGCGGGCCGCTGCGCGACGTCTATGAGCGGATTGAGACCATATCCATCGACTACGCCGTCATGGAGAAGGCCTCGAACGTGGCGGTGTGCCTGACGCGGGCCGCTTGGAGCGATGTCGGCGCGTGGGGCAGTGTCTATGAGCAGACAGGAAAAGACGCCAGGGGAAACGCCGTGGTCAACGGCAACGCCTACATGAAAGATGCCGAGGGGTGCCTGGTCCACGCAGACAGAAGCGAGCTTGTCGTGGTGGACGGGCTCAAGGACTACCTTGTCGTCGAGCGCGACGGGGTGACGCTCATCTGCCCCCGCTCCCATGGCGCCTCGGCGTGGCGCTACGCCTCCGAGATTAAGGCCGAGATGGAGAACTGACAGGCGAGGATTCGTTTGCCCATATATGCATAGAGGGGGACGCGCGTCCCCCTTTTTTTGCGCTCAACTCCGCCGCTTTCATGTTTGTCTGTTGTCTTGTTCGTCCTGCGCCTTTGGTCTGAGGCGCTGTTGATGAATATGGCGTGCGGTGCTTCGATTCTTGAATGTTGTCCTTGTGGTGTTTGAAACGTCTACAGCTTTAAGTGCCGCGCGCTTTGTCTGCCCTTGGGCGATGCCGACAAGATGTGCCCCAAATATCGTTCCGCCCTGTCTGCCTTGCGTTTCTGTCCTTTTATGACTAAATTTGCCAAAAGTGCCATGACGATGCCATACCGACGGTTGCCGAACACCGACCAGGCCAGGCTGAGGGCCCTCAATGCCGCCCTGGGGCAGGCGAGAAGCGTCTCGCCCGGGGAACTCTTGTTCTCGCAAAAGGTGGCTTTGGAGGCGGCGTCGTTCACCCCCCTCTTCGAGCAGGCCGTCCAGACGAGCCTAGACTGCCGAGACAGGCAGGTGGCGGTGAGCCGGCAGGTGGCAGAGGCCGGCAGGGTGGCGAGGCTCTACCTCTCGCACTTTGTCCAGGTCTTCAATATGTGCATTGCCCGCGGAGAGATTAAGCCCGCCGCAAGGGCGTTGCTGGGCCTGCAGGAGTGCGGCTCGGCAGTCCCCGACCTCTCGACCGACAAGGCCCTGATCGAGTGGGGGCGCAAGGTGGTTGGCGGCGAGGAGCAGCGCATGGCGAGCGGGGGCGGCAACAGGATATACAACCCGTCGATTGCGCTTGTCAAAGTCAAGCTCCAAATATTCGAGGAGAACTACAACAAGCACCGCGACATCCTGCAGACCGCACAGAAGTTCAAAGACAAGCTCGAAGAGGTGAGGGGCAGGGCCGACGAGATTATCTTGCAGATATGGAACGAGGTGGAGGACAGGGTGCAGCCCGTCGACACTGAGGACAAGAGGGACGTCTGCCAATCATATGGCATGGTCTACTTCTACCGACCGCAAGAGAGGTTCCGCGAGCTGCTCGCTGACTGACAAAACATCTAGACACGCATATATATCATGGACGACGAACTAGAGCTCATCTTGGACGACGCCAAGGAGCAGATGGGCAAGACCCTGGAGCACCTGGACTACGAACTCGGCAAAATCAGGGCCGGCAAGGCCAATCCGCACGTCCTCGACGACGTCAAGGTCGACTACTTCGGCTCGCCGACGCCTCTCAACCAGGTCGCCAACGTCTCTGTCCCCGACCCCCGGACCATTGCCGTCCGCCCATGGGAGAAGAGCATGATAGCCCCCATCGAGAAAGCAATCATGGCGGCCAACCTGGGGCTGAACCCCGACAACAACGGCGAGATGATTCGCATCTTGATTCCGCCCCTCACCGAGGAGCGACGCCGAGACCTCGCCAAGATGGCAAAGAGGACGACTGAAGACGCCAAGGTGGCGATCCGCAACATCCGACGGGACGCCATCGAGAGCATCAAGAAGCTCAAGAAAGACGGCCTGGGGGAGGACATCCAGAAAGACAAGGAGGCGGAGGTGCAGAAAATCCACGATGCGCACATAAAGCGCGTGGACGACATGTGTGCCGCCAAGGAGAAAGACATCATGACCGTTTAGTCCGTGACCATGCGCCTCGGAAGACTCTTCATGCTGTTGTCGGCTCTTGTCGGTGCGACTGTGTGCGCCACCGCGGCCGGCCCCGCCGACGACGCGCTCGACAATGGGTTGCTGCCCGTCGGGACTGTCGCGCCCGACTTCACGCTCCCCGATGCCGACGGGAAGACCCACCGCCTCTCCGACTGGAGGGGGCAGGTGGTGGTGCTCGACTTCTGGGCCTCGTGGTGTCCGGACTGCCGCAAAGACTTCCCCGCCGTCAAGGCTCTCGTCGAGACCTTTGGCGACAAGGCCAAGTTCGTCGGCGTCTCGTTCGACCACAAGAGGGAGAGCTGGGTCAAGTGCGTGGTAGGCAACGCCATGGAGTGGCTTCAGCTCTCGGAGTTGCGCCGGTGGAAAGAGTGCGCCGTGGCGGGCGTCTACAACGTCAAGTGGATTCCGTCGATTGTCATTGTCGGGGCCGACGGCAAGGTGGCCCTATCGACGATATATGTCGACCAGGTGCGCCAGAAACTTCAAGAGATGCTCGAATAGCACTTTGCGTCTGATATTTACAAGGCGGCGCCCCGGCAGGATTCCATCCGGCCGGGGCGTCGCTTTGTCTCTTCTCCTCTGGCTAGTCGATCATCGTCACCCAGCCGTGGGTATCGGGCTCGTCGCCATACTGGATGGCGCGGAGCTTGTTGTAGAGGGTCGTGCAGACGGGGCCCGGGGTGCCGTCGGAATATTCGTAGCTCTTGTTCAAGTCCACGTCGTCAATGCGCGAGATGGGGCTGATCACGGCCGCCGTGCCGCACTCGGCCGCCTCCTCGAACGTGGCGAGCTCCTCCTCGGGGATTTGGCGGCGCTCGACGGTCATGCCCATGTCCACCGCCAGCTGCTGCAGGCTCATGTTCGTTATCGACGGCAAGATGCTGGTGCTCTTGGGCGTCACGTAGGTGTTGTTCTTGATGCCGAAGAAGTTGGCCGGGCCGCACTCGTCGACATACTTCTTCTGCTTGGCGTCGAGATATAGGACCGCCGAGTAGCCCATCTTGTGGCCCAGGTCGCCGGGCACGAGGCTCGCCGCGTAGTTGCCGCCCACCTTGTACGTCCCGGTGCCAAGCGGCGCCGCGCGGTCATATTGGCGCAAGATTACGACCGGGGTGGCCTTGAAGCCGTCCTTGAAATAGGGGCCCACGGGCTGGACGAAGATGAGGAACAGGTACTCCGTCGACGGCCCGACGCCGATGCGCGGCGAGATGCCGATGAGCAGCGGGCGGATGTAGAGCGAGCAGCCGCTCTCGTAGGGAGGCACGAAACGCTCATTGAGCTTGACGACCTTGCGGACGGCCTCCATGAACTTCTCGACGGGGAGCTTGGCCAGCATGATGCCGTCCGAGGTGTGCTGGAGGCGCTTGGCGTTCTCGTCCATGCGGAACACCCGTATGCGCCCGTCGCGGCCGCGGAAAGCCTTCATCCCCTCGAACGCCTCCTGCCCATAGTGGAGGCAGGTCGACGCCATGTGGATCGTGATGTTCTCCTCCTCCGATGTCTCTATCTCACCCCACTGCCCGTCGCGGTAGTAGCAACGGACGTTGTAGTCGGCTTTCATATACCCGAAGCCGAGCTTGCCCCACTCTATGTTTCTCGTGTCCATGAACTGTTTTTCACAAAGCTACGCCTTTTTTCTCTACGTTATTCCGCCAAGCGCTCCTTTTGGGGAGATTCTACTGCGCCCGGGCCACCACGTCGCCGCACTTTGGCGGCCTGCCGGCTTTTCTTTTCGGCTCTTTTGCGCTACTTTTGCCCAAATGGTTTTGTAGGACATCAAACACGAAGCATATCATGTTTTCTGGAATTGTTGAGGACGCCGCGACGGTCGTCGCCGTGCGCCGCGAGGGGGGCAACGTCAGTCTGACGCTCCGCTGCCGTTTTGCCCATGAGCTCACGATCGACCAGAGCGTGGCGCACAACGGAGTGTGCCTCACGGTGGTCGAGACGGGCGGCGACACCTACGTGGTCACGGCCGTCGAGGAGACGCTGAGGCGGAGCAATCTCGGCGCGCTGCGGGAGGGCGACCGCGTCAACGTCGAGAGGAGCATGGTCATGAACGGGAGGCTCGACGGCCACATCGTGCAGGGACACGTGGACTGCACCGCCGTCTGCCGCGAGGTCCGCGAGGCCGACGGCAGCTGGTACTACGTCTTCGGCTACGACGTCGACCGCGGCAAGGCGCGCCAGGGCTACTTCACCGTCGAGAAAGGCTCCGTGTGCGTCAACGGGGTCAGCCTGACAGTGGTGGACAGCCGCGACGACGGCTTCTCGGTGGCCATAATCCCCTACACCCACGACAACACGAACTTCTGCCAGATTGTGGCGGGGACGGTTGTCAACATCGAGTTCGACATCATTGGCAAATACATCTGCCGCATGAACTCTCTCGGCTAGATGGCGCATTCCCCAAATTTTCCATACATGGGCAGACTCCTGAGACTTCTTCTTCTTGTCGCCGCGGCTTCCGCGGCGGTGTGCCTTGCCCCGGGATGCTCCTCCGGCGCGGGCGTGGCCGACGGGCGCGGGCAGACCGTGGCGAAAGGGGCCAAGACCGGCAAAAAGGGCAACGCCGCCAAGACTGGCAATGCCGGCAAGACCGGCGGGACATCGACCGCCAAGGTCGAGAAGGGCAAGGCCTCATATTACGCGGACAAGTTCCACGGACGGGCCACGGCCAGCGGGCAGAAATATGACAAAAACAAGATGACGGCGGCTCACAAGACCCTGCCTTTCGGGACGGTGGTCCGGGTGACCAACACCGCCACGGGCAAGAGCGTGGACGTCACCATCAACGACCGCGGGCCTTTCGCCAAGGGCCGGATTGTCGACGTCTCCAGGGCGGCGGCGGAGAAGCTCGGCATGGTCCAGGCCGGGGTCATAGACTGCACGCTGAAGATTATCAAGGAACCATAGAGGCGCAGGCATGGAACAGAACATGATAGACGCCCCATTGCAGGTCGAGGCGCACGGAGCGTTCATCGACGTGGCCCGGTGGCTCCTCGAGCTCTTCGGGGTCTACGAGGCGTCGGAGCTCGTGGCGACGCTCATAATGGTGATCCTCTCGACCGCCATCTCCGTCTCGTTCTTCTGGGTCGCCAAGCTGATCCTCTTCGGGGGCGTCAGGCGGATTGTGGCGCGGACCCGGTCCGATTGGGACGACCATCTCCTCTGCGACCGGGTGCTCATCCGGGCCGCCTACCTGCCGTCCATCTTCTCGATGGTGGCTTTCGGCGTGGCCATGCACACCGACAACTGGCTCAACACGCTCTACATGAAAGCCGTCTACCTCTACATGACTTTCAGCGTGGGGCGTTTCGTCCTGGCGCTCGTCGACTCGACGTTCGGCCTCATCAGCACGCGCTACCCCAAGGTGCAGTCGCTCAAGAGCATCAAGCAGCTCATCGCGTACGTCATCTTCGCGCTCATAGCCATCATCATGGTGGGCGTCGTCATCGACCGCAACCCGGCGACGCTCATTGCCGGCCTCGGTGCCTCGGCGGCAATCATGTCGCTGGTCTTCAAGGAGACCATACAGAGCCTCGTCTCCGGAATCCAGCTCTCGGCCAACAACATGGTCTCCGTCGGCGACTGGATCGTGGTCCCCAAGGCCGGGGCCGACGGCACGGTCATCGAGATGAACCTCAACACCGTCAAGATCCGGAACTGGAACAACACCATAACCACCGTGCCGCCGTCGACGCTCCTCGCCGACTCGTTCACCAACTGGAAGGGCATGGAGATGAGCCAGGGGAGGCGCATCACGCGCTCCATCCTTGTCGACATGTCGTCCGTGCGGTTCATCTCCGACGACGAGGCGGCCTCTTTCCGTTCCATGCCCGAGCTCTACTACTATTTCCAGGCGCGCCAGGAGGGCGGCGAGGGCATGCAGGACCAGCTGACCAACCTCACCCTCTACAGGCAGTACCTCTCGGCCTACATCCTCCGCGACCCGCAGATTCAGGACCCTGGCACCATGACGTGCATGGTCCGCTATCTCCAGCCCACCCAATATGGTCTCCCGATAGAGCTCTACTGCTTCACCAAGACCAAGGTGTGGGTCGAGCACGAGAGGATAATAGCGCAGCTTGTGGACCATATGCTCGCGTCGCTCCCGATGTTCGGCCTCCGCGCCTACCAGGTGGCGAGCGGCGCCACGGGGCGCGAGGCCATCGAGGGCCGCGGGCAGACCGTCGCCATCCGCGAGCTGGCGGCGGCGGGTGGCGCGTCGGACGCCCCGGCGTCCGGGGCTGAAGCGGGAGGTGGAGTATGAACTTCCTGGAGGCCGGATTCGCGCTCTTAGGCCGCTACTGCCGTTTCTTCGCGCAGGTCGTGGCCAAGCCCGAGAAGTGGGGAGTCTTCGGGCGGCGCATCTTGCAGGAGATGTATAAGCTCGGGGTCGACTCGCTCGGCATCGTCACCATCATCTCCTTCTTCGTCGGGGCCGTCGTCACGATTCAGCTCGCCAACAATCTCGACAACCCTTTCATCCCGACCTACACCATCGGCTACGCCGCGCGGGAGACAATCGTCCTGGAGTTCTCCAGCACCATCGTCTGCCTCATCCTGGCCGGAAAGGTCGGCAGCAACATATCGTCGGAGATCGGCACCATGCGCATAACAGAGCAGATTGACGCGCTAGACATCATGGGGATCAACTCGGCGTCGTTCCTCGCCGCCCCCAAGATTGTAGCCATGGTGGTTTGCGTGCCGCTCCTTGTCGTCTACAGCATGTGCATCGGCATCGTAGGCGGGTGGGTGTCGGGATTCACCACGGGCATGGTCCCGTCCGACGACTTCCTTCGGGGCCTCCACTTCGTCTTCCGGCCCTACTACATCTTCTACTCCATCTTCAAGAGCTCGCTTTTCGCCTTCATCATTGCCTCCGTCTCGTCGTTCTTCGGCTACAACGTGCGTGGCGGGGCGCTCGACGTCGGCCGGGCCAGCACCAAGAGCGTCGTGGTCAGCTGCGTCGTGATTCTGATGGTCAACCTGCTCGTAACACGTTTCCTGCTCTGATGATCGAGGCCAAGGACATATATAAGACTTTTGGCGGCCACACGGTGCTCCACGCTGTCAGCGGCGTCTTCGAGGACGGCAAGACGAACCTCATCATAGGCAAGAGCGGTTCGGGCAAGACCGTCTTTCTCAAATGCCTCTCGGGGCTCTATGGCGTAGACGTCGGGGCCATCCTCTACGACGGGCGCGACGTCACGCGCATGAGCCGCCGCGCCAGGCTTCTCCTGCGGCAGGAGATTGGCATGATTTTCCAGGGCTCGGCCCTCTTCGACTACATGACAGTCTTGGAGAACGTCCGATTCCCGCTCGACATGTTCTCAGACCTCTCGCTAGCCGAGCGCCGGCGCCGGGCGCAGCAGAGCCTCCGCCGCGTCAACCTCGACGCCGCCGCGGACCACCTCTACCCGGCGCAAATCTCGGGCGGCATGCAGAAGCGCGTCGCCATTGCCCGCGCCATCGTGCAGCAGCCGCGCTACCTCTTCTGCGACGAGCCCAACTCCGGCCTCGACCCCGTGACGGCGGGCGTCATAGACTCGCTAATCTCCGAGATTACCCACGAGAGCGGAATCACGACAATCATCAACACCCACGACATGAACTCCGTCTTCTCCATCGGCGAGCACATCGTCTTCGTCGAGGAGGGCCACAAGCTGTGGGACGGCACAAAAGACGACATCCTCCACACCTCGGGCCCCGAGCTCCAGGCCTTCATGGCGGCCGCCGTCAGGCTCATGAAGCTCGGGGGGTGAGGCCTCCCGCCACTCGGATGGGGAGTAAATGACGACCGCTGGATGTTCGTCTCCGTTTCTCCGATGATGCCATGGTCGGCTCGGAGGCGTCCTGCGGGGTCTCGGATTAGGAAAATTTCCCCTGCGTATCCGCGTTCGCGCGGGCCGGTGCGCAGGGCGGCGTCTTCTCCGTCCCATTTCACTCTACGCGTTCCCCACATGAAATCCGCAATCATCCAACGTATTGAGTATATGTGCATCTCGCAGTCTAGTGCGTACTCCTTTCCGTCTATGGTAATGGCGCTGTGAATGTTGCACAACCTATGCGTTGACGAGTCTGTCTTCTCCACCGTCAACACATTGCTCCGCTTCCCGGGAATGGGAATGTCCACGGCGAAAGCTGAGTCTCCATACGCCGTCGCCGTGAGTCGCGATTTGCTCTCGGGGCAGAATCCGCTTACGGTGTGAATCCAAAGGCTGTCCGGAATGAAGCCGTCTATGTATACGGCGATGCGGTCATGTTTTTGGTAAAGCAGGTCTGGTTCATAGGGCGGCTCCTCGCCGTGTCTGGAGCATCCGCACGAGATGGCGAACGCAATACGCCCTAAAACAATGTTCCTGATTGCGGTGCGTAGTTTGAGAATCCTGTATCCATCTTTAAGTCCGCCTTGAGCATGAGCCGTCCCCACGGCTCTCGCCGGAAGACAACCGTCGCGTGTCCGCCCTCTGCCAGTCGAACTCCTGAGAGACGCCGTTGGCGGTCACTCTGAATGTGTGGAGCTCGGCGCCGGCCCCATAGGTGTGGCGCCTCAGGGTTCCGCGGAATGTGGTGCGGACATCCACGGAGTGCGCGGCTATGCGCAATGTGTTCCAATATTGCATCTGCTCGATGTCGGCAGTGTCGTTCCACTCAACAATCTCATAGTCGCCGTTGATGTTTGGCATGGGCAGGGTGACGGTCAGGGCGTTGCCCCCCGATAGCGCGATGTCCGCAAGCCTGCCGTCCGCATGGCTTAGCCATTGCGTGACGGCCATCAGCGAGCTGTCGCCACGGAGCCGTCCACCACGATGTTGAGACGCGGGGGATACCCAGACCCTGGGTATGGGTCGTAGGCCAGGTTCCCCTTTTGGGGGCTTTCGCATCCTGCAATGAGGCAGAATGTGAGCATTGCCGTCGCGGCATACGAACAGTGTCGTCTCATCGGCTTTTGTATTCGTGAAGTCCTACTACCATTTGCAGGTCGCGGCCATAGTCTATGTTGTTTGCATGAAGTCGCCCGGGGCGCAATATGCTGTTTATGTCTGTTACGTGACGCCAAGCAACGACCTTTCGCAGAGGCTAGGGGGAGTGGGGCTTTCGCCCCTCCACCCCCGTCTCCACTTAGGATTGTCCCCAATGCTGGCATTCAGTTCTTTTGAAGCTCCAGCCGTCTCGCCGGCTCTCGCCTAAGGACGACAGTCGCGGTGTCCACTTCTTGCCAGTTGAACTCTTGGGATGCGTCGCCAATCGTCACCATGCTCACTCTCCATTGAATGCCGCCGCCCAGCATGAATGGAATTATGAGCCTTCTGAACGTTGTTTTCAACTCGCACGAAGACTCGCCCATTGTGAGTGTGTTGTTGTAGCTTGTCTCCAGGACGATTGCGGTGTCGTTCTGCAACACGGTTTCTTCTTTTGCGTGTATGTCGGGCCATGGCAGGGTGACGAGCAGGGCGCTGTCGGCAGACAGTGTCACCGCCAGGTCTTTGCGGTTCGCGTAGCAGTAGAATCGTACGGACTTTAGCATGGCGTCGTCTGCTATTTCGCCCGCAACTTTCGCCCTCAAGGTCGATCGCGATGCCCCTGTGAGGGTGCGGTCGAACTCATACTCTGCTTCTTCCTTTCCGGGCGAGGAGCATCCGGTGGAGATTACGGCGAGCAGGGTCATCCCCATTGCCAGTTGTGCAAGTCTCATGGTTTCGTGTATTTGTCGAGGCCGGTTATCATGTGCAAAAAGTTGTTGAAGCCGATTTCGCCCGCATGATACCATCCGTTGCTAGTGTCGCCCCATCCCCAGTTCATATAGAGTGTGTCCTCATATTCTGTCCATGTTGTTCTTGTCTTGCGGAAAAATCTTCGTCTTGTCCTTGTCACCCTATAGGCTGTTTCTCTGTATCCGTCGCAGAACCAAATATGTCCATTGTTGTCTTTAAAGCCAAGCAGCAGAATCCCTCTGTTTGCCGTGATTTCTGTTCCGAAATAGCTTATTGCGGGGAATGACAAGTTGGAGTATGCCGTTTCAAAATTGTAAGGCGATAGCTTCGCGCTTGTGAATCCGAGACGGCGTCGGCGGTCGGTCGCGAGCGCGCAAAGCAGTGTTGCCTTGTTGTGCCTCATGTTGCTTATGTGTTTGATATTGGTTGTATGGTGTCGCAAATATAGCATAATGCCGCATTCGAGAATGCGGCAAGACGGTGTTTTTTTGGGGGGGGGCGATTGGGCTTCGCCGTTATTTGTGTAGCTCCAAGAATTTGTAGCCGTTGAAGTGGATCATGTGTTCGGGGCTGTCCGCAATCCATACTTCTGACTCCCAAGCGATGTCTGCCGCCCACTTCCTAAATTCCTTTTTGTTTAGGAATGATGTGACGAAGATGACCTGCGCTGCGCATTTGCGGAGGTGCTTCTTTAGCTTCCTAATTCGGATTTCGTCAAATGGGCCTGTGCTGTGTACGGCCTCTATCAAGAACAGGAGGTTTTTCTTTTGGCAATAGGCAACCACGTCCGGTAGTTCGTCGTGTTCGAGTGGGAAGAAGCCTATAGCGTCTAGTGTCCTTTGGTCTACGTGTAAGCGTTTGTTGGAAGTGTCGCCTAGATACAGTACTTCCGCTCCCATGCCGAACCGCGGCAGGAAGTCTTCTACAATCAATTTTTGTAGAATGTTGTGTTCTCCTTGCGAGAGCGTCAGGCTCAAACCCGAAGGCAATTTGACCGGGATTCTCTTTAAGTTCCTTTTGCGCTCAAGCTCTTCAGACAAAGAGGCCATTTTGGTTTTGTATTCCTCCAAGCAGATGCTTCTTTGTCGTGTTTTGGCGGCTCTCGCAAATTTGGCGAACAATGGGTTCAATGCGTAGCCGCGTGTGGGGTTGTTGGTGGATTGGTTGCTGAGCGAGGAGGAGTTTATGACAACCCCGGCTTGGATGGGTAGAAGTAGGTCTCTGCGGCGTATGTCGTCGTACGAGCCGGGGGATATTCTCTCGTTGTAGTTGTTGTTCTCGTAGGTGATAATCTCCCTTGTTGTAAGAAAGAAGTCGTCGTCGGCAGATTTCGTTTCCTCAATTGACGTTTTGACGTCTCCGACAGCTAGGCACGCCAAAGCCATCCTTTCTAGCCTCCGCGGAGTCCCGTCTAAAGGAATTCCTACGTCGCCTAACAAATCCAACATGGTGAATATCAGCTCTTTATCCTTATCTGACTTCTCGCCCGTCGTTTGGATTTCCATGGTCAGTCAAATAGTGTCAGTGGTGCTGCTTCTGCCGCAATCTCTTCTGTGCTCTTTGCGGGTAATGAGAAAGTCGTCTTTATTTCTAATGCGAGCCGGTATGCTAAAAGTGGCGGTACAGCGTTGCCTATTTGGTAGAATTGTTTGCTTTCTGTCCCTTCAAACTCGAACCAGTCGGGGAAGCTTTGAAGCCTTGCAGCCTCGCGTACCACTAGCCGTCGTCGCCGTCCGTCTTTCAGTCTGACTCTCTGCATGTCGCTTGTGCAACCGGCAAGGTTGCGGCAGGTCAGGGTCCGGGCGGGGCGATCGCGGTGCAGGTCACGCGGGGTGACGCAAGCTGACTTTTTCTCGTATGCCGCGATATACTCGTCTTGCCGGGGTGTCAATATTTTGCTCTCGTCGTCGATTGTATCTATCAAGTCGCCTATGGCTTCGTCCACCGTCACCCGGCTCTTGTGGGTCGCAGGGAATGCGAAAGAGGATTTGTGTCCGACGACAATCATCCGTTCCCGGTTTTGAGGCACCCCGTAGTTCACGGCGTTGAGGCATCGGAAATCGACTATGTAGCCCAACCCGCACAGTGCCTTGCGGATGAGCTCGAAATACCACCTGTGCGAATAGGCCAAGTTGCGGACATTCTCGAACAGGAAGACTTTTGGGCTAATCCTCTTCACGGCGTCTATGAAGATTGGGAAGCCATTCCTGACGTCCTCCATGCCCTTTTGGTTGCCAAAGACGCTGAATGGTTGGCACGGCGGGCCGCCAATGACGATGTCGGCCTCGGGGTAGTCGAAGCCCACCTCCAATTTTATGTTCATGCACTGCCCCAGGAGGTTCTTGTTGTATGTGGCGGCGGCGGCCGGTTCGGACTCATAGCCGAGTGTCGTGTAACCTGCCGCCTCGAAACCTAACGATAGCCCCCCGCAACCAGCGAACAGGTCGACGACTTTCGCCTTTTCCGTCGTTTTGGGTCGTAACATTTTGTCGATGTCCGTCGTGTACATACTGTACTAAGTTACAACTTTTAGCGCACAATCGGGGGGCACCCCTCCCGTCTCCGCCTAGGGTTGTACCCGATCTTGGCATTCAGTTCTTTTGAAGCTCTCGCTTAAGGATGATTGTCTGTGTGTTTGATATTGGTTGCATGGTGTCGCAAATATAGTGCGACTACGCAATGCTGGCACTTTCGTTGCGACTTTTTTTTGATATTGCCACAAACGGGCGACGGCGGCGGACGAAAGATTGTCTTTCGTCCGCCGCCGCCTCTGTCGTTATGGCGGGCTATGCCGGGTCGCCTACGAGCCGTAGCCTCTCATGCCTGTGGGCGCGTCCCGCTGGTCATATCTTGCCCCCGTAGGCCAGGTCTCCGGCGTCGCCCAGGCCGGGGACTATGTAGCTGTCGGCGTTGAGCGTCGGGTCCACCGTCGCCACCCACAGCGTCGTCTCGACGCCCAGGGCGTTGGCGGCCAGGTAGTCCACGCCGGCCTGGGCGCCGATTATCGCCAAGATGTGGATGTGGCTCGGCACTCCGTATCGCATCAGCTCGCGGAGCGTCTGCACCATGCTGCACCCCGTGGCTAGCATCGGGTCGGCCACAATCAGCGTCTTGCCGTCCAGGCGCGGCGTGGCGGCGTAGCCCAGGTGGATTTCGACATCGTGGCGCTTGTCGTAGGCGCGCCACGCCGAGACGAAGCAGTTGTCGGCGTCGTCGAAGATGTCCAGGACGCCCTGGTGCATCGGCAACCCGGCGCGCAAGATTGTCCCCACCACCAGGCTCTCGCTCGGCAGCCGCACCACGGCCTTGTCCAGCGGCGTCGTCACCTCGCGGGCCTCGTAGGCCAGGCGCTTGCTCACCTCATAGGCCATGATGGAGCCTATGCGCTCGATGTTGCGGCGGAAGCGCATGCGGTCGCCCTGCGTCTCGACGCCGCGCATCTCGGCCAGGTAGCGGTTCACCACGCTGTCCGTCTTGTCCAATACTATTGTCTCCATCTCTTCGTTATAGGTTGCCATTGTCGCGGAAGCTGTAGTAGCCGTCCGTGCCGCGCCCCTGGGCCACTATTATGTGGTCGAGGAGGCGAAGCCCCAGGGTCTCGGCCCCGCGGACAATGCGGTTCGTCAAGTCTATGTCGGCGCGGCTCGGGCTGAGGCTCCCGGCGGGGTGGTTGTGGGCCACCATGAACTGCGTCCCGCCCCAGCGGATTACGATGCCGAGCAGGACCCTGATGTCCACGGCCGTCGTGGCCAGCCCGCCCTGCGAGACCCTCTCGGTGTGGACCACGTTGTTGCCCTGGTCCAAGACCGCCACGTGGAACTCCTCCACGGCCGCCGTGGCTATCACGCTGCTGAAGAAGCGGAAGGCGTCGGTCGAGTTGCGAAGCGTCGTCCGGGCCACCTCCTGATATTGCCGCCTGCGCCCCAGCTCCAGGGCCGCCGCCAGGGTTATGGCCTTGGCCTCGCCCAGGCCCTCGACCTGCTTCAGCTCGTCGATGGTGGCGTCGCCCATGCTTATGAGGCTGCCGCCATAGCGGCGGTAGATGTTGCGCGCCACGTCCATGACGTTGCTGCCGCGGATGCCCGTCCGGAGCATTATGGCGATGAGCTCCACGTCGCTGAGGCTCTGCGCCCCGTGGCGCAAGAAGCGTTCGCGGGGCATCTCGCCGGGCGACATCGTGGCGTGGAGCGAGGTGGGCGGGACGCCGCCGGGGGTGGTCTTGTCGCCGTCGGTCTTCATGTCCTCTGTCTTTGGGCTGTGCAAAAAAGGGGGCCGACCGCCGCGACCCCTTGTGGGGTATGCGGGTGGTCGGCCCCGCGTCTCTATTCTCGCGGGAGGCCAAAAGTCCCCCTCTCCATCTCTGTGGCTATTTCACCTGGCTCCCGGCCCTGACGTCGGAGTCCGGGGCGACGACGGACAAGGCCCCGTCGGCGCCCTCGGCAGAGAGGATCATCCCCTGGCTCTCTATGCCCTTGAGCTTGCGCGGGGCCAGGTTCGCCACGAAGCACACCCGCCGGCCAACCAGTTCTTCGGGCTTGTAGTGCTTCGCGATGCCGCTCACTATGGTGCGACCGCCCATGCCGTCGTCAATCTTGAACACCAGGAGCTTGTCGGACTTGGGCACCTTGGCGCACTCGCTGACGACGCCCACGCGGATGTCGAGCTTCTCGAAAGCGCCGAAGTCCACCGTCTCGCCCACGGGGGCGGGCTTCCAGTTGTCGGCCTTGTTGGCCTCGCGGATTCGGTCCAGGCGGGCCAGCTGGGCGTCGATGGCGCTGTCGTCTATCTTCTCGAAGAGGAGCTCGGCGGCGCCAATCTCGTGATCTGCGCCGATAAGGCCCATGTCGCCAATCTTCTCCCACGCCATCTTGCCCAGGCGGAGCTGGCGGAGCATCTTCTCGGCCGTGAACGGCAGGAACGGCTCCAGGACTATCGAGAGGTTGCCGACGAACTGCAGGCCCACGTTGAGGATTGTCGCCACGCGGCCCATGTCGGTCTTGGCCAGTTTCCACGGCTCGGTGTCGGCAAGATATTTGTTGCCAATGCGGGCCATGTTCATCACCTCTTTCTGCGCGTCGCGGAAGCGGAAGCCGTCCAGCAGGGCCTCCACCTCGCCGCGCTCGGCGCGGAACGCCTCGATGGCCTCGGTGTCGATGGCCTCCAGGGCCCCGGCTTCGGGCACCCTGCCGCCGAAATATTTGTGGGTCAGGACCACGACGCGGTTCACGAAGTTGCCCAAGATGGCCACGAGCTCGTTGTTGTTCCGGGCCTGGAAGTCGCGCCACGTGAAGTCGTTGTCCTTGGTCTCCGGGGCGTTGGCCGTGAGGACGTAGCGCAGCACGTCCTGCTTGCCGGGGAAGTCCGACAGGTACTCGTGGAGCCATATGGCCCAGTTGCGCGACGTCGAGATTTTGTCGCCCTCCAGGTTCATGAACTCGTTGGCGGGCACGTTGTCGGGCAGGTTGTAGCCGCCGTGGGCCTTGAGCATGGCGGGGAAGACGATGCAGTGGAAGACGATGTTGTCCTTGCCTATGAAGTGGACTAGGCGCGTCTCCGGGTCTTTCCACCACTTCTCCCAGTCGTCGGGGCGAAGCTCCTTGGTGTTGGAGATGTAGCCAATGGGGGCGTCGAACCACACGTAGAGGACCTTGCCCTCGGCGCCCTCCACCGGCACGGGGATGCCCCAGTCCAGGTCGCGGCTCACGGCGCGGGGCTGCAGGCCCATGTCGAGCCAGCTCTTGCACTGCCCGTAGACGTTGGGGCGCCACTCTTTGTGGCCGTCGAGAATCCACTCGCGGAGCCACGCCTCGTGCTTGTCGAGGGGCAGGTACCAGTGCGTCGTCTCGCGGAGCACGGGCTTCGAGCCGCTTATGGCAGAGCGCGGGTTGACAAGCTCCAGGGGCGAGAGGCTCGTGCCGCACTTCTCGCACTGGTCGCCATAGGCGCCGTCGTTGCCGCAGTGGGGGCAGGTGCCGACAATGTAGCGGTCGGCAAGGAACTGGCGGGCCTCCTCGTCATAATATTGTTTCGAGGTCTTCTGGACGAACTGCCCGCCGTCGTTGAGCTTGCGGAAGAAGTCCGACGCCACCTCGTGGTGCGTGGCGATCGTCGTGCGGCTGTAGATGTCAATCGTTATGCCGAACTCCTCGAACGACTTCTTTATCAGAGAGTGGTATTTGTCCACTATGTCTTGCGGAGAGACGCCCTGGCGGCGGGCGCTTATCGTGATGGGCACGCCGAGCTCGTCCGAGCCGCCAATCATGAGGACTTCCTCGCCCTTGGCGCGCAGGTAGCGGACGTAGATGTCGGCGGGGACGTACACGCCCGCCAGGTGCCCTATGTGGACGGGCCCATTGGCGTAGGGCAGCGCCGTGGTCACCAGTGTCCGTCTGAATCGTTTCTCTTCTGCCATGTGTTGTTCTTTTCGGTTTGGCCGCCGCAAGTGCGTTTTCGCCCACAAAGATATGAAAAAGAGGCGCAGATTAGCAGTCGCGCCGTCACCAAGACGGCCTCCCGCATCGCCGCGCGGGAGGCCGTTGCCGTCTGTTGCCTGTTGATGGTTGGAGGATGTCGCCGCGCCTAGCCGAGGCGGCTCTCGACGACGCCCCAGTCGACAATCTGCCACGTGGCGTGGAGATATTCGGGGCGGCGGTTGCGGTAGTCCACGTAGTAGGCGTGCTCCCAAACGTCGACGCCAAGCAGGGGGCGGAGCTTGCGGGCCAGGGGGTTGCCGGCGTTGGGCTCTTGGCTGATGACCAGCTTGCCGTCGGAGTCTTGCGACAGCCACACCCACCCCGAGCCGAAAAGGGACGCCCCGAGCTTCTCGAACTCGGCGGCGAAGGCCTCGAAGCCGCCCCATTGGCCGTCGATGAGCTCGCCTATGCGGCCGGAGGGGACGTTGCCCTCGCGCGGGGCGTGGAACTGGGCGAAGTAGAGGTTGTGGTTCAGCGCCTGCCCGGCGTTGTTGAACAGGCCGCCCGTGCTGCCCTCCACGATGTCCTCCAGGGCGCGGCCCTCCCACTGCGTCCCGACAACCAGGCTGTTGAGGTTGTTGACGTAGGTCTGCAGGTGCTTGCCGTGGTGGAGGCTGAGGGTCTCGGCGCTCATGACGGGAGCGAGGGCGTCGAGAGGGTAGGGGAGCGCCTGCAGGCTGAACTTGCCGTCGGTGGGGAATGTCTTTTCCATGCTGTTAATGTGTTGTGAATTAATAATGGCGTTTTTCTTATCGGCCGCAAGATAGTCATTTTATCCGCTCCCCGGCTCGCCGCGCCCCTCCTTTTGCGCCCCCATGCGCAAAAATAAGCGTGGCGCGCCGCGGTTTTCGCGGTGCGCCACGTTTTGGCTCCCGGGGGGGGGCTTTAGCCTTTCGCGCCGAGACGCTCCTGCCACTTCCACGCGTTGAGCAGCGTCTGCTCGATGGGGACCTCGGCCTTCCATCCGAGCTCGGTGTTGGCCAGGGTCGTGTCGGCCCATATCTTCTCGATGTCGCCGGCGCGGCGGCCCACAATCTTGTAGGGCAGGGCGACGCCCGTGGCTTTGACGAAGGCGTTGACAAGCTCCAGGACCGATAGGCCGCGGCCCGTGCCGATGTTGAAGAACTCGTAGTTGCTCTTGTTCTTGCCCTCCAGGAGGCGGCGGATTGCCACGACGTGGGCTTTCGAGAGGTCCACCACGTCTATGTAGTCGCGGATGGGCGTCCCGTCGGGGGTGTCGTAGTCGTTGCCGAAGATGCTCAGCTCCTTGCGGAGCCCGGCGGCCGTCTGGGTGAGGTAGGGGATGAGGTTGTTGGGCACGCCGACGGGGCTCTCGCCAATGAGCGAGCTGGGGTGGGCCCCGATGGGGTTGAAGTAGCGCAAGGCCAGGCCGTTGATGTCTTTCTCGGCGTGGCAGTAGTCGCGGATGATGTCCTCGTTCACCGTCTTGGTGTTGCCGTAGGGGCTCTCGGCGGGGCGGCGGGGGGTCGCCTCCGTCACGGGAAGGACCTCGGGCTGGCCGTAGACGGTGCAGCTCGACGAGAAGACAAGGTGGCGCACCCCGGCGAACTTCATGCTCTCCAGGATGTTCATCAGGCTGTTGAGGTTGTTGCGGTAGTACTCCAGCGGCTTGTAGACGCTCTCGCCGACGGCCTTGAACGCCGCGAAGTGGATGACGGCCTCAATCTCGCGGTGGCGCAGGAAGAAGTTGAGGGTCGAGGCGCGGTCCGAGAGGTCGAAGTTCTCGAACTCGGGCCTCTTGCCCGTTATCTTCTCGATGTTGTCCACGACCTCCGCCTTGGAGTTCGACAGGTCGTCGACGATTATGACGTCGTAGCCGGCCCCTTGGAGCTCAACTACGGTGTGCGACCCGATGAAGCCCGTGCCGCCCGTTACAAGAATCTTGCTCATTGCTTATCTATGTTTGTCTTGTTTCTCTTCTTCCGCTTCTGCGTTGGTCACCACCCGCGTGCCGGCTTCCCCCCCCCCCCCCCCTTGCGCCATATGACGCCCTCGCTCCGCAGGGCGTCGATTGTTTTGCGCACCTGGCGGACGCTTGTCCCAAGGCTTGCAGATAGCTCCGCCCTTGTCTCCGAGGGTTGGGTGGCGATATGCGGGAGAATCCTCTCGCGGTCTGTTGGCACGCCGTCGGCACGCCATATGACAACTCTGAAACTCTCCTCCTGGATGGATTCGGGGGCGCGAAGACCGCACTGGTGGCACTTGTTGACAATGTCTTCTGTGCCAACTTTCTCCATGCATCCGTTCCGATACATCGGGTCGGCTGGCAAGGGGTCTGTCGGCATCGAGCTGTGTGGCCCATGCAGGACTTTTGGGGTCAGCCCATGTGTGGCGTTACCTGCGCAAATATACGTTTTCATCGCTTTCCACCTGTGCGCAGCTCGCCGTTTTTCACGTTCGCGCCGAACCACTCCGCGAAGCTCTCCATCGCCGCCTCGTTGAACGTCATCCAAGCCGACAGGCCGTCGGCGTCGCACTTGCGCACGAGCCACGCGCAGTAGGCCGTCCAGTGGCCCGCCTCGGCTATGGCCTCCTCCACGGCGCGCACGCGGGCCCCGGCCGCGGAGCTGTCGCTCTCGCCGCGGCGGAGCGAGAGCAGGGCGCGCTTGGTCTCCGCCACGCGGCGGATCGTCGTGGCGTCGCCGCGGGGCGACATGGCGCGGTACGTGTCGCACACCATGCGGCTCATCGTCTCGGCGCGTTCTCCAGTGGGCTCCATCAGCAGGAACGCCTCACCCAGGGCCAGCCCGCTCTCCGCCGCGCTGCTCTGGAGCAAGACCCACGCCGCGCGATAGTAGTTCGACGCAAAGCTGGGCTCCGCCTCCACGCCCTGCTCGTAGAGGCGCAGGGCGGTGTCGTAGTCGCCGTCGGAGAGGCTCATGTTCCCCATCTCCATCATCAGGCGCCCCGAGCGGGGGAAGCGGGCCAGGCCGCGGCGGTATGCCCGCATGGCGTCGCCGCGCTGGCCCATGTAGTCCAGGGCGTTGCCCTCCATCTGATAGGAGCGGTCGTCGCAATCTTTGTGTCCCTGCAGCTTGCGGAACGTCGCCGCCGCGCGACGATATTCGCCGTTGGCAATCTGGGTGTAGCCCAGCTCGTAGCCCACGGCGTAGTTGTCGGGGTGGAGCCGGGCCAGCGCCTCCATGGCCGCCACGGCACTCGCCGCCTCGCCGCCGTCGGCGTCGGCGGCGGCATGCTCCATTGTCCGCAGCTCGTCGTCAGTCAGCCCCGCCGCCTCCTGGCCGGCCGCGGGCGAGAGCGCCGACATCACGGCCATCGTGGCGCACGCCGCCACGAGACGTAGCGCGCGCCACGCTTGTCTGTTTTTCATGCCTCTCTCGTGTCCTTTCGGGTTTCGTCTGCGGCAAATATACCCACAAACGGAAAAAGGAGTTGCGGCGCCCACTAGGAAATGGGGCCGCAACTCCCGCCACTACATCAACCGGCGGCAGGGCGGGGGAGGACGCCCACAATTACTTCTCACGAACCAATTTGCCGCCCGAACATACCAATCTGTATGCCTCCCCTTTCTTTGTCTTTATGCTCACCGTCGAGTCGCCGTAGCGCACTGTCAGCGGCCCGCCGCTCCCCGACGTTATGTCGGCCCTCGTCAGCGCGCCGTCGCGCCACTCCATGCTCAGCTCGAAATTGCCGCGGGCGCGCAGTCCGCTCACGCTCCCCTCGCCCCATGCGTCGGGCAGGGCCGGCAGCAGGTGGACGAAGCCCATGTGGCTCTGCATGAGCATCTCCGTCACGCCCGCCGTGCCGCCAAAGTTGCCGTCGATCTGGAACGGGGGGTGGGTGTCCCACAGGTTGTCCAGCGTCCCGTTCTTCAGCAGGTTGCCGAAGAGGGTGTAGGCGTGGTTCCCGTCGTGCAGGCGCGCCCATTGGCACAGCTTCCACCCCATGCTCCACCCCGTCGCCCCGTCGCCGCGGTGCTCGAGGACCACGCGCGAGGCCCGCGCCAGCTCCGGCGTCGTGATGGGCGAGAGGGTCCGCCCCGGGTGGAGGCAGAACAGGTGGTTGACGTGGCGGTGCTTGTCGTTGGGGTCGTCGATGTCTTTCGACCACTCCATGAGCTGCCCATATCGCCCCACGGCATAGGGGGCCAGCCGGGCCAGGACGTCCTCCCACCGCTTGCGCTCGGCCTTGTCCGCGCCCAGGGCCTTCGAGGCGTCTATGGCGTCGAGGAGGATCTCGCGCGTCACGGCGTGGGCGAATGTGGCGCCCTGGTCGATGGGCCCGTGCTCGGGGCTTGTCGACGGGGCGGCACTATACGTCCTGTCGGGCTTGTGCCACAGGTGGTCGGCGGCGAACGTCGCGGCGCCGCGGATGAGGTCGTAGCCGACGGCGCGCAGGAACTCCGAGTCGCGGGTGTAGTCGTAATATTCCCACACGTGAGTGGCGAGCCACGGGCCCGCCATAGGGCAGAAGTTCCACGACATCTCTTGGCTGGACAGCGGCGAGGCGAAGCCGAAGATGTTCGACGAGATGGAGGCAGTCCACCCGCCGGCGCCGAAATATGCCCTCGCGACGCGCTCGCCGGGCTTGACGAGGGTGCGGACGAAGTCCACGAGCGGCAGGGCGCACTCCGCCAGGTTCGTGGCGCAGGCCGGCCAGTAGTTCATCTGGATGTTGATGTTGTTGTGGTAGTCCACGCGCCACGGGCCGTCGACGTTGTTGTGCCACAGCCCTTGCAGGTTGGCGGGCATGTTGCCCGGGCGCGAGCTCGCAATGAGCAGGTAGCGCCCGAACTGGTAATAGAGCGTCTCCAGATGGTTGTCCGCCATGCCCTTGCGGTAGTTGGCGAGCCTCTGCGGCGTGGGGATGTCCGCCCCGGCCTCGCCCCCGTTCAGCCGCAGGCGGACGCGGTCGAAGAGCCTCCTGTAGTCGGCCACGTGGGCGCCCAGGAGACGGTCGAAACCCGCCTCCGCCGCGCGCCGCGCCCACTCGGCTGTCGTCGCCTTGGGGTCTACGCCCACATATGCCTTGGCGTCGGTGAAGTCGGGCGAGAAGTTGGGGGCGTAGTCGGTGTCGGCGCAGACAATGAAAGTCACCTCGTCGGCGCCCTCCACGCGGAGCCGCCCGCCGTCATATGCCACCCGCCCGCCCGCCGCCACGGCGCGGAAGCGGACGACGTGCTCCATGCCGTTGTTGTCCAGCCGCGCCGTCCAGGCCATGCCGCCCTCGCCGTCGGGCTCCATGCGGCCCGTCGAGACCGGGTTCGGAGCGTAGCTCAGCGTCAGGTTCTGCCCTCCGGGCTTGTCGGAGCGGAAGCGCATGACCAGGGCGTTGTCGGGGTAGGAGGCGAAGAAGAGACGCTCGTAGGCCGCGCCGTCTTTGCGGAAGCTGACGGTGGCGACGGCCGAGTCGAGCGACAGGCTGCGGCGGTAGCCGCTCAGCCCTATCACGCTCAGCCCCGTCTCGACATACACCTCGCCCATCGTCGTGAAGTTGCCGAAGCGGAACGGCTTCTCGGCCGCCGACTCGTAGGGCGCCGTGCTGTTGAAGTTCTCGCGGGTCAGACGCGCCGCCAGGGCGTCGTCGCCCTCGGCAAAGGCGCGGCGGATGTCGGGCAAGAAGCGGGCTGCCTCTTTGTTGACGTCCCAATAATATTCGGCGCCGCGCTCCGTGTTCGGCCCGCCGCGCCACAGCGTCTTCTCGTTCAGCGTCAGACGCTCCGCCTCGACCGAGCCCATGACGTTGGCGCCTATGCTCCCGTTGCCTATCGGGAGCGACAGCCGCTCCCACTCCCGGTCGGGGTTCGCAATCTGGTCGCCGGCGCTCTCGGGCTTCTTCTCGGCGTCCCACATCTCGGGGCTGCCGCCCCACCACGCCGCGCGCCCGTCGAGCGATGTCGGCTTGTCAAACCATATCCGCAAGCCCTCGCCGGGCTCCTGCCCCGACGCCAGGGAGCTGGCGCACAACGCCGCCGCGGCCAATATGTTTCTCGTCGTCGTCACTGGTTCTTACTGATTTTCTTTGTTACACTCTGCCCATCGACCTGCATCCGTAGGCCGCCACCACAGCGAAGCACGCCAACGGCAGAACGAAAGAGACGTTCACCGCCGGCATCCCCATGACGACGCCCTGGTCGATAATCATCGCCTGGAGAGGGGGAAGCACGGAGCCGCCCAATATCGCCATGATGAGGCCCGCCGCGCCGAACTTGGCGTCGTCGCCCAGGCCCTGGAGAGCGATGCCGTATATCGTCGGGAACATCAGCGACATGCACGCCGAGATGGCCACCAGGCAATACAGCCCCCAGGTGTTCTGCAGGAACATCGTCCCGACGGTGAAAGCACCGCCCGCCACGGCCAAGATGGTCAGCAGGCGACCGGCGTTGAGATAGCGGAGCAGGAACGTGCACACGAAGCGGCTCGCGCAGAATATCACCATCGCCACGATGTTGTAGCGTTGAGACAAGACTTCGGCGCTCTTCTCGTCCATCCCCTGCTCCATGAACAGGCGCGTCCCATATTGGATTATGAACGTCCAGCACATGATTTGCGCCCCGATGTAGAAGAACTGCGCCACGACGCCCTCCCGGTAGCGGGCCCGCCCGAAGATGCGCCGCAGGGTCGGGACGAAGTCTATGCGGTGGTCGCCCTCGCCGCTCTTAGGCATGCGGACGACGCCTATGACCGTCAGCATCACGGCAATGACAATCCCTATCGCCAGGTAGGGGCCGATCAGGACGCCCAGGTCGTGCTCTTTTATGGCCTCGAACTCCGCAGGGCCCAGCATGGCGCGCTCCGAGCTCTCCATGGGGCTCAGCTCGGCCTGGACGAAGTTCATGGCCACATACATGCCGAGCAGAGAGCCCATGGGGTTGAAAGACTGCGCCAGGTTCAGACGGCGGGTGGCGGTCGCCTCGCTGCCCATCGACAGGATGTAGGGGTTGCTGCTGGTCTCCAGGAAAGACAGGCCGCATGTCAAGATGAAGTAGGCGAGCAGGAACGGGTAGTACTCGCCCGTCATCTTGGCCGGCAGGAACAGGAAGGCGCCGACGGCGTAGAGCCCAAGGCCCAGCATCACGCCCGCCTTATACGAGAAGCGGCGGATGAACACCGCGGCGGGAAACGCCATGGCGAAATAGCCGCCGTAGAACGCCACCTGCACCAGCGCGCCGTCCGTCACGCTCATGCGGAATATCTTCGAGAACGCCTTGACCATCGGGTTTGTGATGTCGTTGGCGAAGCCCCACAGGGCGAAGCACGACGTTATGAGGACGAACGGCACGACGTAGCTCACGCCGTCTTTCCACAATATCGGCTCACGGTCTCTCTTCATCTTCTTCCGATATGTTTTAATAATTGGACATTGCCGGGCGCCCGTCGAGGCCGTCCCGGAAATCGCCCATTGTCAATTCTTAGTCATTAATTATTAATTGATTGGGTAGCCCCGCACATAGTCCCGTGCCTAGCCCAAAGCATAGTCCCGTGCCTAGCCCTAGGGCTTACGCCCTAGGCTGCCTTATATCGCCCCTTTGGGGCTTTGAGACCCCGAAAGATTGAGTGGACGCGGGTCGCGCGTCCCCACATATCCCCCCCCCCCAGGGGCGACAACCGCTGGGGCAACATTGCCAGACGTTCAGTCGCGCGTCCCCACATGTCCCCCCAGGGGCGACAACCGCTGGGGCAACATTGCCAGACGTTCAGTCGCGTGTCCCCACATATCCCCCAGGGGCGACAACCGCTGGGGCAACATTGCCAGACGTTCAGTCGCGTGTCCCCACATATCCCCCCGGGGCGACAACGCCAGCACCCGGAAATTGTCCATTGTCAATTGTTAATTGTCAATTGAAAAAATCCTCTCCATCAGCCGCCACTTCTGCGCCGACGTCATCCCCGCCCCGGCCTTTTGCAGGGCCGACATGTAGGTCTCCCACTCCTGCTGGCGGGGCAGGGTCGAGAGGCGGGCCATGGCGCTGTCCCAGTCGAAGTCCATGGGCGTCTCGACAATCATGAACAGGCGCGTCCCCGATATGTATATCTCCATCTCCAGGATGCCGACCGAGCGGATGCCCTCCAAAATCTCCGGCCACACGGCCTCCTTGCTGTGGCGCCGGCGATATTCGGCAACGAGGTCGGGGTTGTCGCGCAAGTCCAGCGTCTGGCAGTAGCGTTTCACGCGGACGCCGTGGTCGCGCACGGCGTAGCCCGTCTTTGCCTCTTCCATGGTTGTCAGTCGTCTATCACCTTTGGCAGATATTTGTCGCGCTCCCAGCTCCGCGAGACTATGTCTTTCGCCTCCTCCAGGTCGCGGACTTCGCCCTTGGCCATGGCCTGCATCAGGATGTTGCCTATCGCCGTGGCCTCCACCGGGCCCGCCACCACCGGGATGCCCAGGGCGTCGGCCGTCAGCTGGTTGAGCAGCCCGTTCTGGCTCCCCCCGCCTATGATGTTGAGGCGGGACACGGGGCGGAGCAGGCATCGGTTCAGCCCCTCCACGGCCCTCTTGTAGCGCGACGCCAGGCTCTGGAGCACGCACCGCACAAGCTCGCCCTTGTTGGCGGGCGGCCGCAGGCCGTGCTCGCGGCAGTAGTTGGAGATCGAGGCCTCCATGTCGTCGGGGTTCATGAACCGCGGGTCGTCCACGGGGATCTCGGTGTCTATCGTGGCGCGCTTAGCCTGCGGGATCAAGACGTCGTAGCGGTACTCCTCGTCGCTCAGGAGCCATTTCGACATCAGACGCTGGAGAATCCACAGCCCCGTGATGTTTTGCAGGAAGCATATGCGCCCGCAGGCGCCGCCCTCGTTCGAGAACGAGGCGAGCCGGGCCTCCTCCGTCAATATCGGCTCGTCAATCTCGATGCCCAGCAGGCTCCACGTCCCCGAGCTCAGAAAGGCCGTCGTGCCGGTCGTGTCCGCCACGACCGACGCCGCGCTGGCCGTGTCGTGGCTAGCCACGGCAATGACGTCCACGCGCCCCAGGCCCGTCTCTTGCGCAATGTCGGGACGGAGCTTGCCAAGGATTGTCCCCGGCGGCACAATCTCGCAAAACAGGTGCGACGGCAGGCCCAGCCGGCCAATCGTCTCGCCGCTCCACGTCCGCCGACGGGCGTCGAGAAGCTCCGACGTCGAGGCTATAGTATACTCGTTGCGCGCCACGCCCGTCAGGAAGTAGCTGAACAGGTCGGGCATGAACAGCAGGCGGTCCGCCGCCTCCAGCTGGGGGTCGTGCCGGCTCTTCATGCTGTAGAGCTGGAACATGGTGTTTATCGCCATCGACTGGAGGCCCGCCTTGCGGTAGTGGGCGGAGTGGTCCATCTTGGCGAACACGGCCTCCGGCATCCCGGAGGTGCGTTTGTCGCGGTAGCACACGGGGTTGCCCAGGAGCCGCCCCTTCCGGTCGAGCAGGCCGAAGTCCACCCCCCAGGTGTCGATGCCGATGCCGGCCACCTCCCATCCCTGCTGGGAGGCTATCTTTAGGCCGGCCTTCATGTCCTCGAACAGCGAGGGGAAGTCCCAATAGAGGGTGTCGCCCAGGCGGACGGTGCGGTTCTCGAAGCGGTGGACAACCTCCAGCTCCATGCGCCCCCCGTCCAGGCTCCCGGCCACGACACGGCCGCTGCTGCCGCCGAAGTCGACCGCCAAATAGCATCGTTTCATGGCTTCTGCTTTCCCAAGACGTACACTTCCAAGTCGTCGATGGCCGACGGGGGCAGGACGGAATATTTGCCTCCGGTCTGGACGATTATGCGGCACGCCATCTCGAAGAACACCGCGCGCTCAAAGACCTCGTCGAAGTCGCGGCCGCACACCACCTGCCCGTGGTTCGTCAGCAGGACGCTGTCGTGGTCGGACAGGGCCTCCACCACGGCCGAAGCCAGCTCCGGCGAGCCGGGGCGCAGGTAGGGGATCACCGGGATCTCCTTGCCCACGTGGCAGGGAATCTCCGCCGTCACGTTGAAGTCCGTAGGTTTCTCTTTCATGCAGGACACCGCCGTGGCATACTCCGACTGGAAGTGGAGCACGACGCCGACGTCCGGGCGGCGGCGCATCACGCCCAGGTGGAAGTGGCTCTCCATCGACGGCCGGGGGCCGTCGACCCTCTCGCCGTCGGCAATGCGGAGCGTCGAGACGTTCTCCCGCCGCAAGTCTGGCACCCACGAGCCCGTCCCCGTCACCAGGGCCACGTCGCCGCGGCGCCAAGACAGGTTCCCCGAGCTGCACTGCGTCAGCCCTGCCGCGCCGACGCGGCGCGCCTGGGCCACGAACTCCTCAATCTCTTTCCCGGTCGTCATAGCGCTTTCCTGTAGAGGTTCAACACTGCCTCGCGCGTCACCTCGCGGGGGTTCCCCGGGGTGCACACGTCGGCCATGGCCTGGTCCGCCAGGCGGGGCATGTCGCCCTCGCCAACGCCCAGCTCGCGCAGGTGCTCGGGGATGCCGACGCGGCGCGCCAGGCCTCGGACGGCCTCCACGGCGGCCCGCGCCGCCTCTTCGCGGCTCATGCCCCCGGTCTCGACGCCCATGGCGCGGGCCACGTCGCCATACTTGTCCAGGGCCGCCGGGGCGTTATACTCCATCACCAGCGGGAGGAGCAGGGCGTTCGCCACGCCGTGGGCTATGTCGAAGATGGCGCCTAGGGGGTGGGCCATCCCGTGGACAAGACCCAGGCCGACGTTCGAGAACGCCATGCCCGCAATATATTGGGCCACGGCCATCCCCTCGCGGGCCGCCTTGTCCGTGGGGTCGTTCACGGCCGTCTCCAGGTGGCGGGCTATCATCTCGATGGCGCGGGTCTCGAACATGTCGCTCATCTCCCAGGCCCCTTTCGTCGTCAGGCCCTCTATGGCGTGCGTCAGGGCGTCCATGCCGGTCGCCGCCGTCAGACCGCGCGGCAGGGTGTACATCAGCTCGGCGTCGACAATGGAGACGCAGGGGATGTCGTTCGGGTCCACGCAGACCATCTTTTTCTGGCTCAGCTCGTCGGTTATGACGTAGTTTATCGTCACCTCCGCCGCCGTCCCCGCCGTGGTCGGCAGGGCTATGATAGGCACCGACTTGCGCTTTGTCGGCGCCACGCCCTCCAGGCTCACGATGTCGGCGAACTCCGGGTTGTTGGACACGATGCCTATCGCCTTGGCCGTGTCTATCGGCGAGCCGCCGCCGACAGCCACCAGGAAGTCGGCCCCCGACGCGGCGAAAGCCTCCACGCCCGTGCGCACGTTGCTCACCGTCGGGTTCTGTTTCACGTCGCTGAACACGTCATACTCTATCCCGCCACGCCTCAGCACCTCCAGGACTTTCTCCGTCACCCCGTGGGCGATAAGGTCCGCGTCCGTCACGACCATGGCCTTGCGCAGGCCTAGCCGCCGCGCCTCTTGGGGGAGCATCTCGCGGGCCCCGGCGCCGAAATACGACACCTCGTTAAGCACAAATCGTCTTACCATAAAACAGTCATCGTTTTTTTTGTGTGTGTTCTCCATGTTCTTTGCGAAGCCCGGCCCTCGTTCCTCCGGGCCGCGCCTCTTCGCTAAAAAGTGTATGTGTTCCCCATGCTTCCCCGTTTTTTTGCCTGTCTGTTGGAAAGTGGCAGCCACCGGGAGAGGGCCGCCGCGCCCTGGGCTCTGCGCTTTGGCCGCGGCGGCGAGCCGGGGGCGTACCCCCCAGGCGCCCCTGCGCTCCCCCTAGTCGGCCTCTCCCGGCGGACCACCACGAATCCTCAATTCTTAATTCTTAATTATCAATTCTTAATTGTCAGTATCCCGGCGTCTGCCGCAACCCGCTGTTGTCCGTCAAGGCGCTCTGGTTGACGGGCCACAGCAGACGGCCGGCGGTCGCCAGCGAATATTTCGTCGCCAGGTTCAGCAGGCGGATGTCATACCACCGTTTCCCCTCGAAGATCAGCTCCCTCAGCCGCTCCTTGGCCACGGCCTCCACGGCGCCGGCGTTGTCCGCCGCCACATATTGGTTGTCGGCGTAGAGCGTGGCGTCGTTGTCGTTCGGGTAGCCGTGCTTCGTCTCGTCCCATGCGTCGCCGTAGGCGCGCCGGCGAACCTGGTCAAGCTCCTCTTTCGGGCTTTCGCCAAGCAGGGCCTTGGCCTCGGCCATCAGCAGCAGGCAGTCCGCGTAGCGGTATATGGGGGCGTCGTCGAGCATCGAGCGCTGGGCCTGGCCGCTCAGCAGGGTCCCCTGGAACTTGTAGGCGTAGCACGCCTCGTAGGTGAGCTCCCCGTTCGCCCCTTTCTGGAATATGCCGCGCAGGTTCGTGCGCTTCCGGGGGTCGTTGTCGGCATAGAGCTTCTGGTAGAGGTCGCGCCCCAGGGGGACGCGCATCACGGCGTTGAACTCGAAGTCGCGCGTATCGCGGATCGATTCGCCCTCTTCCGTATATCTGTCCGCGCCCGTGTTGTTCTGCTGGGGGAGCATCTGGGCGTAGGTGCCGCCCCACAGGGCTGTCTCGTTCTCGGCGTTGCGCAGGGCGAAGATTATCTCGGCGTTGCCCTTTTGCGCATAGCTGAAGACGTTGGCGTAGTCCGGCAGCAGAGAGCATCGGGAGTTGTCCATCACCTCACGCAAGGCGGCCTTGGCTGTGTTCAGCTCGGCGTTGCCGCCGCCCATCTGCCGCCCGCTCCAGAGGAAGACCTCGCCCTTGAGCATCTTGGTGGCCGACAGGCTCCAATATGTCTTGCCGTCGGCAAAGGCCCAGTTGTCGCCATATGCGGCCTCGCTAGCCGCTATGTCGCTCTTTATCTGCGCCATGACGTCCGAGGCGGGGTCTTGCGGGCGGGCCATGTTGCCAATGTCGACGTTGCTGCCCTGCGTGTAGTCGGTGTAGACGATGACGTCGCCCCACGAGCGGAGCATCTGGAAGTAGAGGAAGGCGCGCATCCCGTGGGCCGCGCCAAGATATTTGCCGCGGTTCGAGGCGCTGAGGCCGCTGTTCTCGTTGGTCTTGGCAATGAGCAGGTTCAGTTGGTTTATGGCGTAATACATGCCGCCGTAGTTCGAGACGCCGCTCTGCTCGCTGCTCAGCGTGTTGTTCCACAGGTTCTCCATCCCCTGCGTAGCCTCGCCGCCAAAGGGCGTCCCGTTGAAGTGGTTGGCGCGGAGCTCGCCAAGGGTGAAATAGGTGCCCTGGTAGCCGCGGAACCAGCTCAGGCTGCCGACGTAGGCCGCCTGGTACTGGTCCGCCGTGCGCCAGAAGCTGTTGTCGCTTATCGAGCTCTCGGGCTCAAGGTCCAGGGCGTCGCATCCCGCCAGGGCCAGGCACAGGGCGGGGGCGAGAGCCATTTTCATATTTGTCGTTTTCATGTCCTTGCTTCTTTGTTTAGTTCTCGAACGACAGGGTCAGGCCGAAGAGGAATGTCCGCGGGGTGGGGTAGCGGGCCCTGTCGATGCCGTCGCTGGTCACGGGCTCGGGCGAGACGCCGGTGTAGTTCGTCACGTAGAACAGGTTCTGGCCCGTCAGGCTCACCTGGGCGTCGCGCAGCCTCGCCGCCGAGATTATGTGGCGGGGCAGGCTGTAGCTCAGCGTCATCTCGCGGCACGCCATGTAGTTGCCCTTCTCGTAGAGGCGCGAGTTGTTGCTGTGCGTGCCATACCCGGCGCGGTTCGAGAGGCTCATGTTGTTCTTGGCCAGCTGGTCGGCGTAGTAGAACTTGGGCAGGTCGGCGTCGCGGTTCGTCTCGCTCCACGTGTCTTTCACCGTCGAGATTATGTTGAACGAGCCCTGATACTGCCCCAGGCTCCGCGCCATGAGGTCGTTGTAGAGCAGGTGCCCCAGGGCGTAGTCGAAGCGGGCGTAGAAGCGAAGCCCGCGCCAGGCCCAGGTGCTGCTGAAGCCGCCCGTCACCGTCGGGAGCCAGTGGCCGATGACCTTGCGGTCGTAGGTCGTTATCTTGCCGTCGCCGTCGATGTCCTCCCAGCAGACGTCGCCGGGCTCGATGGGCTTCCATCCGGCGCTCGTGGCGTAGGGCTGGCCCGTGCTCGGGTTCACCTCGTTGGCCAGGCCCGGCCCGTAGAGCAGGTTCACCTCGTCGCGACGAGTGTTGGCGTTGCGCTCCACGTCGGCCCAGTCGCGGAAGATGTGGTCCTGCCTGTAGGCTATGATGTCGTCCAGGGAGCCGCCCTCCTGGTAGCCGCCGACCCATTTGAGGTTATATGTCCCGTCGGCGTTCACCCGGCCCGCCGCCACCTGGTGGCCGCCCTGGCGGTTGTTCTCGTTCTCGTTGGCGGGCAGTTTGAGGATTTTGTTGCTCACCGTCGTCACGTTGGCCGTCATGTCCCACGTGAAGCCGCCGATGTTGAGGATGTTGGCGCGCACCTCGGCCTCGAAGCCCCGGTTGCGAAGGGTCCCAAGGTTCGTGCGGATGCTGCTGAAGCCCGTGTAGTTCGGGAGCGTGAGGCTCGTCAGCAGGTCTTTGGTCTGGCGGCTGTAGTAGTCCAAGATGAGCGAGACGCGGTTGTCCAGGAAGCCTATGTCCAGGCCCACCTCCAGCGTCTGGCTCTGCTCCCAGCGCAGGCCCTTGTTCACCAGGCTCGTGTTCACTATGCCCGACACGCCGCCGTAGGCCGTCGTCGTGCCGTAGTTGCCCCACACCTCGTAGTCCCCAAGGCCCGAGACGTTGCCGTTCACGCCATAGGAGACGCGGGGCTTGAGGGTCGAGACGACCGGGGCCGCGGCGGAGTTCTGCCAAAACTCCTCCTGCCCGACGTTCCAACCGGCGGAGACGCCCGGGAAGAAGCCCCAGCGGTTGTCCGCCAGGCGCGAGATGCCGTCGTGGCGGGCCGTGAAAGACAGCAGGTAGCGCAGGTCGTAGTTATATTGGGCGCGGCCAAAGGCCGACAAGATGCGGTAGGCCGTCTTGGTCGTCCCCGTCGAGCTGGCCGTTATCTCGGCCGTGGCGTCCATGGTGTGGATGTCGTCCGTCGGGGCGCTGTGCCCCTCCATGTAGATGCTGTAGTAGTCGTAGGTGTAATATTCGCCACCGACCATGATGTCCACGTCGTGGGCGTCGGCGAACTTGTCTTTCCACGTCAGGGTGGCGTTCGTCTGGAACTGGCGGTACTTCGTGACGTCGGCGCTCATGTTCCGACGCGTGTTCTGGTTCGTCTGGTTCTGCTGTTGGTAGGCGTCCCACGCCGTGTCGTCCTGGTTCTCCCACAAGAGGTACGAGGCGTTGGCGTCCAAGACGAGGCGCTGCTCTTTGAGCAGGTCGGCCGTAAGGCCCGTGCTGAATGTCGTCTTCGTCGTCACGTTGTCGTTGTGATATTTTGTGCGCCAATAGGCGGGGTTGCCGTCCGAGGTGCCGAAGCCCGCCGACGGGGTCCCGTCTTCGTTATATGGGTTCCATGTCGGCCGGGCGCTGCGGGTGCGGTAGAACAGGTTCGCCGTCGAGACCCACAGCCCGGGCTGCGACGACCAGTGGAGCTGGGCCGCGCCGCGCACCCTCAGGAAGGGCAAGACCCTGTATGACCCGCTCAGGTTTCCCGTGAACCGCTTGTAGGAGGTGCCAATCACCATGCCCTCCTCCTTGTAGTAGCCCGTGCTGGCCTGGAACGCCGACCGGTCGTTGCCGCCGGAGAAGCTCAGGTAGTGCTCGTGGGTCATGGCGTTGTCGTCGAAGACGTCTTTGTCCAGCTTGCCGCTGTGGTCGCGGAACAGGAGCGTCTCGCGACGGCCGCCGACGAATTCCGTGCCGTCATAATACGGGTCGTCCATCTGCTGCCAACCCTCGTTGAGCAGGTGCCGCGTGGCGTCGCTCAGGTAGGCTATGTCGAAATAGGGCGCCGAGGTGCCATAGCCGTTGCGAGTGCCGTAGCCCATCTGGGCGTCGACGTTATAGAGGTTGGCGACGTGCCCGCTCGCCGCCTCGTTGATGCGGCGCATGCCCAGGCGGTTGTAATAGAGGTAGTCGCGGGCGTTGAGAAAGTCGTAGCCGTAGCGGGCCTTGTTCACGCCTATCTTGAAGTTGTAGTCTATCCGGGCGCGGCCCTCGCTCCCCTTCTTGGTCTCGATGAGGATGACGCCGCCGTTGGCGCGGGCACCGTAGATGGCCGTCGAGGCGGCGTCTTTCAAGACCTGGATGCTCTCTATGTCCTGGGGGTTCACGTCGCTGAGGCTGTTGCGGACGATGCCGTCGACGATGACCAGGGCCCCGCCTGGCGAGCTGGAGATGCTGGCGCCGCCGCGCAAGACGATGTTGGGCGTCGAGCCAGGCCAGCCCGTGGAGTTCACCACGCGCAGGCCCGTCACGGTCCCTTGCAGGGCTTTGCCTACGTTGTCCATGGCAGCGTTGTCAAGGACGGCGTCGTCCATTTTCGAGATGGCGGTGGTCAGTGTCCCGCGGCGTTGCTGACCGCCGTAGCCCGTCACGACAACCTCGTCCAGGTCGTGGGCGTCGTCCAGGAGTGTGACGTTGATGGGGGCGCCGCGCCACGCGTGCTCCTGGGTCTGGAAGCCGATAAAGGAGTAGACAATCGTCTGACCCTGCTCGGCGGAAAGCTCGTAGTTGCCCTGCGCGTCGGTCACGGTCCCCGTCGTCGTCCCGCGGATAATCACCGAGACGCCCGCCAACGGCTCGCCCTGGGTGTCGCGCACCGTGCCGCTCAGCCGCGCCTGCGCCATGATGTCGGGCGTTTGGGCGGCAAAGGCAAGTAGTAGGAGGATGGTGTGTATAAATACCCCCCCCCGTTTAAGTTTTAACATACAATTAGCTTTGAGTGTTTGAAGATGTGCTCTTTTAGGGTGTGCGGGGCGGACCCTCTGTCGCCCCGCACGGTGTTCTTTTTCAGCGGCGCCGCCGGCACTGTGCCGACGTCTCGCCAATCTTGTGGTCAGTTTTTTTTGTCTTTTCTGTCTTAGTTTGAATGTTGTTATCCTGTCTGTCTAGGTTTGAATGTCGTGTTCTTGTCTGTCTAGGTTTGAATGTTGCGCCTTTGTCTGCCAATTGTCAACTTGGCGACCTAGCCGACGCATGCGGAAAAGAGTGCGGAAATGCATGCGGAAATGCGCGCAGGTGCACGAGGCGTCAGCCCATACATAGATGCGGCCAGCAAAGCCCGCGGTCGCAACCCCACAATCCCGCACCCACGCACCCCCAAGAATTTTTAATTCTTAATTCTTAATTATTAATTATACAGCGGCCCATAGTTGGCGCATGCCCTGTAGTCGGCCCCCTCCTTGTCCATCCCGAACGCGTTCCACGCCGCGGGGCGGAAAATCTTGTCCTCGTCCACATTGTGCATGCACACGGGGATGCGGAGCATCGAGGCCAGCGTGACCAGGTCTTGCCCGATGTGGCCGTAGCATATGGCGCCGTGGTTCGCGCCCCAGTTGTTCATCACCGAGTAGACGTCGCGGAACGCCGGCTTGTCGCACAGGCGCGGCACGAACCACGTCGTAGGCCACGTCGGGTCTGTGCGCATGTTCAGCTTCGAGTGGACTTCCGGCGCTATGTCCACGGTCCATCCCTCGGCAATTTGCAGAGCCGGCCCGAGCCCCTTGACCAGGTTGAGGCGGCTCATCGTCACGGGCATGCCGCCGCGCGTCAGGAAGTTCGACGAGAAGCCCCCGCCGCGGAAGTAGTCGCGGTCCGCCGGATACCAGGTCGTGGCCTCCAGGCACGCCTCGACGTCCTCCGCCGTCATCTCCCACGGACGCTTCATCACCGGGTTGCCATCCGCGTCGCTGCACCGGCCCGTGCCGTCGAGCGTCGTGGCCCCGCTGTTGATGAGGTGGATTATGCCCCCGGAGGCCAGGCCCGTCAGCTCCTGCCCCGTCACGCGGCGGACGGCCTCGGGGCTCCAGTGTGTCCGCACGTCGGAGAATATCTGCGCGCGGCACGTCAGCAGGTGCCCCATCAGCATCGCGACGCCGTTCAGGGAGTCGTTCTCCGTCGCCACGACATAGGCCTCGCGGATGCCGTCCCAGTCGAACGACGTGTTCAGCAGGGCCTCCGAGTAGTCGCCGTTCGGGTAGAAGTCGGTCCATTGGCGCTGCCCCTGGAATCCGGCCGCCAGGGCGTCGTGACCCAGGGACTCCTCCTTGAAGCCCATCTCCGCCAGGCGCGGGTTGCCGCGCATCAGGTCGCGCATGATTATCGTCATCTTCACCACGAACTCCCAGTCGCGGTCTTTCGCCTCGCGGCTCTTGCGCTTCTCCGGCCGGTTCTTGAAGTCGTCGCCCTCGCGCGGCTTGCACTTGGCCTCGGTCCACGCCAGGGCGCGGGCGTACTCCTCCTTGTCATATATGCCCTCCTCCATGCGGCGGACAATCTCCGTCAGGTCCACGCTCTCGTTCCTCATCCCCAGGTAGTCCTGGAAGAAGTCTGGCGAGACGATCGAGCCCGCTATGCCCATCGAGACGCTCCCCATCGAGAGGTACGACCTCCCGCGCATCGTCGCCACGGCCACCGCCGCGCGGGCGAAGCGCAGGATCTTCTCCGCCGCGTCGGCAGGGATGCTGTTGTCGTCGAGATCCTGCACGTCGCGACCGTAGATGCCGAACGCCGGCAGGCCCTTTTGGGCGTGGCCCGCCAAGACAGCCGCCAGGTAGACGGCCCCGGGGCGCTCCGTCCCGTTGAAGCCCCACACGGCCTTGGGCCAGTGAGGGTGCATGTCCATGGTCTCGGCGCCGTAGCACCAGCACGACGTCACTGTTATCGTGGCGCCGACGCCCTCGCGCTCGAACTTCTCGGCGCACGCCGCGCTCTCCGCCACGCGGCCTATCGTCCCGTCGGCTATGACGCACTCCACAGGGCTGCCGTCGCCGTGCCGCACGTTCTGGCCAATCAGCTCCGCCACGGCCCGAGCCAGGGCCATCGTCTTCTCCTCCAGGCTCTCGCGCACTCCGCCCTGCCGGCCGTCTATCGTCGGGCGGATACCTATCTTCGGATGTCTGCTCATGTCTATATCTGTAGTTTTTTGGTTTGTCTGCTCTGCCCGTGGCCTCCGCCGCCCGGGGGGCGGCTGTGTCGCGCGCGCCCCCGCGGCGGAGGCTCACCCCGGCGGACCTCCGGGGCGAGGGGTGGGCCAATCGTCAGTTGCTCTGGATTCCGAACTTCTCGTTGTAGCCCGGGTTCTGGGTCAGGTTCGGGTTCAGGTTTATCTGGTCCTGCGGCACCATCTCCAGGTAGAAAGTGTCATCCCATCCCGTCCCCTGCTGCAGGGGCCCCGGCCATGTCGCAATCCATCCGCTGCCGACCCCATTGGACTGCGCCGCCGCCGAGCCCGTCCGTTTTATCTCCTCGTAGTCCACGAACGAACCCGTGTAGCTCCCCGTCCCGTAGGGGACGTTCGTTGCCGTGATCCACGCCCCGCACGGCTGGCGGTTCGTGTAGTAGGGCGCCTTGTGCCAACGCTTCACGTCGTAGAAGCTGAAGCCCTGGCCCATAAGCTCCACCATCCTCTCGCGACGTATCTCCCACAAGACGGGCCCCACCTCATATTTCGTCCGCGCGTCGTAGCTCGCAATCCATGCCGCGTCGCCCTTGTCGCGGTCGGGGTCCCAGTTGCCGTCGATGCTGCCGACGGTCATCTTCTCCACGCCGACCCTCTCGCGCAGTTTGTTTATCGTCAGGTCGGCGTCGGCCTGGGTGAACGGGCCCAGCTCGGCAGCCGCCTCGGCGTAGTTCAGCATCACCTCCTCGATGCAGAAGATGGGCTTGTCGCTCTGCTGGTAGTTGCCGTTGCGCCCCGACTCCCACATCGTGAAGTGCTTCCAGAAGTAGTAGCCCGTCCAGCAGCGCATGTAGTTGTCAGTCTGGCAATACCTCGTGATGTTCGGCGAGGAGTGGCTCATGGTGCCGCCCCAGTTGTGCCCCGGCAGGCGCTTCACGCCGATGCTCTCGTCTTCGTTGTCGCCGTTGTCGCAGCGGATGTTCGGACCGAAGTAGTCGATATACTTGCGGAACTTCTTGGCCTCATCCTCCGTGATGATTTTGACAGGGTTGTTGCGGTTGTAGTTGAGAGTGTCGCCGGCTTTCCAAAATGTCCACTTGAGGAACGTCGTCACGTTGTCGGGGTTGGTGAACGTCTTGTTGGCGTTGGCCTGCGCCGGGGGGCAGAAGTTGACGTGCAGGCGCGGGTCGCGGTCCTCATAGTAGTCCCACAGGTCTTTGCCCTTGCCGCCCTTGAAGCCGCTGCCCGTGTTGCCTATTGGCCGGCCGTTCTTCATCAGGAACATGTCCACCGTGGCCTGAGGGGCGTCGGCTCTGTGCGCCTCGACGTGGATGAGGTCGCTCCATCGGTGGCGGAGCAGGGGGTCGAGATACTGCTTGTGCATGATGACGCCAGCCACGCCACGTAGGCTCTTGCTCGTCATCACCTCGTCATACCCTGCGCCCGGATATTTGTTGTTGCCGTTGCCCTTGTGCAGGGTGGGGTAGGCGTTCATCAGCTCCTGCGAGACGCTCTTGCACTTCTCCAGGAACGCCCGGCGCTCGCCCTGACCGTGATATTTTGCCCACGTCCCCTCGCGGAGCAGGAAGCGGCTCAACGCGGCCTTGATGGCGTTGGCGCTCAAGGCGTTGTCCCCGTCGCGGCTCGTGTCGCCCAGGTTCGCCGCCGCCCACTCCAGGTTCGCCACAATGCTGTCCGCCACCTCCGCGCGCGGCGTCCGGGGGCCGTAGGCCTCGGGGCTGGCGTCGTTCAAGACGGTGTTGACCCACGGCACGTCGCCATATTTCGCCACAAGCTCCATATACCAGAACGCGCGGAAGAAGTAGGCGACGGCCCTCCAGTGGGCTTTCTCGGCCGGGGTCAGGACGCCGTCGTCCAGGTGGCTCAGCATGATGTTGGCCGTGCGGACATAAGAGAAGTCCCAGTTGCTCGAGCTCGTAGTGCTCGTTATGCCGCCATAGGCGTAGGGGTTGCGGCTGTCTTCGCGGGTGGTCATGATGCCGGCATAGAAGTCGCTGGCCCACTGCCCCCCCTGGTAGTAGCTGTTGTCGCTGAAGTTCGTGTATATCCGGCTGTCGACGAACATCGAGTAGAGGTTGTAGGCAAAGGCGCGGTAGTTGTCGTATGTCCGGAACGCGTTCTGCTCCGTCATCGTCGTCTTCGGATACAGTTCCAAGTAGTCGTCGTTGCACGAGGCCGCCACTAGCGACAGCGCCGCGGCCCCCAGTGCCATATATCTTGTCTTTTTCATCGTCTCGCTTTTTTAGAATGTGATGCTGGCGCCGACCGACACCGTGCGGTAGAACGGGTAAGACCATGCCAGGCTCTCCGGGTCGTAGCCCTTGGGCAACGAGGTGAATGTCGCCAGGTTCTCGCAAGAGACGTAGACGCGCAGGTTGTTCACGTAGATGGGAGCCAGGAGGGCGGAGGGGAACGTGTAGGAGAGCGTCACGTTCTTGATGCGCATGTAGGCCCCGCTCTGCAAATATTTGGTGCTCGTCCGGGTGTTGGACGCCGCGTTGCCCATCCCGCCATACACGCGGAACAGCTTGGCGTCAGGGTTCACCGGCACCATGAAGTCCTCGCTCGCGCGGTCGTAGCTCCGTGCGCGCCAATAGTCCGTCTGGTTGTAGTATATCGGGAAGAACATGCCGTCGGTGGCGCCGCCAAAGGGGAACAGGGACGCTCCGCCTAGGAGTACGTCGCGCTTGCCGACGCCCTGGAGCATGGCGCTCAGGTCCAGGCCCTTCCATCCCACGCTCAGGTTCGCGCCATATTGGAAGCGGCTGGTGCTGTTGCCGATAATCTTGCGGTCTCCGGGGTCGGAGAGGGTGTTCGTGCCGGTGTTGATCGTGCCGTCGCCGTTCAGGTCTTTGAACTTCTCGTCGCCGGGCTGAGGGTTCACGCCCTGGATGGACGTCACGCCCTCTTTCAGTGTCCAGGGGCCGCTGCTGCTCGTCACTTCCGTCAGGTCGAAGTCGTCGCGGCTGTAGAAGCCGTCGCTCTCGTAGCCCCATATCTCGTTCAGCTTCTGGCCCTTGTAGCGAGTGCCTATGTTGCCGCTCTCGTTGTTGTACTTCAAGATCTCGCTCATGTGGTCGTAGACGTTGAGGCTCACGGAGTAGTTCCAGTCGCCAACCCTGTCGCGCCACGTCACGGCCAGCTCCCATCCGTCCGTCCGCATGTCCGCCACGTTCTGCGTCGGCGCAGAGGCCCCGACCACCGACGGAAGCTCCACGCCGCTCGCCAGCATGCCCTCCGTCGTCCGCCGATACCAGTCGAAGGTCGCGCTCAGACGGTTGCCCAGCATGTAAAGGTCGAAGCCTATGTCCAGCGTCTTCACCGTCTCCCACGTGTAGTTGGCGCGGACCAGCCCCGGCACGCTTATCATGCTCACGCGTTCGTCGCCGCTCAGCCACGTCGTTCCCTGGCTCACGCCCATCTGGCTCACGAAGCCGTAGGGACTGATGTTCTGGTTGCCTATCGAGCCGTAGCTGCCGCGGATTTTGATGTCGTCCAAGACCGAGCGGCTCCACTCCATGAAGCCCTCCTGCCCCAGGCGCCATCCGGCGCTCACACTTGGGAAGAAGCCGAAGCGCTCCGACTTCGGGAACTTGCTGCTGCCGTCGTAGCGGGCGTTGACCGTCAGCAGATACTTGTCGTCGAAGCTGTAGCTTAGGCGCCCGAACCCGGCGCGGATGGCATATTCCGTATATCCGTCCGCCAGGCGCTTGTCACCCGTCCCGCCCTCGAAGCTCGGGACGGTCCGCACCGCCTGCTCGTCAATCGAGGCGTTGAGGTAGCCATACCACGACTTCTCCTGGTTGTAGCCCAGCATGAGGCTCGCCTTGTGGCGCTCCAGCTCCAGGCTGTAGGTCGAGTAGATGTTCGCGGCGTTATATTTTGTCGTCGACTGGTTTATCGTGTAGGTGTCCAACCCCGTCGTCGGCTGGTTCTTCACCGCCAGCTGGACGTCGGCATACTGCATCACGCCCGAGTAGTACTCATACCGGTAGTCGTTGCGGTCGAAGCTGTATTCGCCCACTATGTCCCAATTCTTCAAGGGCTTCAAGGTGGCCTTCAGCTGGATGCGGGGGCGCGAGTTGCGGGTCGTCGAGACCGGCGCCACCTCCAGGGCGTTCTTCGGCGAGTCTATGATGAGGTCTTCCGTGCGGCGCAAGATGCTCCCCGGCATGTAGCCCTCCGGGTACCAGCTTATCAGACGCGTCGCGTAGGGGTCGCGGATCAGGCTCGCCGCCGCCGTCTGCTTCGTGTCCGAGTAGCGCATCGTCACCTCCTGGGTGTACCAGTCCGTCACGTCCGCCGAGACGTAGGCCGAGATGGCCTTGCGCGTATATTTGTCTTTGTCCGTCACCATCGGCCCGTCCTCCTTGCTCAAGTTGCCGGAGGTGCGGAAGCGGAGCTTGTCTGTCCCGCCCTCCGCCGACAGGTTGTGGTTCCACAGCTCGCCGGTGCCCAGTGCGTTGCCTTGGGGGTCGCCCTCCTTGAGGTAGTAGACGTGGCCGTCGCTGTGGCGGTAGATGCCGTTGTCACCGACGCCCTGCAGGGTCCCCGCCTTATATTGCTCCAGGAGCTCCTTCCACGTGCCGATTTGGCCGTCGCCGGCCCAATATTGGCCTGAGTAGCCGGCCTCCTCGTAGGCGGCAATGTAGTCCGACAGCGACGCCTGCTTCGGCCGGCCTATGCTCCTCTCCCATCCGCGGCTGATGCTGTAGGTCACGCTGAAGCGGGCGTCGCTCTTCGGCCGCTTCGTCGTGATCAGGATGACGCCGCCCGCCGCGCGGGCCCCGTATATGGCCGACGAGGCGGCGTCTTTCAAGACCGTCACGCTCTCGATGTCGTCGGGGTTCAAGGCGCTCAGGTCGCCCTCCACGTTGTCTATGAGGACCAGCGGAGACCCACCGTTGATGCTCAGCGTGCCGCGGATCTGGAAGCTCTTGCCCTGACCCGGCCCCGAGCCCCCAGAGACCATCAGGCCCGGCATGGCGCCCTGCAGGGCCGCCGCCGCGTTGATGACAGGGCGGTCGCCCAGCACCTCGTCCATCGTCACCTGGCTCACGGCGCCCGTAAGGTCGCGCTTCGCCGTGGCGCCGTAGCCCACGACGACGAGCTCGTCGAGGTCGTGAGCCGCCTCCTCCAGCGTCACGTCTATCGGCGTGCCGTTGAAGACGTGCTCCTGGTTCTTGAACCCTATGAACGAGAATACCACGGTCTCTCCCACCTGGGGTGTCAATGTGTAGTTGCCGTCAATGTCGGTGACGGTTCCCGTCACGGTGCCTTTCACGACCACCGAGACGCCGGCCAAGGGCTCCCCCTTCGCGTCCACCACCTTGCCCCGAAGCGCCTGTTGGGCCAAGGCGGGGACGGCGAACGCCCACAGGGCTAGCCATATCGGGAGGAGAATTCGTACCCCCCCCCCCTGTGTTAAAATCTTAATCATAGGCTGTGTTTAGTTTGTTAATGCTTGTATTGGTTGCAGGGTATGGGCGATGCAGATTGTCGATTGCCGTAAATCTCCATCGCATTCCGTCATGTGGGCATCATTTGTGGGTTTGTTTGTCTGTCCATCCTGTAGAATGTTTATTATTGGCGGCTCTAAGATACCTCAAAATTTCTAAACCGCGTCAATATTGGATAAAATATTTCCCCTGTCGAACCCGTCCATGAATCCCGCCGTCGCCCTCAGCCCCCTCTCTCCTTTCAAAATCGCCGCCCGCCCCAAATCCCAATTTCAATCCATAACCTCCACCCGCCCCATGCCCTCCTCCCTAAAATAAAGCCCCCCCCTCTGTGTGTGCGCTCACCTCTCTCCCAATCCCCCTCCCCGGGGTTCCTAGCCCCAATGGGGCGACATACGTCAGCCTAGGGCGTGAGCCCTAGGGCTCCCCCATAAGCCCAAAGCCCCCCCCCCAAAAAAAAGCCCCCCATTTAATCAATGTATGTAATGCGTGCGCCCGTCTAGAGCCATTCCAAATACCCGAAATCCCCCCAATAAATTGTCAATTGCCAATTGCCAATTGTCAATTGTTTGTACCTTTGCACCCGCTTCCGGGAA
>CAZHOT010000014.1:0-89379 GCA_964534235.1 uncultured Marinilabiliaceae bacterium
AGTTCTCAATCAAGACCTTGTTCTTGTCCATTTGTGTCTGCATTTATTGAATTCAACAATCTTCTCTATCAGCCCATTGTATTCGTCGGGGATGGGGAACTCGTTCTTCTTGTCGTGGCTGACCCTGCCAATAGCTCCCGACGGCAGGTAGCCCCACTTGTGTGAGTGCGAGCCTTTCGCTCCATATGGCAGGACGTTCCATTCGGTGTCGAATTTGAGGTCTACGGACTCGACAATCTCGTGGTTGTCGAACCGCCCGATGCTGCTTATCACTATTGTGCCGTCTTTTTTCACTGCTGCGAACAGGTAGGTCGGGCTTCGCGAGTTCGAGGTCACTGTTCCCTTGTCGTGCTTGACGTTTTCTTTGAAGACAAGCACCTTGTGTCCGCCAACCCTGAGTTGCGTGTCGGTGTGCGTGCGTCTCTCGCCCGGCACCCCGTCATAGAGTTTGCAATATGCGCCGTTGCTTCCCATGTGCGTTCAGTTTAGTACGATTATAACCGACCGCTCGAGGACCTCCTCCAGCGACTTGCCGTCAATCTTGAGGTTGTTCCATATGTCATGCTCGTCGTCGAACGATGCGATGACATCGCCGTCCATGTGTGTGTCGCACTTGCATTGGCTGTTGAGGTAAGGTATCGTCCGGTTGCGCGGCAGGATCTTGACCTCTATGGGGAATCGCTCCCTGTGGATGCCGTAGAACGTGTCGTTGTCGAGGTAGTAGAACGACATGTTCCACCCCACCTCCACCACCTCGAACTCGAAAATCTCTTTCGAGACAAGCGAGCGCGCCTCTTCTTTTTCCAATCTTTGCCATCCGAGCTGGCCGGCGGTCAGGTCTTCTCCCTTTCTCCAGAACTCCTTAATCAAGACCTTGTTCTTGTCCATTTGTGTCTATTGTTAAGATTAATATGTTTCGTTGCCGTATGGGAGTCGAAATGCGGGCCGTCACTGCCCATGAGTCGCGTTGTAGTTGTCGTTTCTCAGATATGTGCTTATGCTCTCGTCTTCGCCGTCCTGCTTGGCGCCATACCTGATTATGTGGATGGGCCTTAGGCGCGCCAGGGCCTCGTTGTACCCGTCCATCCAGCACACTTTCGAGCGGCGGTCGCGCCCTATGCCGGTGCTGTTTATCGCTATGACGGAGCCCGTCGGGTAGCCGTCGAAGCAGTAGTCGTATGATGCCTTGTCCGCCCATGCCACGTTGGGGTAGACGGTCAGTCCCTCGCGCTGCCACCAGGCCGTTAGGAACTTTATCCTGTACGACCTGGCAGCCTTTTCCGGCTTGGGGAGGTTGGTGAGGATTGAGAAGTCGGGGCCCACGACGCTGTCGTACCGCCGAAGCAGCTCCAGGTGCCGGCGAGCCTGCCGCCACACGACCTCAAACCGCCGGTCGTCCTCGAAGAAGTGCGGGCAGACCATGTGGATGTTGCGTCTGTTGACGTAGCGGGCCCTGTGGTAGCCCATGATCCGGACGTGGGGCTTCGGCGGTGTGGTCACGGCCGCCACCTTTGGGTTGTTGTGCTCGGCCGTGTAGTCCAAGTCGACCCCTATCCCAAAGTTGAGGGAGCCCAGGGTCTCTTTTATGGTTTCGGTTGGCGTTGACGGCATCAAGGGGAAGGAGTCGAACAGGCCGCCAAGAGAGAGTTGATACTTTCTCATCGCTATAAATATATGTTATGGTCGCGAAGATGTGTGTTTTGAGTTAGACATGCAAATTTTTCGGGAATCAAATTATTGGCACGGCGTGTCAGTGTTTAATGAGTTGGAAATAAGCGGTTTTGCGGTGTTTATCGTGTGGCTATATATTAAATATTTATTTGTGCTTTGTTCTGTTCTGGAATCTCGGCATGAATTGGTGCGCGAACCACGTCACGAGGCGGGAAATCCGCCATAGAGAGCCGATTTTGAGACGCTGCCCGTCCGGCTGCCCGTCTCCCACGCCCTTTTTCCCTATATTCGCACAGACGAAAAAAGATTTATATGAAAACTAGCGCAAACGCCTTGACGGTCGTGGCCGTGATGAGCATTGCCGCCTCGCTTCTCGGCATTCTCTATGGGATGAGCCTCTCCGTCATTGCGCAGATGCCCCGCTCGGAGATTCTCGATGCCCTCTCGCGTCAGCAGATGGCTACGCCGGAGGTCGTCGATGGCGTCTTCGCCCTGGCCCGGCTTGGGAATTTCTACGCCCTTTTCAACCTCTTGGAGCTTGGCGGGCTTGCCATGCTTCTCGCCCACAGGCGTCCCGGCTTCCATTTCTATGCGGCGGCGCAGGTCGGGACTGCCGGCCTTTTCGTGATTGCCTTTGGCTTCTCGGCCTCGCTGGCTTTCGTGCTGTGGAATCTCCTGTGGGTCTATGTCTACCTCCGGCTCGTGAAGTCGGCTTTTGCCGACGCGCCTGGCGGCGACGCCTAGCGCCATATGTCCCGCCGGTGGCTTCTGTTTTGCCTTGCCGCGTCGGTGTGCGCCGCCGCCCGGGGGCAGTACTACTCGACGGGGGCCGACCCGCTCTCCGTGCGCTGGGGGCGCGTGGACGGGCCCTTGTGGAGCGTCTATGCCGACACGGCGGCGCGGCGTTGGGCTGCTCTCGCCGGTGCGGAGCTTAGCCGGGTGGCGCCGCGCCTCTATGCCGATTTCCCGGCCCCGGTGCGCCGGCGCCCCGTCTCGGTCGTGACGCACTCCCGCGCGGCATATTCCAACGGCCTGGTCTCCTGGGCGCCCAAGAGGCTCGAGGCGTATGCCTACGACATTGGCGACGACGACTGCGTGCCGTGGGTGCGCCACCTCATGACGCACGAGTACCGCCACGTGGTCCAGACGCAAAGCGTCGTGACGGGCTTCTCGCGCGGCCTCTATGCGCTCTTTGGCGAGCAGTCGGTGGGCCTCGTCCTGGGCCTTTTCGCCCCGCGGTGGGCCCTGGAGGGCGACGCCGTATGGGCCGAGACGAACCACACTCCCGGCGGGCGGGGGCGCAACGCGCTGTTCCTGCAGCAGATGAGGGCGCAAGCCCTGGAGCGCGGCGTGCCGACCTATTCGCAGGCCTATTTCGGCTCCTACGCCTGGCGGCTGCCCGACTTCTACCACATGGGCTACAACGTCGTCGACGCCGTGTCGGACTCTTTGGGCAACGCCGTGTGGGGCAGGGCTTTCGAGGCCGTGGGGCGCAAGCCGTTCACTTTCGTGCCTTTCGCCCGCTCCTTGCGCCGCCAGGCCGGGATGCGCCCCATGGCTCTCTACGAGTGGTCCATGCGCCGCAGTCTCGACCGCTGGAGGGCCGAGGCGGCCGTGCGCGGGGCGACGGCGGCGGAGCTCCTGTGGCGGCCGCGCTCCGACTACGAGGAGGTTCTCCACCCCCGCCCGTGGGGCGACAAGTGGGTGGCCTATGTCGTCTCGCCCAGCTGGTTGAGCCACTTCGCGGTTTTCGACGCCCGGGGGAGGGAGTTGCGCTCCATAGTCCCGTCGGCGCGCAACGAGGAGCGGTTCGCCCTTTGTGGCGACACCATCGTGTGGAGCGAGCGGCGTCAGCACGGCCGCTGGGCCAATGCGTCGGAGAACTGCCTCATGGCGGCGTGCCTCACCGACGGGCGCCGATGGCGGCTTACGCGCGGCGGCGACTACCACAGCCCGGCGGTGAGCCCCGATGGGGGGCGCCTCGCCGCCGTGATGTCGGGGCGCGACATGGCGCACTCCGTCGTCGTCGGGCGGTGGGGCGGTGTGTTGGCGGCCGTCGTGCGGATGCCCGTGGGGTGGCAGGTGCCGGAGGTCGTGTGGCTCTCGGCGGACACCTTGGCGGCCGTCGTCGTGACGGACTGGGGGCGCGGCGTGGTGAGCCTCTCCGCCCGTGGGGGAGGGATGCGTACGCTTGTCGAGCCGTCGTTCCGCGGCTTGCGCGACCTGGCGCCGGGGGCCGGCGAGCTTTTCTTCGCCGCCGACTCGTGCGGATATTCCGACGTCTACTCTCTCTCTCTCGGCGGCGGCGAGGTCCGTCGGCGGCTCGTGGCGCGCCACGGCGCGCGTTGCCCCGTGTGGCTCGGCTCGGGGCTTGCCGTGAGCCTCTATGGGGCCGAGGGCTACGGTGTCGCCGTGGCGGGGCGGCTCGACACGGCGCTGTGCGGCGTCGAGCGCGGCGGGGCGTTCGCGCTTCCCGCCGACACCGCCGTGCGCGGCGGCATGCGGCGGGTGGGCCCCATGCGCCTCCACTTGCTCCCCAATGTCCACAGCTGGGGGCCGGCCGTGGTCGATGCCGGCGCGCAGACCGTGCGCCCCGGCGTCAGCGTGGCGAGCCAGGACATCCACGGCACGGTGTCGCTCCAGGCGGGTGTGGACTTGTCGCCCGACGCCGACGACGGGCGGCTTTTCGCCACCGCCACGTGGGACTGGCTGTGGCCCCGGCTGTCGTTCTCGGGCAAGTGGGGCTACGCCGACTACCGCCAGAGGGCGCAATATGTCGTCGCCGACCCGTCGGCGGGCGGCCGGGGCGAGGTGCGCGCCACGCTCACTGTGGACGACCGCAGCTATCTCTCGAACCTTGCTTTCTCGGCGTCGCTGCCGCTGACGCGCAACTCCGGCGCATGGCTCCGCGCCCTGACGCCCTACGCCTCTTTCCGCCGCGAGAGGGCCACGGGCGTGCGCCGCCTCGTGGTCCTGACGCCCCTGGACGGCGACGAGCCCTTGCGCGCCTACGCCCAGACCACCCCCGACAGCAAGTACCTCTGCGCCACCTATGGCCTCTCGGCGCACATCCGCCGCCGGGCGGCCGAGCGCGACGTCGGCAGCCGCGGCGGCGTGGCTCTCAGCCTGCTCTGCGACGCGGCCCCGTGGGAGGGCGACTACGGCGGCCTGCTCTACGGCTCCCTCGCGGGCTATCTGCCGGGCTTCGGGCGGCATCACCAGCTGACGCTCTCCGTGGCCGCCCAGCGGGTGCTCTTCGGCTCTGTCGTCTCGTCGTCGTCGGGCCTCTCCTATCGCCGCAGTGTGGCGAGCCGCATAGCGTCGCCCTATGGGCTAGGGCGTCGCTCGGCCGAGACGTCGGCCTTGTTCCGTGTGGCCTACGCCTTGCCCCTTGTCAACCCCGACTGGCAGTGGGGCCCCGTGGCCTACGTCAAGCGCGTCAACATGAGGCTCATTGGCGACTATGGCCTCGACCGGCTGTGGAACGGGATGTCGGTCTACTCCACTTCGGGGCGCGCCTCGGCGTCGGTGGAGCTTTGGGCCGAGACGCGGTGGCTCCTGCTGCCCTATCCCGTCAGCGTCGGCTGCCGGGTGTCGTGCGCCGCGGGGGGCGTGTCGGCGGCGGCCCTGCTCAGCGTCTCGTTCCAGTGAGGGGCGCGCGGCTCTTGGCGGCGTGAAAAAGGGGAGGCCCGACGGCCTTGCCGTCGAGCCTCCCGTGCGAATGTCTCTTTGCGCTTGTGCGCCTTTCCTACTCTTTTGGGGCTTCGTCGCCTCCGCCCTGCTCTTGCCGGACTTCTCCTCCGCCCTGCCCGGCTTCGCCGCCTTGCGGCTTGCGCGTGTGGCGTTTGTGGCGTTTCTTGCGCTGCGTCTCGCCCTGTTGCGCGGCGGGCTGCTGTTGAGGCTGTTCGGGCCGCGCGGCGTTGTCCTGCTGCTGCGCGGGCTTGGCGGGGCGCTGTTTGCGCTGCTCCTTGCGCCGGTCTCCTCCGCCCTGGCCTTGGCCCTTGCCGCCTTGGCGCCCCTGCTGGGCGCGGGGGGCGCCTTTGCCGCCGCGGGGGCCGCGGGAGCGCAGGTTGGGGTCATATTCGGGCTGCTCGCCCAGGCCGTCGGGCAGTGGCAGTTTCTCCACCGTCTGCTCTATGAGCTTCTCTATGCGGCCGAAGGCCGTCATCTCGTCGGGGACGATGAGGGTGAACGCCTCGCCCTTGCTCTGCGCGCGCGCCGTGCGGCCTATGCGGTGGACGTAGTCCTCGGCGTCGCGGGGGACGTCGAAGTTCACCACGACGTCGACGTCGGGGATGTCTATGCCGCGGGCGATGATGTCGGTGGCGACGAGGACCTCTATGTTGCGGTTGCGGAACTGTCGGAGCACCTCCTCGCGCTCGCTCTGCTCCAGGTCGGAGTGGATGACGCCGGCGTTGAAGCGGTTGTGGCGCAGGGCGTGGCCCAGCTCCTTGACGCTCTGCTTGCGCGAGCCGAAGATGATGGTGCTCATCCCCTCGTGCTGCCGGAGGATCTCCATCACCAGGCGCCCTTTCTGCGTCTCGTAGACGGGGTAGGCGGCCTGGCGGATGCCCTCGGCGGGCTTGGCTATGGCGATGGAGATCTCGGCGGGGTCGCGGAGGATTGTCTTGGCCAGGTCGCGGATTTTGGGCGGCATGGTGGCCGAGAACATCAGCGTCTGGCGCGTCTCGACGGGCAGGAGCTTGACGACCTGCATGATGTCGTCGTAGAAGCCCATGTCTAGCATCCGGTCGGCCTCGTCGAGGACGAGGTGGCGGACGTGGCTGAAGTCGACGTAGCCCATGCTGATGTGCTGGAGCATCCGGCCGGGCGTGGCGATGACGATGTCGGCGCCCTCGCTCAGCGCCGTGCGCTGTCGGCTCCACTCGCCGCTGTCGTTGCCCCCGTATATGGCCGTCGACGAGACGCTGACGAAATATCCGAAGCCGCTCATCTGCTGGTCTATCTGTATGGCCAGCTCGCGGGTCGGGACGAGGACCAGGGTGTCCACGCCGTCGGCGGGGTTGCGGACAATGTCGTCGATGATGGGCAGCAGGTAGGCCGCCGTCTTGCCCGTCCCGGTCTGGGCGCAGGCTATGAGGTCGCGGCCCTCGGTGATGACCGGGATGGCCTGCTCCTGTATGGGGGTCGGCTCGCTGAAGCGCATGGCGTCGAGGCTGTCCAGGAGCTCGTCGGTGAAGTCGAAGTCGTAGAATTGCATCTCTCTTTGTTAGTATATTTTCAGGACCAGCCCCTTGAGGTACTCCCCCTCGGGGTGGTATATGTTGACGGGGTGGTCGGCGGGCTGGGTCAGCTGGTGGAGGATGGCCGCGCGGCGCCCCGCCTGCGCCGCCGCCGAGAAGACCATCGTGCGGAACTCCTCCTTGCTCACCACCTGCGAGCACGAGAACGTGAAGAGCAGCCCGCCCGGCTCGATGACCTGCATGGCCTTGGCGTTGAGGCGGCGGTAGCCCTTGATGGCGTTGCGGAGGACGTTGACGTGCTTGGCGAAGGCCGGCGGGTCGAGGACTATGAGGTCATATTTCTGCTCGGCCCGCTCCATGTATCGGAACGCGTCTTCGGCAAAGGCCTCGTGGCGCCCGCAGCCGGGGAAGTTGCGCTCCACGTTCTGCCGCGTCAGCTCTATGGCGCGCTCCGAGCTGTCCACCGAGTGGACGAGCTCGGCCCCGCCGCGGAGGGCGAAGAGCGAGAAGCCGCCGGTGTAGCAGAACAGGTTGCAGACGCGCCGCCCGCGGCTGTAGCGCTCAAGCAGGAGGCGGTTCTCGCGCTGGTCGACGAAGAAGCCCGTCTTCTGGCCTTTCTCCCAGTCGGGGGTGAAGAGCATCCCGTTCTCGCGGGCCTCTTTGATGTCGGCGCGGCCGAAGACGTAGCTGTTGACGGGGTTGAGGCCCGCCTTGTAGGGCAGTGTGCCCTCGCTCTTGTTGTATATGGCGGCGAGGCCGTCGCCCATGGTCTCGCGCAGGGCGCGGACGATGAGGGCCTGGTCGCGCCACATCCCGACGGAGTGCATCTGGACGACGGCCGTCGAGCCGTAGACGTCCACGACCAGCCCCGGGAGCCAGTCGCCCTCGCCGAAGACGAGCCTGTAGGCCGTGGTCTGCGGGTTGCCGACCAGGCCGGCGTCGCGGCGCAGCCCGTAGGCCTGGCCTATGCGGCGGGTGTAGAAGTCCTGGTCCACCGTCTCGCCCTCGTCGAACGTCAGGACGCGCACGGCGATGGACCCGACCTGGTAGTGCCCCCGGGCCAGGAAGCGGCCGTCGGCCGAGACGATGTCCACCACTTCGCCCTCTTCGGCGTCGTCCATGCGCGCTATGGCCCCGGAGAAGACCCAGGGGTGGCGGCGCATGAGGCTCTGCTCTTTGCCCTGTTTCAGTTCTATCATGCTTTGTCTGTGTGTGCGGGTTGTGGCTCGCCGCCCCTCTCGGCCAGGCGCCTGCGGGCCTCGGCCACGAGGGGGCTCTCGACGACGCCGGCTGTCAGCGCCTCGTAGAGGCGCAGCGAGACCCACGAGTCTGTGGCGGCGTAGGTCATCTGGCCCTGGGTCAGGGTGTCGCTCTCCCAGTTGGTCAGCCGCTGGCGCTTCGAGACCCTCACGCCCAGGACGTGGGCGGCCATCTTCTTGAGGCTCAGGTCCTCGATGCCGCGGGCCGTGGCCATGCTCTGCAGGTCGACGAAGCCCCCGGGCGTGAACGGCCTCAGCCGGCGCAGGCCGCGCAGGTCGTCGCGGATGGCCAGGCCGGGCTTGACGATGGAGGCGTCTTCCAGGAAGCGGGCCAGGCTCTCCGTCAGGCCCGTCTTGCACAGGCGGATGAGCCACGTCTTGCGGGGCCCCGAGAGCTGGAGCAGGGCCACCTTGTAGTTGCACCCGCGGGTGAAGGCCGGGCGCGTCTCGGTGTCGAAGCCGAGAGCCGGCTGGAGCCTCATCTCGTCGATGGCGGCGTCGATGTCGGCCGCCTTGTCGACGAGGGCTATCTCCTGGTCATATTGGCACAGCTCCAGGAGGTCTATCTCCTCGTTCGTTACTTTCATCTTCTCTTCTTGTTGTCCACGAGCCTCATGCCCGCCTGGCGCAGGAAGTAGGGCGTCCCGCCGTCGGGCCCCGCCGCGTCGGGCCCCGCGACGTCGTCGTCGGGCTCGTCGCCGTCGGGGGCCGGGGCCTCGTCGGCCAGGTCGTCGCCGCCGTAGAGGGCGGCGTGGATGGCCCCCAGGGCGTCGCACGCCCTCTGCCCCCAGTAGGAGCGGAACTTGTCGGCCACCAGGGCCAGGGCGTCGTTCATGACGGCGTTGTCGCCGCTGTGATACTGCTCGCAGAAGTTGCGGACGTCCTGGTAGATGTCCGCCATGTCTTCCGAGATGCTGGCGGCTATTGGCGTCTCGCTGAGGCGGAAGTCCTCCTTCTGCGCCGTGAGGTAGTCGTCGTGGCTCGTCAGCCGCGCGCGGACGCCGCGCCGGACGCTCTCGTAGGTCTCGTAGTCCACAATCTCCGGCAGGTCGTCGTCCGAGGCGCGCCGGGTTTCGGGGAGCAGGGAGGCCTTCATGTAGAGCAGGGGCAGGAGGCGGCTCGCCACGCGCAGGTAGTCCGCCTTGGCATAGCGCCCCGCGTTCTCGGCGAAGACGCAATACTCCCTCGCCACGGTGGCGAACTCCAAGGCTCCGCGGCTGAACGCCTGCTGGTAGTCCTCTTCTTGCTCTATGTTCTCGTCGGTTTCCATTTGCTGTCGTTTCGCGCCGCCGCGGCCTCTCCGGGGGGGGCGGGCGGCATTGGTCTCAGAATCTTCTTGCCTGTCTGCCACAGGGCGAAGGCCGTAATGAGGGCGAAGGCCGCGGCCGCCACAGCCATCTGCCCGCCGGGCTCGTCGCCCGCGCCCCACCCGCTGTTGCTCACGCTCAGTCCCGCCGTCGAGGCCACCACGAGGCCCGCCACGCCGACGCGGAGCGTCTCGCTGTCCATGTGGCTGGTGCCGATGTGGAATATTATGGGCTGCATGACCGAGATGCACCCCGACACGACGACCATGAGCCACATCCCGACGCGGCTCGGCGTCAGCGCCCCGGCCAGGGTCAGGAGCGTGGCCGCCGCGCCCGCCGCGGCGAGAGTGGGCAGGGGGCGAAGCCGGCCCCGGCCCGTCAGGAGCGAGCCCGCCACGCGCCCGGCGGCGAAGACGGCCATCCCCGCCACGAGGAAGCCCCGCGCGTCGTCGCGCGCCATGGCCGCCGTCATGCCCTCGTGGCTCTCGGCCGTGGCCGCCGCGCCGTGGCTCACGATGCTGGCCCAGCAGAGCCGCTGCGCCAGGGTGTAGACGAAGAGGCACGCCGCCGCCGCCACAAAGGTGCGGTCGCGGGCCATGCCGCGGAGCAGGGCGCCGCCGGTGTGGCGGAGCGGGGCGTCGGGGCGGGTGTCGCGCATCTCCATCATGGCCACGGCCACGGCCATGGCGCACCCCGCGGCGCCGAGCCACACGTAGGGCGTGGCCACGGCAAGCAGCCCCGGCCCGCCGGCCTCGGCGCCGTGGAGCGGGTCCGCGGCCGGGGCCGCCCCGGCGGGCGCGAAGACGCGCCGCTCCACGAAGAGCGTCACGATGGTGTAGCCGACGAACCACCCGCCGACGTCGAACGTCCGGGCCACGAAGAGCCGGTGCAGGACGCGGCGGCGGTCGCCGAGGGTCATGACGATGGGCGTGGCGGAGGTCTCGACGAACGACAGCCCGCACATCATGACGCACAGGCCCGCCACGAACGGCCCTGGGGAGCCAATCTGCGAGGCGGGCAGGTGGCTCAGCGCGCCCCCGGCGAAGAGGCCCAGCCCCACGAGCAGCCCCGAGCGCGGGCCCAGGCGGCGCGACGCGGCGGCGGCGAGCAGGGCCGCGAGGGCGTAGGCGAGGCAGACGAGGCCGTAGTGCCATTCGGGCATGCCGCCCGTCTGGGCGAAGACCTTGCCGTAGGCGCGTCCCATGGGCTCGACCATCTCGCCGCACACGCCGCACAGGGACAGCCCCGCCAGCGACACGGCGAGGAGCGCGGTCGTCTCCTTGTGCTTCAGTTTCATCACTCAAATTTAGCTCAATATCTTCACATTTCGGGGCGCGCGCGCCGTTTGCCGCCACAAATGGGCACGCGGGGGGTGGCGCGCCGCGCCCGCGGGCTTAGGTGAAAACCGTAATTTTGCCCCGCCGGGCGGCTCCCGAATGAAAGTTTAACAGCTCTTTAGGTTGGAGTTTGGCCGTGTTCGTTAACTTTGCGGCCAGACGGGCCCCGGGGCTGCCCGTCGGCCAATGCGCCACAACCTCTACTTATCGAAATGCAACTGTAAACTTTCAACGAGATGAAACACTTATTGCTATTGCTGGCGCTCGCGCTCAGCTCGGCCCTGGCGGCCGCGCAGCAGCGCACCGTCAGCGGCACCATCCGCGACCAGGCCGGCAACCCGCTGCCGGGCGTCGCCGTCATGGTGCCCGGCACGACCAACGGCGTCGTGACCGACATCGACGGCCGCTACACCATCACCGTCGACGGCTCGCCCAAGCTCTCCGCCACCTTCATCGGCATGGTGCCGGCCGAGATCGACCTTGCAGCCGGCCAGGCCGACGCCACAATGAGCGAGGAGCGGACGGAGGTCAGCGAGGTGGTGGTCGTGGCTTACGGGACGACCACCAAGGGCGCCTACACCGGCTCCGCCGCGCAGATGGGATCCGCCACGCTGGAGAAGCGTCAGGCGTCCGACGTCTCCAAGGCCCTGTCGGGTGTCATGCCCGGCGTCCAGACGCTCAGCTCCAACGGCCAGCCTGGCGTCTCGTCGTCCATACGCATCCGCGGCGTGGGGTCTATCAACGCTAGCTCGAACCCGCTCATCGTCGTCGACGGCATGCCGTTCGACGGAGACTTGTCGAGCATCAACACGACGGACGTCGAGAGCATCACGATCCTGAAAGACGCCGCGTCCACCTCGCTCTATGGCGCGCGCGGCGCCAACGGCATCGTCATGGTGACGACGAAGAAAGGAAAGCAGGGCGAGGCGAAAATCACCCTGGAGGGGCGTTGGGGCGGCAATAGCCGTCAGATTGAGAACTACGACGTCTTGCGCAGCCCGCAGGAGTATTTGGAGACCTACTATACGGCGCTCTACAACGACTATGTGAGTAGCGGCGAGAGCAAGGAGGAGGCCCATGCGGACGCCAATGCCGACATTGTGCCGAATCTTGGATACCAGGTATTCACCCTGCCCGAGGGGGAGATGCTCATCGGGGCGGACGGGAAGATCAACCCCAAAGCCACGCTCGGCTACTCCGACGGCAAGTATTTCTACACTCCGGACAATTGGGAGGACGAGATGTTCAAGACCCAGGGCCGCCAGCAGTACGACCTCACGGTCTCCGGCGGGCAGGACAAGTTCAACTACTTCTTCTCGTTCGGCTACCTCAACGACGAGGGCCTTATCCCCAACTCGGCGTTCAAGCGCGTCTCGACCCGCGTCAAGGTCGACTATCAGGCCAAGAAGTGGCTCAAGGTCGGCGTCAACGCGGCCTACAACCACACGCGCAGCCGCTACCCGTCGAACCAGACGAGCACGAGCTCGTCGGGCAACGCGTTCTTTGTCTGCAACAGCATGGCGCCCATCTACCCCATGTACGTCCGCAATGCCGACGGCTCCATAAAGGTCGAGAACGGCCGCACGCAATATGACTACGGCGATGGCCAGTCGACCAACTGCGATCGCGAGTTCATGAGCATGTCGAACCCCATGGGCGACCTGCTCTACGACAAGCGCGTCTACGACATGGACGTCTTCAACGGCAACGTGTCGGCGGAGATTACGCCCATCACGGGCCTGTCGCTGAGCGCCAAGTACAGCCTGTTCGTCGACAACACCAAGTTCAACCGTTTATGGAACTCCTACATGGGCCAGTCCTCCATGACGGGCGGCGCCGCCGAGCAGCGGCACTCTAGGCTCTACGCTTTCGACCAGCAGTATGTCGGCGTCTACTCCTGGACTGTGGCCGACGACAACGTCTTCGACGTCACGGTGGGCTATGACGGCTACCATATGCGCGACGGGTATCTCGACGGCTACGGCGCCAACACCTACAACCCCGACAGCTACTACCTGGGTAATGTGACCACCGACTTCACCGTCGACGGGCAGGAGGTCTCCTATGCCACGGCCGGCTACTTCGCGCGCCTCAACTACGCCTGCGCCGAGAAGTATCTCCTCAACGTGTCCTATCGTCGCGACAGCTCGAGCCGATTCTCCGAGGACAACCGTTGGGGCGACTTCTGGAGCGTGTCGGCCGGGTGGCTCATCAACAAGGAGAATTTCATGGCCGGCGCCTCGTGGGTCGATATGCTCAAGCTCAAGGCCTCCTATGGCGAGCAGGGCAATGACAACATAGGCAACGACGACAACGCCGATTACGCCTACTACGCATGGCAGGACCAGTATGACGTCTCTGGCGCCAACGGCAAGTTCTCCGACGCCGTGCTGGTCTACAAGGGCAACCCCGACCTCACTTGGGAGACCTCCAAGAGCTGGAACGTCGGCCTCGACTTCGCGTTCCTCCGCAACAAGGTGGCGGGCACCGTGGAGTATTTCGGGCGTAAGAGTTCCGACATGCTCTACTATAAGCCGGTCGCCGCGTCCAACGGCTACACTGAGTTCCCGATGAACGTCGGGTCTATGACGAACTCGGGCTTCGAGGTCGATGTCAATGTCAACGTCTTGAATGTTGGTTCGTTCAATTGGGATATCAACGCCAACGCCACGTTCCTCCACAACGAGATCAACGAGCTCCACCCCGACCTGGGAGGCAAGCTCATCGACGGGAGCCGCATCTATGAGGAGGGCGAGAGCATGTACAGGATGTATCTCGTCGATTGGGCCGGAGTGGACGAGAAGACTGGCGACCCGCTGTGGTATGCCGGCACTGACGAGAAGACCGGCGAGCGCCTGACGACGAGCGACTATCAGACTGCGCAGAAGTTCAAGGTCGCTACCGACGACCTGCTCCCGACCGTCTATGGCGGCTTCGGCACGTCGTTGGAGTTCTTCGGCTTCGACGCTTCTGTTGCTTTCTCCTATCAGCTCGGTGGCGAGATTTTCGACTCCGGCTACCAGTACCTGATGCACGGTGGCGATGACACCGGCCGGAATTGGCACACCGATATCCGCAAGGCGTGGACGCCCGACAACACCAAGACCGACGTCCCCCGCATGAATTATGGCAACTATTACATCAACTCCTCTTCGACGAGGTTCTTGACGAGTTCTGACTATTTGGCTCTCAACAATGTCACGTTCGGCTACACGATTCCCGCCGATCTCACCAAGAGGCTGTTCCTGGAGAGCGTGCGCGTCTACTTCGCTGCCGACAACTTGGCCCTGTGGTCCAAGCGCGACGGGCTCGACCCGCGCCAAAGCTACACCTCGGCGACAACTTCGCGCTACACGGCCGGGCGCTCAATATCGGGCGGCATAAAGATTACGTTCTAACCTTTTTCGAGGACGACACAAAATGGATAACAGATATAAATACTTGCCCCTGGCGGCCGTGCTTGCCGTCGCCACCGCGTGCGAGGACATGGACACCGTGCCGGAGGGCAGCTTTGTCACTGCGGAACAGAAGTCGGACATATACAGCAACGACGCGTCGAAGACTTCGGCCTCGGTGGACGGCGCTTTCCTTGCAATGTCCGCCTATGAGCCCAACTACTCCAGCGTGGGGCAGCATCATGCCGATTTCGGCTATCCGTCTGTCATGATTTTCACAGACTGCAATGGAGAGGATATCGTGGGAACGGTCACCGGATACAACTGGATGTCCAGTGAGATCCGGTTCAGCGACAGGGCCATATCCAGCGACAACTCGCGGATAATGTGGCAGAATCTCTATTCCTACATATTCAGCGCCAACAACATAATAGCCTCGATGGACGCGGCGAGCGACAACCCGCAGCTTCTCCTGAGTGCGGCGCAGGGCTACGCCCTCCGCGCTTTCTGCTATTTCCAGTTGGCTCAGCTCTATCAGTTCAACTATGTCGGGCATGAGAGCAGCCCCTGCGTGCCAATTATCACGGACGAGAACTCTGCCGACGTGGCGGCTAATGGCGCCAAGCGCGCGACGGTGCAGGAGGTCTACGACCTCATCTATTCCGACCTCGACAAGGCCGTCGACTTGCTCGCCAAGGCCAAGACGGGCGGCGCCGTCCGCGGCGGCAAGCACCTTGTGGACTTGGCTACGGCATACGGCCTAAGGGCGCGCGTCAATCTTGTCACGCGCAATTGGAATGGCGCGCTGGCGGACGCGGATGCGGCAATCAAGAATAGCGACGCCGCGCCTTCTTCGATTGCCGACGCTTCGAGGCCAGCGTTCTCGTCGCTAAGCGAGGGCAACTGGATGTGGGGCATCGACATATCCGAGACCGACGATGTCGTCAGCAGCAACATCATTAATTGGATTTCGCATATCGGAACGCTCAATTACGGCTACGGATTCGCTCTCGGCGGTCAGAGAATCAGCACCAAGCTCTTCAACTCCATTGCCGCGACCGACGTACGCAAGGGGTGGTGGCTCTCTGAGGACGGCGAGGCCTGCCACATGAGCGACGGCAAAAAGTTCGACCATTTCTCCGCCGAGGACCAAAACGCCTGGGTAGAGTTCACCGGCGTCACCATCGGTGAATACTACCCCCCGTACACCACTGTCAAGTTCGGCCCCTACAACGGCGTCGTCACGACCTCCACAAACGCCAACGACGTACCTCTGATGCGAATCGAGGAGATGTACCTGATCAAGGCTGAGGCTGAGCTCATGGCGGGTGGTGACGCGCTTGGCACGCTGACTTCGTTCGTCAAGCAGTACCGCGACCCCCAGTATGCGTTCGACGGCGCGGACCTCCACGAGGAGATTTGGCGTCAGCGCCGAGTGGAGCTTTGGGGCGAGGGGATGAGCTGGTTCGACATAATGCGTCTCGGCGTCGGCATCGACCGCCGCGGGTCCGGCTTCCATAAGGATTATGTCTTTGTCCTCAGTGGCGACGACACCAAGCTCCTGTGGCCCATCCCGCAGAGCGAGGTCGAGGCAAATCCGGCTCTCTCCGTCGACGACTACAACCCGACGTCGCCCACTCCGACCAGGGTCCCCGACGACGCCAAGGCAACCATAGCCGACGAGAAGATTGATCTCTGATCGTTTTTCTCTATAGGTTGAAAAAGGAGGGGGCGCCAATCGCGGCGCTCCCTCTTTTCTTGTCCCCTATAAACGCAGCACGGCAAGCTATATCCGCTTGACGACCTCCGCGAAGCGCCTTGCCACGTCCGTCTCTCCGGGGACGGATGAATAGGCGACTTGGCTCAGCTCCTTGGTGTACGTGCGCCTCAGTTTGTCCCACAGGGTGGGGAAGTCCGTGAGTAACGGAGACGTGCCGAGTTGCTTCTCGTTCCATCCGGCAGGATTGTCCATGGAGGCCCTGTCGTGTTCTAGTAGCGCATGGAGGTCTGCGCTGAATTGTCCCGATTGGAGGTATTCTGCGCATTCGTCGTCTTGGAGCAGGTAGAATATGTCGTAGAAATGGCGAATCTTGGATGCCAGGTCGTGTATGCAGTGCTGTGAGAGTGAGAACCGTATCAGCGAGGCTACTTTTTCGGTCAGCGTCTGCCTCTTGTCTAGCACGTTGACGATGAATGGCGCCAGAGAGTGTTTCTCTATCAGCGCCTGTTCGCCGATGCCGGAGAGGAATCTGTACATGAAGCAATCCACGCTCTTCCTCTCGAAAGGGTATGGGTTGGCAAAGGTGTTTATTTCAACAAGCAGCCTCCCGGCGCCTATGGCGCTCGGGGACTTTATGCCTTGCGGACGCGGGTATGAATAGACAGCCTTGTAGTATCGCGAGCCTTTGCTTGTCACTCCGGGAGTGTCAATCTCTTCCAGGCCCGACGACATCTGTTTGGCAATCTTCTTCATGATGGTTTTGGTCTGGTTGCCGTTCATGTCGGCGGCGCCGAGAATTGCTATGTCGATGTCTTCCGAGAACCTGTTCCCTATCTTGTATGCTTTAGACAACGAGGTCCCTCCCTTGAAAATGGCCATTTGCGCATACGGGCTTTCCGCCATGAGTTTCAAGGAGCGGGTTATCCAATAGTCTTTCTCTACGAAAACAGGGTGGACACCCAGGGTCTCGGATGCCGCGTGGATTGTCTCGGAGAACAGCTTGCGGTCTTCGTGGATGTTCATACTATCCTCCAGTTGCGTTTTGTCGGGAGTGCCGAGTCGGAGATTGGCAGTCTGTATTCCGTGATGCCGTTCAGCGACTTGCGGATTGCCAATGTCAGGGAGTCGTCGCACCCAACGTCTTCAAGGATTGCCCCGCAGATCGCGCGTACGTAGTTCGTGTAGCTCATGGCGCAACTTGCCAATTTTGCCTTTTCGCTTGCGCTCAGGCCATTTACAATCTCCCGCAGTCGCCGGCACGCGTCGTCGGGCGATGTGGCGGGAATCTCCCGGAAGAACCTCATGGCGTCCAGGATTCTGAGGACGTTTATGTTCTTGTGGGTTATGGGGTTTCGTTGCACAATGAACTCAATCGTGTAGCCACCCCTTTGGATGGGGTGGCGGTATTTGTTCGCCCCTATCTGTATCGTCGATGACACCTGCGTGGTGAGTCCCAGGTCGTTGTATGCGGAGCTGCCGGTCGTGTATCCGACTAGTTTCCCATTTTTCTCGATGAAATCTTTTGCCACTTGCTCCGTCGTTGGCCTCAGCACGCCAAATCGGGTCTTTAGGGGCTTGTAGAATTTCCCCTTAGACAGCTTTTCTATTTCGCCACTCTGTGCCAAACGGTTCAAAGTCTTGACGACCGACGCCATCGTCCATGCTGAGGTGGCGATGTCCGAGGCGGAGAACACCAGGCCCGGTCTGAGTCCCCCGACTTTTGTCCGTATCTCTTGCGCTATGCTCATAACTAAATGGGAGTCATTTTGCAAAGATATTCTTTTGTCCTGTTTTTTACGTAATAAAATGGAAAGATGCCGACGGTGAAGAACCGCCCCCCCCCGCTCTCGAAAGGAGGTCGGGGGGCGGTGCTGTAGGACGGCCTTTGCGGCGCCGCCCTCACTCTCTCCCCTCGGCGCGCTCCCAGCCCATGGCGGCGGCCCCCAGGATGGCCGCCGACGCCCCGTCGAGCTCGCTGACCAGGAAGCGCGCCTTGCCGGCGTAGAGGCTCAGGACGTTGGCCTCGTAGGCCTCGCGCAGGGGGGCCAGGAGCATCTCGCCGGCCTGGGCCAGGCCGCCGAAGAAGACGAAGGCCTGGGGGCTGAGCAGTGCCGCCACCTCGGCGCACGCCTCGCCGATGATCCGGCCCGTGGCGCGGAAGACGCCCTGCGCCAGGGCGTCGCCGGCGGCGGCCGCCCTGTAGACGTCGAGCGACGTCAGCGCGTCGGGGGCGATGGCGCGGAGGGCGCTCCCCGCGCCGCTCTCGCCCAGGGCCTGCCGCGCCGTGCGGACGACGCCCGTGGCCGAGCAGTAGGTCTCCAGGCACCCGCGGCGCCCGCACCCGCACTCCCTGCCGCCCTCGCGGCGCACAATCATGTGGCCCATCTCGCCGGCCTGCCCGTCGCTGCCGTGGATCAGGCGCCCGCCCGCCACGACGCCCGAGCCCACGCCCGTCCCGAGCGTCACCTCGACGAAGTCGCGCATGCCGCGCGCCGCGCCGTAGCGCATCTCGCCCACGGCCGCCGCGTTGGCGTCGTTCTCGACCACCACGGGCAGGCCCGTCAGCCCCCCGAGCATCTCGGCCAGGGGGACGACGCCCCGGCCCCACGCCAGGTTGGCGGCGTGCTCGACGGTGCCGCGGTAGTAGTTGGCGCCGGGTGCCCCCACGCCCATGGCCACCACCCGGCCGGGGCCGCCGACGCCCGCCGCGACGCACCGCGCCATGTCCGCCACGGCCTTGGCGAAGCTCTCGACGGTCTTATATTCGGCGGTCTTGACCGAGACGGTCGAGGCTATGCCTCCGTCGGGGTCGACGGCGCCCATGACGGTGTTCGTCCCGCCTATGTCGAGGCCCAGGGCGTACTTTCTTTTGTCGCTCATAGATGTGTCTGAGTTTATAGGTATGTCAATGTTGAGTCTCCAGGGTCTTGCTCCGCGCCATGAGGCACGCGCCGACGAGGCCGGCACTGTCGGCCAGGGTCGAGGTGACAATCTGCGAGTCCTCGTTCACCATGTTGAGCGAGAACTTCTTGACCCCCATGCGGATGGGCTGCGTCAGGTAGTCGCCCGTCACCGACAGGTCTCCGCCGATGACGAGCATCTCGGGGTTGAAGACGTTGATGATGCCGGCCAGGTTGCCGCCGAGCTCCGTCGCCACCTCCTGCAGGGCCTCGATGCAGAGGACGTCCTCGCGGGCTATGGCGTCGAGGATGTCCTGCTGCGTCGTGCCGCCCGTCTTGCCCGACAGGACCGAGATGCCGCCGTCGGCGAGCCTCTTGAGCGTCTTGCGCACCAGGGCCGAGCCCGACGTCTCCGTCTCCATGCACCCCATCTTGCCGCAGTGGCAGAGGATTCCGTTGTTGTATATGTGCATGTGGCCCATCTCGCCGGAGTAGCCCGACTTGCCGAAATAGAGCCGCCCGTCGATGACGATGCCGATCCCCAGCCCCCAGCTGACGTTGACGAAGACGACGTTGCGCAGCCCCTTGCAGCACCCGCTGAGAAGCTCGCCGTAGGCCATGCACCGCGTGTCGTTGTCCACGCACGAGCGGATGCCGAGGCGCTCCGTCAGGGCCGCGGCCAGGGGGCGGCCCAGGGTCGTGAAGTAGTTGTGGGCCGTGCCCTTTCCGGGGTTGACGCGCCCGCCGACGTCCATGCAGGCGTAGCGAATCATCCCGCGGGGGACGCCGGACTCGTCGACGTAGGAGCCTATGACGCCCACCAGGCTCTCGAAGCACTCCGGCGTGTCCTCCAGGTCGAACGGGATCTTTGTCCGGGTGCTGACCATGTTGCCCCCGAAGTCGCAGATCCCCAGGTTGAGGCGGTCGTGGCCCGTGTCGATGCCCAGGAAGTAGCCCGACGAGGCCACGACGTCGTAGACGCGCGGCGCGCGGCGGGGGCTGTTGTCGCGCTTGCCCGTCATCTGCACGAAGCCCGCCTCGATGAGCTCGTTGAGGGTCTTGGTCGTGTAGGGGATGCTCACCCCCATGCTTTTCGACAGTTCGGCTATCGTCTGGCCCCCGTTCTCTATGAGCAGGTTGAGCAAGGCCGGCTTCGGGGCGGACAGGATGCCGTCGGATGTTCTGCTTTTCAAAGTTGTCAAGGTTTTGAGTAAATGGACTTCGCTAGCAAAGATATATTTTTAAAGTTGTTGCCTTAATGCGGGGGTGTTAAATGATGCAAAATCGGCGTGGACGCGACGACCGGCCCCTTTGGGCGCATTTGCGAGGGGCTTTGGCGCACACAATCGGCGGTCAGGCCGCCTCTTATAATTTAGCCGCGCCTTGATGCTGTGCTACGTTGTGAAATTATGTCGCCCGATATTTGGATGTGGATTAATAAAGAGTGATATTTGCGGGGCGAGGCATGACCTGTCTGTCTTGACTTTGTTAATCGGCGGGCGCTGTTTCGGACTGTTAGGCAATAATCAAACATCAACTATGGACAATAGGGAATATTTCAGCCATTGGGCAAAGCGCTATAAGGACGATTTGCTTGGCGACATCATGCCTTTTTGGCTTAAGAACGGTTGGGACCGCAAGCGCGGCGGCGTCTTCACGTGCCTCGACCGCGATGGGTCGCGGATGGACCCCACGAAGAGCGTGTGGTTCCAGGGGCGCTTCGCCTTTGTCTGCGCCTTCGCCTACAACAACGTGGAGCGGCGGCAGGAGTGGCTCGACGCCGCGCGGAGCACGCTCGACTTCATCGAGCGCCACTGCTTCGACACCGACGGCCGCATGTTCTTCACCGTCACAGCCGACGGCCGCCCCCTGCGCAAGCGCCGCTACGTCTTCAGCGAGACGTTCGCCGCCATAGCCATGTCGGAGTTCGCCCTGGCCACCGGCGAAGTGGAGTATGCCCACAAGGCCGTGCGCCTCTTCGACGAGACCCTGCGCCTCCTCTCGACGCCCGGCGCCCTGCCCGCCAAGTTCGAGCCCTCCGTGCGCCTCCAGGGGCACAGCATCGTCATGATCCTCGTCAACGTGGCGTCGCGCCTCCGCGCCGCCCTCGACCTGCCGCGCCTCACGGAGCAGATTGACCGGTCCGTGGCGTCGCTGCGCGACAACTTCATGCACCCCGAGTTCGAGGCCCTGCTGGAGACCGTCGGCCCCGACGGGGAGTTCGTCGACACCAACATGACGCGGGTCATAAACCCCGGGCACTGCATGGAGACGAGCTGGTTCCTCATGGAGGAGGCGCGCCACCGCGGGTGGGACGGGCGGCTTGTCGACATGGCGCTGACGATTTTCAACTGGTCGTGGAAGTGGGGATGGGACGAGCGGTATGGCGGCATCATCAACATGCGCGACTGCCGCAACCTGCCGCCGCAGGACTATTCGCAGGACATGAAGTTCTGGTGGCCGCAGTGCGAGACGATCCTGGCCAGCCTCTACGCCTACCTCGCCACGGGCGAGCAGGTCTACCTCGACCGCCACAGGCAGGTGAGCGAGTGGGCCTACGCCCACTTCCCCGACTCGTGGCACGGCGAGTGGTATGGCTACCTGCACCGCGACGGCACCGTGGCTCAGCCCGCCAAGGGCAACATCTTCAAGGGCCCGTTCCACATCCCGCGGATGATGGCCCAGGGCCATATGCTCTGCAACGAAATCTTGGCAAAACTCTAGGGGCCATGGGGAGCAAGACGACACTATGGCGGCGCGCCCCGGGCGCGTTGTGCGCCGCCCTGCTCGGCGCCCTGCTGTGCGCGTCCGCGGCGGCGGAGAACGGCAAGCCCTTCACCGTCCCCGAGCTCACGTCGTGGGCCGGCGGCGAGGGCGTGCTCACCCCCTCCGGGCGCGTCGTCGTGGCCGACAAGTCGCTAGAGGCCGCGGCGCGCGCCTTTTGCGCCGACTACGCCCTTGTGGCGGGGCGCTCGATGGCGCTGTCCGCCAGGGACCGGCCGCGCGCCGGCGACATCGTGCTGACGCTCGCCGCCGACGCCCGCCTGGCCGACGAGGGCTACCGCATGACGATTGGCGAGAGGGTGGACATAGCGGCGCCGACGCCGCGGGCGGCGGGATGGGCCTTGCAGACGCTGCTCCAGATGTGCGAGGGCGGCAAGCCGTTGCCGCGGGGCGAGGCGGAAGACGTCCCGCAATACCGGTTCCGCGGCTTCATGCTCGACGTGGGGCGCAAGTTCGTGCCCATGGACTACCTGCGCAAGCTGACGCGCGTCATGGCCTACTACAAGATGAACACCCTCCAGCTCCACCTCAACGACAACGCGTTCCCGCAGTTCTTCGAGGGCGACTGGGACAAGACGCCGGCGGCGTTCCGCCTGGAGAGCGAGACATTCCCCGGCCTGGCGGCCGCCGACGGGCACTACACCAAGGCCGAGTTCCGCGACCTTGTGCGCTACGCCGCCGGCATGGGGGTGGAGATTGTCCCGGAGATCGACTCGCCGGGGCACAGCCTGGCCTTCACGCGCCATCGCCCCTCGTTGGCGTCGGGCCAGTATGGAGCCGACCACCTCGACATCTTCAAGCCGGAGGTCTACGAGTTCATGGACTCGCTCTTCGCCGAATACCTGGGGGGCGACGACCCCGTCTTCGCCGGCCCCCACGTCCACATCGGGACCGACGAGTTCTCCAACGCCACGCAGGAGCTTGTCGAGAAGTTCCGCGCCTACACCGACCACTATCTCGGCGTCGTCCTGAGCTACGGCAAGAGGCCGTTCATGTGGGGCGCCCTGACGTGGGCCAAGGGCGAGACGCCCATCAGGCAGGACGGCGTGACGATGTTCGCCTGGTCGCCCGACCGCAACGACCCGCGCGTCATGAAGGAGCAGGGGTGGAACTGGATCTCGATTCCCGACAGGCAGACCTACATCGTGCCGCTAGCCGACTACTACCACGACCGGCTCCCCATCGAGCCCATTTATGCGTCGTGGACGCCCAACGTATTGTGGAACACTAGGTTTGACGACCGCGACCCGCAAATCTTGGGCGGGATGTTCGCCCTGTGGAACGACATCTACGGCAACGGCGTCACCGTCCCCGACCTGCACGACCGCATCTTCCCCGTCCTCCAGACGTTCGCCACGAAGTGCTGGACGGCCCATCTCACGTCGTTCGCTTTCGGCGAGTTCGACAAGGGCCGCCGGCAGCTCCGCGAGGCGCCGGGCGTGAACGTGGCGGGCCGCCTCCCCGCCGGGGGTGTGGCCAAGGCCTCCGTGGCGCCGGGCGAGCCGCTGGGGCTGGCTGTCGACGAGGCCGGCTTCGGGTGCTACGTCTCGTTCCGGGTGGACTGCCGCCCCGAGGCCTTGGGGACGGTGCTAGCCGAGGGGCCGACCTCCACGTTCTACCTCCGCGACCCCGTGGGCGGCAGGCTCGGCTACGCCCGCGAGGGCTATCTCGACTCGTTCGCCTACACCCTGCCCGACGAGGGCGTTGTCGAGATTGGGATTCTGACCGCCAGCGACGGCGCGACGCTCTTTGTCGACGGCCGCCGCGTGGAGCGGCTTGGCGAGCAGCGTTTCTATGTCGTGCCGCCCGGCGGCGGGTTCGACAAGATGCCCGGGGCGGCCATGCGCCCGGCCGTGTGGCGCGCCACGGCGAGCATGAGGTATCAGCGCAGCCTGCATTTCCCGCTGCGTCGGGCGGGCCGGTTCAAGAGCGTCGTGAGCGACCTCAAGGTTGTCTGCCGCGAAGCCGCCGGTCTCTGAGGCCCCCCGGTGGGGGCGACAGGCCGCGTGGAGCGCGAAAGCTGGCCGCCGTCGTGTTGGGGAACCAACTCCGGTTCGTGGGCGAGAATCAGGCGTGGGCATACGCCATAGCGAGCGGCGACTCCGCCGATATCGAGTGCCGCGGGCGAATTGGGCGTGGCGGGCCGGGGCGATGCGCCCCGCCCGCCACTTTTTTGCCGCTGGCCCGGGCGGCGGAGCCCCCAAGTTGCGTATCTTTGGGGGATATAGACACACACATCCATGGCAGACTACATCCGATTCGACTGGGCCATGAAGCGCCTCCTGCGCGACAAGGCCAACCACGCCGTCCTGGAGGGGTTCATGACCTCCCTGCTGGGGCGCGGGGTGAGGATTGTGCGCTTCCTGGAGAGCGAGGGCAACCAGGAGGACGAGCTCGACAAGTTCAACCGCGTGGACATCCTGGCCGAGGACGACCGCGGCGAGCTTATCATCGTCGAGATCCAGAACTCCCGCGAGATGGCCTACTTCCACCGCATGATGTATGGCGTCGCCAAGGCCATAACGGACTACGTGAAGCTGGGGCAGGACTACGGCAACGTCCGCAAGGTCTACTCCGTGAGCATCGTCTACTTCAGCCTGGGGCAGGGCAAGGACTACGTCTATCACGGCACGACGACGTTCCGCGGCCTCCACGACCCTCAGGACGAGCTCCGTCTGAGCCGCAAGCAGTGCAAGAAATTCTTGGGCATCGACGCTCCGGACGCGGCGGGGCGCCCCGGCGCGGGCGTCCTCTTCCCCGAATACTACATCCTGCGCGTTGAGGACTTCGACAAGGTGGCGCGCACTCCGCTCGACGAGTGGTTCTGCTACCTGAAGAGCGGGGCTGTGAGCGACGACGCCACGGCCCCGGGCCTGGCCGAGGTGCGCGAGCGGATGCGTGTCGACGCCATGAGCCGCGAGGAGCGCGCCAACTACGACCGCCACCTCAAGAACAGCAGTTACGCGCGGAGCGTGATCGAGACGGGCCGCGAGGAGGGATGGGAAGAGGGCCGCAAGGAGGGTCTTGCCGAGGGCAAGAGGCTCGGCGCGGTCGAGGCCGCGAAAAACATCGCCATCGGCCTCCTCCGCAAGGGTCTCTCCCCCCGCGACGTGGCGGAGGCCACGGGGCTGGATGCCGACGTCGTGGCCGGGCTTGGGGAGGCCACAGGCGGGAGCGGACGGTAGCCCGCCCCGGTGGCGGCGAGGCGGAGTCCCCGCCCCGGCCGGCGGCGCGGGAGAATTTTGCCGCCTCGGCGCAGGTCGCGGTTTTTAGGGCTAACTTCGCGCCTGAGAGACGGAGACCATGACCGAGCCATTCCACCACAACGACAACACCACGGCCACCATCGGGAGCGGCGCTGTGCCGTTCCCCGCGCCGCCCGACCCGCAGTTCCGCTTCATCGACCTTTTCGCCGGCATCGGAGGATTCCGCATCCCGCTGCAGTGGGTCGGCGGGCGGTGCGTCTTCTCGTCGGAGTACAACGTCCACGCGCAGAGGGTCTATCAGCGGAATTATGGCGAGACGCCCCACGGCGACATCACGCGGATTGCCACGGACGACATCCCCGACCACGAAGTCCTGACGGCGGGCTTCCCATGCCAGCCGTTCAGCATCTCGGGCAAGATGAGGGGCTTCGAGGACACGCGCGGCACGCTCATCTATGAGGTGTTCCGCATCGTCGAGGCGCGGCAGCCCAAGGTCATATTCCTGGAGAACGTCAAGCAGCTCGTCTATCACGACCGGGGGAACACGCTGCGGACGATATTGGCGGGCCTGGAGGGGTTGGGCTATGAGGCCGCGTGGCGCGTCCTCAACGCTTCCGACTTCGGCGTGCCGCAGAACCGCGAGAGGATAATAATCGTGGCGTCGCGCGGCAAAGTGTTCGACTTCGCGCGTGTTCAGACCCTCCCGCGCAAGACCGTCCGCGACATCGCCGACACCGACGAGTCCCGCTTTGAATATCTCGACGAACCCTATACGCTGTTGCCCGAAGTCCGTCCGCAACGGTCGGGGCTGCTGTTTGTCGGCTACCGCAACAAGAACATCCGCAAGAGGGGAATCCGCCCCGGCACAGAGCACCTGTCCCGCGTCCACAAGCAGCCCAACCGCATCTACTCCATAGACGGCGTCCACCCGGCGTTGCCGTCGCAGGAGTCGTCGGGCCGCTTCTGGGTCCTCGACGGGGACCGGGTGCGCAAGCTGACCATCGACGAGTGCTATCGCCTCATGGGTTTCCCCGCCAACTTCGTCAAAGACACCGACTTGAGCGAGGAGTATCGGCAGTGTGGCAACGCCGTGTGCGTCCCGATGATTCACGAAATAGCAAAGGAGATCAGGAGGCAGCTGCTATGACCCTCAAGGACTGCTAGGGTGGGGGCGAAGACTTTGACCTAGGCATACCTGTCCCGCCGCGTCAGCAGCCGCCCCATGCCCGGCTCGAAGAGCCAGCGCGACGCCACCCTCCGCGGCAGGCGGAGCAGGACGCCCGTCTGCCTGTCGGTCAAGACCCTCGTCGGGGCGCTGAGGCCCAGCCTGGCGGCGATGTCGTCGGCCAGGGAGGCCAGGGGGGCGTTGCGCCCGGCGCAGACTACCCTCTTCCCCGCGTAGTCGTCGCCCGCGGCGGCCACGAGGGCCTCCGCCAGTCCGGCCGCCGAGACGAAGGCGCTCTCCATGGGCGGCATCGTCGAGCCGCCGCCGCGCAAGAAGCCCTCCAGGGCGGTGCGCAAGTCCTCCTCGACCCACCCGGCGCAGACCACCGTGGCGCTCAGCCCGCGCTCTGCCGCGCGCCACACCTCCATCTCGCCCCGAAACAGCGACCGCTCGACGGCCGTCCGAGAGTCGTCGGACAGGTAGGGCGTCGACGCGTCGACGGGGGCGTCGGAGGTCTGCCGGCCCAGGCACAAGATGGAGCCGCAGTGGACCATGCGGCGGACGCCCTCGGCCTCCGCCGCCAGGCACGCCATGCGCACCCCGTCGGCGTTCGCGCGCCACGCCCGGGCCGCCGCCCCGCGTCCGAACGAGAAGTCCGCCACGGTGCAGAACAAGATGTCGGCCCCGCGGACGGCGGCGCGCAAGGCCTCCTCGTCGAAGATGTCCACATGGCCCCCGTCCCGCGGCCCGCCCCCGACGGCGCACGCGCGGAGCCTGGCTCGGGCGCCGGCCGCCGCCAGCGCCTCGACGAGGCGCGCGTCCACGGCCCGCCCCGTCCCCAAGACGACGCAGGCTTTGCCCGCCACGCCGTCCATGCCCGTTCCTCCTGTCTCCATCGGCAGACCTTTCTTCCTCTTGGCAAAAATAGCTAATTTCACGGTGCTTTTACCCCCGCACAGGCTGAGCCATGGCACTCAACTACGTTTGGATCTTCTTCATTCTCGCCGCCGGCGTCGTGGCCGCCGGCCGGTGCCTGCTGTCGGGCGACGCCGCGGCGCTGTCCGATGTCGTCAATTCCACTTTCGCCTCGGCCAAGAGCGGCTTCGAGATCTCGCTCTACCTCACCGGCGTCCTGACGCTGTGGATGGGCCTCATGCGCGTGGGCGAGGCCGGCGGGGCTGTGGGTGCCTTGAGCCGCGCCATCGGCCCGCTCTTCCGGCGGCTCTTCCCCGGCGTCCCCCCCGGGCATCCCGCCCACGGCGCCATGACGATGAACATCGCCGCCAACATGCTGGGCCTCGACAACGCCGCCACGCCCATGGGCCTCAAGGCCATGAAGGAGCTGCAGGAGCTCAACCCCGACAAGCGGAGGGCCACCGACGCGCAGATTCTCTTCCTGGTCCTCAACACCAGCGGGCTGACCGTCATCCCGGTGACCATCATGGCCTACAGGCAGCAGTGCGGCGCCGCCAATCCCGCCGACGTCTTCCTGCCCCTGCTCCTCTCCACTTTCTGCTCCACCCTGGCGGGGCTCGTGGCCGTGGCCGCCGTGCAGCGCATCCGCCTGGCGGACCGCGTCGTGATGGCCTACCTGGGCGGGACGGCGCTGCTCCTCGCGGGCCTCGTCTTCGCCCTCGACGGGGCGGGGCCGGAGCGGGTGCAGGGCCTCTCGGCCGGCGTCTCCAGCGCAATTCTGCTCGCCGTCATCTGCGGCTTCGTCCTGATGGCCATGCGCCGTCGCGTCAACGTCTACGACGCGTTCATCGACGGGGCCAAGGACGGGTTCAAGACCGCCGTCTCGATAATCCCCTTTCTCGTGGCGATGCTCGTGGCCGTCGGCATGTTCCGCGCCAGCGGCGCCCTCGACTACGTCCTGGGCGGCATCCGCTGGTGCGTCGAGGCCGCCGGGGCCGACAGCCGCTTCGTCGACGCCCTCCCGACGGCGTTCATGAAGCCTCTGAGCGGCAGCGGCGCGCGCGGCTTCATGATTGAGTGCATGAACACGTGCGGGGCCGACTCTTTCGCCGGGCGCCTGGCGTGCCTCTTCCAGGGCGCCGCCGACACCACGTTCTTCATCCTGGCCGTCTACTTCGGCTCGGTCGGCGTCAAGGATGCTCGCCACGCCGTGGCGTGCGGCCTCATTGCCGACGCGGCGGGCGTCGTGGCGGCAATCTTCCTGGCCTACTTCTTTTTCGGCTAGCCCTCCTGCGCCTCGGGCTCCTGCAAGATTCGCAAGTCCTTGTCGACCAGGTCTTCCTCGACCACCAGGTTGTCGATGATGAAGTTCTGCCTCGACGAGGTGTTCTTGCCCATGTAGAACTCCAGCAGGTAGTGGACCCCGTCGGAGCTCTTGAGCGTCACGGTGTCGAGGCGTATGCCGGGGCCTATGAGCTCGCGGAACTCCTGCCAGTCTATCTCGCCCAGGCCCTTGAAGCGCGTGATCTCGCGCTGGGCGCCGAGCTGCCTGGCGGCCTTGTCGCGCTCCTCCTCGGAGTAGCAGTAGATGGTCTTCTACTTGTTGCGGACGCGGAACAGGGGCGTCTGGAGGATGTAGAGGTGGCCGTTCTTGATGACCTCCGGGAAGACCGGGAGGAAGAACGTTATCATCCGCCGGCGGCTGTGCATCCCGTCGACGTCGGCGTCGGGGGCTATGATGCCCTTGTTGTAGCGCAGCCCGTCGATGCCGTCCTCGATGTCGAGGGCGCTCTGGAGCAGGAAGAACTCCTCGTTCTTATATATCGTGTCGCGGCGCAGCCCGAACGTGTTGAGCGGCTTGCCGCGGAGGCTGAAGACGGCCTGCGTCTTGGCGTCGCGGCTCTTGGTGATGGAGCCGGAGGCCGAGTCGCCCTCGGTTATGAAGATGGCCGTCTCCTCGCGGCGCTCGTCTTTCTGGTCGGTCAGGTGGATGGTGCAGTCGCGCAGCTTGCGGTTGTGGAGGTTGGCTTTCTTGGCCTTCTCGCGGGCCTCCTTTTGCACGCCCGATATCGCCTTGCGCTCCTTCTCGCTGTCCACAATCTTGCGGTTGATGACGTCCGCCGTGTCGAGGTTGCGGCGCAGGTAGTTGTCGAGGTGCTCGCCCAGGAAGTCGCAGACGTAGTTGCGGATCGAGACGCCGCCCTCGGGGCTCATGTCCTTGCTGCCCAACTTGGTCTTGGTCTGGCTCTCGAAGACGGGCTCCTGGATCCTGATGGAGACCACGGCCGTCAGGCCCGAGCGGATGTCGGCCACCTCGTAGTTCTTGCCGTAGTATTCGCGCAGGGTCTTGACCACGGCCTCCTTGAAGGCCAGGAGGTGGGTCCCGCCCTGGGTGGTGTGCTGGCCGTTGACGAACGTGTAGTACTCCTCGCAGTAGTGGTCGGCGTGGGTCATGGCGATCTCCAGTTCGTCTTTCTCCAGGTGGATTATGGGGTAGAGCGGCTCGTCGGTCATGTTGTCCGACAAGAGGTCCACCACGCCGTTCTGGCTCTGGAACTTGTCGCCGTTCAGCGTCAGCGTCAGGCCCTTGTTGAGGTAGGAGTAGTTCTTGAGCATTTGGGTGATGAACTCCTCGCGGAACGCGAAGTTCTCGAAGATGTCGGCGTCGGGCAGGAACTCCACCATGGTGCCGTTGCGCGCCGCGGTGGACTCAAGCTCGTGCTCGGCCACGACCTCGCCGCGCGAGAACTCCACGCGCTTGACCTGCCCGTCGCGGAACGACGAGACGACGAAGACGCTGGAGAGGGCGTTGACGGCCTTGATGCCCACGCCGTTGAGGCCTATGGACTTCTGGAACACGGCGTTGTCATATTTGCCGCCCGTGTTCATCTTCGACGCCACGTCGACGACCGAGCCCAGGGGGATGCCGCGGCCGAAGTCGCGCACCGTGATGCGCCCCTCGGCCGTCGACGAGATGTCGATGCGCTTGCCGAAGCCCATCATGAACTCGTCGATGGAGTTGTCTATCACCTCCTTGATCAGCACATAGATGCCGTCGTCGGCCTGCGAGCCGTCGCCCAGCTTGCCGATGTACATGCCGGGGCGGCGGCGGATGTGCTCCTGCCACTCCAGCGTCTTGATGCTCTCCTCGCCGTAGGCCGCGGCGGCATCGTGCCTCTCTGTCTCGTTCTGCTCGGCCATGAAATCTGTTTTGGTGGTTTGTTGGGAACGCGCGGTCTCTCCCCCGCGGGGGGCGCGGCTCGCAAAGATAATCGATTTTTCGCTTGCCTCTTTTCCGCGCTGCGGTCGGAGGCAAATGACTACTTTTGCATCGACAGACCGAATGTTTGTAAGACATAACCATACGATGACGAAGAAAAGAAACCTCGAGACCATCTGCGTGCAGGGGGGCTGGCGGCCCCGGAACGGCGAGAGCCGCGTCCTGCCCATTGTCCAGAGCACGACGTTCAAATATGACTCCTCGGAGGCCATGGCCGACCTCTTCGACCTCAAGGCCGAGGGCTACTTCTACTCGCGCCTCCAGAACCCCACCAACGACGCCGTGGCGGCGAAAATCAACGAGCTCGAGGGCGGGGTCGGCTGCGTCCTGACCTCGTCGGGCCAGGCCGCCAACTTCTACGCCGTCTTCAACATCTGCCAGGCGGGTGACCACTTCATCACCTCGAACAACATCTATGGCGGCACGTTCAACCTCTTCGGCGTCACCATGAGGAAGCTCGGCATAGAGTGCACCTTTGTCGACCCCGACTGGCCCGACGAGCGCATCGAGCGCGAGTTCCGGCCCAACACCAAGTGCTTCTTCGGCGAGACCATCTCCAACCCCGGGTGCGCCGTCTTCGACATCGAGCGCTTCGCCGCCATGGCCCACCGCCACGGGGTGCCGCTCATCGTCGACAACACTTTCGCCACGCCCATCAACTGCCGCCCCTTTGAGTGGGGCGCCGACATCGTGACCCACTCCACGACCAAGTACATGGACGGCCACGCCACGCAGGTGGGCGGCGCCGTGTGCGACAGCGGCTCTTTCGACTGGGAGGCGCGCGCCGACAAGTTCCCCGGCCTCTGCACGCCCGACGAGAGCTACCACGGCCTGACCTACACCAAGGCCTTCGGCCGCAAGGCCTACGTCACCAAGCTCGTCAGCCAGCTCATGCGCGACCTGGGCTCCATCCCGGCGCCGCAGAACTCGTTCCTGCTCAACCTGGGCCTCGAGACGCTCCACCTCCGCATGGCGCGCCACTGCGAGAACGCCCTCCGAGTGGCCCGCTGGCTCGAGGGGCGCGAGGAGGTGGCGTGGGTCAGCTACCCGGGCCTCGAAAGCTCCAAATATCACGCCCTGGCGCGGAAATACCTGCCCGGCGGCTCGTGCGGCGTCATAGCCTTTGGCCTCCGCGGCACGCGCGACGACGCCATCCGGTTCATGGACGCCCTGCGCTTCATCGCCATCGTCACCCACGTGGCCGACGCCCGGACGTGCGTCCTCCACCCCGCCAGCCACACCCACCGCCAGCTCTCCGACGAGCAGCTCCGAGAGGCCGGCGTGGCGCCCGACCTCATCCGCCTCTCGGTCGGCATAGAGAGCGTCGACGACATCATCGACGACCTCCGCCAGGCCATGGGGGCCGCCGACTAGGCCCCCCCGGGAAAAGATTGTCCCCCCCGTGCGGAGAGCCGCGCGGGGGGCTTTTTTCGCGTCGTCGGCAAGTTTTGTTATAATTAGTTTTCGGCATTGCCCCCCCTCCGGCCAACCGGGCTAGCCTGTGCGAAGAGCCGGTGCTTGCCCGCCATGCATCGTGTGTTCGCTTGCCTTGCCCATGCCTCGTGGTGGCATGCGTGGCCGTCTCCTCCATTCCTCCCGGTCCGTTTTTGTCCGCCCGGCCTCTTGCGTCCCGCATTGTGTGCTGTTTTTTTTTTGTTAAACTTGCACCGTCCTGACTTCCATTTTGTCGGGCGGACGCTATAAACTATATGTGCATATGAAAAAGCTCTACATTTTCTTCTCTCTGATGTCCCTGCTGTGCGCCGGCGCCGCCGCGCAGCCCAAGTGGGGCGAGAACCTTGTCCAAAACCCCGGTTTCGACGACGGGATGACGGGTTGGACGCGGAATGGTGACTACGAAACTGAGGGATGCAATGGCTATGGCGCAGTCGTTGCGTGGTCGAACGAGGGTTGCGGTAAGTCTGAAGGCGACTCGTGTCTCAATTTCTCTTACTACACTGGCGTATTCGAGCAGTATATTTTCCCGTCTGATCATGGGTTTGGCGAGGCGGACCTGGACGGCGCGTCGGCCGTCCTGTCCGTCGAGGCCTACTACATGCCCAGCCTTGGTGCTGAAGCTAGAAGTTTTTCCGCCTATTTCATATTTGAAGGCAGAAGTGACCAGGCCGAGCTCAATCTTGTCCCCGACTCCGTTCGGGGAGGTCTTCTTTCGTGGACGACTTTCTGCGATACGCTTCAGTTGCCCCCCCACGCTGGCCGCATCCAGGTGCGGCTTAGTGGGCGTGATGGCCAAGATTGGTGGGGGTATCACGGCCCCAAGTTCGACAACGTTTCCGTCAGCATAATCCGCGGCGGCGCCACCGCCCTGCCGTCGTCGCCCGCCGTGGCCCCCGACGCCTCGTCGCCCCTCTTCGACCTCCAGGGGCGGCGCGTGGCCAGGCCCGTCCGCGGGCGTCCCTACGTCGAGGGCGGGCGCCTCAAGGTGGCGCGGTAGCCCCCGCGGTCGGCTCTCGCCGGCTTGCTTCGCATGGCCTCCGCCGGGCAGGGCCCGGGCGGGGGCTTTTTTGTGCGCCGCCGGCGGCCTCACTCCCTCTCAATCCTCACGACGAGTAGCTCCGAGAGGCCGGCGTGGCGCCCGACCTCATCCGCCTCTCGGTCGGCATAGAGAGCGTCGACGACATCATCGACGACCTCCGCCAGGCCATGGGGGCCGCCGACTAGGCCCCCCCGGGAAAAGATTGTCCCCCCCGTGCGGAGAGCCGCGCGGGGGGCTTTTTTCGCGTCGTCGGCAAGTTTTGTTATAATTAGTTTTCGGCATTGCCCCCCCTCCGGCCAACCGGGCTAGCCTGTGCGAAGAGCCGGTGCTTGCCCGCCATGCATCGTGTGTTCGCTTGCCTTGCCCATGCCTCGTGGTGGCATGCGTGGCCGTCTCCTCCATTCCTCCCGGTCCGTTTTTGTCCGCCCGGCCTCTTGCGTCCCGCATTGTGTGCTGTTTTTTTTTTGTTAAACTTGCACCGTCCTGACTTCCATTTTGTCGGGCGGACGCTATAAACTATATGTGCATATGAAAAAGCTCTACATTTTCTTCTCTCTGATGTCCCTGCTGTGCGCCGGCGCCGCCGCGCAGCCCAAGTGGGGCGAGAACCTTGTCCAAAACCCCGGTTTCGACGACGGGATGACGGGGTGGACGCGGAATAATGACAACGACGATGAGGGAATCTATACCCATGGCGCAGTCGTTGAGTGGTCGGACGAGGGTTGCGGTAAGTCTAAAGGCGACTCGTATCTCGCTTTCTCTTACGCATCTGGCGTGTTCGATCAGTATATTTACCCGTCTGAACATGGGTTTGGCGAGGCGGACATGGACGGCGCGTCGGCCGTCGTGTCCTTCGAGGCCTACTATGAGCCCAACGATGGTGTTGGAGCTAGACAGTTTTACGCCTATTTTGAATTTACTGACGACCTTGGACCCATTTGCGGCTACCAGCTTGTTCCCGATACCGCCCGGGGAGGTCTTCTTTCGTGGACGACTTTCTGCTATACGCTTCTGTTGCCCAGCAACCTTAACTGCATCCGGGTGGGGCTTGGTGGGAGTGATGGCAAAGGTTGGTGGGGGTACTACGGCCCCAAGTTCGACAACGTTTCCGTCAGCATAATCCGCGGCGGCGTCACCGCCCTGCCGGCGTCGCCCGCCGTGGCCCCCGACGCCTCGTCGCCCCTCTTCGACCTCCAGGGGCGGCGCGTGGCCAGGCCCGTCCGCGGGCGTCCCTACGTCGAGGGCGGGCGCCTCAAGGTGGCGCGGTAGCCCCCGCGGTCGGCTCGCGCCGGCTCGCTTCGCATGGCCTCCGCCGGGCAGGGCCCGGGCGGGGGCTTTTTTGCGCGCCGGCGGCGGCCTCACTCCCTCTCAATCCTCACGACGGGCAGCTCCGTGTAGCGCCCGCGCCACACCCCCACCTGGCGGGCGCAGTGCCCCGGCGGAATCTCGATGACCTGCCCCTCGCGGTAGCCCTTGCTCGCGTCGCGCGGCAGGATGACGTCCACGCCGTTCGCCGTCGAGCCCCAGCTGCGGTGGCTTATGGCCCGCGCCACCACGGCCCCGCCGGCCAGCACGCCCTGCACCTCCAGGTCGGCGTCCGTCACGCACGGCCCCGCGGTCTCCAGGTATGTTATGCCGTCGTCGACCTCCTCCGGGGCGTCCCCCGCCACGACGGCCCTGGCGAGCGCCCCCGCCAGGGCCCGCGCCAGGCTGTCCACCGCGGCGCCCCACGTGGCGGGGGCGCCCGCATCGCCGCCCTCGCCGCCGCCCGCCGGCCGGTGGGCGTAGTATGTCCGTGCCGCCCCTGCGCCGAGCAGGAAGCCGAGGGCTATCAGTGCCAGGTTCTTCATCTCTTGTGCCGTTCCGTCCTGGTGTCTGGGGGGGGCGTATGCGCGGCCCCCGCCCCCGGGCACGCTCCGCTTTTCGCGATTGTAGCCAATTGTTTCCGTTTGGGCAAGTGCCGCCCGCCTTTCTCTCGGCGAGATTCCGCGTCGCCGGCTTTGTGGTCTGTTTTTTTTTGTTAAAATTGCACCGAGATGAAGAATCGCAGGATTGAGTATGTTGTGGACTAGATTCTCGACCAATATGCCTATGCCGACGACTCTCGGCGCCCCTGGATTGTCGGCTTTAGCGGGGGAAAGGACTCCACGGCGTTGCTGACGCTTGTGTGGCTGGCGCTTAGGCGGTTGCGCGAGGTGGATGCTCCTGTTTGTTTGCGCCGTCCGGTCTTTGTCGTGTGCAACGACACGATGGTTGAGAATCCGGTAATCGATGGCGTCTCCATAGTGCTGCTGTCGCAAGGGATTTCGGAGTACAATCAGGGGACTTTCGATTTCTCGCAGGAGTGTGAGACGGCGTTCCTTTTGCCGATAAACGACTTGACCAATGTCAAGGCTATCAGTAAATTCCTGGGTTTGTCGGCTAGTGATTGTACGAAAGCTATGCGCAATATCGAGAAGCTGGACAATGGGCTGTGTGTGTCGAATGTCAAGGAGCTTCACAGAGCGGAGCTTTTCGAGATTGCGCAATATTGGAAGGAGACGAGTGCTTCGTGAGAGCTCCGGCGTCCCATAGAATGGCAGTTTATATATGAAATTCCTATTCCTCTTCTTCGCCCTCTTCGCCCTCTTCGCCCCTGGCGCACGCCCAGGCGCCCCAAGACTCCGCGGCCGTAGAGAGCGTCGCGCGCTACAGGCTCTACCCCACGCAGAACAGGTGGGTTTTCTTGAAGCTCGACACCCGCAATGGGAGGATTTGGCTGGTGCAGTGGAGTACGGGCGGGGACGAAAGCCGTTTTGAGACACCGCTCTCCTGCGAGAGGCTGTGCCGATATTGGGAGGAGGTCAACGGCCGTTTCGCGCTCTGCCCGACGACGAACTTCTACAACTTCATCCTCCTCGACCAGGTCGACGGGAGGACGTGGCAAGTCCAATGGTCGCACGAGCGTCGGGACATGGGCGTCTTCCCCATCTCGGGCCCTTAGCCCTTGGCGTCATTGGGCTTCGGGCTTCGGGGCGTTGCCGCCGGGGGCGTCCTCCGTCAGCCCCCGGACGGTGGCTTCGTCGAGCTGCGTTGCGTCGGCCACGTCGCCTGGCGGCATCCCCTTGCGAAGCAGGGCCAGGGCTATGCTTCTCGCCGCCTCCCTGCGCCCCTCTTCTCTCCCCTCTTCCCGTCCTTCTTCTCTCCCCTCGTCCCGGCCCGTCTCTATCACGCTCATGGCGTAGACCTTGTTCTTGAGGTGGCGGTTGTAGCTGGCGCGCTCTTCGGGGGTCATGGCGTCGACCCTCATGCGCTTGCGCACCTCGTCCAGGCCCGGCGCCGTGGCGTCGTCGCCCACGGCGCCGCTCTTGAGGTAGCTGAGCCACTCGTCGAGGGGCGTGCGCGCCACCTTGTCGAAGTCCTTGACGCACAAGATGTAGTATTCGGGGAAGAGGACGCCGGCCCCGGGACGGCTCTTGGGGTCTTTCACGTCGGCACCCATGAAGAGCTGGCACTGGCGCCCCGTGAGGCGGAGCTCGTCGTGCGGGTCGTGGAGGCCGCGGAACGTCGTCGTGCCGTGGTAGACGTAGTCCTTGCCCTGGCCGAGGCTGAAGTAGACGATGCTGACGGAGTAGACCTTGCGGACGTTGCCGTAGTCCTGGCCCAGCTTCACGTAGTCCGTTATGGCCTTTGCGGCGCCATACATGATGCGGTGGAAGTATGTCAGCTCGTGCGAGTTCTGAATCTCTACTATGATGAGCTCGCCGCGGTCGTCCTCGGCCAGGATGTCCACGCGGTTGAACTTGTCGAGCTCGTCCTCCTGGTTGCCCTCGCTCTCCAGGAAGCGCACAATCCTCACCCCGCGCCCCAGCAGGGAGGTCATGAACCCCTCCAGGACGGCGTGGTTGGCCTTGTCGCGCAGGAGGCGCTTCATGGCCCAGTCGAATCGGATGTAGTCTGCCATGGTCGTGTGGGTCTTAGTCCCCCCAAAGATACGTTTTCTTAGCCGATTGTTTCAACGTCAGGGTGTTGCGTCCCGGCCCGCCGCCCCCCTCTCCGCGACGATGACGCCCCGCAGCCTCTCCACCACGTCCGGGTGCTCGGCGGCCACGTTGCGCCGTTCGCCCAGGTCCTCCCGCAGGTTGTAGAGCTGCTCGCCGGGGCTGTTGCCAAGCTCTATGTCCGTCTGCCTCTGGTAGGCCGGCCCGCCGCTTGGGGCTATGTATTTCCATTCGCCGTCATATGCCGAGAGGGACCCCGCGGCCTCTATGACGTAGGCGCGGCCCGTGGTGTCGCGGCCTGTCCATGCCTCCAGCGCGTCGCGGCTGTCGGGCCCCGCTCCCCGCGGGGGCTTGGCGTCGAGCAGTCGGGCCATTGTGGCGAAGAGGTCTATGTGCGAGACCAGGGCCGGCGAGACTCCGGGCTCGACGGCCCCGGGCCACGTCACCACCATCGGCACCCTCGTCCCCGCCTCGAAGATGGAATATTTGCCGCCGCGTAGCGGCCCCCACGGCTTGTGGTCGCCCAGCAGCTCCGCGGAGCGGTCGGCGTAGCCGTCGTCCACCACCGGCCCGTTGTCGCTCGTCAGGACTATCATGGTGTTGTCCGTCAATCCGTTCCGCTCCAGGGCGGCGACAATCTCGCCCACAGTCCAGTCGAACTGCAGCAGGGCGTCGCCCCTCGGCCCCATGCCGCTCTTGCCGGCGAAGCGCGGGTGCGGCCACCGCGGCACGTGGACGTCGTTCGTGCCCACGTAGAGGAAGAAAGGCCCGTCGCGGTGCCGCTCGATGAAGTCCACGGCCTTGCACGTTATGCTGTCCGCAATGTTCTCGTCCTCCCACCATGCGCCGCGCCCCCCTTTCATGTATCCGATGCGCGAGATTCCGTTCACTATTGCCATGTCGTGGCCGTGGCTGGGTCGCAGCTTGGTCAGCATCTCCGGGTGGTCGCGGCCCAGCGGCTCGCCGGCGAACGGCTCGGCGTAGCTCACGGCAATGGGGTCGGCGGCGTCCAGGCCCACTATGCGCTGGTTCTCGACGAAGACGCACGGCACGCGGTCCGCCGTGGCGGCCATGAGGTAGGAGTAGTCGAAGCCGATGTCGGCGGGGCCGGGGGCGATGTGCCCGTTCCAGTCTTGCGCGCCGGTCTTGTCGCCCAGGCCCAGGTGCCATTTGCCCACGGCGCCCGTGGCGTAGCCGCATTGGCGGAACAGGTCGGCCACCGTCGTCTGCCCCGGGCGGATGACCATCCCGGCGTCGCCCGCCGCAATCCCCGTGTCGTCGCGCCGCCATGCGTAGTGCCCCGTCAGGAGCGAGTAGCGCGAGGGGGTGCTTGTCGCCGCCACGGCGTGGGCGTCGGTGAAGCGCACGCCGCGGGACGCCAGGCGCTCCACGTTGGGCGTAGCTATCGTCTTCGAGCCGTTGATGCTCAGGTCGCCATAGCCGATGTCGTCGGCCAGGATGAGGACGACGTTGGGGCGCGCCGGCTCCGTCGGCCTGCCCCCTGCGCACGACGCCAGTAGCGACGCGCTCCCAACGCCCAATGCCATTTTGCCTATGCCCATCGTCTGCTAGCGGATGTGGTTGTAGACGCGCAGGTTGCTCACCTTGCTCTTGAAGTGGCCGGCACGCCCCAGGGGGAAGACAAGGGTCTGGTGGTAGAACATCTTGGCCTTGCCCTTGTCGTCGTAGTAGCGCGTCTCGACGTCGAGGCTGTCCACCACGCGGCCGTCCACGGTCAGCGTCGTCTGGCGGCTGTCGCCCGTCACCTTCACGTGGGTCTTCTCGCCCCGCCTCGCGGCGTAGCGGAAGCGGCACAGGTATCCGTCGCGGGCGAAGCCCATCATGCCGCCCACGGGGTCGCTGAGGTAGAACACGGCGTCGGGCGAGCGGAACAGTTCCGTGCCGGGGGCCTCGTCTTCGCCCTCCAGGTCGAACTCCACGGTGTAGCCGTAGCCAATCTCGGCGTGGGGGAGCGTCGAGCCCGGCGTCACCTCCTTGGCCTGCCACACCAGGCCGGGGCGCGTGCCGAGGCGCCCCCTCTGGTTCACACCCGGGGCCTCGCTGAGCATGGCGCGCTTCGCGTCGAACGTCTCCCACGCCAGCCCCGTCGCCGCCCCGGTCCACATCTTGACCGAGAGGGTCTGCAGGGCGGGGTAGAGGCGGTGGTGGATGTCCTTGACGGTGATGCCGTTGCCCACGTGGTCGTTCCACACGGCGAACATCCCGCCGAGAATCGAGGGCGAGCGCTCGGCGAAGACCTCGTTGCCCACATGGGCGGGAGTCCAGTTGGCGTAGAGGTGCGGCTCGTTGAGGTAGTCGTAGTAGTAGCCCGCCGCGGGGACTATGTAGACAAGCCCGTCGGGGACGCTGATGAGCTTGTAGCCCTCGCGGGCCATGACGGCCGGGTCGGCGTAACCGTTGTACCAGGCGTTCATGACGACGCCCTCCGACTTCACCGGCGTCTCGCCCTTGGCGTGGGTCAGCGCGCCCCAGACGCACGCCTGCTTGCCGTAGCCCTCCACGAGGCGTATGTAGTGGTCGGTGAACTCGCGGAACTTCTCGATCACCGCCTGGTCGCGGTTCGAGTATTCGTCGGTGCCGACGTGGACCCTCTTGCCGCGGAAGACGGGGCGCTCGCCCGCCAGGTACTCGCCGAACAGCCCGTCGAGGAACGCGTAGGTCTCGGGGTTGAAGAGGTCGAGGTGGTCCATGCCGTAGTCCCGGCTGCCAATCTCCGGCAGGTAGCGGCTGAACGCCAGCGAGTGGGCCGGGACGTCGATCTCCGGGATTATCTCGACGAAGCGGGCGGCGGCCTCATCCTGGAAGTCGGCGAAGTCGCTCTTCGCATAGTGGCCGTCGCGGGCCGTCAGGCCGGGGTAGGTCTCGCACTCCAGGCGGAACGCCGCGTAGGTCTTGTCCCAGTCGCCACCGAAGAACTGGCGGAAGCCGTTGTCGTTGAGGTGCACCTGGAGGGTGTTCATCTTGTAGTATGACATGATTTTCACCAGGTCGCGCAGGTAGCTCAGCGGGATATATTTGCGCCCGCAGTCCATCACGAGCCCGCGGAGGGGGTAGTCCGGCCAGTCGCGCGCGGTCCCCAGCGGCAGTCGGCGCGTCTCGCCCTGCTCGGCAACTTGGAGCAGCGTCCGCGTGGCCCAGTAGAGGCCCGTGGCGGTGGGGGCCGTCACCTGCACCCCGCCCCTCGTCGTCCGGATCTCATATCCCTCGTCGCCAAGCCCCTTGTCCGCCTTGATCGATAGCGAGACGGCGTCGCGCGCCGGCTTGCCCTCGCCCGCGGTCAGCTCCACGCCCAGCAGGGCGCGGCAGTCGGCGGCGAACGCCTCGGCTATGCGGGCCGCCTCGGCGTCGCCCGGCGGGACGACGACGCGCCCCATGTCGTAGAGCGAGACGTAGCCCTCGCCGCCGTGCCACTCTTTCAGTTCGGGGACGACGAACGGCTTGGCGTTGGGCGCCCCCGCCGCGGCGCATGCCGCCACGAGCAGCAGGGCCGCCGCGACGATGCTTCTTGTTGTTCTCATTGTTGCGTATCGTTCTTCTTCAGTTTATACTCGATGGGGTCGTCATATTGCAGTTGGAGCCGCTTCAGCTCCTCGCGCAGTTGGCTCGTCACCTTTTCGTAGCCGGGCTTGCCATAGAGGTTGCGCATCTCCGCCGGGTCTCTCTCCAGGTCGAAGAGCTCCCACTCGTCGATGTCGTTGTAGTAGTGGATGAGCTTGTGGCGCTCCGTGCGGACGCCGTAGTGGCGCTTCACGGCGTGCTCGGCGGGGTACTCGTAGTAGTGGTAGTAGAGGCTCTTGCGCCACTCCTTGGGCTTCTCGCCGCGGAGCAGGGGCAGGAGCGAGACGCCCTGGATGTCGTCGGGGATTTCGGCCCCGGCCAGGTCGAGGATTGTCGGCGCGTAGTCGATGTTCTGCACCATCTGCCCGATGTCGCCCCTCTTGCCGCCGGGCAGGCGCATCAGCAGGGGCGTGCGGAACGACTCCTCATACATGAACCTCTTGTCGAACCACCCGTGCTCGCCCATGTAGAAGCCCTGGTCCGACGTGTAGACCACCAGGGTGTTCTCCAGGAGGCCGCTCCTTTCCAGGTAGTCGAGGACGCGGCCCACGTTGCGGTCTATCGAGTGGATGACGCTCACGTAGTCGTGCATGTAGCGCCGGTATTTCCACTCGGCCAGGTCGCGCCCCGTCGGCTTCCGGGCCTTGAAGTCGGCGATGATGGGGTCGTAATACGCGTCCCAGGCCCTCTTCTGGTCGGGGTTGAGCCTCTTGTACATGGAGCGCCCGTAGCCCTCCAGGCCCGTCCGGGTGTGGATCTCCTCCTCCTTGTCGGCCATCTTGAGGTCGTAGACCAGGTCCATGTCCTTGAAGATGCTCATCTCCTGCCGCCCGGCGGCGACGCGCCCCTCGTAGTCGTCATAGAAGTTGGCGGGCAGGGGGAACGTCCGGTCGTCGAAGCGCCCCAGGTCGCACGTGTCGGGCATCCACGTGCGGTGCGGCGCCTTGTGGTGGAGCATCAGGAAGAAAGGCTTCGCCTTGTCCCTCTGCTTGTCCATCCACTCTATGGCCATGTCGGTCACGATGTTGGTGGCGTAGCCCTCCCTCTGGATGCGCTCGCCGTTCTCGATGAAGTGGGGGTTGTAGTAGTCGCCCTGGCCGATGAGGACGCTCCAGTGGTCGAAGCCCGTCGGGTCCGACACCAGGTGCCATTTGCCGATCATGGCCGTCTCGTAGCCCGCCTTGCCCATCAGCTTGGGCAGTGTCTGCTGGCTCCCGTCGAACGTGCACCCGTTGTCCGTGAAGCCGTTCTTGTGGCTGTGCTTGCCCGTTATCATGCATGCGCGGCTCGGCCCGCTGATGCTGTTGGCCACGAAGCTGTTGCGGAAGACTGCGCCCTCGCGGCCTATGCGGTCGATGTTCGGCGTCTCGATGTAGCGGTTGTCGTAGGCGCTGATGGTCTGAAACGAGTGGTCGTCGCTCATGATGTAGACGACGTTCATCGGCCGGGCGCCCTGGGCGGCCTCCTGTGCCGCCGCCGGGAGCGCCCCGAGGCAGGCCATGCCGGGCAGGATAATCTCTCTCTTCATGAAAGCGCGTTATTGTGTTATGAATTGCAGGTCTTTGCCGACGATGGTTATGTCCGATGCGCCATGCGCCGCAAAGAGCGACTAGGGGGCGGGGGGGCGCCCATTGTGTTGAATTGTTGTTTTGTATTTCTATAATACTCTGCAAATATACCCAAAAGATGTAAACGGTGTTGTGCGTGAGAACAAAAATAATGGGGTGCATCGTCGTGAACGCGGGGCGTTGTGCGAACCTTGCGCCCCATGCGCCTATGCGCAAAAACACCTCGGAATCGCCAATCGTCATCCGCCCCGGGGCCTCCTCGCCCCAAAGGCTACGAAGTGTGCGAAGCGGCGGCACAAGGCAGCCTAGGGCGTGAGCCTTAGGACATGCGATAGAACGGACACGCGATGGGACATACGACGGAACGGGCACGCGACGAGATGTGATGACGGTATGCGGCGTGGTGTGTGTACAAGTCGTCGGCGAACATTTAGGATGCAACATTGCACGTGCCCCTTTGGGCTCTAGATGGCGCATGTGGCCTCCGCCAGATTGTCAATTGTCCACTGTCAATTGTCAATTGCTTACCTTTGCCGCATGATTGCGAGACTTCTTCCCCTCACGCTCTGCCTGGCCGCCACGGCGGCCGCGGCCCAGCCAGCCGCCACCGTGGCGGAGCGCGACAGCCTCATGGCGGCGGCCGCCGCGTGGCGCGACGCCGCCAACTACACAGAGGCCATCAACACATATTCGCGGGTGCCGACGGCCGAGGCGAGGCTCGCCGTGGCGGACACCTACCTGGAGATGGGCAACGTCGTGGCGGCGCTGGAGAGGGCCCGGCTTCTGCGGCGCGACAAGGAGTTCCCCCTCCGCGAGGGCGCCATGCTCGTCGAGGCGCGGTGCCGCCTCCGGCAGGGCTTCGACGGCGCCGCGGAGCGGATCTTGCGGAGGCTCGCCCGGGCGGGCAACGCCGAGGCCATGTACTACTACGCGCGCCACCTGGCCTCGCGGGGCCACATGGCCAAGGCCACGCGGATGTGTCAGGAGGCCCTGGCGGCCGACCCGTCGCTCGTCCCCGCCCACCTGCTGCTCTTCGAGGCCGAGGCGGCCCTGGGGCACCGCTACCAGGCCCTGCTGCCCCTCACGGCCTACCTGCTCTTGGCCTCCGACGAGGGCCGCGCGGACAACGCCCCGCGCCTCGCCGAGCTGTGGCGGCACGGCTGGGCGGGGCTGGACGTCTTGGGGCGGCGGACGCCTCAGCAGCCCTACAGCGAGCTGATGGAGCTGAAGATGGACAGCATCGGGGCCGCCACGGGGCGGCGGGGCGGCGGGGCCGCCGAGACGCTGCGGACAATGGCCGAGCGGACCGACGCCCTCTTTGCCGCCATGCGCGACTCGGGCGAGGAGAACCTGGACTTCTGGCAGGTGCGCTACGCCGACTTTTTCGTCGAGCTCCACGCGCGGGGCTACGTCGAGGCCATGACGCACTTCTTCTTTAGCGACATATACAGGGTGGACGTCCTCGCCTGGCTCAGCGAGAACGCCGGATATTTCGACGACTTCCGCGTCTGGCTCAGCGGGCGCGCGGCGGGCTTCTGAGCCGCCTCCCCCCCTACACTTTGTCTATGGCCTTGCGGCGCTTGTCGCTCAGACCCCTGAACTGGCTGGGCGTCATGCCCGTGGCTTTCTTGAACTGGTTGCTCATGTGGGCGGCGCTGGAGTAGTTGAGCGTGTCGGCAATCTCGCCCAGGGTCATGTCCCCATAGGCTATGAGCTCTTTCACCCGCTCCACTTTCTGCAAGATGTAATATTGCTCCAGCGTCCGCCCCTCGCTCTCGGAGAAGAGCGCCGAGACCGACGAGTAGTCGCGGCCCATGCGGCTCGCCACGTAGTCCGACAGGTTCTGCCCCGGGCGGCTGTCGTCGGCGCGTATCAGGCCGCGCACGCAGCTCTTGACCCTCTCCACCATGACCTTGCGCCGGTCGTCGATGACCTCGAAGCCCACGGCGCGGAGCTCGCGGGCCATCTCGGCGCGCTTGGCGTCGGGCAGGGGCGCCCCGAGGGTCACCTCGCCAAGCCCCACCAGGGCGTCGCCGCCGGAGACCCTCCCCACGATGTCGCGCACCACCATCACGCAGCGGTCGCAGACCATGTTTTTGACGTATATCTTCTCCATCGCCGTCTTGTCTTGTCGCCGCGCCTCGCCGCTCAGCCCCCGTAGCGCCGCCTGTTCAGCGCCTCCAGGCGGTCGAACTCGTTGTCGGCGCGGATCTTGTCGAGGATCCGCAAGACGAGCTTGTGGACCATCTTGCCCTCGCGGTAGTTGGCCGGGCAGGCGAAGTTGACGCGCTGCTCGCGGATGAGGTGCTCGGCCTTGGCCTTGGCCTCCTTGTCGCCGGGGCGGTAGACGGCTATCGAGTGGCCGCCGTGGGACCGCACCACTTTCATGCACGGCACGTCGGTCGTCCCGTCGCCCAGGTATATCATGTGGGTGAACGGCACCGGCCGCTCCTCTTTGGGGACGAACTCGTTGATGCGCCGCGTGTCGCTCACCTCGCGGATGCCCTTGTTGATCTTGAATATGAACTGGGTCTTGGTCGTGTAGTCCACCGCCACGGCCGGCCACTCCGGCTCGCCGCTCTCCATATTATATAGGTATGACGACGCGTAGATGCCCTCGAACTTGTCGGCTATGGGTGTCCCCTCGATCATCTCCTTGAGCCCCGACGAGTTGATGAAGTGGCGCACGTCGAGGCCTATCGACGCGCCGTAGCCGCTCACGAGGTCGAACCAGTCCATGACGCCCTCGTAGAGCTTGACGTCGGAGCCGAACTGGCGGAACTTCTTGCGGCTCAGGCTCACGCCCCTCTCGCGGGCCGAGCGGAGCATCAGCAGCATGTAGCAGAGGATTCCGCTGGCGTCGTTCGTGGCCGACATGGCGTCGTTGGCGGCCCAGAAGGAGTCTTTGTCGGCGCCGATGGCCTTCATGTAGCCGAACTCCTGCATGTTGCCGGGCGACAGGGTCCCGTCGAAGTCGTATATCAGCGCCACTTTGGGCGGTCGTCGTCTTGCCATATGCCTTAGCGTTTTTAGGTTGGCGGTCTCCAAATATAGTCTTTTTCCGGCTCTTGGGCGAGCGGCCGGGCGATTCGGCGTTTTGTGCGCGAAAAATTGTCAAGCGGCTTTAACTTATGGTTCGCCCGCCGCGTCTGCGGCCGCCGGGGTGGATGATTCTATATTGATGGCGCAATGCGCTGATTATTAGCGACATTTTGTGCCGCCTCCCGCAAGTGTTAAAACATTTTTATCCGCCATTTGAGGATTCCTGTACCCGCCCGACCCTTAACAAGTGTGCAAATTTGCATCGTCAAACAGACGCGATTACGAAAATAACCCAATTATCATGAAAATAGGAGCATTTGCTATTGCGGGCCTCTTGGCTTTCGCGCCGGTGGCACTGGTGCCCACGGCAGGCCAGGCCTCGGCGCAGGCGCAGCAGGGCGCCAGCGTGACCATACGCGGCCGCGTGGTGGACAACAACGGTCAGCCCATCGTCGGCGCCGCGGTCCTTCAGACCGGGACGACCAACGGCACCGTGACCGACATCGACGGCAACTACACCCTCACGGCGCCGTCCAACGCCGAGCTGTCGGTCTCTTTCATCGGCTACGACTCTCAGAGGCAGAGCGTCGACGGCCGCAGTTCCATCAACTTCACCCTTGAGGAGGAGCTCAACGAGCTCGGCGAGCTTGTCGTGGTCGGCTACGGCGTCCAGCGCAAGGCCGACCTGACGGGCTCCGTCACCGTCGTCGACGCCGACGAGCTCAAGAAGGTCTCCAAGAGCAACATCTCGACGATGCTCCAGGGCAAGGCCGCCGGCGTCCAGATCACTTCCGACGGCCAGCCGGGCGCCGACCCCGCCGTCAAGATCCGCGGCCTCGGCACGTTCGGCAGCACCGCCCCGCTCTACGTCATCGACGGTGTGCCGATGGGGACCACCATCCGCGACTTCTCGCCGAACGACATCGAGACCATCCAGGTCCTCAAGGACGCGTCGGCCGCCGCAATCTACGGCTCCCGTGCCGCCAACGGCGTCATCATCATCACGACCAAGCGCGGCTCGAAGAACCAGCCCATGAAGATCAGCTACACGGGCTACGTCGGCATGGACATGATCTCGGGCGACGAGTATGAGGTCATGAACACCGAGCAGTATGCCGAGCACGTCAACAGGGCCTTCTCCAACCAGGGCCAGGCCTCGCAGGTCCCGAGCGGCTACGTCAAGGACAGCGAGAACTACCTCGTCGGCAAGGTGGACACCGACTGGTTCGACGAGGTCTTCAAGACCGGCCTGCGCATGAACCACAACGTCTCGCTCTCCGGCGGCGGCGAGAACAACACCTACAACGTGGCCCTCGACTACTTCAAGCAGGAGGGGACCATGGAGGGCGCCGGCCCCAACTACGACCGCTTCACGGCGCGCATCAACAACAACATGGACGTCAAGTTCATCAAGTTCGCCACGGGCGTGGTCTTCAGCCACAGCGCGCAAGACGACATGGCGCTCTCCAACGCCTCCGAGTATGTCCAGGGCCTCTACGGACTCCAATATCCGGTCCTCGGCAGCGCACTGCTCATGCCCACCGGCATCAAGGCCAAGGACGAGAGCACGTGGTGCCTCGACGGGGTCTATTCCGGCGCCGCTGAGTACAACTACGACAACTACGGCTACGGCACCTACTACCCCGACATCCACGGCGACCTCCGCATGACCAACGTCCTGATGACGAACAACCTGCTGACGCGCAACACCAAGGTGGACCGCTTCGTCATCACCGGCTCGGCGGACGTCGACCTGCTCGACATGATAGGCCAGGCCAACGACAACCACAAGCTCAACTACAAGATCAACCTCTCCTACAGCAAGACATACTGCAAGGACAAGGTCTTCACGGCGTCTTTCTACGCCAGCAACACCAACTACCTCAGCAAGGACAACGAGAACCTCTGGGAGCGCTACCGCCAGAACACCGACGGCCTCGTCGAGAACATCCTCACCTACGACGGCATCTTCGGCTCCAACCACGTCAACCTCGTCGTCGGCCAGACTTTCGAGCGCGAGCGCTACCACGAGCTGACCGGCACGGGCAACAACCTCTCCGAGCCCTACTACCTCCAGATCTCCAACGCCTCGTCGTTCAAGGCCTCCAGCTACGAGAGCGAGCACGTCCTATGCTCGTTCGTCGGCCGCCTCAACTACGACTTCGACGAGAAGTACCTCCTCTCGGTCACGGCGCGCCGCGACGGCTCTAGCCGCCTCTCGTCCGACGACCGTTGGGACTGGTTCCCCTCCTTCTCGGCCGGCTGGCGCTTCGACCGTGAGGACTTCTTCCCCATCTCGCAAGACGTGGTCAACCTCTTCAAGATCCGCGGCAGCTACGGCATCCTCGGCAACGAGAACATCGGCGAGTACCAGTACATGGACGTCATGAACCGCGGAGACTACTCCTACAGCTTCGGCGGCGACAAGGTGACCGGATCGGCAATCTCCAACTATGTCAACACCGCAATCAAGTGGGAGAAGAAGAAGACCGTAGACGTCGGCCTCGACGTCAACTTCCTCTCCAACAAGATTGAGTTCAGCTTCGACTGGTTCAAGAGCACGTCCGAGGACCTCCTCTACTCCGTGGCAGTCCCGGCAAGCGCCGGCGCCACCAACGGCGACGTGACCATGAACGCCGCCGACATGGAGAACAGCGGCTTCGAGTTCGCAGTCACCTACCGCAACAACGACCACCCCATCAAGTGGGAGGTCTCGGCCAACGCGTCGCTCAACAAGAACGAGGTCACGGCGCTCGGCATCACCAACGAGGGCCGCACCGACGGATACTGCCGCACCATCGTCGGCGAGGAGGTCGGCCGCTTCTACGGTCTCAAGTTTGGCGGCATAATCCGCGACAACAAGACGCTCAGCGAGCTGATGAACGCGCAGGGCCAGGGCAAGTCCACCGCCGCCGGCTACGCCGCGCCGCTCAAGGCCGAGCTCGGAGACTGCTACTATGTCGACGTCAACGGCGACGGCGTCATCACCGAGGCCGACCGCGACTTCATCGGCAGCGGGATGCCCGACGTCAACTTCGGCCTCTCGGCGCGCGTCGAGTACAAGGGCTTCGACCTGGCCGTCTCGACCTACGGGGCCGCGGGCTTCAAGGCTCTCGACTATCTCGACGTCGCCCTCCACAGCACTCTCGGCCTCCAGAACAAGAGCGTCGACATGCTCGACAGCTGGACCCCCGAGAACGTCAACGCCAGCCAGCCCCGAGTCCTCTACTCGTCAGACGCCACAATCTCCAACGACTACTTCAGCGACCGTTTCCTCCAAAACGGCTCCTACTGGAAGATTGCAAACGTCGAGCTGGGCTACAACTTCAACGACGACTGGTTCCGCGGCCTCTTCTCCAACGTGCGCCTCTATGTCTCGGCTCAGAACTTGGCCACCATCACCAAGTACAAGGGCTACAACATCGACTTCGCCGGCGGCACGTTCACCCCGGGCTACAACTACTGCTCTTTCCCGACGCCGCGCACGTTCATGGCGGGACTGCACTTCACGTTCTAGCAATTGATAATTGATAATTAACAATTAAGAATTGCAAGGTGCTGGCTGTTGTTGCCTCCCGCGCCTCGCTCCTAGCCCAGAGGGGCGGCATAGTGCGGCCCAGGGCGTGAGCCCTAGGACTAAATGGGACGCACGGACGGCACACGGGACGAACATTTATCGATTGATACATAAAACTGCGATTAGTATGAAAAGCATATACATGGCGCTGGCCGCCGCGGCTTTCCTGGGGGGCTTCGCCTCTTGCAGCGACGAGCTCGACGTCACCAACCCCAACACTCAGACCACGGCCGATTTCGGCAACGACGAGTCCTCGCTGGAGGAGGCCGTCATAGCCTGCTACAACAGAATCCGCCTGGAGGGCACTTTCGCGCGCGTCGGCTACACCATGGACGCCGTCCGCGGCGACGAGGTGTGGAACTCCTCGCAAATCTGGTACCTGCCCTACGACAACATGAACGTCGCCTCGACCGACGAGATCGGCACACAGTGGATCTGGCGAGACTGCTACCACGTCGTCAACCGCACCAACTTCGTCCTCCAGCAGGTCGAGAAGGTCGGCCTCAGCAAAGACGCCTACAACCGCATCAAGGGCCAGGCCCTCTTCTTGCGGGCCCTGGCATACTACACGCTGGCCACATACTACCACCAGTGCTGCCTCATCACGGACTACTCGTCGTATAGCGACCTCAACTCGCTCTACGCCAAGCTCAGCTCCAACGACGACGTCCTCGACCAGGTCGAGAAAGACCTCAAGGAGGCCATGCGGATCCTCCCGAGCAAGAGCGTCGGCGGCGAGTTCGCCAAGGGCCGCGCCACGTGCGGGGCGGCGGCAGGGTACATGGCCCGGACCCTCATGCTCCGCCACAAGTATGACGAGGCCTATGTCATCCTCCGCGACATCATAGCCGGCAACTACGGCAAGTATGAGCTGACGGCCGACTACGGTGACAACTTCCGCGAGGGTACGGCCTACGAGTGCAACAAGGAGAGCCTCTTCGAGGTGCAGTTCATGGACTACGGCACCGGCGGCGTCGACGAGGAGTGGACGCCCGTCAACATCTCGCGCCAGGCCACGCAGGGCCACGCCGTCGAGAGCAACTACGGCCCCGCGGCGTTCGGCTCCTGGGCAGACCTCGCCGCCTCGCCGTGGCTCTACAACCTCTACAAGGCCGAGAAGTGCACCGACGGACGCATCGACCCGCGCCTCTATTGGACCATATGCTCCTACGAGCCCGAATATGACTCCTACTACGGCCAGGCCACGGCGGCATACCCCGGCGGCGACCCGCGCCAGAACGTCCTCTTCCAGGCCCCGCTCACGGCGGAAAACGAGGCCGACACCCGCTCCAACGGCGGCAACGGCGGACTGGCCATCGCCAAGTGGACCTATGCGCGCCAGACGGTCATCAGCACCATCACGGCCGGCCTGCACTGCGGAATCAACCTCCGCCTCATGCGCTACTCCGACGTCCTGCTCCGCGCCGCCGAGTGCGAGAACGAGCTCAACGGCCCGACGCAGGTGGCCATAGACTACATCAACGAGGTGCGCCGCCGCGTGGCGCTGCCCGACCTCAGCAAGGACGACTTCCCCACGGCCGACGCCCTCTTCGAGCAGATTGCCAACGTCGAGAGGCCCAAGGAGTTCGGATGCGAGAACGGCCGAGGCATAGACCTCAACCGATGGGGCTTCTACCACAGCGACGCGCGCAAGGAGCAGCTCACGGCCCACATGACCTACAAGCTCAGCTCCAGCGTGGCCGACGCCAAGGTGGTCTTCCCCGCCGACTCGCTCGGGCTCAACGGGGTGGACAGCTCCATGAGGCACTACATCAGCGGCCACGAGTACTTCCCCGTGGCTCAGAGCCTCCTCGACGCCAACCCCAACCTGACGCCCAACGACGCCTACAAGAGCGAGTCGCCGGAGTTCAAGTGGTCGGTGCGGCCCGTCGTGGACTTGGCAGACTAGGATAGAGCAGAACGGGTCGCCCCCGCCGACGGGGGGCAAGACGCCACGCGGCGGGGCGGCCCTCTCATTCAATTCAATTTTTAACAGACGTACAGATTATGAACACCATACAGAAAGGTCTGCTCGCCATCTCGGCGACGGCCATCGCCGCCGGACTCTTCTCCGCATGCGACGAAGACGACACTTTCGACATCAACTCGCCCTCGTGGCTAGAGAGCCGCATAGACTCCATAGCCGCCTCCAAGGCCGAGGCCGCCACGGGCGACACCACCAGGGTCGAGCTCTCCAACACCACCGTCGGCGCCAAAGACAACACGGCGGCTTGGTGGGAGGAGTTCTCCGACGCCGTGGCAATCCCGTCGGGCAAGATGCTCACGTTCGAGTTCGACAACTTCGGCTCCGGCGCCAACAACTGGAACAACTGGAATCTCGTTGTGGCCAACAGCAAGAACCGCGACGCCACCGATACCTACAAGGAGTACTTCTGTCTCCGCTCCGACGCCTACGGATGGGGCGGCGCCATGGGGACTGAATCGGGCTACACCTACGAGGCCGGCAACATCTCGACCAACTACGCCGAGGTGGCCGCCGAGGCCGGGGCCGAGGACCAGTGGGCCTTCTTCCGCGAGAAGATGCAGGGCGCGCACGTCGTCATGACCGTCCAGCACGTCACGGCCGGCTACGTCTACACGACAGCCACCATGACGGCCACCGACGGCACGGTTCTCGTCGAGTCCTACTTCCAGACCTGCTCGCCGGGCGAGGACCTCTACGCCTTCCTCGTCTGCGACGCCAGCCACTTCGAGAACCTCACGGCAATGCTGACGCCCGCCACCATCGTCATCACCGAGAGCCTCCCGGCGCGCCTCGAGATCTCCAACGCCCCGGCGTTCCTCACACTCGGCGACTCGGCATACCACCAGGGCATCGCCGCCAAGGTCTACTTTGAGGACGGCACATCGGCAGACGTCGACACCCTCGACCTCTCGTTCATCGCGCCCGACCTCGCCACCACGGGGCAGAAGACCGTCACCGTCATCTACAACAAGACGAGCTCCGGCAACTACTGCGCGCCCATCTACGCCACCTACTCGCTGGCCATCACCGACTTCCGCTCCATACGCGTGGAGAACGTCGCAACGTTCAAGTATTGGTGCACCTCCCTCTCCACCGACACCGTGGCCCCGCTCAACACGGGCTACGTCAAGGTCTACGGCGTCAGCAGCGACGGCTCTGAGGACTTGATTGACAACAGCGCCGTGAAGTTCTCCAGCATCCGTCTGAGCGACGGCGAGTTCACCGCCGAGTATCAGGGCCTCAAGGCCACCGGCACCGTGGAGAAAGAGAGCGTGGCCAATGGGCTCTATGTCGGCCTCCCCGACTTCTCCTCCACCTGGTGGACGGTCTTCTCGCCCGACGAGCAGGTCAAGGTGGGCCAGACGGTCACCAAGAAGCTCCAGCTCCGCTCCAACGCGCTCAGCAATTGGAACAGCCCGACGGTGATCGTGCGCACTGCGGCGCTCGCCGAGTATGCAGTGGTCCGCACGGACAACTTCGGATGGGGCGCGGGCTACGACAACATCGTGACGCCCGAGAGCAATTGGGACTGGGACGTCTTCGCCGCGCGCCTCGACTGCTCGGTCTTCACCATCAGCGTCACCAACAACGGCTCGACCATCGACGTCAAGTACTCGGTCGTCGACGCCGAGGGCGACACCCACTATCAGAACTACACCGGCATTGCCGTGGCGGGGACCGCTCAGGTCGACGCCGACGATGTCTACTTCTCTCTCACTACCGAGGGTGCCTATATGTGCATCGCGGGCAGCGTAGATTAATCTTTATGTGTGCGGGGTCGCATTGTCACGATGCGGCCCCGTTTCCTTTTTTTCGGGAGAGACGCCCCGCGTCTCTCGATTGTCAAACCTCAACTGTTGATTGTTAAGATGTTAGCTAGATATTTGACGGCCGCCGCCCTGCTCTCGCTCGCGCTCTCGGCGTGCAAGGACGACAACGACGACAACCCGCAGCCAGGCGACGGGGGCGGTAGCCCCTCCGTCGCCGAGTTCGCCATACCGACCTACGCCGACGACTACAGCGCCATAAGCGGGTGGGACTTCCACAACAGCTGGAATCTCGCCAACGTCCACGACCCCTCGGTGGTCTATTGGACTGATGGATACTACTATATGTGGGGTACCGACGCCTCCTATGGCAACGCCCACGAGGGCCACGGCCACTTCCAGGGCAAGAGGTCGAAAGACCTGGTGAACTGGGAGTGGGTGCCGGGCATCTTCTACGACGCCACTCGCCCCGCCTGGATTCTTGCCAAGGTCAACGAGTTCCTCGCCGCGGCGGGCAAGGACGCCGTGACCGACGCCGACCTCACCCTGGGGTGCTGGGCCCCCGTCGTCCGCCGTCTGAACGTCGACGGGGTGACGAAGATACGCATGTACTACAGCGTCGTCTTCGACCTCACCGCCAACCCCAAGACGCGCCTGGGCGGCAACCAGGGGTGCCCCGCCCTCATCGGCATGTGCGAGACGACCGACCCCTACAGCGGGGCGTGGGACGACAAGGGCTTCGTCACCAGCTCGTCGTCCGACCAGGAGCTCAACGCCACGAACCTCGCAAAGACCCAGTGGGGCGGCTTCTACTACTATAACGCCATCGACCCGACATATGTCGTCACGCCCGGCGGAGACCATTGGCTCATCCACGGCAGTTGGCACAGCGGCTTCGCCGCCATGCAGGTCAACCCCTCGACCGGGATGCCCCTCAACACCCTCGGCGCGCCGTGGGCCTCTTCCGCCGCCGACCTCCAGGCCCGCTATGGCGTCAACGTCAGCAGCCGCAAGGCCAACGACCGTTGGCAGGCCAGCGAGGGCCCCGACATCATCTATAAGGACGGCTTCTACTACCTCTTCATGGCCTACGACGCCCTCGACGTCCCCTACAACACCCGCGTCGTGCGCTCCGAGAGCGTCACCGGGCCCTACTACGACATCACGGGCCGCAACAACACCAACGGGCGCGGAGACTGCTACCCCGTCGTGACGCACCCCTACAAGTTCAAGGGCCACTCCGGATGGGTCGGCATCTCCCACTGCGCGGTCTTCCCCAAGCAGGGCGACGAGAACTCGCAAGAGTGGTTCTACATGAGCCAGGGGCGCCTGCCCGCCGGGACTAACGGCAACTCCTACGCCAACGCCATCATGATGGGCCACGTGCGCCGCATCGTATGGGCCCCGGCCTCCGCCGCCAGGCTCGACGACAGGTGGCCCGTCGCCCTCCCAGAGCGCTACGCCGCAGTCCCCGACCGGGGCGAGCTGACAGCCGACAGCATCGCCGGCCGGTGGGAGCACATCGACCTCGTCTACAGCTACGGCAACCAGGACGAGAGCTCCTACGTCAACCTCAACGCCGACGGCACGATAACGACCGACGACGGAGCGTCGGCCCTGGGCGGCACGTGGAGCTACGACGCCGCCTCGAAGCTCCTCACCATAGGCAGCGCGGCAGTGTGCGTCGAGCGCGAGGTCGACTGGGAGGCCTCGCCGCGGCGCGTCACGCTCGTCTACGCCGGCATAGGCCAGGACGGCAAGACCACCTGGTGGGGCAAGAAGGTGGACTAGCTGGGCCTCTTCCGGGCCGAACGAATGCCGGGGCGCGGCGGGGGCTTTTGCTCCCCGCCGCGCCTCTCTTTTGGACGCCCCTTTTTGCCGCGGCGGGTTGCCTGAATGTAAAAAAAACAGTACCTTAGTAGAGAAAGGGAAAGATATGGCGACAGACCTCAAGGAGCAGCTGAAGAAGTTTTTCGGCTTCGACACGTTCAAAGGGCAGCAGAAAGACATCATCGAGAACCTCTTGGCCAGGCGCAACACGTTCGTCTTGATGCCGACCGGGGGGGGCAAGTCGCTGTGCTACCAGCTCCCGGCGCTCATCATGGACGGCACGGCAATCGTCATCTCGCCTCTCATAGCGCTCATGAAGAACCAGGTCGACGCCCTCCGAGGATACTCGACGGACGACGGCGTGGCGCACTTCCTCAACTCGTCGCTCTCCAAGGCCAGCATAAGCGACGTGCGCCGCGACGTGGCGGCGGGCGTCACCAAGCTCCTCTACGTCGCCCCGGAGTCGCTCACCAAGGAGGAGAACATACAGTTCCTCCGCGGGGTCAAAATCTCTTTCTACGCCGTCGACGAGGCGCACTGCATCTCCGAGTGGGGGCACGACTTCCGACCCGAGTACCGGCGCATCCGCCCCATAGCCGACGGCATAGGCCTGGCGCCAATCATTGCCCTCACGGCGACGGCGCCGCCAAAAGTCCAGCACGACATAATCAAGAACCTCGGCATTGCCGACGCCAGGGTCTTCAAGTCGTCGTTCAACAGGCCTAACCTCTACTACGAGGTCCGGCCCAAGCAGAACGCCACCAAAGACATCGTCCACATCCTCAAGGCCAACCCCGGCAAGAGCGCCATCGTCTACTGCATGAGCCGCCGCAAGGTCGAGGACATGACTGAGCACCTGAGCGTCAACGGCATAAGGGTCGTGCCCTATCACGCCGGCCTCGACGCCGCCACGCGGGCCGCCAACCAGGACAAGTTCCTCATGCAGGAGGTGGACGTCGTCTGCGCCACCATAGCTTTCGGCATGGGGATAGACAAGCCCGACGTCCGCTTCGTCTTCCACTACGACATCCCCAAGAGCCTGGAGGGATATTACCAGGAGACGGGGCGCGCCGGCCGCGACGGCGGCGAGGGCCGGTGCATCACGTTCTACAGCCGAAAGGACGTCCAGAAGCTCGAGAAGTTCCTACAGGGCAAGCCGCTCGCCGAGCAGGAGATTGGCCGCCAGCTCATCGCCGAGACCGTGGCGTATGCCGAGAGCGGCGAGTGCCGCCGCAAGACGCTGCTCAACTACTTCGGCGAGGACTACGCCGAGGCCAACTGCGGATGCTGCGACAACTGCGTCACGCCCAGGGAGAGGTTCGACGCCCGCGAGGCCGTCGGGCTCCTTGTCGACGTCGTCGGCGAATTCAACAACCGCTTCAAGGCCGAATATGTCATAGACTTCATCATGGGCGTCGCCACCGACCAGATACGCTCCTTCGGCCACGCCGCGCACGAGCTGTTCGGACTTGGGGCGGGGCACGACCGGCGCTATTGGACCTCGGTCCTGCGCCAGTCCATCGTGGCGGGCTACGTGGCGAAAGACATCGACAGCTACGGGCTCCTGCGGCTCGGCAGGAAAGCGCCGTCGCTCGACGGGGGCAAGGAGCCGATATTGTTCTGCATGGACCGCGACTTCAACGACATCGACGACGACGAGGCCGCCGCCATGAGCGGGACTTCGGCGCTCGACGAGGGTCTCCTCGCCGCGCTCAAAGATTTGCGCCAGCGCATGGCGGCAAAGAGCAAGCTCGCCCCCTACGTCATCTTCTCCGACCCGGCCCTGGAGGGCATGGCGACATATTTCCCCATGTCCGACGACGAGCTCAAGAGCATCCCGGGCGTCGGCGAGGGCAAGGCGGCGAAATTCGGCAGGCCTTTCGTCGAGTTCATCGCCAAATATGTCGAAGACAACGGGATTGAGCGCCCGCAAGACTCCGTGGTCAAGACCGTCGCCAAGGAGGAGGGGGTCAAGAACAAGGTCTACATCATTACGGGCGTCGACCGCAAGGTCTCGCTCGACGTCCTGGCCCAGGGCAAGGGGCTGTCCATGCCCGACCTCATCAAGGCCATGGAGTCCATTGTCTACTCCGGCACGAGGCTCAACCTCGACTACTATCTCTACGAACAATATGACCGCGACCAGGTCGACGACGTCTTCGCATACTTCAAGGAGGCCGACGACGACTCCATAAAGCTCGCGATGGACGAGCTCTCGCAAGAGGACTACCCCGAGGACATGATACGCCTCGTCAGGATCAAGTTCGTCTCCGAGGTCGGGAACTGACCCCGCGACCCCCTGTGCGCAGGGCGGGGCAGGCGCTTAGCAACAGAGCAATATGACTATCAACAGTGGGAGGCGCGTCTACGCCGTCGTCGGCACGGGCGGCGTGGGCGGATATTTTGGCGGGCGGTTGGCGTTGGCGGGGCGCGACGTGCGTTTCCTGCTCCATTCGGACTATGCCCACGTGGCCGAGCACGGTCTGCGCGTCCGGTCGTGCAATGGCGACTTCACCCTGCCCCGCGTGGCGGCTTTCGCCGACGCGGCGGACATGGGGCGCGCCGACGTCGTCCTGGTCTGCCTCAAGACCACGCGTCTGGGTCTCCTGCGGACTCTCCTGCCGCCCCTTGTCGACGAGCGGACCACGGTGGTGCTGATTCAAAACGGCATTGGCGTCGAGGCCGCCGTCGAGGCCCTGGTGCCGGGGGTGCGCCTGGCGGCCGGGCTGGCTTTCATCGGCGCCGAGAAGATAGGCCCCGGGCTGGTGGACCACAAGTTCTTCGGAAACATAAACCTTGCGCCCTACAATTTCGAGGCCGACGCCGGGCTGGAGGCCATAGCGGCCGACTTCGTGGGGGCGGGAGTCCCAATCCGGATTATGCCTTACGCCGAGGCGCGGTGGAAAAAGGCCTTGTGGAACATGCCCTACAACGGGGCGTCGGTGGTCGTCGGGTGTCAGACCGACGAGCTGTCGCGCGGGGCGGGGCTGCGGCTGACGCGCGCGCTGATGGAGGAGGTGGCGGGCGCCGCCAAGGCCCTGGGCGTGACGAACCGCGAGGCGACGCGCCCCGCCATAACGGGCCGCGAGATAGACCGCTCCGTCGAGCTGACGCTCCAGATGCCGCCCTACTGGCCCAGCATGAAAGTGGACTATGACAGCGGCCGCGAGATGGAGATTGAGTTCCTCTACCGCCGCCCCATAGAGATGGCCGCCGCCGCCGGCTACGACATGCGCATGACGAGGGCGCTGATGTTGGAGCTGGAGGTCCTGCAGACGAAGAGGATTGGCAATAAATAAGTGATAATTAATAATTAAGAATTGCCGGGTGTTGACCGGGAGCGTATGTAGGGGGCGCACGATTTGTGCGTCCTTTTTTTATTCCGAGGGGATGGGATGACGTACTGCTCATGCGCTCCGTGCACATGAATTCCATTCACACGAGGCCCAAGGCAACGCATTCTTAGGGTACGCATTCCTAGGGCGTGAACTCTAGGTAGTAGAGGGGGGTGAAAAATAAGGACGCACGATTCGTGCGTCCCTACACAATGCGTTCAGAGGGTCAAACATTCCCCCCCCCAAAAAAGCGTCATTCGGTTTGTTTCCTCCCACGTCGTCCTAGGACTCATGCTTCAGGCTGTCCTATGTCGCCCTCATAGGGCTAGGAAGCAAGATGGGGGCGGAAATTCTTAATTCTTAATTCTTAATTACCCCAAGTAGCTCTTGAGCAGTTTGTTCTTGGGGCTGGAGCGAAGCTTGCGTATGGCTTTCTCCTTGATCTGGCGCACGCGCTCGCGCGTCAGGTCGAACTTCTCGCCAATCTCCTCCAGCGTCATCTCCTGGCACCCTATGCCGAAAAACGACTTGATGACGTCGCTGTCCCGCTCCGGGAGGGTCTTCAGCGCGCGGTCAATCTCGCGCGAGAGGCTCTCGTGCATGAGCGTGCTGTCGGCGTTGGGCGAGTCCTGGTTGACAAGCACGTCCAGGAGGCTGTTCTCGTCGCCGTCGGCAAAGGGGGCGTCGACCGAGACATGCCGGCCTGCCACGCGCAGGGTGTCCTGCACCTTGTCGGCCGTCAGGTCGAGGCGCTCGGCAAGCTCGTCGGCCGATGGGCGGCGCTCGTTCTCCTGCTCGAACTTCGAGTAGGCCTTGTTGATCTTGTTGAGCGAGCCGACCTGGTTGAGAGGCAGGCGCACGATGCGCGACTGCTCCGCCAGGGCCTGCAAGATGGACTGCCGGACCCACCATACGGCGTAGCTGATGAACTTGAAGCCGCGGGTCTCGTCGAACTTCTCCGCCGCCTTGATCAGCCCCAGGTTGCCCTCGTTGATGAGGTCGGGCAGGCCCAGCCCCTGGTTCTGATACTGCTTCGCCACCGAGACCACGAAGCGCAGGTTGGCGCGGACGAGCTTCTCCAACGCCGGCTGGTCGCCCTGTTTGATTCGTTGCGCTAGCTCAACCTCCTCGTCGATGCTTATGAGGTCTTCGCGGCCAATGTCTTGCAGGTACTTGTCCAGTGCCGGGCTGTCCCGGTTGGTGATGGACGGGTTAATTTTTAGCTGTCTCATATTGCTGGAAAACTAAGGAACAGACTCCGCGGCGGTCTAGACGCCGTTCCGCCGCGTCCCACTTGGATGCCTTGGGTTGTCCTTATACGAACGAAGGTGTGCTATGTTTCGCCATTTTGACGAATTTGGCGCAATATTTTTGGAAATATCGAATCGGGCCGTCGCCCCTCGTCATTTTCGTCCGTCGCCGTCGTCCGCCGTTTTCGCCCTCGCCACCTCGCCCCCGTGGGGTTCCTCGCTAGATTCCCCTCCCCCTGGGTCCCCTTCCCCCCCCTGGGTTTCCCCCTCCCCCTAGGGCTCGCACCCCAGGCTATCTCATATCGCCGCTTCGCACACTTCGTAGCCTTTGGGGCTTTGAGCGCCGGGGGGGGGCGGCATATGTTGGGTTCGTAGCCCCAAAGGGGCGGCATATGTCAGTCTGGGCGTGAGCCCTAGGGATGCGTACTCCAAGAATGCGTGCCCCCAACGATGCGTCTCCCCAAGGATGCATGTCCCAAGGAATGCGTGCCCCAAGGGATGCGTCTCTAAGGTCTTCGAGTGCGTAATGTGTAATAAAAAAAGGACGCACGACTCGTGCGCCCTTACAAATATACGTTTTCCTATCGTCCGCAACCTTGTCAGGCAACAACGGCCGACACCCGGAAATTATTAATTCTTAATTCTTAATTCTTAATTATTAATCGCCTCACTGTCCCAAGTAGCTCTTGAGCAGTTTGCACCGCGTGCCTTGGCGCAGGCGGCGTATGGCTTTCTCCTTGATCTGGCGCACGCGCTCGCGCGTCAGCCCGAACTTCTCGCCAATCTCCTCCAGCGTCATCTCCTGGCACCCTATGCCGAAGAACGACTTGACGATGTCGCTCTCGCGCTCGGGCAGGGTGCTCAGGGCGCGGTCAATCTCGCGCGAGAGGCTCTCGTTGATGAGGCCGCGGTCGGCGTTGGGCGAGTCGGGGTTGACGAGCACGTCCAGGAGGCTGTTCTCCTCGCCGTCGGTGAACGGGGCGTCGACCGAGACGTGGCGGCCCGAGACGCGCAGGGTGTCCTGCACCTTGTCGGCGGGCAGGTCGAGGGTCTCGGCAAGCTCCTCCGTCGAGGGCTTGCGCTCGTTCTCCTGCTCGAACTTCGAGTAGGCCTTGTTGATCTTGTTGAGGGAGCCGACCTGGTTGAGAGGCAGGCGCACGATGCGCGACTGCTCCGCCAGGGCCTGCAAGATGGACTGCCGGACCCACCATACGGCGTAGCTGATGAACTTGAAGCCGCGGGTCTCGTCGAACTTCTCCGCCGCCTTGATCAGGCCCAGATTGCCCTCGTTGATGAGGTCGGGCAGACTGAGACCTTGGTTCTGATACTGCTTGGCCACCGAGACCACGAAGCGCAGGTTGGCGCGGGTCAGCTTCTCCAGCGCGGCCTGGTCGCCCTGCTTGATCCGCTGCGCCAGCTCCACCTCCTCGTCGACGCTGACAAGCTGCTCTCGCCCAATCTCTTGGAGATACTTGTCGAGAGACGCGCTCTCGCGGTTGGTGATGGATTTTGAAATTTTAAGTTGTCTCATTGTCTCTTCAGTCCTGTTGCTCTGCGTAGACTCCAACGCGCAGTGGACGCGAAGTTAGGCATTATCGAGGTCAAAAACAAAGGCGTAGAGCCGTGCGCAAGACGAAAAAGAGCCCCCGCCGGCGGCCAGGAGGCCGGCGGCGGGGGGAGGATGTCAGTCGTCTGGTTGCCGGCCCGCGCCTACTGCAGGTCGATGGCGTAGTAGCGGGCGCGCCCGTCGGGATACACGCCCGCCAGGAAGAGGCCGTCGGACGTCGAGGCCACGACGCGCTGGAAGTCCTGCATGGAGCCTATCGGGACCCTGTTGGCCTTGGTCACGACGTAGCCCTGGCGGACGCCGGCGTCTTTGAGCTTGCCGTCCTTTATGCTCTTGACTTTCAGTCCATAGCGGATGCCGAGTTTAGCGGCCTCGTCTTGCGAGACGGGCTCGAGGACTGCGCCGAGCAGCTCGGTGTCGCCGCCGCGGACTATGGCCGTCGTGCCGCGCAGGTTGCGGAGCGTCACGACCACCTCTCTCTCCTTGCCGTCGCGGACCACGGTGAGCTTGACCGTGTCGCCGGGCCTGTGCTGCGCCACGCGCGACTGGAGGTCGGGCACCGAGTTGACGGCCTCGTCGTCTAGCCGGACGATGACGTCGCGCTCCATGACGCCGGCCTCCTTGGCGGCGCCGCCGTCCGAGAGGCCGCGTACGAGGACGCCCTCCGGCTTGCTCAGCTTCAGCTCGGAGGCCATCGGGGCGTCAACCTCCTGGATGGTCACGCCGAGCATGGCTCTCTGCACCTCGCCGTATGTCATCAGGTCCTGGGCCACCTTTTGGGCTATGTTGGACGGCACGGCGAACGAGTAGCCCGAGAATGAGCCCGTCGGCGACGCTATGGCCGTGTTGATGCCTATCAGCTCGCCGCTCGTGTTGACAAGGGCGCCGCCGCTGTTGCCGGGGTTGACGGCGGCGTCGGTCTGGATGAACGACTCGATGGCCATGCTCGACGTGTTGATGCCGACGTGGCGGCTCTTGGCAGAGACGATGCCGGCGGTGACGGTGCTCGTGAGGTTGAACGGGTTGCCGACGGCCAGGACCCACTCGCCGACGCGCACGTTGTCCGAGTTGGCGAACGCCAGGGCGTGGAGCCCCGAGGCCTCGACTTTGAGCAGGGCTATGTCCGTCGTCGGGTCCGTCCCGACGAGCTTGGCCTCGAAGCTGCGCTTGTCGTTCAGCACGACCTCGATCTTGTCCGCGCCGTCGACGACGTGGTTGTTTGTGACGATATAGCCGTCGGCGCTGATGATGACGCCCGAGCCCGCCCCCTGGACGGGCTGGCTTCGCTGATATTGGCGGCCGTAGCCGGGGCCGAAGAAGAAGTCGAAGATGTCCGGCCCGCCGCCATAGGGCGACTGCTGGCTCTGCTTGCTCACCTTGATGTGGGTCACGCCGTTGACCGTCAGCTCCGCCGCCGTCGTGAAGTCGCTCGGCGGTGCGGCGCCGAAGACCACGGGCTGCACCGGGGCCGACGTGGCCGGGGCCGGCGCGGCGGGCTGGGGCTGCGCCGCGACGTGGCGCGAGTAGAGGTAGGCGCCAAACGCGGCGCACGTCAGGCTGGCGACGACAGCCGCCACATACTTTTTCATTTCCATGTCGATTTCCTTTCCTTTTTCGTGTGGCAAATTTGCGCCCAAGGCGGGGGCGGGCGAAACTTTTTCAATATCCGAGCCAAAATGGAGGACGAAAACGGCTATGTGGGACAAAATGGCGCACTCGTTGAAAAACTTGCGACCCGGGCCGCGGCGGTAGCCCCAATGTCGCGCAAATGGCTATCTTTGCTTTAGGAAACAAGACCGTTCGCGCGGGGTGCCACCCCCGCGGGCGACGAGGATAGAGACGAAAAAGAATGAAGCTGCTTTTTTTGGGCCTTGGGGGGCAGGAGATTCTCATCATTGCCATAATCGTCCTGCTGCTGTTCGGCGGCAAGAAGATTCCGGAGCTGATGAGCGGCATCGGGCGCGGCGTGAGGAGCTTCCGCGAGGGGATGAACGGGACGACGCCCGACGCCCCGGCCCGCAAGGAGACCGGCGGCGGCGCCCCCGCCGCCAAGGACGAGGCCGCGAAAGAATAGCGGGCCGCCACGATGGCGTCGACCACCGACAAGACTTTCTGGGAGCACCTGGACGACCTGAGGGCGCTGCTGTTGCGCTCCCTGGCGGTGGTCTTGGTGGCCGCCGTGGTCTGTTTCTGCCTCAAGGACGAGCTTTTCGCCGTCGTCCTCGCCCCCCTGCGCCCCGACTTCCTGCTCTACAGGGCCCTGGAGGTGCCCCCCCCCGACTTCGGCGGGGGCCTGGTCAACACCCGGCTCTCCGGGCAGCTCATGATGCACCTCAAGCTGGCTCTCGGCGCCGGCCTGTGCTGCTCGGTGCCCGTCTTGGCGTGGCTCGGTGCGCGCTACCTCGGCCCGGCCCTCTACCCGCGCGAGCGGAGGGCCCTCGGCGGGGCTTTCGCCGCGGGGGGCTTGCTGTTCGCCCTCGGCGTGTCGGTCGCCTACGTCCTGGTCTTCCCCCTGGCCTACCGATTCCTGGCGGGCTATGAGGTCTCGGCCTCGGTGACCAACATGATAACCCTGGACTCCTATGTGGACAACCTTCTGACGCTCTGCCTTGTCATGGGTGTCTTGTTCGAGCTCCCCGTCGTGGCCCGGGCCCTCAGCGCGGCCGGGCTCGTGGACCGCGGCCTCATGCGCCGCTACCGCCGCCACGCCATTGTGTGCATCGTCACGCTTGCCGCCGTCGTCACTCCCACGACCGACGCGCTGACGCTCGCCATGGTCAGCCTCCCGGTGTGGCTCCTCTATGAGGCCAGCGTGCTTGTCGTGAAAAAATAAAATGCGTAACTTCGCGTCAATTAGCCAGATAGGCGGCTCGGAGGCCTCCTGCGCCAATGTGGGAGGCCACGGGAAACCGCCGGCGCGGGGAGGCTGTGAAGCCGTGCCGCGCGCCGCATAACATAAACAAACGAAAACAATGGCAAACTTAGTGGCAATCGTGGGGCGCCCTAACGTGGGCAAGTCCACACTCTTCAACCGATTGGTCGGGAGCCGGCAGGCCATAGTCGACGAGACGGCCGGCGTGACGCGCGACAGGCAATATGGCAAGGTCTTTTGGAACGGGAGGGAGTTCTCCGTCATCGACACGGGCGGATATACCGACAACTCCGATGACGTCTTCGAGGGCGAGATCCGCAAGCAGGTCAGGCTCGCCATCGACGAGGCGCAGGTGATTCTCTTCCTCGTCGACATCATGACCGGCATAACCGACTATGACGACCTCGTGGCCGACATGCTGCGGCGGAGCGGCAAGCCCGTCATCGTGGTGGCCAACAAGGCCGACACGAGCGCGCGGCTGGCAGACATGCACGAGTTCTACCGCTTCGGCCTCGGCGACGTCTTCGCCATAAGCTCGTCAAACGGCAGCGGGACGGGCGACCTCCTCGACAAGCTACTCTCCATGCTCCCCGCCGACGTCACGAGCGACATCGACGACAGCCTGCCTCGCTTCGCAGTCGTCGGGCGCCCCAACGCCGGCAAGAGCTCCATCATCAACGCGTTCATCGGCGAGGAGCGCAACATCGTTACCGACGTCGCCGGCACCACGCGGGACTCCATCTTCACGCGCTACAACAAGTTCGGCCGGGACTTTTACCTCGTCGACACCGCGGGCCTCCGCAAGAAGAACAAGGAGAAGGACGACGTCGAGTTCTACTCGACGATGCGGAGCATACGCGCCATAGAGAACTCCGACGTCTGCCTGCTCATGGTCGACGCCTCCAGGGGCCTGGAGGCGCAAGACAAGAAGATTTTCAGCCTCATAGCCCGCAACCACAAGGGCGTTGTCGTCGTAGTCAACAAATGGGACCTCGTGGAGAAAGGCAACAACACCATGAAGACATGGGAGCAGGTCATCCGGGCAGAGTTCGCGCCCTACAGTGACATCCCCATCGTCTTCACCTCGGTGCCGAGCAAGCAGCGCATCCACAAGGTCGTCGAGGAGGCGCACAGGGTCTACGACAACATGAACCGCAAGGTCGGCACGTCGCAGCTCAACGAGCTGTTGCTGCCAGTGATTGAGACCACGCCCCCGCCAGAGACCAAGGGCAAGGTGGTCAAGATCAAATATGTCACGCAGCTGCCGACCAACAGTCCCACTTTCGCGTTCTTCTGCAATCTGCCGCAGTACGTCCGCGACCCCTACAAGCGGTTCCTGGAGAACAAGATCCGCAAGGAGTGGGACTTCTGCGGAGTCCCCATCAACATCGTGATGCGCAAGAAATAGCGCTACAGCACGCCTTATGCCCACACTGAGCGACATGGCCCTGGGCCTGTTCCGGCGCCCGCGCATCGAGCGCGAGGCGGCACTCGTCGTGGACGTCATCTTGTGCCTGACGCTGGCGACGTTCCCGGGGCAGCTCGGCAGCGTCGCCAGCGTCGGCTACTTCCTCTTGCGCGACAGCCGACGGGGCGGCATGGGCAAGAGGCTCTACGGCCTCAGCGTCGTCAAGAGCGCCGACGGCTCGCCGGTGAGCTGGCGCATGGCCCTGCTCCGCAACCTGCTGGCCCTGCTGCCCCTCTTCAACGTCGTCGACGCGTGCCATTTCGTGGCCCGAGGCCGGCGCCTGGCCGACGAGTGGCTCGGCACCGAGGTGCGCGGCGCCGGCGCGCCCCGGCAAGAGGGGGGCGAGTAGCCCCGCGGGCCGGGGGGCGTCCACCAAAAGAGGAGTTCTATCCACCGCCCGGCGGCGCATTTTCTCCAATTTCGTCTTCGTAACCTCAACAAGAGCGAAGATGACCAGCATTATATCTGCAATGGCTATCCCGGCGGCGTGCGCCGGGCTCCTTGCCTCGTGCGCCGGCCCGCAGGGTGGCGGCGCCGACGGCGCGACGACGGCGCCGGCCGACACTCTGAAAGAAGTGAGGCCCCACTTCGACCCGCGGGCCCCGTGGGCGCACGACCCCGTGGTCGCCACCGAGGGCGACACCGTCTACGCCTTCTCGACCGGGCGGGGCATAATGCAGATGCACAGCGTCGACATGAAAGGGTGGGAGATGGACGGCCCATGCCTCGACAGCCTGCCCGCGTGGGTGGTCGAGAGGAACCCGGAGGCGACGATGCACGTCTGGGCCCCCGACATCATACGCGCCAACGGCGAGTGGCACCTGTTCTACTGCTCGTCGGTCTTCGCCACCAACAAGTCCGTCATTGGCCACCTCACCAACAAGACGCTCAACCGCCGGAGCCCCTCCTACGGGTGGGTCGACAGGGGGATGGTCCTCCAGTCTGTGCCCCACCGCGACGCCTGGAACGCCATAGACCCCAACATCTTCATATGCGCCGACGGCTCGGCGTGGATGGACTTCGGCTCGTTCTGGGGCGGGATCAAGATGGTGAGGCTCAGCGACGACCTCTGCGCCGTCTCGCAGCCCGAGGAGTGGTACACCCTCTCCTCGAGGCCGCGGCTCTACAGCGACGAGACCACCGCCGAGCAGCCCGGCGAGGGCGCCGTCGAGGCGCCGTTCATCTTCAAGCGCGGGGACTGGTTCTACCTCTTCGTCTCGTTCGACTACTGCTGCCGCGGCGAGGCCAGCACCTACCACGTGGTGTGCGGGCGGGCGCGCGACATCCGCGGACCCTATGTGGACCGCGCGGGCGAGCGCATGGACCTGGGCGGCGGCACGAGGGTGGACATCCCGGCCCCCGACAGGGAGAAATATGTCGCCGCGGGGCACTGCGCCGTGGCTGCGCTCCGGGGCACGGACTACATGGCCCTCCACGCCTACCGGCGCGACAATGGGCATTCGGAGCTGATTCTCCGAAAGATAGAGTGGGACGACAAGGGGTGGCCGAGCCTTGTGGGCGAATAGGCGCGAAAAAAAATCGGCGCTGGCGCGTCGGCGTAAAGAAATGTTGCTATATTTGTGATGTGAGACGAGCAAAAAAGAGCCGCATCGGATTTTTGATCGTTAAACTCATCAATTAAAGAACAAATACCGGGCGACGCTTAATCGTCATGAAGGCGGGCTTCGCCACCGAAAGGTGGTTTCGCCAAGTGCGACAGGAAGATTACTGAGTGACGAGGCACCCAAATCCTGTTTCAGGAGTTTAAACATCCAATTAGGTGCGGCTTTTACATAGGTTCGCCCCGCAGGTCGAGAGACTTGCGGGGCGAGCTTAGTTTTGCGCGGGGGGAGGGGGCGACGGACAAGATTCAAAAAAAAACATCGCCCGCCTATTGCCAATTAGAAATTTAGGCTTACCTTTGCATCGTCTTTCAAGACAGTACCACTTCGGGGTGTAGCTCAGCCCGGTTAGAGTACACGTCTGGGGGGCGTGTTGTCGCTGGTTCGAATCCAGTCACCCCGACAAGCAACCGAGTGGTTGAGAGACGATTTGAAGCCGCCCGCATCACACATTGATGCGGGCGGCTTTTGTCTTATCTAGCTATGGTGTGGCGGGCAAAATCGAAAGTCTCGCACGAGAAATATCCGACCGCGGAGGACTCTGAAAAATGGCTAACTTCATCACGATAAACAACGTCGCAGACATCCTTGGCGCGTCGGTCGCCTCCATTGCCAAATGGGTCGCAAACGGCTCATACCCCGCACATACCGACGAGAGGGGGCGCGTGGGCTTCCACATGGAGGACCTGGCGGGCGTGGCGCCCATTAGGTCGATGCTGGAGAGCGCGTGGGACGAGGAGATGGCCGTGGAGCCCCTCCGCGACTACACCTCCGTCGAGCTGTTTGCCGGGGCGGGAGGGCTGGCCCTGGGGATGCACAAGGCTGGCCTGCGCCACGCCCTGCTTAGCGAGGTCGACAAGACGGCGTGCGCCACGTTGAGGGTCAACCGGCCGGAGTGGAATGTGGCCCATGGGGACGTCCGGGCCCTCGACTTTTCGCCCCTGCGGGGCAAGGTCGACTTCCTGTCGGGCGGATTTCCCTGCCAGGCGTTCTCTTTCGCCGGCAAGAAAGGAGGCTTCGGAGACACCCGCGGGACGCTCTTCTTCGAGATGGCGAGGGCCGTGAGCGAGATTCGGCCCAAGGTCTTTGTGGGCGAGAACGTCAAGGGGCTGCTGTCGCACGACGACGGGCGGACGCTCGCCACCATCGAGAACGTCGTCGCCGAGCTTGGCTACACCCTCGTGCCGCCCAGGGTCTTGAAGGCCGTGATGTTCCAGGTGCCGCAGAAGCGGGAGCGGCTCATCCTGGTGGCCATACGAGGCGACTACGCCGGGCGGGTCAATTTCCGGTGGCCGTCGCCATTCCGCAGGGTGATGACCCTCCGGGACGCGTTCGAGGGCGGCGTCTTATACGATTGCGCCGTCCCGCCGTCGGCGGGGCAGTCCTACCCGGAGAAGAAGCGGAGGGTCTTGGCCTTGGTCCCCCAGGGCGGCGACTGGCGCAACCTGCCCGTCGACGTCCAAAAAGAATATTTGGGGAAGAGCTTCTATTCGGGAGGAGGCAAGACCGGCATGGCGCGCCGCCTGTCGATGGACGAGCCCTCGCTCACGCTCACTTGCGCGCCGGCGCAGAAGCAGACCGAGAGGTGCCACCCCACCGAGACGCGGCCGCTGACAGTCCGCGAGTATGCCCGGATTCAGACTTTCCCCGACGAATGGTCTTTCGCCGGCACGACGGCCGACCAATATAGGCAGATTGGCAACGCCGTGCCGGTCAACCTGGCCTGGGCCTTGGGGCGCTCCGTTGTCCGCCTGCTCAACGACATCCAGAGGCTCGACCCCGAAGAGGGGCAATATGCCGAGGCGAACGAGATTGCCGGGCGCATGGCGCGGCGGGCGGCGGAGTAGGGGCTAGCCCGGTGGGAAAAGACAGCCCCCCCGCCTCGCGATGCGCGGGGCGGGGGGCTTTTCTCTTTTCGCGGGTCTCTACTTGCGGCCGCGCAGGAAGTGCTCGGCGTCTATGGCGGCCTTGCACCCCGACGCCGCGGCCGTCACGGCCTGGCGGTAGGTGGGGTCGCACACGTCGCCGGCGGCGAAGACGCCCTCGATGTTCGTCTGTTGGCCGCCGCCCCTCACGACGATGTAGCCCTGCGCGTCGGTCTCCACCTGCGGGAACGCCGACGTGTTCGGCGTGTGGCCTATGGCCAGGAAGAAGCCGGAGATGTCGATTGTCTCGTTGGCACCCGTGGCCTTGTTCGCCAAGACGGCGCGCTCCACCCGCCCGTCGCCCTCCAGGGCCACCGTCTGCCGCCCCCACAGGATTTCGACATTGGGCAGCGCCAGGAGACGCTCCTGCATGGCTTGCGAGGCCCGCAAGACGTCGCGCCGCACGACGACATAGACCTTGCGCGCCAGCCCGGCCAGGTAGATGGCCTCCTCGGCGGCCGTGTCGCCGCCGCCCACGACGGCCACGTCCTTGCCGCGGTAGAAGAACCCGTCGCACGTGGCGCAAGCCGAGACGCCCGCCCCGGCATATTTCTCCTCGTCGGGCAGGCCCAGGTAGCGAGCCGACGCGCCGGTGGCTATTATCAAGGCGTCGGCTGTCATCTGTACGCCCCCGTCGAGCGTCAGCAGGAACGGGCGCCGGCCGAGGTCTGAGGCCGCCACCTGCCCGTTGCGCATGTCCGCGCCGAAGCGTTGCGCCTGGGCGCGCATGTCCTGCATCAGCTCAAAGCCCATGCGCCCCTGGGGGAAGCCCGGGAAGTTGTCCACCTCGGTGGTCTGCGTGAGCTGCCCGCCCGGCAGCAGCCCGTCAATCAGCACGGGCTTGCGCCCCGCGCGGGCGGCATAGATGGCGGCTGTGTAGCCCGCCGGGCCAGAGCCCACAATCAGAAGCTCTGCGTGCTCTATCGTCTCGTTCATTTTGATATTCTTCGTTTTAGTTCATATTCTCATCGCAAATATACGCATTGCGAGGTCAATTGCGGCTATAGGGGCCGACGGTTCTGTTCTCGGCGTCGAGCTTCAGCTCCACCTCGTCGCAGACGATGCTCCCGACGATGCCATAGCCGCCTGTGACGTTGGTGTGTGCGTTGGACGTGTTGAACACGGGGAGGAACGTATATTGCGAGGCTTGGGCGGCCGTCTTCATAAAGGTGTAGTAGTCCGCGGTGTGGCGGTAGAGCCTCACGACCAGCATCGCGCTGTCCGTCACGTCGGCCGGGTGCGCCGTCAGCGCCTCCCACGGGGCGTTGAGGGTGACGAACTGCAGCCCCTCGGCGTTGCGGTCCAGGCGCGTGTCGTCGAAAAGACCAATGGGGCGCGCCGACGTGGCCAGCGTGTTGCCGACGTCGCCGAACGCCGGGCTGACATATTCGCACTCCACGATGGTGTCCGTCGCCACGCCGCCGACATACGTGCGGCCGCGCACCTCAAGCTGGTAGAAGTCGGCAGTCCCGGGGTCGTCGCGCAAGAAGGCGGAGATGCGCAGAGTGGAGCCGCGCCGCGGCGTCTGCGCCGTTATGCGCTCAATCTCGCGTTTGCCCAAGACAGTGACGAAGCCGTCGAGAGTGGCGTCGAGCTCGGGGATGGAGGCCTCGATCCAGACCAGGTCGTCTTCGAGAAGCCCCAGGCGGCCGAACGACACGGCGGTCGCCCCGCCGGCGATGCGACGGTAGTGGGTGACGTCGGAGTTGACCGTCAGAGCCACCGTCACTACGTCGAACGTCGTGTGGAGGGCCGAGTCGGAATAGGAGGCGCTGCCGCGGACGTCGACCACCACGTCCCCAGCGGGGTCGAAGAGGCAGGTCAAGACCCCGACGCGGTCGCCGGCCGTAATCTTGATCCCCGTGGCGTCGGTCTCGCACCCGGAGGCGAGCAGGGCGGCGCAAGACGCCGCGAGCGGCGCTAGAAGTGTATGGAATATTTTATGAAAGGCCACGGGACTGCAATGAGGCTGAACTGTTTGAGCGTGTAGGTGGGCTTCGAGGCGTTGTCGTCGGGGCGCCAGTAGACGAAGATGGGGTTTTGCCGGGCGTAGACGTTGTAGACGCCGAAGCTAAGCAGGCTGCCCAGGTGGTCGTCGCCATACTTGATGTTTACGCCGATGTTGAGCTGATGGTTGCCCGGCATCCTCATGGCGTTGCGCCTCGCCGGCACGGCATAGCTGGCGTCCGAGCCCGGCACGCTGTAGTGCTGCGTCGGGAGCGAGAACGGCGCGCCGGTGCTGTAGCTCCACGTGGCGGAGACGGAGACGTTGGGGCGCAGGGCGTAGGCGGCGTAGAGCTGCACGGAGTGGAGCCGGTCGTTGTCCGACGGCAGCCACTCGCCGTTGTTGACCTCGGCATAGGAGCTCCGCGACTTGCTGAGGGCGTAGCCGAGCCACCCCGACAGGCGCCCGCCCCGGCGGTGGACGAAGACCTCGATGCCGCGGGCGTAGCCGCGCCCCGACGTGCAGAGACCGTCCCAGTCGCCGTCGGTCAAGACGTCGTAGGGCGTGGCGTCGCCATAGGTCACAAGGTGCGGCATCCACTTGTTGTAGACCTCGGCGCGGAGAGACAGCTCCTGCGCCAGCCTGGCGAAAAGCTCCACCGACAGCTGGTGTGTCCTCTGAGGGGCGACGCCCCTTGGGAGCGGAAGCCACAGGTCGGCGGGAGTGGCGACGTTCATGGCCCTCATCTGATAGACGGACTGTGAAGTCTTGGAGTAGCCCACCTTGAACGCCAGCCGGTGGCCGGCGCGGACGCCGACCAGGAGGCGCGGCTCGCCGACGAACTGCGGGGCGTCGCCCGGGGCCCACTCCGACATGAGGTGGAAGCCGAGCGTGGCGAACGCCGGACCCCACCTGTGGCTGTTCTCGACATAGGCGTGGCACTCATAGCGCTTCATGTCGATGTTCTGCTCGAAGCGGCTCCGCGTGTCGCCACGGGCGGAGAAGAGGTCGTCGCCGGTGTCTTGGGCGTAGACGGTGAACAGGGGGCGGAAGAGGCGGTAGGAGGCCCACCCGCCGAAGCGGAACTTGCCCGCCGCGGGGGTCCGGGGCGTCAGGCCCATGTCCAGGCGCGCGCCCAGGTCGTATATCCCGTTGGCATAGCGGTTGCCGAGGAAGCCGCGGGCCGCGTCGACGCCGACACGGCGGCGCTGGCTGTTCTCAAACCGGTATTGGCTGTACCACAGTGTCGTGTTGAGGAACAGCGTCGGCGAGATGGCGCGTGTCCACCTCAGCGAGCCGAGAGCCGTGCCCCAGGCGGCTTGCGTCTCGTTGCTCGTCGTCAGGCGGCGCGGCGCGTCGTTGCCATACTCCAGCGTCACGGCCTGCTGGTCGGTGTTGTTCGCCAGCTCGTCGCGGCTGAACAGGAGGCTGAGGCGCAGGCGGTCTCTCTCCGAGAGCGCGAAGTTCAGCTTGCCGTGGAAGTCGTAGAACATGTAGGAGTAGTGGTTGTCCTCGTTCTGCAAGTGGTAGGAGAAGAGGTCGAAGTGGGTCCGCCGCGCCGAGAAGAGGTAGCTGCTCCTCTCTTTCGCCACCGGGCCCTGCAGGAGCAGCGACGACGCCATGAGGCCTATGTTGGCGTCGCCCTCGAACTTGCTCATGTTGCCGTCTATGGTGCGGACGTCGAGGACGCTGGCCATGCGCCCGCCATAGCGAGCCGGGAACCCGCTCTTGATTAGGCGGGCCGAGCTGACGGCCTCGGAGTTGAAGGCCGAGAAGAGGCCGAGCATGTGGTTGGCGTTGTATAGAGGCGCGTCGTCGAGGTATATCATGTTCTGGTCCAGGCTGCCGCCCCTGACGCTCATGCCGCCGAAGCCCTCGCCGCCGCTCTGGACGCCGGGCGTCTGTTGCAGGGCGCGCGTCACGTCTGCCTCGCCCATGAGCGTCGGCATGGCCCGGATCTGCTCCATGGGCAACGCCGTTGCGCCAATCTGGGCGCCCTCGATGTCGGCGCTCTCCGAGGCGCGGACTTCGACAGTGCGCAGGAGCAGGTTGGAGCTCAGCACCAGGTTGACCATGGTGTCGGAGCGCAGGGCGAGGTGGCGCACGAACGGTTTATAGCCGATGTAGGAGACGCGCAGGGGGACGCTCCCCGTGGGCACGCTGAGGCTGAAGAATCCGAACTCGTTCGTCGCCGCGGCGCGCCGCAAGAGGGTGTCGACCACGTAGGCGCCGATGAGGGCCTCGCCCGTCTGAGCGTCGCGGCAGAAGCCGCTCACGGTGCGCACGCGCACGCTGTCGGCCGCGACGACAATTTTGCCCTCGCGGCATACGTAGCGGACGTTGTAGCGGCCGAAGATGCGACCTAGGCATCGGGACAGCGTGTATTCGCCTGGGGCAATGTCCACCTTGGGCGAGGGGGGGACGACGCGGGACGAGTAGGCCAGCGAGATGCCGGCCTTGCGGCCCAGCTGGTCGAGGAGCGAGTCGACGCTGCCGCTGTAGGCCTGCCGGAACCGTATGCGGGCCGACAGGGCGGGGCAGTCGGACTGTTGCGACTTGGCGGGTGTGGGCGCGGCGAGGCCTGCCGCGGCCATGGCGCAGAGGCACAAAAAAAGACGCCACGGACGGCGCCTTTTAAACAAATCACCAAGTATATCTGTCATCGAATATCCCGACGGCCCCACGTTTGGGGCTGAATTTAGTCAGATATTGTCAGATAGCCATTGCTCAAGGTCAGTTTTTTGTCAAAGTGCATGTTGAGCTCTTCGACGACGCTCTCCAGTGTCTGGTCGCTGAAGCATGTGGTTATCAGCACGCTGTCGTCGGAGCAGTCCATGCGGACCCCTTTCAGCTCGCCGTGGTAGCACGTCTTGAGCTCTTCGACCACCTGCGAGAGCGAGGCGGAGCGGAACGTCATCGAGCGGCTGTCGATGCTTATGCCCCTCACGGCGGAGGTCTGCTTCGTCAGCTTGCCCCCGGCCCATGTGGCCTCTTCGCCGGTCAGGAGGTCCACGTCGCCTTCGCCCGCCGACATCCGGACGTGGCCCTGCTCCACGCGCGTCCGGACGCGCTCCTCGCCGGGCCAGTGCTCGACGCTGAACGTCGTCCCGAGGACGCGCACCTGCGCCTCCTCGGCGTTGACCACAAAGGGCGACGCCTCGTCGTGCCTCACCCGGAAGAGGGCTATGCCCGACAGGCGGGCCTCGCGCTGTCCGTCGCCGTTGGCAAAGGCCAGCTCCGAACCCTTGCCCAAGACCACCGTCGAGCCGTCGGGCAGGGCGAACGTGTCGGCCTGGGTGGCGGCGTAGTATGTCGTGGTGGCGATGTCGCCGCCCTTGTGGGTGAGAATCAGCGCAAAGGCGAGCGGGACCATGACCGCGGCCACTCGCAGGGCCCGCCGCCACATGGGCGTGCGCGCCCCGACGAAGCCGCGGCAGCCCGTCCGCGCCTCGATGTCGTGCCAGGCGTCGGGCTTGCGAGCCTCGATGCGGACGGCGGTGGCGAGGTCGTCACGCCGTCCGAGGAGAGCCTCGAGCTCCGCGTCGGTCATTTTTGTGCTGTCGCGTCTCATGACACCCTAGTGGAAGTTGACAACGTTGAAGATGTTGACGGGCTGAGTCTCGACTTGCCCCTGCTCCTCCATGAGGACGCCCGCCTCGGCGGCCTCGGTCTCTTCGGCTTCGGCCACGTGGGCGGCCGAAGCGGACTGCGGCTTCTCGTCCCGGCCGAGAATCTCGGCGAACAATTCAAATATGAACTCCATGACTGTCTAAATATCTTGGTCGCCGCGCGTCCCCGTCGGTGGGGCGCGTTGGCGCATGTTTCCCTCTATTGCCCTGTAGACAACTCAGCGCGCCTCAACACGTATCGGGGGCGCCATATTTTCTTCGCCCCCGGCAATGCCGGTTCCTCCACTGCCTCGCGCGGCGTGAGCGGGGGCGAAAAAAAACGCCGTGCCGCGGGGGCGCGGCACGGCGGGGTCTTTTCTTGCCCAGGCGGGGCGCGCCCTACTTGTCGGTGGGCTTCTTGGGCTGAGCCGGGCCCGAGATGGATTGGCGCATCTGCGTGTCGGCCTCGACGTTCTTGTAGCGCACGTAGTCCATGACCCCCAGGTTGCCGTTGCGGAAGGCCTCTGCTATGGCTTGCGGCACTTCGGCCTCGGCCTCGATGACGCGGGCCCGGGCCTCTTGCGCCTTCGCTTTCATCTCCTGCTCCTGGGCCACGGCCATGGCGCGGCGCTCTTCGGCCTTGGCCTGGGCGATGTTCTTGTCGGCGTTGGCCTGGTCCATCTGGAGCGCGGCGCCGATGTTCTTGCCGACGTCGATGTCCGCAATGTCGATGGAGAGAATCTCAAAGGCCGTGCCGGAGTCGAGACCCTTTGAGAGGACGACCTTGGAGATGCTGTCGGGGTTCTCCAGCACTTTCTCGTGGCTCTCCGACGAGCCGATGGAGGAGACGATGCCCTCGCCGACGCGGGCCAGGACGGTCTCCTCGCCGGCGCCGCCCACGAGCTGGCGGATGTTGGCGCGGACGGTGACGCGGGCTTTGGCTATGAGCTGGATGCCGTTCTTGGCCACGGCGGTGACGGGCGGGGTGTCGATGACCTTGGGGTTGACCGACATCTGCACGGCCTCGAAGACGTCGCGGCCGGCCAGGTCGATTGCCGTGGCCATCTGGAACGTCAGGCTGATGTTCGCCTTGTTGGCCGAGACCAGGGCGTGGACGACTTTCTGGACGTGGCCGCCGGCCAGGTAGTGGGCCTCAAGCTCGTCGCGGCGGATGTTCTGCAGGCCCGCCTTGTGGGCCTCGATGAGGGCCTGGACGATGACCGTGGGGGGCACCTTGCGGATCCGCATCAGGAAGAGCTGGACGATGGAGATGTGGACACCCGACACCAGGGCCGAGAACCACAGCAGGAGCGGCACGTAGTAGAAGAAGATAGCCAGGACGACTATGGCGCCTACGAGGAGCGCCAGCGGGGCGACTAGTTCCATAAATTGAGTGAGCTAATATCAGTGTTAGGGAAATCCGAGAGTTCTACTTTTCGGCCTTTGCCAGGACTGCCAGAGACAGCTCGTCGAGCTGGGCCTGGTCGAGCCGCGACGGGGCGTCGAGCATGACGTCGCGGCCGGAGTTGTTCTTCGGGAACGCTATGCAGTCGCGGATGGAGTCCAGCCCGGCGAAGAGGCTGACCAGGCGGTCGAGGCCAAAGGCCAGGCCGCCGTGGGGGGGCGCGCCGAACTTGAACGCGTTCATGAGGAAGCCGAACTGCTGCTGCGCCTTTTCGGGCGTGAAGCCCAAGATGTTGAATATCTTGGACTGCAGCTCGGCGTCGTGAATCCTGATGGACCCGCCGCCCACCTCCACGCCGTTGATGACCATGTCGTAGGCGTTGGCGCGCACCGCGGCGGGGTCGGTGTCGAGCAGGGGGACGTCTTCGGGCTTGGGGCTTGTGAAGGGGTGGTGCATCGCCATCAGGCGGCCCTCCTCCTCGCTCCACTCATACATGGGGAAGTCGACGACCCACAGGCAGGCGAAGTTGTCTTTGTCGCGCAGTCCTAGGCGGCTCCCCATCTCCAGGCGGAGCTCGCACAGCTGCTTGCGCGCTTTCATGGCGTCGGGGCCGGAAATTATGAGGATGAGGTCGCCGGCCTCAGCCCCCATGCGCTCCCGCAGGGCTTGGAGCGTCGCTTGGTCGTAGAACTTGTCTACGGACGACTTGACGGCCCCGTCGGCCTCGACGCGGGCGTAGACGAGGCCCTTGGCGCCGACCTGCGGCCTCTTGACGAAGTCCGTCAGCTGGTCAATCTGCTTGCGGGTGTAGCTCGCGGCGCCCTTGGCGCAGATGGCCCCGATGTAGGCGGCGTCGTCGAAGACGGAGAAGCCGTGGCCCCGCATGATGTCCTCTATCTCGACAAAGAGCATCCCGAAGCGGGTGTCGGGCTTGTCCGAGCCGTAATATTTCATTGCGTCGGCCCACGTCATCCGGGGGAACGGCTCTTTGAAGTCCACGCCCTTGACCTCGCGGAAGAGGCTCTTCATCATGCCCTCGAAGACCTCCAGAATGTCCTCCTGCTCGATGAAGCTCATCTCGCAGTCTATCTGCGTGAACTCCGGCTGGCGGTCGGCGCGGAGGTCTTCGTCGCGGAAGCACTTGACAATCTGGAAGTAGCGGTCGAAGCCCGCCACCATGAGGAGCTGCTTGAGCGTCTGCGGGCTCTGCGGCAGGGCGTAGAACTGGCCGGGGTTCATGCGGCTCGGGACCACGAAGTCGCGCGCCCCCTCGGGCGTCGAGCCTATGAGGACGGGCGTCTCGACCTCCAGGAACTTCAAGTCCGACAGGTAGGCGCGGATCCGCTGGCACATGTCGTGGCGAAGCTCCATGTTGCGCCTCACAGCCGCGCGCCGCAGGTCGAGGTAGCGGTAGCGCATGCGCAGGTCGTCGCCGCCGTCGGTCTCGTCTTCGATGGTGAAGGGCGGCGTGGCGCTCGCGTTGAGTATGGTCAGGCTGCTGGCGACAATCTCGATGTCGCCCGTCGGGATGTTCTTGTTCTTGCTCTCGCGCTCGCGCACAGTGCCGCTCACCTGGACGACGAACTCGCGGCCCAGCTTCTGGGCGGCGTCGTTGAGGGCGGCGTCGGTCTCGGAGTTGAAGACAATCTGCGTTATGCCGTAGCGGTCGCGAACGTCGACGAACGTCATGCCGCCCATCTTCCGCGAGCGCTGCACCCAGCCGGCGAGAGTGGTCTGCTTGCCGGCGTCGGCCATGCGGAGCTCACCGCATGTGTGTGTCCTGTACATACCTGTCTGAAAACTTTTTTGTTAGGCGAAAATATAAAAACATACGACAAGTAGCAAGGGAGGCGCGTCATTCACGGCGCCCGAAGAGCCTGTCCAGGGCGGCAATCCGGCGGAGCAGGGTCGAGCGCAACGCGGCGAACGACTCGGCGAAGCCCCCCGTGTCGTCGAAGCGGGCGGGGTCCTGGTCGCCCCACATCCGCTGGTCGGCCGCGGCCGAGGGCTCGACGACGGGTCTCCAGGCGTCGAGGCTGTCCGCGAGGCTCGCGAAAGAGGGGCGCAGCTCGCGCCACCTCTCGGCCAGCATCTCGCGGAAGCCGGCGTCGGCGAGCATGCGCCCATACCACAGGGCGCCGCCGTTGTAGAGGCTGTCCGCGGTCAGCGGGCGGACGCCGGGCAGGGACAGGCGCGAGGGGCGGATGTCGCCGCCGGCGTCCAGGCCCACGTCGGCAAAGGCGAGGTCGAAGTCCCACACCGGCCCGGCGCGCAGTCGGCCGTCGCGGCCCAGGTGCATGTAGCAGCTCCTGGGACCGTTGGGCTCGGCGTTCTGGCACAGCTCGTAGACGATGAGGTAGTCCGCGAACGAGGAGAGGTCGATGAGGCTGTCGCAGGCCTGGGCAAGACCAACTTGTCCGCCGTGTCCGTAGAGGGCGTCCTCGGCGCGCGCGAACACGCCCCTTATGGAGTCGAGGCGCGCCGCGGATGGGCGCGCCGGGTGGCGGACGTTGACGGGCAGGCGCCGACGTGGGGTCTCGAACCGTGGCCCGTCGCCCGGGTAGCTGTCCAGCTCGACAAGGAAGCCGGTGTCGGGGTCGGTGTCCACCCGGCCCGGCCCGACGCGGATCTCCTCGCCCATGGTGTAGACGCCGACGTAGCGGCCGTTCTCCACCACGTTGACCAACCGCCACCCTGGCGTCCACGCCAGGGTGGTCTTGCGGGCGGCCGTGAGTGCCAATGCGTTGCGCAGGAGGCTGTGGTCCATGAAGTTCGAGACCAGGAACCACCTCTCGTTGGCCGCAAGCCCGAGCAGGCTCGCGGTGGTGTCGAGCCGCAGGGCCAGCGGTTTCTTGGGCTTGGCGAAGCTGGAGTTGCCAAAGGCGCGGACGGCGGCGGCCCCCGCGTGGTCCGTCGTGCCGTCGGGCCGCGCGACGATCACCGTGGCCCCCTGCCGCCACTGGCGGGAGTCCACGGGCTCCCCGCCGGGCGTCCGGATGCAGACCACGGCCAGCCCGCCGGGAGGAGTGTCGGCCTGTGCCGGCGGCAGGGTCGCCACGCCGAGGGTGACGGTCAGCAGGCGCCACGGGGTCATAGCTCGCGCTCCATGTGGACGTCGGCCCGGGCGAACGCCGTGCGGGCCACCGGAATCTCCACGAAGCCATATTGCCCGTAGAGATGTATCGCCGCCTCGCAAAGCCTGTTGGTCTCGATCAGCAGCCGGCGGGCGCCGACCTCCGCCGCCTTGGCCATGCATCGCTCCATGAGCCGGCGCCCGACACCCCGGCCTTGGGCTTCGGGGGCTACGGCGAACTTGACCAGCTCGTAATCATATCGGGGGTTGGAGCTGCGCATGAGGGCAAACGTGCCGACGGGGCGGCCGTCCTCCTCCGCCATGAAGATGAACCCGCCCGCGCCGACAATGCTCTCCATGGGGCGCTCCAGCTCGTAGACGTCGGTCGGCTCTATCTCGAAGAGTTCGCCAATCCACCTCTCGTTGAGGCTCTTGAACGCCTCGCGGTGCCGGGCGTCGTCGTAGTCCACGATTCTCACCCCGCGGTCTCTCCTTCTGTCCATGCTTTTCTGTCGATGTCGTTGCCAAAATCGTCCCCTGGCGTCGCAGGGGCCGGTGCGCGCGTCGCCCCGTGGCTGCCGCCCGCCGCCATTGCCCCCATTCCTCCGCCAGTTTGATTCCTGTTGCCTAAGTTAGGCATAAATGTCCGGACGGAGCGTCCGCTTTTGTCTCTTTTGTTGCATGTGCCGAGGCGTCCTTTCCGCATGCGGCGAGCCATTGGCTGTCACCTCGAAAATCGTTAGATTTGTGTGGCCAGAACATCGGGCAGACACAAATCGTATAGGACACACATGAACACGGTGCAGATTCAATTCGTCGACCTTGGCAAGACGGTCGAGATGGAGCCCGGCCAGACGTTGGCCGAGATGGCGGAAAGGGTGGGGATACGGTTGCCCCACGCCCTGCTGGGTGCGGAGGTCAACAACAAGTGCGTGGGGCTCTCCTACCGGACTTTCCAGCCCAAGAGGGTCAAATATTTCGACATATGCCACCCCGAGGGGCAGCGGATGTACGTCCGCACCCTCGTCCTGATGCTCCACGTGGCCGTCCGCGAGACGATGCCGGGCGTCGAGCTGGATGTCCTCCACTCGGTCTCCAGGGGCCTCTATTGCGAACTGCGCCAAGACGGGCGCCGTCTCGACCCCACGACGGCGCAGACCTCGGCGCTGCGAGCGCGCATGAGGGACATATGCCAGGCCGACCTGCCCATTGAGCGGGGCGAGGTGGACACCGACAAGGTCGTCGAGCTCGTGGCCGACATCCCCGACACGTGCCGCCTACTGCGCCAGCACGGCGACATGTACACGGCCGTCCACACCCTGCGGGGGCACAGCGCGGTCTTCTACGGCGACCTGGTGCCGCGCACCTCCATTGTCAGCGTCTTCGACCTCAAGGAATATTTCAGCGGGCTGCTGCTCCAGCTGCCCGACGGCAAAGACCCCGACGCCGTGGCGACGATGACCTTGCAGAACAAGATGTTCGCCACTTTCCTGGAGTTCGACAAGCTCCAGAACCTGCTCGGCGTGAGGCGGCTGGCCGACCTCAACGACGCCATAGCCCGGGGGCACGGGCGGAAAATAATCCAGGTGGCGGAGGCGCTCCACGAGAAGAAGATCGCCGACATCGCCGACCTCATCGCCGAGCGGCGGCGCGACGTGAGGGTGGTCCTCATCGCCGGCCCGTCGTCGAGCGGCAAGACCACGTTCTGCAAGAGGCTCTCGGTCCAGATGGTCCTCAACGGGATGATGCCCGTCCCGCTCTCCATAGACAACTACTTCGTCAACCGCGACCAGACGCCGCGCGACGCCGACGGAAAATACGACTTCGAGGCCGTCGAGGCCATCGACGTCAAGCTCTTCAACGAGCAGCTCCTGGCCCTCATGGCCGGCGAGGAGGTCGAAATCCCGAAATACAACTTCGTGCGAGGGTGCCGGGAGTACGACGGCACGCGCCTGCGCCTCGGCGAGAGGGGAGTCCTGGTCATAGAGGGCACGCACGGGCTGACCCCGGAGCTGACGCCGATGGTCCCGGAGGGCAACAAGTTCCGCGTCTACGTGGCGCCACTGGTGGGCATCAACTTCGACCCCCTCACGCGCATCCACACCACCGACACGCGCCTGGTCAGGCGCATCGTCCGCGACTACTACAACCGGGGTCACAACGCCGAGGCCACCATCGCCATGTGGCCGAGCGTGCGCCGGGGAGAGGACAGGTTCATCTACACCAACCAGGAGCAGGCCGACGTGATGTTCAACTCGTGCACCATCTACGAGTTCGCCGTCCTCAAGGCCAAGGTCGAGCCCCTGCTGCTCGAGGTGCGGCGCAACTCGCCCCACTACGCCGAGGCCCGCCGCCTGCTGCGCTTCCTGAGCTACTTCCGCCCCCTCGACGCCGAGACCATCCCCCCGACGTCGCTTCTGCGCGAGTTCCTGGGGGGCAGCTCGTTCGTCTACGACTGAGGGGCATGGAGAGGACGAGGAAGATAATAAGCCTGTTCTCCGGAGCCGGGGGGATGGACATCGGTTTTGAGGCCGCTGGCTTCAAGGTGGCGGTGGCGGTGGAGGTAGATTCCGCCTGTTGCGAGACCCTGCGGGCCAACAGGCCCGGCCTGAAGATAATCAACAAGAGCATCGTCGACGTCAGCGGGGAGGAGATTCTCGCCGAGGCGGGTCTGAGAGTGGGCGAGGCGGCGTTGGTGGTCGGCGGCCCGCCGTGCCAAAGTTTTAGCCTGGCGGGGCGACGACGGGGGCTCGACGACGAGCGCGGCAGGCTGCTGCTCGAGTTCGTGAGGGTCGTGCGGGAGACTTTGCCCGTGGGGTTCGTCTTGGAGAATGTCAAGGGGCTGACCAATTGGGACGGCGGGCGAGCCATGCAGTCGCTGATAGAGGAGCTGGAGAGGCCCATAGAGTGCGACGGGGCGGCCTATGCCTACCGCGTTGCCCCGCCAAAAGTGCTCAACGCCGTCGACTATGGCGTCCCGCAGTTCCGCGAGAGGCTGATCCTGGTCGGCAACAGGGTGGGGAAAGAGTTCCGCTATCCTGCCCCCGCCGCCGAGCCGCGCCGCACGGTGTGGGACGCTATTGGCGGACTGCCAAGACCCGACGAGCCGTCGGATGTCGCCGTGAGGGTCTCGAAAATCATCAAAGCGAGGATTGAGAAATATGGATACTGAGAGGCTGAAAAACCACCAGGCGACGGCGCACTCCCCGTCGTCCATAGAGAAGATGCGCAAGGTGCCCATCGGCGGCAAGCTGTCCGACGTCGAGCAAATATATGGTTCAACATACAGGCGGCTGGACCCGCAGAAGCCCGCGTTCACTGTCACGCGTAGCGGCTACCGCGACTTCATCCACCCCTACGAGGACCGGATGCTGACCGTGAGGGAGCTGGCATGTCTTCAGACGTTCCCGTTGGACTGGGAGTTCAAGGGGGTGCGGTTGGACTCCTACAGCTCCAAAAGGAAAGTGAACATGACGCAGTTCGGGCAGGTGGGCAACGCCGTGCCTCCGGCGTTGGCAAAGTCGGTCGCCGACGCGATAATGGAGCAGTGGTTCAACGAGGAGCAGGACTAGCGGATATGGCTACAGCGCCCGAATCTGTGAGCAAGGAGCAATATCTGCTCAAGTCCACGTTCTTCTATGACAAATTGCTGAGGGACGGTTACTTCGGTCTGTTCGCAAAGGTCAAGAGCCTGTCAGACATCGAGGGAGGTTCGCTTTGTTGGGACGGTAGGAGTGAGTGGAGCATAGGTAAGGAGGCGTGGGAGGCGATTGAGAAGAGCGGAATCCCGCCCATGATGGTGTTTGCCCACCCCAAAGTCCTTCAGCTCAATCCCAGTTTCCTCAAATATTATCGTTCCGTCGCCATGGTGCCGCAGAAAGGGTTGCGCGTGCTGTCGCACGTGTCGAACGTTGATGGCATCGAGGCCGGGCGCATCGAGGGAGGGAAGTTGCCCAAAGCCACCATCGTGAGGCTTGTTTGCGCCCTCAACGAGGTGATGTCGCTCGTTGTGCAATTGTCCGCCAAGATAGACGCACGGCAGATTGAGGGGATGATGTATGCGACTGCCGGGACGAATGTCGACGGCTCTTGGCGCAATCAGATTGGGGCGGAGGGAGAGCGTGTCATTCGGCGCATAATCCACGACGGGCTCTTAAGCCACAACGAAATCTCCTCATACACGGACAAGGGCAACGAAACGCTAAGGTTCGGGACGGAAAGAGCTGAACAAATCAAGAGTGACATCGACTCCATAAAGGGCATCAATCTCAAAAACGGATGCTCCCTGTGTTTCGCGTCCGAACCCGATGTCACAATCTACGACGCCGGAGGGAGTGTCCTCGGCGTGATAGAGATAAAGTCTGGACTCGACCCCGTTGGCGCATTGGAGCGTTTGGGTGCGATGTTCAAGTCGTTCGAGAACACATTGGCGGAATACCCCAAAGCCGTGACAGTATTGGTAATCTCGTGCCTCACCGGCGAAGTCGAGAAGCGGCTGAACGCGTCGATGGTCGTAAGGCAAAGGTACTTGACGACCGACATCACGTCTAGCGAGTCGGGGAAGAGGAAATTCGTGAACAGGCTCAGGGCTATCATGCAACTGACCGAGGTGTAGCCTCCACCCCCTCGCGCAATTTCCGCCCAAATAGATTAATTTTGCCGACGGGGCGCCTACCCCGCGCCCGCAATCTTCAGAACACACACAAAGACGCAAGAAATGACAGAAGGAGTTGGCCAGGAGGCCGAGCTGTTGGCCGGAGAGGCCGGAGAGTTGGTTGAGGAGCAGTCCCTCAACGTCATCGACCTGTACTTGGCCGGAGGGTGGATCATGTGGGTCCTGCTGGCCATGTCCATCTACGCCGTATACATTTTCGTCGAGCGCTACTTCGCCCTGCGCAACGCCCTCAAGGAGGACAAGAGCTTCATGAGCCGGATACGCGACTACATCCACAGCGGGAACCTCGAGAGCGCCAGGACGCTCTGCGAGCAGACCGACAACCCCGTGGCGCGACTCGTCGGCAAGGGGCTCAGCCGCATCGGACGGCCGCTCAACGACATCCAGACGGCCGTCGAGAACGCCGGCAACATCGAGGTGGCGCGGCTGGAGAAGGGGCTGGCCAGCGTGGCGTCAATCTCGGGCGGCGGGCCGATGATCGGATTCCTCGGGACCGTCACCGGAATGGTCGAGGCCTTCTTCCAGATGGCCAGCGCGGGCAACAACATCGAGGTCAGCTCTCTGGCCGGAGGCATATACACGGCCCTGGTCACGACAGTCGGCGGACTCATTGTCGGCATCATCGCCTACTTCGCCTACAACTACCTCGTGAGCCGCGTAGACCAGGTTGTGGCGACGCTCGAGACGCGCACCATGGAGTTCATGGACATGCTCAACGACCCCGCGGCATAAGACCACAGAGCCCACAGCCATGGCACTCAAGAAAGGACAAAAAATCAGCGCGTCGTTCAGCATGTCGTCGATGACGGACATCATCTTCCTGCTCCTCATCTTCTTCATGCTCACCTCGACGCTCGTGCACCCCAACGCGCTGAAGCTCGTCTTGCCGCAGAGCAAGAACCAGACGTCGGCGAAGCCGCAGACGTCGGTCTCCATAACGGCAGACCTCAGATACTACGTCGAGACGAAGAGGGTGGCGTTCAGCGAGCTGGAGCCGGCGCTCACGGCCAAGCTCGGCCAGCAGCCCGACATGTACATAGCCCTGCATGTCGACGAGACTGTCCCGATGCGCGAGGTGGTCAAAGTCATGAACCTGGCCAAGAAGCACAAGTATAAACTCATCTTGGCCACCAGAGCCAAATGATACACAACAGCACGGAAAAACGCTACAGGCTCCGGGGGGCGGTCGGCACGGCCCTCTTCCACGCCGCCTTGATCCTCCTCCTCGTCTCGACCCGGCTCACCGCCGAGCAGAAAGAGGAGGAGGGGTTGCTCGTCAACTACGGCTTCACCGACGACGGCAGTGGCCTGGAGGAACCCGCGCCGGCCTTGGCGGCCGCCACGCCACCACCCGCGCCGCCGGAGCCGGAGCCCGAGCCCGAACCCGAGCCCGAAGTCCCGGCGCAGCCCCAGCCCGACGGCGAGACGGCCACGACGCAGGACTTCGAGGAGGCCGCCGCGCTGGCCGAGGCCAAGAAAAAGGCCGAGGAGGAGGCGCGCCTCAGGGCCGCCGAGGAGCAGCGCCGCCGCGAGGAGGAGCGCCAGAAAGCAGAGGCCGAGGCAAAGGCAAAAGCCGAGGCCGAAGCCAGGGCCAGGGAACTCGCCGCCGAGAGGGCTAGGGCCGAGGCCGAGGCAAAAGCGAGAGCCGAGGCGGAGGCCAAAGCCCGGGCAGAGGCCGAGGCCAAGGCCAGGGCCGAAGCAGAGCGCAAAGCCGCCGCGGCAGCCGCGGCGCGCAGCGCCGTGAGCCGAGGCTTCTCCGGCGCCGGCACGGGGACGTCCGGCAGCCAGGGCTCCGGCACGGGGCAGGGCAACCAGGGAAGCCTGACCGGAGGGGCCATGGGCGCCAACGCCGGCGGCGGGAGCGGGGCCAGCTTCTCGCTTGAGGGACGGACGCTCGTCGGCAAGCTGCCGAGGCCCGACATCAAGAGCCAAAGGGAGGGCAAGGTCGTCGTGGAGATTGTCGTCGACAAGAACGGCGCTGTGGTGTCGGCCAACGTGAAGCTCAAAGGCACGAACATCCAGGACAAGAGGATTTGGGAGGCCGACGTGGCGGCCGCCAAGAAGGCCAAATTCAACGCCGACCCCTCGAAGCCGGCCATCCAGCGAGGCACGATAACGTACAACCACATCGTCAACTGACCCCCTGCGGGGCGGTCTGCCGACGCTTCTGACCCCATGCCCAAGCGAGAGACGCGGAGGGGCGACGACGCCCCGGGAGGCAAGAGCTTCGTGCCTCTCCTGACCGACGAGCAACGCAAGAGCCTGCGCCACGGCGCGCGCATCGTCAAGCTCCCGCCGGGCGGGCGGATCTTCGCCAGTGGCGACAGGGCCGACGCCCTCTTCCTCGTGGCGAGCGGCAAGGCCAAGGTCGAGCGCGAGGACGCCGGGGGCCGGCCGCTCATCGTCCGCCTGGTCGGCAAGGGCGACACCGTGGGCGGGCGCGCGCTCCTGGCCGGCGAGCGGCACTCATCGACGGCGACGGCGTTCTGCGAGATGACGCTCCTGCGCGTCGGCAGGGACGAGGTCGAGCAGGCCCTGCGCGAGAATTCCGCATTGGCCGCCTTTGCCGTGAGGGCTCTGGCCGTCGAGGCGCGGACGGCATGGGAGTTCTTGGCGCAGATGACCCAAAAGCAGGTGAGGGGGAGGCTGGCCACGGCCCTGCTGGCCCTGAGGCGAAAGTTCGGCTACGTCCCCGGAAGCCGCAAGGTCGGGGTCGGCGTGGCGCGCAAAGACCTCGCCGCGCTCTCGAACATGACTGTGGCCAACGCCATACGCACCCTGGCGGCTTTCGCCGCGGAGGGGGTCGTCGAGGTCGCGGGGCGCGACGTGACGATTGTCGACGAGGAGGCGCTGGCAAAGATTGCACGGATGGGATAATGAAGATTCTCGACAAATACATAATCAAGAAGTTCCTAGGGACGTATTTTTTCATCGTCGCCATAATCCTGGCCATCGTCATCGTCTTCGACCTGGTCGAGAAGGTGGACGACTTCATGGACAGCCATGCGCCACTGAGGGCCATAGTCTTCGACTACTACCTCAACCTGCTGCCCTACTACGCCAACATGCTCTCGCCGCTCCTGGTCTTCATCGCCGTAATCTTCTTCACGTCGAAGATGGCGGGGCAGACCGAGATTGTCGCAATCTTGGCCAGCGGGGTCAGCTTCAAGAGGCTCATGTACCCCTACTTCGTCGGCGCCGCGATCATCGCCGTCATAACGTTCATCCTCGCCAGCTGGGTCATCCCCATAGCCAACCGGACGCGCATCGACTTCGAGAACCGCTACGTCAAGAGCCGCCGCGAGACGGGGCTTGCCGACATGCACATGCAAATCTCGCCGGGCGTATACGTCTACATGGGGCGCTACTACTCGTTCCGAGAGAGCGGCGACCGTTTCGACATCCAGAAGTTCGACGGCAAGAGGCTCGTTTCGCGCCTCACGGCGCGGACCATCGCCTACGACACCCTGTCGGCGCGGTGGAAGCTGCGCGACTGCGTCCGGTGGGACTTCGAGGCCGACGGCGTGCGCCACGCCATAACTAAGGAGGCCGTGCTGGACAGCACCATCAACATCCGGCCCTCCGATTTCAAGAAGGAGAGGAAGAGCTTCGAGATGATGACCTCCGACGAGCTGCGCAGCCACATCAGCGAACTCGAGGAGCGAAACATCGGCAACACCGAGGAGTTCGCCATCGAGCTCTATAAGAGGAGGGCCACGCCCTTCGCGTCGTTCATCCTGACCCTCATCGGCGTGAGCCTCTCGTCGCGCAAGACCAGGGGCGGGATGGGCAAGTACATCGGCATCGGGCTGGTGCTGAGCTTCGTCTACATTTTGTTCCTGACCGTCTCGCAGACGTTCGCCATCAATGGGAACATGCCGCCGCTTCTGGCCGTGTGGCTGCCCAACATTGTCTTCGGCGTCGTCGGCGTCGTCCTCTATGTCAGAGCCCCAAAATGATGAGAAAGAGAATTGCGCCCTTGGCGGCAGTCGGCGCTTTGGCCGCCGCCATCCTCGCGACCCTCGTCGTGGCCTGCGACAAGGGCGAGGTGAGGCTTCTGCACACATACATAACCGCCAACTCCTATAAGGTGGCCCCCGGAGACACCACGCAGATGACCCTCCGGCCCTACCCCGAGGACGCCAACGCCGGGTTCCCCGATGCCGTCGTCGAGTGGTCGTCGTCAGACACGAGCGTAGCCGCGGTCTCGCCGTCGGGCGTCTTCTCGGCGCTCAAATATGGGCAGGTCGTGGTGACGGCGGTCTTCGGCCGCTTCGTCGCCGAGCGGCAGATGACGGTCTCGTCGGTGGCGACGTTCGCCGACCCCCTTTTGGCGAGGTTCCTGGTGGAGAGGTTCGACACCAACGCCGACGGCCTGCTGGAGGGCTTCGAGACGGCGAACGTGGCGGGGCTGGACCTGACGGACCTCAGCGCGAGGGCCGCCGGGGCCGTTGTCGACATGTCGGGGCTGGAGAGCTTCGTCAACATTCAGACCCTCCGCGTCGAGAGGCTCAACATGTCGGGACTCGACTTGCGCAAGTTCTCGCGCCTCCGCGAGCTCCATCTCGACACGTGCGGCGTCGAGAGCGTCGACCTGCGCCTCTGCCGCGGTCTGACCGACGTGCGCATCATGGCTTGCCGCAGTCTGCGGGAGGTGCTCCTGGGGAGCTACGCCGACTACGGGGCCAACAACCTGCGGACGCTCCACGTCGCGCGCTGCGACATCGAGGCTCTCGACCTCTCGCGCTGCGGCGCCACGCTGTGGGACATCGACGTTTCCGGCAACCCGCGCCTGGCGTCGCTCGACCTCAGCGCCGACACCATGCTCCACTCCGCCTACTACACTTGCGGCACGACGGCAGTGACGTGGCCGGCGGGCGTCGAGCTCGACGAGGTGATCCGCCCCGCGTGCGAGTGACTCCCGCTTGCCGTGGCGACGCGCAATCGGGGCTAATCTGGCTCGGCCAGCCTCTCGTTTTTTCCCCTTTCTGCCCATCTGAGGTCGGCTGCGGCACGACTTTTGCTTGCCACTGCGCGAAAAACACTACCTGGACATACTGATGAGAACACGCCTACTGTTGCCCTTTTTGACCCTCCTTGCATCCCATTGGTGCGAGGCGCGCGCCCAAAGCCTGTGGGTCACGCTGCGCCCCTACGCCAAGAAGACCGTCGAGGTGGCCGACACTGTGCTTCCGTCGGGCGACACGCTTTTCCTGAGGCTGACGGTGCCCGACACCACGCTCCGGGTCGACCTGACGCCGCGCGGCAATGGCTTCCAGCTCAACACCGCTGGTTTTCAGCTCAACTACAGGCCGTTGACGTCCGACATACGCTTCCGTTCGCAATATTCGCCAGAGGCGCGCAGGGACACTTTCTTGACCGGGCGGCACTCTTTGGGCGTAAAGGCCTCTCTCGACGACCCGGCGGGGCTGACCCCCATCGACCGGGCGCGCCTGGAGACCATATTCGCCCAGCCGCGGCTCATGAGGCGTACGTGGAACGAGATCCCCGACTGGACAAAGGAGATCCGCGAGGGGAGGCTAATCCACAGTGATGAGGGCAGCTCCGAGAACCTGTCGCGCATCTTCAAGCCCGACGCATCGTTCGTCGTCGACAACCTCAAAGAGAAGGCTAAGGCCAAGGAGAGTCCCTGGACCCTGTCGGGCGTTGAGAATCTGCAACTTTCGCAGTTGGCGCTTAGCAACTGGACAAAGGGTGGCGAGAACAACCTTGCTTTCATCCACGACTTCCGATGGACGGGTGTCTTCAAGAAGAGCCGTAGCGAGTGGGAGTCGTCGCTCACGAGCATCCTGGGCTTGAGCTACACTTCGACCCTCAAGGGCAGGGTGAGCAACGACCAGTTCAACGTCAACTCCAAATATGGTTTCAACGCCGTCAACAAGTGGTACTACTCGTTCCTCTTCACGTTCAAGACGCAGCTCTTCCGAAACTACAGCAGCAGCGACATCGAGAAGACGACGCCAAAGTCCACAATGCTCTCGCCCACATACATGCAGGTCATCTTCGGTATGGACTACAAGCGCGAGGGCCTCTCAATCCTGCTCTCGCCATACACCGCCGCCATAACCCTAGTGGTCGACACGGCCACCATCGACCAGACGAGCTTCGGGATTGACGAAGACAAGAAAGCCAACGTCAAGAACGGTTTCTCGGTGACGGCCAACTGGAAGAAGACCATCATCTACGGCATATACTATACGACCAAGCTCGAGCTCTTCTACGAGTACTTCAAGAAAGACGGCAACAAGCGGTTCGACTGGGAGAACGTCATAGAGATGCAGATCAACCGCTACCTCTCGACGCGGTTCCTCGTGGAGTTCCGATACTTCGACAACGAGAGCGACAAGTTCCAGCTCCGTGAGAACTTCTCCATAGCGTTCAAGTATTCATTTTAAGGGCGCATTTGGCACAAATGTTGCATCCCCCAAGAGGGACCTTTTTCATAGTTTAGAGTTTTTTGTTTGGTTCGATGATTTGAAGGCCGGTATGCCGACGCGCATGCCGGCCTTCTTTCCCCCCGCGCCGCGTCTCCCCCCTGCGAAACTCCTCCTGCGCCCCCCCCGATTGGCGAGGTCCTCCATTTTCTCCCCTGCGCCATCCCCCCCCACCGGCAGCCCCAACGGGGCGGCATACGTCAGCCTAGG
>CAZHOT010000015.1:0-37491 GCA_964534235.1 uncultured Marinilabiliaceae bacterium
GGCGCAGGGGGAGAGTTTCGCAGGGGGAGACGCGGCGCAGGGGGAAAAGGGAAGGCCGCGCCAACCGGGGAGGGGGGGGCGCGCGGGGGGGACGCGGCGCAGGGGTAAAGGGAAGGCCGCGCCAACCGGGGAGGGAGGCGCGGCCGCGGAGATTGAAATGGGGATGGAGGTTATGGACAGACGGGGCGGATGCAGAGGCCGTTGGAGCGGGCGTCCTCATAACCGCCGTAGCGCGAGCCGGAGTAGAAGACAAGGCCATAGGCCTCGCGCGTGTAGTTCTTGTTGAGGGATGACGACCAATAGTGCCCGTTCTGGCTCGCGTATTGCCTTGTCGCCCCATCGAAGACGCCGGTGGCGGGCAGGAAGATGCTCTTGTTGGTTCGCCGGCTTGTGACGAGGAATCCCGCGACGGGGTTGCCCTCGTAGGTCCCCGCCTTCTTCCACTGCCATATGCAGTTGTCGGGGTTGCAGAGGTCTGCGAACTCCTTGAGGGTGGGCATCCTCCACTTGTCTCCCCAATGGCGGGTCGCGGCATCGTCGTCGGCAGTGAGCTGCGTGCGGCCGTCGCCGGTGTACTCGAAAGTAGACGTCCCGTCGACGGGCGAGTACCAACAGCCGGCGTGCATTTTGTCTTGCGCCTGATATTTGGAGATGTGGGACCAGTCGGAGTAGCCCTCGACGATCCAATAGTAGCTCGACCAGTCGTATTGCCTTTTCCCGGGGTTGACCTCTCCCCAAGCGAAAAAGCCTCCCGGATCAAACTGCCCATCGGCCCCGACGTTCCAACTGGCCCACTTGACGGAGAGGCCCATGTCCACCGCATCGGCCACCTTGCCCTCGGCGGCGGAACCCTCCACTTGTTGCGGCGGCTTGGTGGCATATCTTGGCGGCGTGAAGACCACGCTGTCCACCATGCCGTGGGGCATGGAGTAGACAACCGCCCCATCTTTGTAGAGCCGCAGTTGCGCCACGGCATCGACATCCGCTAGAGCCAGCGGCAAGAACATCAAGAGCTTTAAATAGGAATTCTTCATAGACTAGTTTGTTGTGTTTGTGGGCTACCTGTAGATGACCTTTGCGGCACTGCCGGCAGCGCGGAAAATGTACACTCCCGGCGGGACACCCCAAAGACTGACGAGCGGCGCGACACCCCGGCGCACCATCTTACCCTGGACGTCGAAGACCGCGACTTCAGTCCCCTCGGCGACGCCTTGGACTGTCGCGGCACGGTCCGCCTTGCTTGGCGTGACGGCAAGATTCCCAGCCCGTGGGGCATCCGCAACCTCGACGACAGCCGACGGAATCTCGGCCGCCACCGTCATCGTGACCCTCTTGACATCGGCGAGAAGCCCCGAGAAGAGCTTCTTGCCCCCCATGGCCGCCACGATGTCGAAGCATACCCCATTGCGGATCTGCACACTCCCCACACTCTCCAGGGCGCCCGAATAGGCGACAGACCCATCGTGCCTCACGACCTGCAACGACAAAACGTCGGCAGCGCTGGCTACAGAGAAAGAGAGACACAGCGCGGCCAGAGCCGCGTAGAAATTCTTCATGAGAAACAATAACGAAACATATTAACCATAACAGCATCGATTGGCCACGTCCCGCCCGCACAGCGGCATCAAACAGAACAATAGACCATCGAAACATCGCGAATGTAGCATTTTGGATGCCAATTATCTCTTTTGGGCATTAAAATATGATGTTAAATATTACGAAGTGGAGAGTTTCCCCGAATGCGGCGCAAAAAGTGGAGACATCCAACGGTAGCGGCGAGCCGCACGGCATAGGCGCACGAGCATGACGGCGCAACAAAAAGTCGCCCCCGGCGCCAAAGTGGCGCAAGGGGCGACAACCAAAGGCTTGGACGAGGCGCAAGACGCTCCCGACGGGCGCACGAGACGGACTAAGCGAATAAACCGCAGCACCTAAAACCCGAACGAGAAAGCGGCTCTGACCCCGACGGCCATGAGGTGCGCCCGCCCAACCAGGTTTGACGAGACGACACCGGAATAGGAGCCGCTGGCGGGGTCGTAGAGCTGCGCTCCGCCACCCTTGGAGAGACTCAGGAGGCTATGGCTGAAATAGGCCCCCAGATAGATTGACTTCTTGCCCCACAGAGGCCTGGAGAACCCTCCGTCGAAGAAGAGCGAGAGCCCCGCCGCCCGCGTGTCGGCCTTGCCGGCGAAACTGCTCGACGAGTAGAGGCCATGGTCCTCGATGTCCTCGTAGTCGACATTGGTGGAGGGGAAGTATGCCGTCCGTGTCATGGAGCCGCTCCCTCCGTTGTCCGTCCGGAACCTCTTCATGAGCGGCAGGTCGAGCCGGACGCCGCCGCCAAGCATCCACACCCATGCCGTCCGCAAGAAAGAGTGGACGTAGAACGCCCCTGCTGGAACCTCGAGGTTTATCTCCCTCTGCACCTCCTGCCAATTGGAGAACTGCGCCCGGAACGTGTATTGCTGTCCGTTTTGCGGGTCGGTGGCCGTGGTTGTCGTCTCCAGATTGTCATATTGCGAACGAGCAGAGAAGAGCGTCGCCCCGAGGCCGGAGAAGAGGTGGACGTCGGGCCTGAGGACATAGCGGAAATAGGCGCCCGCCGTGGCCCCGACGCGACCGTTCTTGTCCCCGCCGCCGCGCAACGAGAGATTCATGGAGTGGTAGCCCATGCCGGCAGAGACGTCGACAAAATATCTCGACTTGTCGGCCACGGCCCTGGATGGCCTACTGGCAAAGCGCTGCGCAAAGGCATCGGGGACGACAAGGAGCAACACGGCCCAAAGCGCAACGAAGCCCCGCAACTCCTTATTTCTTAACGACATTGGCCTTAAGATTGTCAACAACGACGATGTAGAGACCCGGATTCAGAGCCGACATATCGAACCTGACTCCCGTCCCCGTGAAGCTGTCTCGCCCCACGACAACCCCCTTGTTGTCCCAAACCTCCAACGAATGCCTCCCGCCGTCGTCGTCCGAGAGCTCGACACTGACCGACGTCGTGACGGGGTTGGGGAAGACGCGCAAGGAGAGAGCCTTGGCGCCCCCGGAACCCCAGGACTTCGGGCATACGGTCAGCGCCTCGCCATCGGTGGTGACTACCCGGACGTGATAGCTCCCGGCGAGCCCGCCCGGCTGCTGCCAATAGGGCTTCGTGGCCATGGGGATTGGCTCCCCGTCGCGATACCACTGATAGGAGACGAAGCGCGGGGTGAGATTGTCGGGGTCCCGAAGGTCCGCCTTGTTGACGACGGAGACGACATCGGACCATATGTCGGTGATGTAGTCGCTAGAGAGGTTGAGAGTGATGGAGACCGCATAGACCTCGGACTCAAAGCCGAAGACGTCGCGGAACTGCACCCAAAGCGTGGCCAGTCCCTCGCCCACCCCGGGGACGGCGAAAGAGAGCGCCCCCGAGCCGTCGAGCAGGGCATAGTCCGCCTGGGCGAGCGAAGCGGCATCGGCCGCCACCACGGCACGGAACTCTGTCGGTGCGCCCGCCGCGACGCTGAACCCCACCGTCCCCTCGGCACCGGCGCAATAGCCTCCGGAAGCGGGGACGAAATTGGCCGCCGCAGGGACATTGTGGACAACAGTGAAGACCCACAGGGGCGACGAGAAAGACGCCGCATGGTGGGCATCGTCCTCAGCCACGGTGAACATGACCTCGTAGCGCCCGACGTTTACAGGGGCCTCGGCAGTCCACTCCTTAGCGCCGTCGGCGGAGTAGAAGACCGTGACCTCGCCCGGCCCGCGGACCGTTGCGACCTTGGCCTGCCCGTCGAAATTGGTGTTGGAGGGCAAGGCGACGGCGTAGTCTCCGATGCTCCTCATGAACTTCCCACCCTGCGCGACCTGCACCTCGGTATCGGGCGACGGCAGGAGGTTGGGCGTCTCGGCGAAGCGGACGTAGTAGACACCCGCCGCGAGCGGCTCCAGGGGATTGACCATGGGGCGGTAGCCGGCGTCTTGCTGGCCTCGGAACTCCATGAGCGTCGTGGCCCCGACAAACTGCCCGTCGTCGGCGGCGGGACTGGAGGTGCCCTTGGCCGAGACGACCGGCGCGGCCTGGGCGGCCTTGGAGACGGCAAGCGTCCCAGGACGGATTGTCACGGCATAGTCGGAGACGCGCGTATCGCCCCCGGAGGCTGCGGCCACTGTGAAGACATTTGAGACCTGCCCGACGTTGGTGACGGAGGGGAACCCGTCGTAGACCAGGGCGTCGGTGGCGACGAGCGCGCCGTCGGAGACGGTCACAGTCGGAGCCGAATGCGGCTCCCCGTCGTATGTCCAGCTTTGGGAGGCCGAGCTGAGCGTCAGCGGCCGCGGCCCGATTTGGAACGTGGCGGTCTTCTCGGCGAGGGTGTAGTTGCCGCCGTCCTGGTTTCTGACGACGACGGTGGCCGTGCCGGCGTGCGTATTGTTGCGGAACTCGACATTATATTCGGCGGGGGAGACCGCCATCTCGCCGAACTGCAAAGTGACCGCGGGAGTGTGCGGCGCGCCGTTGTAGACCGCCTCCCCCTGCTCGACGACGACGGCGAACTCGCCCGTCGAGAGAGGCCGCGGACTTATGACCCACTCCGTGGAGGCGTCGGCGGCGAGCTGATAGTTTTCGTTGTCGGATATTTCCGTGACTGTGGCGTTGTATGTCCCAGCGTCGGTGGCGGAGGCGCCCTCGTATGTCGTGGGTCGGCACGGGTGTCCGGCGACGACGTTGGAGAGCGTCGCGGCGACGGTCTTCGTAGTCGCATCGAAGACGAACCTCGTCTGCGCCCATGCCGGCGCGAGCACCCTCTTGGCCACCTCGAACTCCTGGCTCAGCTCGGCGAAATCATAGTTGCCGCCGGGGGCGCTCTTGACCGTCACCTTGGCCGTCCCGGCCTTGACATTGTCGGCATAGGAGACCTCATACTCCGACTGCGGAACCTGGACTGCCCCATCGCGCAGCGTCACGGCGGGCCTCTTCTCCTTGCCGTCGAACGTCTTGTCGTAGTCGGCGACGGCGAGCGTCGGCGTGGCGTTTTTCCTGCCTATGGTCCACTGCGTCTCGGTGTTCGTCGGGAGCTTGTAGTTGCTGTTTGTCAGGCTCTTGACTGTAGCCCGATATGTCCCGGCGTTGGTCTCGTAGTGCTGGCCGTCGTAGGCGGCGACGGAACAGGTGTCTCCCTCGACAAGACCTTTGACAGTAGCACGCGCGGCCTTGGGCGCGCCGTCGTAGGAGAACGTCGTCGTCCCCCACTCCACCGTCGCCTCGCGCGGCTCGATTTTGAAGCCCTGCTGCTTCTCGACAATCTCGAAATTGCCACATCCGGAGAGCGCGTCGGAGATGGTGACCGTGGCCGTGCCGGCGGCCTTGTTGTTGGCGTAGACGACCTTATACTCCTCGGCGGCGACGGCACTGCCGCCCACGGAGAGCGAGACCTGGGGCCGGCGCTCGGAGCCGTCGTAGGTGTAGGAGCTGACGGCGAGCGCTATGATGGTGTTCTCCGCCGTGGCCTGGGTCTGACGCTCGGTGTAGGTGTTGGAAGTCCCCCAATATGTGGAATACTCGCTAGTGTAGCACTTGGGGATGTATATGGTCTTCGACGTCAGATCTTTGGCGTTCTGCTCGGAGAGCTTAATGGGGTGGAGCATCCGCGCCGTGACGCTCGCGAGCGTCTTGCAGTTGTTGAACGCATAGTCGCCGAGGCTGACGAGCGTGGACGGCAGCTCGACGGTGCTGAGCTTGGAGCAGAACTGGAAAGCGTAGGCGCCGATGGAGGTGACGCCCTCAGGGATCTTGACCGACGTCAGGTTGCTGCACGCCGCGGCGGCGCCCCACCCGATGGCAGTGACGGTCGGAGGAATCTTCAGCTCACCCTCCTTGCGCGTCGGGACCTGGAGGAGCACGGAGCCAGACTTGTCGAGGAGCATGCCGTCTTCGGACTTATAGCCCGGATTTTCGGCATCGACCTCGAACTCCTCGGTAATCATAGCCTCGGACATGGGATAGAAAGCGTTGTCCTCAATCTTGACGACCGTCTTGGGAATCTTGATTTTCTTGGCCCCCCTTGAGAGGGAGAAAGCCGCACTGCCGATGACGGTGACGGTGTACTTTTCTCCCCCGTCCTCAACCTCCTCGGGAATGTCGAACTGGTCTTTTGTTGTCGATGCCCCATTATAGAGTGTGAACATCGCCGTCTTGTCGTCGGGGTAGAGGGTGTAGGTGACTCCGTCTTTCTCTAGGCTCTTTGTTTTCGGCACTATCTGCGCAGCGGCGTCGGAGACGATTATGGAAGCCAACGCAAGGGCGAGGAACATTGTAGATGACAGGCTCATACGCATTGGGGATTGAATGATGTGTTCTGAATATGAGTAATAAGCATGGGCGGAAGACCACCCGCGTCTTGCCGCTTATACGGCGAGTGCGGGGAGATGTTGCGCAAATATGGGGAAATATTGAATAGCAACAAAGAAAAATGAGGAGAAAATGGAGAAGAGGGGGGGGGCAAATCATAGGGACTCATACGAAATATATAGGAGTCAATGCGAAATCCATAGGAGGTTCGCGTAAAAACCTAGGGTTCGCGTAAAGCCCTAGGGTCCACAAAAAGCCTAGGGGCCACGTAAAGCCCTAGGGCTCACGCCCTAGGCTGACATATATCGCCCTTACAGGGCTCTGAGCGGAGAGGGGGCACGCAGAATCCATAGGAGACACGTGAAAAACCATAGGGGGGGCGCAGAATCGACAAGGGGTTCACACGGAACCAATAGGGGGGCGCACAGAATCCACAAGGGGGGGGCACGCGGAACCAATAGGGGGGCGCACAGAATCCACAAGGGGGGGCACGCGGAACCAATAGGGGGGGCGCACAGAATCCCACAAGGGGGGCACGTAAAGCCCTAGGGCTCACGCCCTAGGCTGACATATGTCGCCCTTACAGGGCTCTGAGCGGGGAGAGGGGGGGGGCAAATCGTTGGGGACGCAGAAACGGGGGGGCAAGGGAGCGTAGGAGGGCGACAAAAGCAACAGGGGGACGTGTTGATGGGAGGAGGGGACAGAAAGAGGGGAGGCCGCACGGTTGGCGCGACCTCCCCTTGGAGCCGATGACGGGACTTGAACCCGTGACCTCTTCCTTACCAAGGAAGTGCTCTACCACTGAGCTACATTGGCGAGAGAGAGCGGAAAACGAGACTCGAACTCGCGACCCCAACCTTGGCAAGGTTGTGCTCTACCAACTGAGCTATTTCCGCGAAAGACCGAAACAGGGGACTTGAGCCGATGACGGGACTTGAACCCGTGACCTCTTCCTTACCAAGGAAGTGCTCTACCACTGAGCTACATTGGCGAGAGAGAGCGGAAAACGAGACTCGAACTCGCGACCCCAACCTTGGCAAGGTTGTGCTCTACCAACTGAGCTATTTCCGCAGTCGTCGGGGTACCCGGATTCGAACCGGGGACCCTCTGCTCCCAAAGCAGATGCGCTAACCGGACTGCGCTACACCCCGTCTCGGCGTGGTAAAAAAGTGCGGAGAGAGGGGGATTCGAACCCCCGGAACCCTAATCGGGTTCGGCAGTTTAGCAAACTACTGGTTTAAGCCACTCACCCATCTCTCCGTGAGGCAAGCCTCACCGTCGGCTTACTCCGCTTCGCCTCCGTCTCGGAAGCGTTGCAAAGGTATGCAATGTTTTGGGAACGGCAAGGGTCGCGGCGCATTTTTTTGCCGTCGGCCCTATTTCGTCCTCTGGACGACGTGCAAGACGTTGCCGTCCTTGTCGACCATGCGCAGCGTGAGCCTCTCAGCGGTGGCGGAGACGATGGAGAAGCCCGGCTCGGGGGAGCAGAACAGCGTCCCCTCCTGGGGCTTGACCTTGCGCGCCAGCGACGCCGACGAGTTGACGACGTAGTCGACCGTCGAGCCGCCGGCGCGGATGTGCTGGAAGTTGTGGATGTGTCCACAGACGTAGAGAGGCACATTGTGGCGCCGGAGGATGGGGTCTACGAGGGCCTGCATGTCTTCGCGCTCGCTTCGGTCCTTGTTTGTCTGCGCATAGACGGGGTGATGCCCCACGACGACGACCCAGTCCTCGTCGGCCTCGGCCAGGGTCTTGTCCAGCCACGCCAGTTGGGCCTCGGCGTCTTGGCGGCCCGCGTCGGGGTAGGTCTCGCCCTTGGCGCGATATTTGGCGATGAGGGGCGTGGTGTCGATCAGCACGAGCCGGATCCTCACTCCCCTGCCCCTCAGCACCTTGGAGTAGTAGCGCGCGGGCATGACCCACCGCCGGCTGACCGCCGAGTAGTCCAGGACGGCCTGCGTGTTGCCCCGATACTCGTGGTTTCCCAAAATCGGGAACCACTCGACATGGAGCTCCGGGTGCGAATATACGAGCTCGAAATTGGTGAGCCACAGCGGGTCGCTGACACTGGCGACGCCCTCGAAGTGGTGCACGTCGCCAGCCGCCACGACGCACTCGGGGTCTGCGCCCTGCTCTGCCAGCCGCCCCATGAGGTCGGCTATGGGCTTCTGGTCGTAATATCCATTGCGGCCGAGGTCGTTGGCCACATAGAAGTTGAGAGAGCCGTCGAGATCGGAGACGTCGAGCGGCGTTTGCGCCACCGCCGGCAGAGCCGCCACGGCGAGGAGCGCGATGAACAGATGCTTAATCATATGCCTGAAAATTGGATTGCGCCAAAAACTAGAGAGTCACCTTGAGACCCAGCATCAGCCTGGGGCCGTAGTACTCGACTTGCGCCGTACGGGCCTCGCGCCCCTGGTAGTATCGCAAGGGCTGGTTGAGCAGGTTCGTGGCGTCGGCATAGACGGTAGTCTTGACCCCCTCCCGGCCGAAAGTGTATGACGCATTGAAGTCGAGATAGTTGACGCGGTCGTAGTATCGGTCGAGGTCGGCGGTTTCGCCCATCTCGTCGACAAAGCTCGACGCCATGTTGTGCGAGAGCCTCAGACTCAGCCCACCCCTCTCGAAGAAGAGCGACGCATTGGCAGAATGCTCCGGCGAGCCCGTCATGGCAACTTTGCCGTCGTCGGCGGAGCGGTGGGCGAAGTTGTGGTTCCGGGTGGCGCTGTGCGTATAGGTGTAGTTGGCGTAGAGGCCCAGGCACTTGAGCGGCTCGGCTATGAAGCCGAAATCGCGCTGCAGGGCCACCTCGACGCCCAGGAGGTCGGCATCGTAGGCGTTGCGCGTCTCGGTGATCTGATATTCGCCGCCGAGCGACGCCGGCACCTTGTCGGACTCGCCCGTCCAGACCTCGTCGACCACGACGTCGCGCATCCTCTTGAAGAAGACCCCGGCTCCGACCATGCCGACGCTCTCGAAATAGTACTCCGCTCCGAGGTCGAGATTCGTCGCCGTGGTGGGCTTGAGCCACGGATTGCCGATGGTGGCCTCCTCGTCGGCAATGGAGTAGTTGACGCAGGGGATGAGCGACGAATATTTGGGCCGGGCGAGCGTCTCGGTCCAGGAGAGGCGCAGGGCCAGGGCGTCCGTCGGCTCAAACTTGAGCAAGACGCTCGGCAGGAGGTTGACATAGTCGTTGTCGACGTCGCCGGTCGGGACGAGGCTCTCCGCCCCGTCGGCATCGACGACCCAGTTCAAGCCGCCATAGGTAAGCCCCGTGCGCTCGAGCCTGAGCCCGACCACGGCCTTGAGCCTCTCGCCAAGCCGCTGGTCGAGCCGGACGTAGCCCGACGCCACGGTCTCGGACGCGTGGTAGCTGCCCGACTCGTCCTCAAGAACCTCCTCGCCCTCCATGTCGGCAAAGGGGAGCCCGCCGAGATACTCGTTGTCCACGAACGGCGTATGGGCCGGGTATCGGCTGCCGGGCATGAACCCGCTTCGCACCTCGCGGCGCAGGTTGCCTTTCCAGGCGTCGGCGTAGAGACTCTCGAAAGCCTTGGTGTAGTCGAGCCGGCAGACGTCGCGGCTCTTGCTCTTGCTGACGAACTTGCCTCCGAACTTAAGGGCGTTGGCGAAACGCCCGGACGCCATGTCGACCTCTAAGTCGAGCCTAGCCTTCCACTCGTCCTCGCAAATCTCCTGGTTGGAGTTCGTCAGCTCGTCAATCTCCCACCCCTCTGCGTCGAACGACGGGATGGCCTTGTCGGTGTAGGGCTGCCTCCCGCCGGCCTCCAAGAAAGAGTCTCCAAAAGGCTCCTTTAGCGCGACACCGAAATACCTCTCCTCCGGCCTGTCTTCCGTGGCCCTGGCGAACGAGACGAGCCAGTCGGCCTTGAGCGCGCCGAGACGGTGCCCGCCGCCGAGCGAGAAGTCCATGGTCTGCTGCCTCTCGAGCCTGGCGTCGCGGTTGTCCGCCGAGCCGCCCTTGGTCTGCAAAATAACCGACTGCTTGCCGGGCTTGGAGTTGAGCTTCTTGTAGCTGATGCGGAAACGGTTCTCCCAGTCGTCGCGGCGGTTGTATATGCCCTTGAACTCCAGCTTGTGGCTGTCGTTAATCTCGAAATCGGCCGAGAGGGAGTAGCTCTGCCGCTGGCGCGTGACGTAGTACTGCCTCACCTGCGCCTCCTTGAGCTCCACCTCGCCGTCGGCGTCCTCGTACTCGAACTCGGTATTGTCCGACCCCGAGGGCGACAGTTGGAACGACGCGGCGGCCATGAGGCCCAGGCGGCCCTGGAAGAAACGGTCTCCCCAGGTGGCGCCGAGCGTGAGCTGCGGCTTGCCGCTCACGAAGTTGTAGCCCGTCCCCGCCGTGGCGTTGAACATCCGCTTGTAGGGCGACTGGCGCGTGACGAGGTTTATCGCCCCACCGATGGCGTCGGCGTCCATGTCGGCAGTGACGACCTTGCTGACCTGCACGGTCTGAATCATGTCGGCGGGGATGAGGTCGAGCTGGACATTGCGCGTCTCGCCCTCGGCGCTCGGCAACCGGTTGCCGTTGATGGTGACGGAGGTCAGCTCCGCCCCCGTCCCGCGGACCTGCCCGAAGCGCGCCTCGCCCTGGTCATATTGGACATTGATGCCGGGCAACCGCTTAAGCGCGTCGCCAATGTTGCTGTCGGGGAACTTGCCGACCTGCTCCGACGACACGACGTTTGAGATCCCCATGCCGTTCTTCTGCATATTGACGGCGCGCCTCTGCCCGTGGAACGCGGCCTTGACCTCGACCTCCCCAATCTGCGCGTTGCCCGCCAGGACCAGGTCGAGGGACTTGTTCGCCCCCTCCTCGACTTCGACCTCTACCTCCAGGGGACTGTAGCCGACATAGCTGACTGCGACGACGCACCGTCCGGCCGGCAGACGCTCCAGGACGTAGAAGCCATTGACGTCGGACAGGGCGCCGGCCTGGAGGCTCTCGACGCGGACCACGGCCCCGGGCAGCACCTGCCCCTCGGCATCGACGACGCGCCCGCCGACCGTCCCCCACCCGACAGGCGCGTCCGCGCCGCTGTCGGCCGGGGCCGGCCGCGCCGGCGAAAATGCCACGGAGGCAAAAAAGAGAAGGGCGCAGAGCCTCTTCTTGACGTTGTGACCCATCTTGTCTTACTGTTTTGGTTATGTCCGCGATTTTAGCCCCGCCATGTTACGAGGCTGTGCACCAGAATTTACAAAACAGTTAAAAGCCCGACGCCCGACAAGAGAAAGCCCCCCGGGGGCGCAATGCCTCCCGGAGGGCTGTGCGGCACCGACGCGCCCGGGCTTCGCTAGTTCTCGGCCTCGGCGAGCATCTGGGCCTCGTCGGCAATCTCTTGCGCCACGCGCCGCGCCATGTTGTCGTCCGGCGCCGCCACGGCGGCCCTGCGCACAGCCTCGACGGCCTCGGCGGCGACGCCGGCGCGGGCGGCCCTGCGGCAGAGAAGCCCGACGGCGGCGCCCTCGGCAAGAGGCCACGGCATACGGCCCGGCGCGGCGCGCAAGACCATCCCGGCGGCCTCGGCCAGCGCCGCGTCGTCGGGCCTGCCGACAAGGGCGTTGGCGACGACATTGGCGGCGATGGCGAAATCGTAGCCGCGCCCGCGGTCCACGAGGCGGCACGCGAGGTCGGCGGCGGCGGACATCCGCCCGGCGACGAGGAACGGCAGGAGCGAGACGAGTTCCAACGACGGGACGCCCTCCGCCCACTCCAAGATCCGCTCCGGGGCGGGGTCGCGCGGGGCTATGGCGGCGGCGGCGACGAGCATGAGGTCGCGCCATCGGGTGCGCCACAGGTCGTCGCACTCGTCGGGCGAGAGGTCGAGGCTTCGGGCCACGTCGCGGATGTGCTGCAACGAGAGGCCGTAGTTCTGGGCGTAGGAGCCGTCCATGCTCTTCATGATCTCGGCCGTGACGCCGTTCATGTGGCGTCGGAGCTGCATCTTGGCCTCCCTCAGTCTGATAGGGTCCATATTCGTGGTAGTAAAAAAGGTCGGGCGTCATTTTTTTGCGCCCGTCTCTTGCAAATGTAAGATAAAACTCTCAACTTTGCGCTCGCAAACGGAAAGATGGTGGGTGTAGCTCAGCTTGGTTAGAGCGCCAGATTGTGGCTCTGGAGGTCGCCGGTTCGATCCCGGTTACTCACCCTGAGGTTGTAGGAGGGCGTCCCCTTGACGGAAAGTCGAGGGGATGTCTTTTTTTTGTGGAAAGGGGGGGACACGTCCGTGCGTCGCCTTTCCTTCTCTTCCGTTGCACCGCCCCCTCGTCCTAGGGTCCACCTCCGTCCTAGGGCTCACGCCCTAGGCTGACATATGTCGCCCGTTTGGGGCTTTGGTGCGCCGGCGCACCCACACCCGGCGGCGGCACGACGCGAGGCCGTTTCGTCGTAGTCCGTAGCCCCCGCAATGCGTACATCCAACCAATAGGTCTATGCGTCAAGGGGTTCATGGGTCGGTGGACAAATGCGTCAATACGCAAATACGCCCCACGGCACCTCAAAGCCCCAAAGGGGCGATATAGGACAGCCTAGGGCGTGAGCCCTAGGACATAATGGGGCATACGAGACGGATGGACGCATGGAACCATACGGAACACATGGACGGACGGTACGCATGGACGTGTGGGGGATACGAACCGGCGGCGGCACGTCCTACACCCTTTCCGTCCGCCGCACCACCTTTCCGTCCGTCACCCGCCCCCTCGTCCTAGGGACCACCTCCGCCCTAGGGCTCACGCCCTAGGCTGACATATGTCGCCCCTTTGGGGCTCTGAGGCGCCGGCGCACCCACACCCGGCGGCGGCGCGTCCTACACCGTCACGTGCGTCGCCATTCCTTCCGTCCGTCACCCGCCCTTCCGTCCGTCACCCGCCCTTCCGTCCGTCACCCGCCCCCTCGTCCTAGGGCCCACCTCCGCCCTAGGGCTCACGCCCTAGGCTGACATATGTCGCCCCTTTGGGGCTCTGAGGCGCCGGCGCACCCACACCCGACGGCAACGGCACGTCCTACACCGTCCGTTGCCCACCCCTCTCTTCCTAGGGCGTGACTCCTAGGACTTTCGGGACGTGTGAGGAGTACGAACGCACGGAACGCATGGACGCCACCGCACGATGCCCCCCGGCGACCACGGCCGGGGGGCGATTCAAATTGGGTGGAATTATGACGCCAAGCGAGGCTCCGTGCCTCAGAGCCTGGAGGCAAAAAGAGCCGTCAGGCAACGGTCTATGGCCTGTCGGATGTCGTCGGCCTCGGTCTCGCCACGCCCCTCTGCGACACACGAGCATAGGGGTTCGTTGGTCTGAGCCGAAGAGAATTGGATTGAGACCTCGATGGCGTAGGAGCCAAAACCTGTATTGCGACGCCCGCTCTCGCCGTATGCGACAATCAAGGTTTGAGGGACCTTGTCTTGCTTGACTTCTGGCAAGATGATGAAACCTTTTTTCATCAACGCCCCCACAATGACATCCGCAGGATTCACGGATTTCGTGGAACCGCTCCCGAACAAGACGCCGTTGACCGAATATCCGCCACCAGCACCAGAGGTCAATTCCCTGGTTGGTATGACATATGCATATTTGAAAGCGTCGATAGCGGCGTTGCGCATCACGGTCGGGCTTTTCAGTGGCTTGCAACCGGACGCAAGGAGGGCGGCGCAGACCGCAAAGAGGCACGCCCGCAAGAGTTTATAAATCTGAGCCATCGCCGCCACGGTTATATCTGTTGTCATAATACATCAGGATGCGAAAGTCCGAGGAGCTATATCTGTCCTTGTCTATCATGAACCACACGGACCGATTAAAAGCCTCGTCAATAAGTGTCAGAGCATAATATTTACCCAACTTTTCTCCTAGCTCTTTTCGTTCGTCTTCCGTCATACTGGCTATTTCTTCATCAGAATGCATGCCGGCAAGAAAAGGAGTCAACTTTTCCGAAAACTGGGCAGTGTCTAGCGCAGCAGGGTCATTTTGGTAGAAAGCCGCCTCATAGCGCTTGTCATACACAATAATTTCATGGGAGACATCCTCGTCGTCGGGGATGGTCTGGTCGTCACTCAATGACATGTATTTCGGGTTGTTCTTAAACTGGCGACAGAGTTCGTTGAACCGGATTTTGATTCCCGTCTTGCTACTAGGTGCGGCATCTTCAAGCGCTATTCGGCAAACCTTGTCGCGATAGGTGACAACGAAGAGACGAACATTCCTGCCGTTGAACTCCCCCTCCAGGTCGCCAATCTTTGAGGTGCGGAAGCCTTTCTCTCTGAGTTTGCGGAGCATCTCGGTCTTGCTCCCGTCGACGGGGATTCCGAGGAAATGGGTGACGTAGCGCTCTTGGGCGAAAGCCGCCAATGAGAGGAGGAAGAGGAGCGCCATGGACAAAAATCGGTTCATAGGACTACAGGGATTCGTTATCGAGATTGACAGACGTGCGCGCCGCGCACGTCTTGCGCGGAAACGCACAGGGGCAAATATACACGTTAACAAATTGCCCCCCCCCTGTTTAAGATTATTTAACCACAACAGGCGGGGGGGGGCAAGAAAGAGCCGGGACGCGCTAGGCTAGCGCGTCCCGGCCTCGATGCATGGGGCAATGGACGCTCCCCCGGCTGCCACACTACTTGATGTTGGCCCGGAGGCGGTCGAGATATCGGCTCATCTCGGCGGTGTCGCGCCGCTTGATGATCTCCAGGAGGTCTTCCATCTGCGCAATGACGTTCTGCACCTTTTCGGGCGTGTAGGGGCTGAAGAGGACCTCGGAGACGAGGTAGTCGTCCTCGGAGAGGACCCCCTTGGCTATGGCCAGGTGCTTGGCGAAAGTCGTCCCCGGCGCGGCGGGGTTCTTCATGCTCGCGGCGAAGACCATCGTCGAGACGAAGGGGATCGAGAGCGAGTAGGTCATCATCTCGTCGTGCTCGTCAAAGGAGAACTCGTGGAGCTTGAGGCCGAGGCCGCCATAGAGGTCCTTGAAGAAGACGCGCCCCAGGTGGTCTCCCTCGCTGATGACGACGGCGTGGTTCTGGCTCAGCTCGCGCAGGTTGGCGAACGTGGGGCCGAACATGGGGTGCGTCGAGACGTAGGGCCGTCCGGCCCTCTTGTAGAAGTCGCGCAGTCCGGTCTTGACCGACGCAATGTCTGACAAGAGGCACCTCTCGGAGACGAAGGGCAGCACGTCCTCGAACGTCTTGAGCGTGTGCTTGAGCGTCACGGCGTTGATGAGCAGCTCGGGGTCGTAGTCCCGGATCTCCTCCAGCGTGGTCAGCCGCCGCGTGTTGAAGACATACTGCAGCTTGACGGGGTTGACGTCGTAGACCGCCACGTCGTGGAGGAGGCACATGGTGTCGGCAAGGAAGGCCCCCATCTTGCCGGCCCCGACAATGCATATTCTCATTGGCTTGACAGTCTACTTCTTAGCTTTCTGGAGGTCGAGCATGAGCGAAGTCTGCCTGTTGACGCTCTCCTCGTGTATGGCCTCGTAGAGCTTGAGGACGAAATCGGGGTTGAGGTGGTTCTGCTCGGCCGTGGCCCGCCGGCTTTGCAGGATCTCGTCGTAGCGCCGGCTCTGCAAGACGGTGATGCCGTTCTCGAACTTATACTTGGCAATCTTCTCTGAGATGCTCATCCTCTTGGCGAGAATCTCTACCACCTGCCTGTCGAGGATGTCGATCTGCTGGCGCAGCTCGTCGAGCTCCGTGCGCGGCTTGTTGCCAATCTTGGCCTCGCGGATTACGAGGTCTGCCAGGATCATCTTGAGATGCGCCGGCGTGACCTGCTGCTTGGCGTCGCTCCAGGCCCTGGCGGGGCACTCGTGGCTCTCGATGATGAGCCCGTCGAAGTTGAGGTCCATGGCCTGCTGCGAGACCTCCAGGATCAGCTCGCTGTCTCCAGAGATGTGGCTCGGGTCGTTGATTATGGGGAGCGCGGGCAGCCGTCGGTGTAGCTCGATGGCGATGGGCCACTGGGGGTCGTTGCGGTACTTAATCTTCTGGTAGACCGAGAATCCGCGGTGTATGGCGCCGAGCCTCTTGATGCCGGCCCTGTTGAGCCTCTCCAGGGCGCCGATCCACAGCTCGAGGTCGGGGTTGACGGGGTTCTTGACGAGGATTGGCATGTCGGTGCCCCGCAGTGCGTCCGCCACCTCCTGGACCGCGAAGGGGTTGGCCGTGGTGCGCGCCCCGATCCACAGCATGTCGACACCATATTTGATGGCCTCGTAGACGTGCTGCGCCGTGGCGACCTCGACGGCGGTGTACATCCCCGTCTCGCGCTTGACCCTCTGGAGCCACGGCAGCCCGTCGGCCCCCACCCCCTCGAAAGTCCCGGGGCGGGTGCGCGGCTTCCATATTCCGGCCCTGTATATCTTGACGCCGTTGGCGGCGAGCTCCCGCGCCGTGTTCATGACTTGCTCCTCGGTCTCGGCGCTGCACGGGCCGGCTATGACCAGGGGGCGTTTGGAGTCGACCCCGGGGAGGAGTATGGACTCAAGTTCGAGTTTTACTTCCATCGGAAACTTATTCTTATCTGTCTAATATTTCTGTTCATACGTTGCGCATCGCCGCAATCCTCCTCGCCGCCTCGTCGAAGACCTGGACCTTGGCGCAGAGCGAAATCCGGAGGTAGCGCTCGCCCTGCGAGCCGAAGATGAAGCCCGGCGTGATGAAGACGCCCGTCTGGCGCAGGACCTCGTCGCTCTGCTCCTCGGCGTCGCGCCACTTGTCGTCCACCCGTCCCCAGACGAAGAGCCCGCCGTGGGCCGGGTTGTATCGGCATCCGAGCAGGTCCATGATTGCGAAGGCTCGCTTCTGCCTCTCGCGATATTCGCCGTTGAGCGCGTCGAACCACTCCCTGTCGAGCTTGAGGGCCTCGACAGCGGCCAACTGCATGGGCCTGAAGACGCCGCTGTCCATGTTGCTCTTGACGCGCAGCACCGTCTCGACCACCTCGCGGCTCGACGCCGCCACGCCGAAGCGCCATCCCGCCATGTTGTGCGCCTTGCTCATCGAGTTGAGCTCGAGGCAGACGTCCTTGGCCCCGGGGACGGAGAGGATGGAGAGAGGCCGGTCGTTGAGGATGAAGCTGTAGGGGTTGTCGTTGCAGATGAGGATGTTGTGCCGCCGGCCGAAGTCGACCAGCCTCTCGTAGAGAGCCATCGTGGCGGGCGCCCCGGTGGGCATGTTGGAGTAGTTGACCCACATGATTTTCACCCCGTCGAGGTCGAGAGCCTCCAGCTCGTCGAAGTCGGGCTGCCACCCCAGGGACTCGTGGAGCTTGTATGTCAGCGTCCGCGCGCCGACGAGCTTCGCCACCGAGGCGTAGGTCGGGTAGCCCGGGTCGGGGACCAGGACCCCGTCGCCCTCGTTGATGAACGCCATCGAGACGTGCATAATCCCCTCCTTGGAGCCAATGAGCGGCAAGACCTCGCCGTCGGGGTCGAGGCCGACGCCATACCACTTGGCGTACCACTCGGCGTAGGCCCGGCGCAACTGCGGGATGCCGACGTAGGGCTGGTAGCCGTGGACGTCGGGACGCCCGGCGGCCTCGGCCAGGGCCTGGACTACGGCGGGGGCGGGCGGCATGTCGGGGCTGCCTATCCCGAGGTTTATGACATCGACACCCTGCTTCCGCATGGCGTCGAGGCGGCGGTTGTTGCGCGAGAAGTAGTACTCCTCGACCTTGCTCGCGCGGTTGGCTGGCGATATAATCATGTCTCGCAAAGTTTTTTTTCGGTTATCTAGATGTCGTCGGACTGCCTCCCGGCCTCATATTCGCCCAAAATCCTCAGCGAGGCGCACAGCGGGCGCACGGCTGAGATGGACTGGACGTAGCGCGTGTAGTTGCGGAACGAGAGGTCGACGTAGAAGATGTATTCCCACTCGTGGCCGACGACGGGGTTGGACTGGATCTTCGTCATGTTGACGCCATAGAACGCCAAGACCGTCAGGACCTTGGAGAGGCTGCCGACCTCTCCGGCCTGCGGCAGCGAGAAGACAATCGAGGCGCGGTTTATCCTGTTCTGGCACAGCAGCTCGTCGCGGTCGAGCACCCCGTCCTGGTTGACGACGAGGAAGCGGGTGAAATTCTTCTTGTTCGTCTCGATGCCCTGCCGCAAGATGTCGAGCCCGTAGAGCTCGGCGGCTATGGACGGCGCTATGGCCGCCACGTGGCGGTCTCCCCTCTCTGCCACCTCCTTGGCCGAGAGGGCAGTGTCCTCTGTCTCGATGAGCCTAATCTTGGGATAGGCGGCGAAAAAGGCCTTGCACTGCATCAGCGCCATGGGGTGGGAGTGGACTTCGGAAATCTCGTCTATCTCGACGCCGGGCATCGCCATGAGGTTGTGGCGGATCCGGAGCTTGTACTCGCCGATGACCTCCAGGCCTGAGTCTTTGAGGAGGGTGTAGTTGGACTGTATCGAGCCCACGAGCGTGTTCTCTATGGCGCAGATGCCATAGAGGTCGCGCTCCTCGCCGACGCGGCGGAAGAGCTCCTCGAAAGTCATGCACGGCACGACCTCGACATCGTAGTCGCCGAAGAACTCCCGCGCCGCAATCTCGTGGTTGGCGCCGCTCACCCCCTGGATTGCCACTCTCCTTTTCTGCTTCATTCGTAGGTGCTAAAATAAAAAAAACGAGACCCGCCTGTCTTTCGCTCAGGTGGGTCCCGCAATCTTCCTGTTCTATCTTGCTCGTGCTTGCCCGCGCTTACAAACGACACCCACCCGCCTCTCTGCCATCTGCAAAGAAGTAGAAGTAGAAGCCGTAGTAAAATCGCAAAGACTGCATCTCTTGTCTCTCGTTATTTCCACTAGGGCAAAGATAGTCAATCTTTGCCACCGTTGTATCACACGGCGTGATTTTTCTCACGCCTGCCGCACGACAATCTGCCCCGACGACGTGGACGTCACGACGACCTGCCGCCCCCGCTCGATATAGGAGCCGTCGGAAATGGCGTCGTAGACCTCCCCCCCTATCGCCACCTTGCCGCCCGGGCGCAAGTCGGTGGCGGCGACGCCCTGCCGGCCGGCCAGGGCGTCGAGGGCAGCCTTCTCCACGCCAACGTAGCCCTCTGCCGCCTCTTGCGTGGTGGCGAGCGTGAGGCGCGAGAGCGGGGAGCCGGCCTTGGCCTTGAAGAGCCTGCTGCCGAGGAAGAAGCATAGCGCCACGGCCACGACGAGCGACGTCAGCACCATCCACAACGACACCGAGATGGCGCCGCTCGGCACGGCCTCGAACGACAGCCCGTCGTTGCCGACCAGGCTGAGCACCAGGCCCGCCACGGTGCAGGCTATGCCCGCCACGCCCGCCACCCCGAAGCCGGGGATGATGAAGACCTCGGCGAGCAGGAGGCCGATGCCGACGATGAAGAGGAGAATCTCCCAATATTGGGCCACGCCGTCGATGTAGAGCGGAGCGAAATAGAGCACGGCGGCCCCGACGGAGACGAGCAGCGGGAACCCCACCCCCGGCGTCTGGAGCTCGAAGTAGAGCCCCCCGATGATGAGCAGGATCAGTATTCCCCTCAGACTGGTGGAGAGGAGGCCCCCCTTGATGTCGTCGAAGACCGACGGCGTGTACCGCTCGACCACGGCCCCGGGCGCCACCCTCTCGACGACCTCGCCGACACTGCCCAGGATTGCCTCGCAATAGTTGAGCCGCAGGGCCTCGCGGGCCGTGAGCGTGAGGACGTGCGCCGAGTCGACCACCCCGGGGATTGAGACGGCCTCGTCGACAAAGGCCTCGGCAATCCGCGGGTCGCGGAGGTATTGGCGCACGGTGTCGGGCCCCGTCCAGGGGTGCGCCTCGGCCGTGGAGCGCATTATGGCCCTCATGTAGCTCTGATATTTGTCGGGCATCTTCTGCCCGTCGGCCCCGCTGACGACCGTCGCCGCCCCGATGCTGGAGCCAGGGCTCATGAAGATGGAGTCGCACGCCGTGGCGATGAGGGCCCCGGCCGACGCGGCGTTGACGTCGACAAAGGCGTAGACCGGGGTCCGGCTGGCCAGGATGGCGGAGCGGATGGAGTCCGCATAAAGGACTTCGCCGCCGTAGGTGTTCATGTGGAGGACGACAATGTCCGCCCCCACCTCGGCGGCCCGCCTCAGGGCCTGGCTTGTGTGGATCCACGCCGTGCTGCCAATCTCCTCCTTGAGGTCGAAGACGAGCACCCGCCGCCCGGCGGCCTGAGCCGCCGAGACGAGACCGACCAGCAGCGCCAGGGCCGCCACGGCCTTTCGGAAGTGTCTCATGATGTTGCTCCTAAGTGTAGTGTCGAGACGCGAAGATAGCAGTTTTAGCGTCGCTCCGGCCCCACGCGGCTCTCGGCGGACGCGGCGCACTTTGGGCAAAGCCCCTTGACGACATAGGTGGCGGCCTCGACCCTGTATCCCCGCGGGACGTCTACGGCCGGGATGGGGAGCCTCTCCAGGCACGACATCTTGCGGCATCGGCGGCAGAAGAAATGGACATGCAGGTCGTCGTCGGCGTCGGGGCCCTCGGAGGAGCATATCTCGTAGTGGAGCGCCCCCGTCTCGTCTTCGAGTGTGTGGACGAGGCGGCGCTCGCGGAAGAGCGCCAGGGCGCGGAAGATGTTGCTCTTGTCCACGGTCCCGAGCTCGGCCTCCAGGTCTGACAGGCTGAGCGGCGCCTCGGCCTCCAGCAGGGCGCGGGCCACGAGGACCCTGTTGCCCGTGGGCCTGACCCCGTGGGCCTGGAGCAGGAGCCCGACGTCCTCGCCGCGCGGGGCGGCGCTATGCGACGGTGTGCGCATACTCCGACGGCGTGAGGCCCGTCTCTTTCTTGAAGAAACGCACGAAGTGCTGCGGATATTGGAATCCGAGCGAGAAGGCCGTCTCCTTGACTGTGGCGTGGGGCTCGGCAATGCGGCTCTTGGCGAGCGTCACGACCTTGCGGTTGATCAGCTCCTTGGGGTTGAGCCCCGTCTGCCTCTTGACCATGTCTCCGAAATAGTTTGGCGAGAGGCAAATCTTTTCGGCGAAATAGCTGACCGTCGGGAGCCCGCCGGCCTCGGCGCGCCCCTCGTCGAAATACCTGTCGAGCAGGTTCTCGAAGCGCGCCACGGCGTCGCGGCCGAGCGCGGCGCGGCTGTCGAACTGCCTCTCGTAGAAGCGCAGGCAGTAGTTGAGAAGCACCTCGATGTGGCCCACGACAAGGCGCCGCGAGAGCCTGTCGCGCCCCGGGCCAAGCTCCCTCTCGATGCCGCCCAGGCAGGTCTCGACGGCCTCCCTCTCGTCGGCCGACGTGTGGAGGGCCTCGGAGCTGGAGTAGGCGAAGAAGCCATACTCGCCCATCTTGCCCGCCAGGGGCGAGCCGTGGAGGACGTCGGGGTGGAACAGCAGCGCGGCGCCCCGGGGCTGGACGCCCTCGACGGGGCTGAAGGTGACGGTCTGGCCGGGCGCAAAGCTGGTTATAGTCCCCTCGTCGTAGTCATATTCCGTCTTGCCGTAGTTGATGACGCACCCCTTGGTGTCTTTGAGGAATATGGCGTAGAAGCCGAAAGTCACGGCGCACGCCTCCTCGACCCCCTTGCCGTCGAACCTCATGACCCCCACGAGGGGGTCCGCCGTCTTGGGCAGCCCCAGGAAGTCCGTATATTGCCCGATGCGCTTGGCGTCTATTGCTAACATAGTCGTGTGTTTGAATCTGTCCTTGGCACGGCAACACCCCGGGGCGACGCCCCCCGTCAGCCCGCCTCCTGGTCGCCCGCCTTGTCGCACCGGCGGAGGAGGAGGTAGCCCACCGTCCCGCCGACAATCGACGCGGCGAAGATCCCGACCTTGGCCTGGACGTGGGTGAGCGGGTCGGGGAACGCCAGCGTGGTGACGAACATGGACATCGTGAAGCCTATGGACGCCAGGAACCCCACGCCCACCAGGTGGCGGAAAGACATCCCCGACGGCAGCGAGCCGACCCCCAGCCTCCCCAGGAGCCAGGAGGAGAGGACTATGCCGACGGGCTTGCCCACGAGCAGCCCCAGCAGGACCCCTACCGCCACCCCGTTGTCGAAGACGGAGGCCACGTCCATGCCGACGAACGTCACCCCGGCGTTGCCGAGAGCGAATATAGGCATAATTACGAAAGAAACAAAGGGGTGCAGAACACGCTCAATCCTCTGCACGGGCGGGATGGCCTGCGCGGCGTCGTAGCGTATGGCCCTGATGATTTGCACCTGCTCCTCCTCCAGGGTGGAGAACTCGTTGCCCTCGGCGGCCTCGAAGTCCTCCTCGTGGCCCTTGATCCGGACGAGGAAAGCCCTCTCGGAGATGGCGGCGTCGGCGGGAATCATGAACGCCGCCAAGACGGCCGAGATTGTGGCGTGGACCCCCGACGTGAGGAACGAGGCCCATACGCCGACGATGGCGACGACGGCGTAGAACCATATGTTCTTGACGCCCATCTTGTTGGCCGCGAACATCAGGGCCAGGAAGCCGAAGCCCACGGCCAGGTTGGCCACAGAGATTGTCGACGTGTAGAAAAAGGCTATGACCAGGACCGAGCCAATGTCGTCGACAATGGCGAGCGTCGTGAGGAAGACCTTGACCGAGAGCGGCACCCTGGGGCCCAGCGCCGCCACGACCGCCAGGGCAAAGGCTATGTCGGTGGCCATGGGGATGCCCCACCCCCCGGCCGTCGGCGTCCCGGCGTTGAGGGCGAGATATATGGCCGACGGCACGAGCATCCCGAAGACGGCGGCCCCGATTGGCAGCAGCACCTTGCGGAGCTGGCGAAGCTCGCCGCTGATGAACTCGCGCTTGAGCTCGAGGCCCACGACGAAGAAGAAGAGCGACATCAGCCCGTCGTTGATCCAGTGCTCGAGGCTGAAGTTGAAGAACTCGCGCCCGTTGACCACGAACCCGAAGTGCTGGTCGAAGAACGCGAAGTAGGCCTCGCGCAGTGGCGAGTTGGCAAGGGCCAAAGCCAGGGCCACCGAAAAGGCCAAGACGATGCCGCCGGCCCTCTCGTTGCCCATGAAGTGCTGGATGGGGCGCAGGACCCTGGTCTTGATTTTGTGCTTGTAGGTTCCGATCATCTTTGTCGTTGTCTGTTTTTCTGACGCGAAGATATACTATAGGATTTTGAGCTTGACGCCCAGGTCGACGTGAAAGACGTCGGCGAAGCCCAGGCGGCGGTTGCCGAAGCCGCTCAAGACATACTTGTCGTTGGTGGAGAGCTCGTAGAAGAAGCCCACGGACCGCCACAGGCGCCTCCTCTCGTCGGCGATGTTGAGGTTCACCTGCTGCCCCAGGGCGAAGACGACCTGAAACTTGGTGGAGAAGAAATAGTAGCCGTCGGGGTAGCGGTTTGGCGACTTGGGCCAGAACTCGTGGCCTATGATCGAGTTGAGCCCGAGCGAGGCGCGCAGCGGGGCGAAGCTGAAGTCCGAACGCCCCAGGGGGACATCCCATGGGACGAGGCACTCCCGGACGGTGAAAGTCATCTTGGCCCTGTTGCTCTCCAGCCTCGGGACGACGCCAAACAGCACGTCGGTCTCCCAACGCCCGCCCTTGCCATAGTCCCAGCCCAGGCCGACCGAGACGAGGCCGATGCCGCCGGCGAACTGGACCTTGGCATATTTGGGGATGAGGGCCGAGTAGCCCGCCACATATCGCTCGACGCGGGCGCCGTAGGCCAGGCCCGTGGGCGAGGAGGCGAGGCCGGCGGCGGGCAGGGCAAGGGCGAGCAGGGCCGCCGCAAGCCTAGAAACGCACCACCTCATAGCTGTAGCCCTCCTCAGAAATGTCGAAGACCATGTACTCGCGGTCCTCGACGCAGGTCGTGGTGTAATATGTGAAGTCGTCGCGATACGGCTCCCCCTCGAAGAGGCGGTAGGCCCCGGCCTTGTGCGTGTGCCCGCTGAGGTGGAACATGACGCCGGGGAGCCTGCGGACGTAGGCGTGGTAATATTCCGCCATGTTGTTGTTGAACTGCTCGTCGAAAGGCTTGCAGTGCGCCACGACAATGGCCCTGGCGCACGCGTCGGGGAATCCCTCGATCTGCCGCCGCAGGAAGTCCATGTCCGGCACGGGGTCCGAATAGTCGAACTCCAGGGCGTTGGTGTTCATGAGGACGAAACGCACGCCGGCGGCGGTGAAGGCGTAGTTGGTGTCGCCAAAAACCTTGCCGTAGCTCTGCTCGCCGGTCCCGATGCAGTCGTGGTTGCCGATGACGCTGACGTAGGGGACGCCGAGCCCGTCGAGGATGCCGCGCTGCCACAGGAACTCGTCGTTGACGCCGAAGTCCGAGAAGTCGCCCCCGTGGACGACGAAGTCCACGTCGGCCCTGCGGTTGACGTCGGCCACGAAGTCCGCCGTCTCGTCATACCACCGCTGGGTGTCGGAGACGAAAGCGAAGCGGAAAGCCCTCCTGCCCGCCAGGGCCTCCTCAATCCGCGCGGCATTGGCGGCGTTGACCCTCGTCTTGCCGCCCGAATCGACGCAATAGGGGTGATAGTCGAACGCCTCGCACGCCGTCAGGGCGAGAGTGGCGCACAGCGCCGCAGCCCGCCGCGCCCTCAGTGAGTTTTTCATCTGTTGTCGTTGTGTTGTCCAGGCGCGAATTTACCCATAAACCGCAAAACGCAAATCGGTTTTCGAGTGTCAAGGACGCACTTTTTGGCACACGGCCCCCGCCGCGCCATTAATGCGCGGACGCGGCGCCTCCCCTCGCTTTTTAGTATTATCTTTGAGGAGCAACGGACAAAAAGAGAACAGAGATGAAATATATAGGAGCCCACGTCAGCGCCGGCGGCGGCACCCCGAACGCCCCTCTCAACGCCCGGGCCATCGACGCCACGGCCTTTGCCCTCTTCACCAAGAACCAGCGCCAGTGGGAGGCCAAGCCCCTGGGCGCCGACGAGATAGCCCAGTTCAAGGTCAACTGCCAGGCCGCGGGCTACACCCCGGCGCAAATCTTGCCCCACGACAGCTACCTCATCAACCTGGGCAACCCCGACGCCGAGAAGCGCGCCAAGTCGGTGGCGTCGTTCACCCACGAGATGCGCCGGTGCGGGGCCCTGGGCCTCGCTATGCTCAACCTGCACCCCGGGAGCCACCTCAAGGCCGTCGAGCCCGAGGCCTGCCTAGACCTCATCGCCGAGAGCCTCAACGAGAGCCTCGCCGAGAGCGAGGGCGTGACGGCCGTCTTGGAGAACACGGCGGGGCAGGGCTCGAACATGGGCTTCGCCCTGTGGCACCTGGCCCACATCATGGACAAGGTGGACGACAAGAGCCGCGTCGGGGTGTGCATCGACACGTGCCACACCTTTGCCGCCGGCTACGATATCTCGACCGAGGCGGGCTACGCCGCCTTTTGGGACGAGTTCGACCGCCTCATTGGCAGGGAGAACCTGCGCGGGATGCACCTCAACGACTGCACCAAGCCCGCCGGGTCGCGGGTGGACCGCCACGCCCCCCTGGGCGACGGCGCCATAGGCATGGAGACGTTCCGCCGCATCGTCCAAGACCCCCGCACCGACGGCATCCCCCTAATCTTGGAGACGCCCGACGAGAGCCGATGGCCGCAGGAGATTGCCACCCTCAAAGCGTTCGCCGCCGAGGCCTGACGCCGGCGCGCGCGCATCACAAAAAACCGACAGCGATCATGCCCCCCGCCCGCGCAGCATGGCTCACGGCCCTGCTCCTGGTCCTGACGGCGGCCCCCGCCGCGGCGCAGAGCGGGGGCGTCATCTCGCGGGCCCGGGTGGTGGAGGGCGACACCGTGGCCGTCGTGAGGCTGGGCGAGGTGCGCGTCTACGGCCGCTTCCGCAGCAAGAGGCAGCAGCAGAAGTGGACGCGCTACGTCTACAACGTCAAGCGCGCCCTGCCCTACGCCCGCCTCCTGGCCCGGGAGCTTCGCGTCATCAACGACAGCCTGGCGGGCATGACCACCGAGCGCGAGCGCAAAGAGTTCCTAGACCGCAAGGAGGCGGAGCTGTTCCGCCGCTACGAGAGCCCCCTCAAGCACCTCACCGTCAGCCAGGGGCGAATCTTGATAAAGCTCGTCGACCGCGAGACGGGCAGCACCGGCTACGAGCTGATCCGCCTGCTCAAGGGCCGCTTCAAGGCCTTCTGGTGGCAGGGCATAGCGCGCCTCTTCGGCTCGAACCTCAAAGCCGAGTTCGACCCGGAGGGCGAGGACAAGTACCTGGAGACGGTGGTCCGCCTCATCGACCAAGGATATTATTGACAACGAAAAAGATGCACACGACGCGCCTCCGCCCGGCGTCCGCCCCGCTCCCCCTGCTCCTGCCCCTCCTGCTCCTCGCCCCGACAGCCTCGCCGGCCCTGGCGCAGGGGCCCGCCTCGCCCGACAGCGCCTCATGCCGCCCCGCCCTCTTGCGCGCCGCCGAGGGGGCCGTCTCGCTGGCGGAGAGAGTGCTGGAGGCCCTGACCGTCGAGCGCCCGTCGTGGTCGCTGGCCCTCTACCCCGCGGCGTCCTACTCCGGGCGCTCGGGGCTGGCCCTGGGCGTCATGCCGATGCTCCACGTCTCCTCGCCCCGCCTGCCCCGCCCCGCCACGGTGACGCCCGCCTTCCTGGTCTCGACCAAGGGGATGTTCGAGGTCCAGTGCGACGCCGACGTCTACCTCCCGCGCCGCGTGGACCTGACCGCCAAAGTCGAGGCATACCGCCAGCCCGACGACCTCTACGCCCCCGGTGGCGGCAGCGGCAAGCGCCCCCTGGCCCGCTACGACTTCTCGCGCCAGAGCGCCCAGGTCGAGGCTCTCAAGGGCCTCGGCCCCGACGGGCCGTGGCGCGTCGGCCTCGGCCTGGACTTCGACCGCTACAGCTTCTCGTCCGTCGCCCCCGCCTCCGAGGCCGAAGCCGAGGCCGCGGCCCGCCTGGCGTCGAGCGCCTCGGGCCCGAACTTCGGACTTGGCGCCGTCGGCGGCTACGACAGCCGCGACGACGCCCTGTGGCCGTCGGCGGGGGCCTACGTCCGGCTCAAGGCCATGGGCTACGCCAAGATTGGCGGGCGCGGCCACGACTTCTGCTCGCTCAGCCTCGACGCCCGTCGCTACGCCGGCCTGGGGGGCGGGCGCTCCGTCCTGGCCCTCCAGCTCTGCGCCGACGCCCGCCTGGGCCGCGCGCCCTACACCAAGATGGCGACGTTTGGCGGCACGCGCCTGGGCCGCGCCGTGGGGCACAACCTCAAGTATGTCGACCGCGGGGCCTGGCTGGCCCAGGCCGAGCTTCGCTTCCCCCTCTTCTGGAGGCTCGGCGCCACGCTCTTCGGCGGGGCCGGCAACGTGGCGCACAAATGGCGAGACGCGGCCCGGGGCGTCCACCTGATGTGCGGTGGCGGGCTGCGTCTCGCCGTCTTCAAGGGCAAGAGGCTCAACATGAGGCTCGACGGCGGAATCTCGAGCAGGGGCGACAGGGCCGTCTACCTCAACATCCGCGAAGCCTTCTGAGCGTCAGTAGGCGTGCTCGCCGCCCGACACCTCGTCGCCGCTGATCTTGCGGCGGTCGATGCTCCGCCAGGTGTAGACAATCATGGCGAGGACGAACGGGACGAGGATGGAGACGTAGGCCATGACGCGGAGCGTGAACTGGCTGGAGCAGCTGTTGGCAAGCGTCAGCGAGCTCTGGAGGTCGGACGACGACGGGTAGTAGGCCGTGTTGTTGTAGCCCGCCACGAGGAGCAGGGCCAGGACGGCCAGGACAGTGCCGACGCCCGCGAACCATATGCCCTTGTCGAAGACCTTGCTGAAGACGGTCTTGCCGATGCCCCACAAGACGGCCACCACGCCGAGCAGGAAGACGCCCAGGACCGCCGGCATCTCGACGAAGTTTGTCAGATATTTGTAGGACTCCATGTAGACCTCCCGCGTGTCGGGGTTGACGGCGAAACCGTCTGCCAGGAGCGTCCGGACCACGAAAGCGAGGAAGAAGACGAGGAAGAGCACGGCGTTGTCGCGCACGGCGCGGCGGCTGCGGGCCACTATGGCGTCGTTGTCGATGTTGTTGATGAAGTAGAGGGCGCCGAGGACCCTGGCCAGGAAGAAGACCGCCAGGCCGAGGACGACGTTCCACGGGTTGGCCAGGGCGTCGAGGCCGTGCCAGCCGCTGCCCCATCGGCTGATTGCCGCGGCGGAGGGGTCGGCCATGGTCCCCTTGTCGATGATGAAGTCCGAGCCGGTGAAGAATGTGGCCACGGCCCCGCCGAGCAAGACGGGCCCGACCACGCCGTTGGCGACCAGGAACCACTGGTATGCCCTCTTGCCGAGCAGGTTGCCGGCCTTGCCCTGGAACTCGTAGCTGACGGCCTGGAGGACGAAGCTGAAGAGGATTATCATCCAGAGCCAATAGGCGCCGCCGAAGCTCGTGCTGTAGAAGAGGGGGAACGAGGCGAAGAAAGCCCCGCCGAACGTCACGAGGGTCGTGAACGTGAACTCCCACTTGCGGCCCGTGGAGTTGACCAGGAGCCTGCGCTCGTCGTCGGACTTGCCGACGCGGAACAGGAGCGAGTTGCCGCCCTGGACGAAGAGGAGGAAGACGAGGATGGCGCCCAGGAGCGAGACGACGAGCCACCAATATTGTTGCAAAAAGATATACATGACTTTCAGTGCGTTAAGAGTCGACAAATCCTAAGCGTGGCCGGGGCCCTTCTTGATGGCCTTGACCATAATCCCGATTCCCGCAATGAGCATGACGGTGAAGAGGGCCAGGAAGATGAAGAACGTGACCTGGACCGACGAGACGTCTAGCCTCGATATTGCCGCCGAGGTGGGCAGCATGTCGAGGATGGCCCACGGCTGGCGCCCCACCTCGGTGACGATCCACCCGGCCTGCCCGGCAATGTAGCCCAGGGGGATTGTCCACAGGGCCACGCGCATGAGCCACCTCATCTTGGCCAGGTCGCGCTTGAAGACGACGAAGACCATGACGGCGAAGAAGAGGATGAAATAGGCACCGAGGAAGACCATGACGCGGAAGGCGTAGAAGTTCATCGGCACGTTGGGGACGAGCTGGCGCGCGTCTTTGATGTATCCGTAGCCGAAATAGGGCATGTTCTCCCTCAGGGCCCCGTAGGCGGCCTCGGCGTCGTCCTCCCTGCCGTCGGCCCTGGCGGCCCTGTAGTCGGCCAGGGCGGCGATGGCCTTGCGCCCCCTCTCTATCTTCTCGTCGGCGGAGAGCGCCGTCGTGCCGTCTTTGAGCTGCCACCCGCCCTCGATGATGTCCGAGATGCCGGGGACGAAGGCGTCTATGTCCCTCTCGGCGAGGAACGAGAGCGCGCGGGGCACCTCGACGCGGAAGAGGAACGGGTCCTTGCCGTCGTCATGCTCCTGCTTGTCGGGGTTGAGGGCGCCCAGGGCCACGAGGCCAGCCCCCCTCTCGCCCTTGTAGAAACCCTCCATGGCCGCCAGCTTCATGGGCTGGGTCTGGGCAATGAGGTAGGCCGAGCCGTCGCCGGTGAGCGCCGAGAGGGCCGCGGCGACGAGGCCGAAGACGGCCCCGATCTTGACGCTGGCCATGGCGAACTCGCCGTCGCGCCGGCGGAGCAGGTACCAGCATCCCACGCCCACGGTGAAGATGGCCCCGAGGACCCACCCGGCCAAGACGGTGTGGAAGAACTTGTTGACGGCCACGGGCGACGTCGCCACGGCCAGGAAGTCGACCATCTCGTTGCGCACCGTGTCGGGGTTGAACTCCATGCCGACGGGATATTGCATCCAGGCGTTGGCCACGAGAATCCACCACGCCGAGATCGTGGCGCCCAGGCCCGTGAGCCACGTCGAGGCCAGGTGGAAGCGCCGGCTGACCTTGTCCCAGCCGAAGAACATGACGGCGATGAACGTGGCCTCCATGAAGAACGCCAAGATGCCCTCGATGGCCAGAGGGGCGCCGAAGATGTCGCCGACGAACCACGAGTAGTTGCTCCAGTTCGTGCCGAACTCGAACTCCAGGATTATGCCCGTGGCGACGCCGACGGCGAAGTTGATCCCGAAGAGCTTCTGCCAGAACTTGGCGGCAGTCTTCCAAAACTCCTTGCCCGTGCGATAGAAGAGCGTCTCCATGACGCCCATCACCACGGCCAGGCCCAGGGTGAGCGGGACGAAGAGCCAATGGTACATGGCCGTCATGGCAAACTGCGCCCGCGACCAGTCGATTAGTGAGGAGTCGATACTTTCAATCATAGTCTATGTTTTTTGGTTAAGGTTAATAGTCGTCGCGACCCTCGCCGCGCCCAGGGGGCAACGCCCGCCCGACAAGCTCGCCCGCCACGTAGTCGCCCTTGGCGCTGTCGGAGGGCAGGTGGCGCAGGAAGTTGGGGAAGAAGAAGACCTTGAGGATGCAGAACATGACGAAGAGCTTGACCAGGATTATCGCCCACAGGACCCTCCCGGTGGTCATGCCCCGGAACCCCTCCAGGTAGAAGCGCCATATTGCCAATAGAGTCTTCATTGCCATCCTCATTGTTTGATTGCGCCGCACAAGTTACGCAAAATTTCCACTATTTTATCCTATATCCACCGCCTATTTTCGCCATTATTGTTCATTTTAGAAAACGAATGATTCCAGATAGGGAGGCGAGGCGCCCCGCTCTCGAAATTTGCGCCCCGGCTCGGCGAACGCCAAAGCCCCAAAAGCGTATATTTGTGAAAACACGGACAATCATGAAGAGCATCAAAGAGATATACCGCATGGGCAACGGGCCGTCGAGCAGCCACACCATGGGCCCGCGGCGCGCCGCCGAGCTGTTCTCGGAGCGCACCCCCGGGGCGTCGCGCTACGAAGTGACGCTCTACGGCAGCCTGGCCGCCACGGGCCGCGGGCACCTGACTGACCGCGCCCTGCTCGACGTGCTAGCCCCGCTGGCCCCGACGGAGATCGTGTGGCACCCGGAGATCGTCTTGCCGTTCCACACGAACGGCATGGACTTCCGCGCCTACGACGCCTCGGGCCGGGAGACGCTGGCGTGGCGCACCTACAGCGTCGGCGGCGGGGCCCTGAGCGACGGCACGTCGGGCGGCGGCGAGTGGCAGCCGGCGGACATCTACCCGCTGACGCGCATGACGGACATCCTGGGGTGGTGCAGCCGCACGGGCAAGAGCTACTGGGAGTATGTCGACGAGCACGAGGAGAGCGACGTGTGGGACTACCTGGCCGAGGTGTGGGAGACGATGAAGAGCGCCATCCACAACGGGCTGGAGAACGAGGGCGTCCTGCCCGGCCCGCTCCACCTGCGCCGCAAGGCCTCTGTCTACTACTACCGCTCCAGCGGGTCGAAGCCGAGCCTGCAGAGCCGCGGCCTGGTCTTCGCCTACGCCCTGGCCGTGAGCGAGGAGAACGCCGGCGGCGGGCGCATCGTGACGGCGCCGACGTGCGGCTCGTGCGGCGTCCTGCCGGCCGTGCTCTACCACCTGAGCGTGACGCGCGACTTCTCGGAGCGGCGCATCTTGCGCGCCCTGGCCACGGCTGGCCTGATCGGGAACATCGTCAAGGAGAACGCCTCGATATCGGGCGCCGAGGTGGGGTGCCAGGGCGAGGTGGGCGTGGCGTGCGCCATGGCGGCGGCGGCGGCCAACCAGCTCTTCGGCGGCAGCACGACGCAGATTGAGTACGCCGCCGAGATGGGCCTGGAGCACCACCTGGGCATGACGTGCGACCCGGTGTGCGGCATGGTCCAGATCCCGTGCATCGAGCGCAACGCCTACGCCGCCGCCCGGGCCCTGGACGTAAACCTCTACTCGACGTTCTCCGACGGGCGCCACCGCGTCTCGTTCGACCACGTGGTGGAGGTCATGAAGCAGACGGGCCACGACCTGCCGTCGGTCTACAAGGAGACGAGCGAGGGCGGCCTGGCGAAAGTGAAGATTGACGACTAGGGGGAGGGGCCTCCCACCGATTTTTGCATTAACTTTGCGTGGAACGGTCTGCCGCGGCGGGCCGCGCGCAAAAAAGAGACCCACAGACACCCGATGGACATCCTCGTCATAGTGCTTCAGCTCCTGCTGAGCCTCTCCATTTTGGTCGTGACCCACGAGGCCGGCCACTTCGCCTTTGCCAAACTGTTCAAGATAAGGGTCGAGAAGTTCTACCTCTTCTTCGACCCGTGGTTCTCGCTCCTGAAGTTCAAGCGTGGCGAGACGGAATATGGCGTGGGGTGGCTCCCCCTGGGCGGCTACGTCAAGATTGCCGGCATGGTGGACGAGTCTTTGGACACCGAGCAGCTCCGCCGCCCCGCCGAGCCGTGGGAGTTCCGCTCCAAGCCGGCTTGGCAGCGCCTCCTGGTGATGCTCGGCGGCGTCTTGGTGAACCTGCTCACGGCGCCGCTCATCTTCTGGGTCCTGGCGTTCACCTATGGCGACACCTACATGCCCCTGAGCGAGGCGCGCTACGGCTTCGACTTCGGCGAGGCCATGCGCTCGGCGGGCTTCCGCGACGGCGACCGCATCGTCGGCGCCGGCGGCTCGGCGGCCGAGACATATAAGGACGTGGCCAACGCCATAATCTTCGACGAGGGCTGCGTCGTGGACCTGGTCCGCGGCGACTCGGCCATGAGCATCACGATGCCGTCGGAGTTCTTCCGCGCCGTCCTCAAGGGCGACGGCGACCAGGCCCTGTTCTCGTTCCGCACGCCGGTGGTGGTGGACTCGGTCCTGCCCGGGAGCCCGGCCTCGGAGTGCGGCCTGGCCCGCGGCGACTCCGTCGTCTCCATTGCGGGGGTGCGCGGCCCGTCGTTCCGCCAGTTCACGGCGTGCCTCGACAGCCTGCGCGGGCGCGAGGCCAGCCTTGTCGTGGCCCGCTCGGGCGGCGGTGTGGACACCCTGACGGCCAGCGTCTCGGCAGACGGCCGCCTGGGCTTCCTGCTCTGCGCCCCGTCGCGGTGGTTCACGCCCCGGACGCGCCACTACGGCCTGCTGGAGGCCCTGCCGGCGGGCGTGGCCCGCGGCGGCGAGCTTCTCGTCAACTACGTCCGCCAGCTGCCCATGATATTCACCCGCGAGGGGGCCACCAAGGTGGGCGGCTTCGGGACGATAGCCAAGATGTTCCCGGAGCGATGGAACTGGCAGTCGTTCTGGTTCAACACGGCGTTCCTTGCCATCATCTTGGCGGTGATGAACATCCTGCCCATCCCCGCCCTCGACGGCGGCCACGTCATGTTCCTGCTCGTCGAGGTGCTGACGGGGCGCAAGGTGAGCGACCGGGTCATGGAGGTGGCCCAGACGGTGGGGATGCTCCTGCTCCTGGCCCTTGTGGTCTACGCCAACGGGGCCGACATCTTCCGCGCCCTCTCTGGCTTGGCGGGCGCGTGGGTCCTGACAATGTGAGCTGGGGGAGGCGGCATCCGATGGGTCGACGGGCGGCGATAGTGGCAATGGCGTGGCGCGCGGCCGCGCGGGCAGCCCTGCCGCTGTGCGCGCTGCTCCTGCCCGCCCGCGGCGCCTCGGCGCAGGGCCTGGGCGTCAACCCCCAGGTGCCGGACTACGTCTACGCCCAGCGCATGGAGCGCCTGGACCGCCAGAGCCCCATAACGCTGGAGTATAACACCCAGGTGCGCGCCTACATCGACGTCTACCTGGACCGGCGGCGCGACCACCTGGCCAACATCCTGGGCCGCGCCGAGCTCTACTTCCCCATCTTCGAGGAGTATCTGAGCAAATACAACCTGCCGCAGGAGCTCAAGTACCTGGCCGTCATCGAGAGCGCCCTCGACCCCCGCGCCAAGTCGAAGTCGGGGGCCATGGGCCTGTGGCAGTTCCTCTACCACGCCGGGCTGATGATGGACCTGCGCGTGACGAGCTACGAGGACGACCGTTGCGACATCCGCAAGAGCACCGACGCGGCGTGCCGCTACCTCAAGTACCTCTTCCAGAACCTCGGCGACTGGCAGTTGGCCCTGGCGGCCTACAACGGCGGCCTGGGGCAGGTTCAGAAGGCGCAGCAGAGGGCCGGCGGCGGGCGCAAGACATTCTGGGAGCTGAGCCCCTACATCACGCCGGAGATGCGCTCCTACGTGCCGGCGTTCATTGCCGTGAACTACGTCATGAACTACTACCGCCTCCACAACGTCGAGCCGTCGCGCCCCGCCTTCACCCACGCCGACATCGACACGGTGTATGTCAACATGAGCCTGTCGTTCGACCAGGTCAGCCGCGCGTCGGGGGTGAAGCGCGACGTCCTCCAGCAGCTCAACCCGCAATATATCAAGGACTTCATCCCCTACGACGACACCCCGCGCCGCCTGGCCCTGCCCCGCGACAACGTCTCGCGCTACCTGCGCAACGAGCGCCAGCTGCGCCCCGACGCCGCGCCCGACCTGACGGGCTACTTCGGCGGCACGCGCATCGAGCGCGACACGATAACGCACGAGGTGGAGAGGGGCGAGTACCTGCACAAGATAGCGATGCAATATAAGACCACGGCGAGCCAAATCATGGAGTGGAACGGCATGGAGACCAAAGACATAAGGATTGGCCAACGCCTCGTCATCTTCTACGAGCGCGAGGTGTCGCCCTACTTCTTCGTGGCCGAGGAGCTCGCCATGCGATAGAGGACAAAAGAGACAAGAGAGAGAGACCATGAGACACGCATTCACAGCCGCCCTGCTGGCTCTCGCCGCGGCGGCCGCCACGTCGGGATGCCAAAAGGGCGCCGAGAGAGTCTTCAAGCCCGAGATCACGGGCCGCGCCGGCGAGGTCCTGGTCGTCATCGACGACCGCCAGGCCGCCGACACCGCCGGGCGCTACCTGCGCGCCATGCTCGGCGACACCTACGCCGGTCTGCCCACCGACGAGCCCATCTTCGAGATGCACACCGTGGCGCCGCCCCGCTTCGACTACGAGATGCACAAGCTCCGCAACATCGTCGTCGTCACCGTGGCGGACAGCGTGGCGGCCGACACCGTGACCTTCGCCAGCGACGCCTGGGCGCGCCCCCAGGCCGTCATGAGCCTCCGCGCCCGGACGGCGCAGGGGGCGGCGGACGCTCTGCGGCGCAACCACGTCCGCATAATCTCGTTCTTCGTCCGCGCCGAGCGCGAGCGCCTCATAGGCTACTACACCCGCCACGTCAACGCCTCGCTCATGGCCGAGGTCAGGCGCAAGTGGGACGTCGAGATAAGCATCCCGAACGAGTATGACCGCTGCCGCCCCGCCGTGGACACGGCCCTGTCGTGGTTCATGTGCGACACTCGCGACTTCCAGGACGGCCTCTTCATCTACACTTTCCCCTACACCGGGGGCGAGTGCGTGAGCCTCGAGAGCCTCCTGGCCCGCCGCGACAGCCTGCTGAGGGCCAACGTGGGCGGGCCGCAGGGGTCGGTCATGTGCACGGAGCGGCGCGCGGGCCTCGACGAGGAGATTGTCTTCCAGCAGGGGACGTACCGCGGGGCCTTCGTGAGCGAGGTGCGCGGCCTGTGGCGCATGGACGGCTACCCCATGGGTGGGCCGTTCCTCATGCGCGCCGTGGTGGACGAGGCGGCGGGCCGCGTCGTCGTGACCGACGGCTACGTCTACTACCCCTCGCGGGAGCAGAAACGCAACCACATACGGTCGCTGGAGGCCATCATGCACACCCTCCGGCTGACCGAGAAGAAATAACCCAAAGGACAAGAAAACGAACGACATGAAGATAGGCATAACACAAGGCGACGTCAACGGAGTGGGATATGAGGTCATCATGAAGGCCCTGCAGGACATGGAGATCCTCGACGACCTGGTCCCCATCATCTACGGCTCGCCCAAGGCCGCCGCCTACCACCGCAAGGCCCTCAACGTGGCGCAGTTCAGCCTCAACAACGTCAACACTCCCGACGAGGCCCACCCGCGGCGCGTCAACATCCTGACCTGCGGCGACGACAACATCAAGGTCGAGCTCGGCAAGTCGTCGCAGGCGGCGGGCCAGGCGGCCTTCGCTGCCCTGGAGGCCGCCGTGCGCGACCTGAGCGACGGGAAGATTGACGCCGTGGTGACGGCCCCGATAAACAAGAAGAACATCCAGAGCGAGACGTTCAACTTCCCCGGCCACACGGAATACCTGGAGCAGGCGGCGCAGGCCCCGGCGCTGATGCTCCTCGTCTCGGGGCGCCTGCGCGTGGGCGTCGTGGCGGGCCACGTCCCGGTGGCGCGCGTGGCGCAATATGTCACCGAAGACAAGATATTGAGCAAGCTCCGCATCCTCAACCGCTCCCTGCGGCAGGACTTCAACATCGACGGCCCGCGGATTGCCGTCCTGGGCCTGAACCCCCACGCCGGCGACAACGGCCTCCTGGGCCAGGAGGAGCAGACCGTCATAGCGCCCGCCATAGCCAAGGCGCAGGCCGAGGGGATATGCGCCCTGGGGCCCTACGCCGCCGACGGCCTCTTCGGCTCGGACGCCCTCGGCAAGTTCGACGCCGTCCTGGCCATGTATCACGACCAGGGCCTGGCCCCCTTCAAGGCACTGGCCTTCGCGAGCGGAGTGAACTACACGGCGGGCCTGCCGATTGTCCGGACGTCGCCCGACCACGGCACGGCCTACGACATTGCCGGCCAGGACAAGGCGGACCCCACGTCGATGCGCGAGGCCATATACCTGGCCATGGACATCGTCCGCAACAGGCGAGTCAACCAGGAGCTGGAGGCCAACCGGCTGACCACGAGCGTCGAGGCCAAGGCCGAGCGCAACGCGTAAGAGGAGGCGGGGGGGCGAATTCGCCTAACTTAAGGATGCCAAAGAGTGGGCAAAACAGTCCGAGACGCGCCGCTGTCGGTGACAAGCGCCGAACATGCGGGAGACCTCACCTTGAGAATCTCGTATAGCGACGGGACGGAGAACGTCGTGGACTTCGCCCCCTTTTTTGCCACTCACCACCACCCGCAGTATGACAAATACGCCCGCCCCTCGCTCTTCAAGCGTTTCACCCTTTGGAACGGCAACATAGCCTGGGGCAAGGACGCCGACCTCATCCTGCCCGTCGCCGCCCTCCGCGCCAACAGCTTCTCCGTGCGTTGCGACGACACACCGGAGGCGGGGGGATGAGAAGCCGCGACGACGCCGACCGCGAGAGCCTGGGCCGGGCGCGGCGGCGGCCATAACGCCCGCGCACCCCTGGGAAGCGCGCACGTCGGGGCGCACGGCAACCTATAGGGCATATGCGCACACGACCACATAGGACACGCGCACGGCCAC
>CAZHOT010000015.1:37591-41661 GCA_964534235.1 uncultured Marinilabiliaceae bacterium
ATCCCCCTCCCGCCTCTGGAGGAGCAGCGGCGCATAGCGGGGATATTGGACAAGTTCGAGGCGCTGACGTCGAGCCTGTCGGAGGGACTGCCGGCGGAGATTGCGGCGCGGAGGCGGCAATACGCCTACTGGCGGGAGCGGCTGCTGGGCTTCGGCGGGGCGGGCGGCGACGAGGAACAGCCGCTGGCGGGGGAGTTGCGGGGGCGGAACGAAATGGTTACATTCGCATAATGGAAAAGATGGAGAGGGAGCTGATATATTCGCCAGAATACAAGACATACCTGGAGACGGTGGACGGCCGCACGGCCGAGAAGTTCGCCTATGTGGAGGCCGTCATGAGGACCATCAAAGTGGTGAGTTCCAAATTCGTCAAGCGCCTGGAGGGGACAGACCTCTACGAGGCCCGGATCTCCGTCGGCCCCAACGAGCATCGGACCATTGTCTTCGCCATCGACGCGGAGACATTCGTGAAAGCCACGAGACTGCTGATGCTGAACACATTCCTAAAGAAATCGACAAAAGACTACAAGCAGAACATTGCCACAGCACGCAAAATATTGGACAGATACAAGAGGGAAAGGACATGATAGAACTAGACGAAGAGAAACTGGCCCGGCTGAAGCGCTCGGACGACCACCTGACGGAGAAATATGGCGCCCCCGGGACGCCGAGCCGCGAGGCGTTCGAGGCGCGCGCCCTGGCCTACTACTACGGCGAGATTCTGCGCGAGCAGCGCAAGAGCCAGCGCATGACGCAAAAGGAGCTCGCGGAGCGGATCGGCAAGAAGCGCGAGTTCATCTCTAAGATTGAGCGCGGCGAGACGGACATGCAGCTCTCGACGTTCATGCTGGTGGCCGGGGCCCTGGGTCTCCGGTTCTCGCTGGTGGTGGGCTAAGCGCAAAAAAAGGACAACGGGCTATGACACGAGACACGACCATAGCGGAGCTTCCGCACTACATCGTCATGGACCGCCAGGAGGGCGCGGCCATGGCCTCCGAGGCCCCGACGACCTACCAGAGCGAGGCGGAGCTGGAGAGCGAGCTTCTCGGCAACCTGCAGAGCCAGGGCTACGAGTTCCTGCCCGACGTCCGCACGCCGGAGGCCCTGCTGGCCAACGCCCGGCGGCAGATCGAGGCGCTGAACGGGCTGCGGATGACAGACGCCGAGTGGGGCCGCTTCGTGAGCCACGAGCTGGACAAGGCCGGCGAGGGGCAGAAGGAGAAGAGCGCGGCGGTCCACCGGGACCCTTTGTGCGAATTCGTGACCGACGACGGCAAGCACCACAACATCCGCATTGTCGACAAGCTCGACCTCTCGCGCAACAGGCTCCAGGTGATCCGCCAGTTCGAGCAGACGGGCTCGCAGACGAACCGCTACGACGTGAGCATCCTGGTGAACGGGCTTCCCATGGTCCACGTGGAGCTGAAGCGCCGCGGCGTTGCCATCCGCGAGGCCTTCAACCAGGTCCACCGCTACAGCAAGGAGAGCTTCAACAGCGAGAGCTCGCTCTACAAGTACGTCCAGATGTTCGTCATCTCGAACGGGACAGACACCCGCTACTTCGCCAACACGACGGGCCGCGACCGCAACAGCTTCGACTTCACCATGAACTGGGCGCGCTCCGACAACAGCCTCATCCGCGACCTGCGCGAGTTCACCGGCACCTTTTTCGAGCGCTCGACGCTCCTGCAGGTCCTCTTCCGCTACTCGGTCTTGGACACCAATGGGGCCCTGCTCATCATGCGCCCCTACCAGATTGCCGCCACGGAGCGCATCCTTTGGAAGATCCGCAGCACGCACATCTCGAAGCTGTGGAGCCGCCCGGAGGGCGGCGGCTACGTGTGGCACACGACAGGCAGCGGCAAGACGCTGACGAGCTTCAAGGCGGCTCAGCTGGCGTCGGGGCTGGACTATGTGGACAAGGTGCTGTTCGTCGTGGACCGCAGGGACCTCGACAAGCAGACCAAGGAAGAGTACAAGCGCTTCTCGGAAGATAGCGTCATCGGCTCGGACAGCACGGCGGGCCTGAAGAGCAACCTGGAGAGCAGGGAGAGGCGCATTGTCGTGACGACCATCCAGAAGCTCAACAACCTTATGAGGAGCGAGGCGGCCCTGGGCGTCTACTCCAGGCACGTTGTCTTCATCTTCGACGAGTGCCACCGGTCGCAGTTCGGCGAGGCCCAGCGCAACCTGCGCAAGCACTTCAAGCACTACTGCCAGTTCGGCTTCACGGGGACCCCCATCTTCGCCGAGAACGCCCTGGGCGACGCCACGACGGAGAGCGTCTTCGGTCGGATGCTCCACTCCTATGTCATCACCGACGCCCTGCGCGACGGCAAGGTTCTGAAGTTCAAGGTGGACTACAACGACGTCCGCCCTAGCTTCCGCCAGGCCGAGGCGGAGCGCGACGAGACCCGCGCCGCCGCTACGCGCGAGATGCTCCTCCACCCCGACCGCATCGGCGAGATATGCCGCTACGTCGTGGACAACTTCCGGCTCAAGACGCACAGGGCCACGGGCGGGCGCGGCTTCAACGCCATGATGGCCGTGGACAGCGTCGAGGCGGCCAAGCTCTACTACCAGGAGCTGCGCCGGCTCCAGTCGGGCGCCAAGAGCCCGCTCCGCATAGCCACCATCTTCTCCTACGCCGCCAACGAGCCACAGCGCGCCGCGGGCGAAATTGCCGACGAGGGCTTCGACCCCGACGCCTTGGACATGAGCGCCAAGGAGTTCCTGACCTCGGCCCTGGCGGACTACAACGCCGCCTTTGGGACGAGCCACAGCGTGGACAGCAAGGGCTTCTACAACTACTACGAAGAATTGGGCGACCGGGTGCGCAAAGGCGAGGTGGACCTGCTCATCGTCGTCGGGATGTTCCTGACGGGCTTCGACGCACCGAAGCTCAACACGCTCTTCGTCGACAAGAACCTGCGCTACCACGGCCTGCTCCAGGCCTTTTCGCGGACGAACCGCATCTACGACTCGACCAAGACCTTCGGCAACATCGTGACGTTTCGCAACCTGGAGGACAGCACCGAGGAGAGCCTGCGCCTCTTCGGCCGCGAAGACGCCGGCGCGGGCTCGGCCATGGTCCTGGAGCGCAAGTTCGACGACTACATGCACGGCTACGTCGACGCCTCCGGCCGCCGCCACCGCGGCTACGCCGAGGTGGTCTCCGAACTGCTCGGCCGCTTCCCCTCGCCCGACGTCTTGGGCGGCGAGGCGGCGAAAAAGGAGTTCGTCGGGCTCTTCGGCGAGTGCCTGCGTCTGGACAACATCTTGTGGAACTACGACGAGTTCACCATCGTGCGCGCCCTGCGCGACATCGCGCCCGACGACGCCGCGGCCCGCGAGAGCCTCCGCCTCTCCTATGGCGTGAGCGAGGCCGAGATGCGGGCCCTGGGCGCCGTGGAGCTGCTGAGCGACCGCGCCATGCAGGACTACCGCTCGACCTACAACGACATCCGCGAATGGCTCAGGGACCAGAGCGGCGGCGAGAAGCCGGAGAAGACGCTCGTGGACTGGGACGACGTCGTCTTCGAGGTCGAACTGCTCAAACAGCAGGAGATAGACCTGGACTACATCTTGTCCCTGCTCTATGAGCGCAGCCGCGCGTCGGCCGACAAGGCCGGCATGGCCGACGAGGCGCGCCGGCTGATCCGCTCCAGCGTGAGCCACCGCGGCAAGGAGGGCCTCATCGTGGACTTCATCGACGCCACCGACCTGGCCTCCATTGCCGACCGGGCGGGCGTCGTCGAGGCGTTCTACACCTACGCCCGGGCGCGGATGAGGGCCGAGGCCGAGGCCATAATATCCGAGGAGGGCCTCAACGCCGACGCCGCCCGCCGCTACATGCGCACGTCGCTCCTCCAGGAGTGCGCCAGCGCCAACGGCACGGGCCTGCGCCAGGCGCTGCCCCGCATGAGCCCCATGAACCCGAAATACATCCCCATGAAGAAGCGCGTCTTGGAGCGCATGGAGAAGTTCGTGGAGAAATATAAGGGGGTGGGACAATTGGACAATTGACAATGGACAATTGACAATGGACAATTGACAATGGACAATTGACA
>CAZHOT010000015.1:41761-81467 GCA_964534235.1 uncultured Marinilabiliaceae bacterium
TGGACAATTGACAATGGACAATTGACAATGGACAATTGACAATGGACAATTGACATCCGACCGTAGTTGATTGGGGATATGTGCAGGGACGCACAACCCGTGCGTTTGCCGCCCCCACATCCCGATGCCTGAAAGCCCCAAAGGCTACGAAGTGTGCGAAGCGGCGATATATGACAGCCTAGGGCGTGAGCCCTAGGACGATATGAACACAACGGAACAGGAACAACGATGCGCACGACAAGAATTCGTCCAACACCTAGAAATTGTCAACTGTCAATTGGGTCGCCTAAGGCTAGTGTTTCGTCCCAGGGCTTACGCCCTAGGCTAACATATGCCGCCGCTTCGCACACTTCGTAGCCTTTGGGGCTACGAGTCGTGCGTCCCTACGAGGTGCCCCCTAGCGGCAACGGTCGGATGTCCATTGTCAATTGTCAATTATTATTTGTTAATTATTAATTACAGCATGACAAGCACTCAGCAACGCGAAAGCCTCCACGCCGCGATATGGAAAATGGCCGACGAGATCCGCGGCTCGGTAGACGGGTGGGACTTCAAGCAGTTCGTCCTCGGCGCGCTCTTCTACCGCTTCATAAGCGAGACATTCGCCAACTACTTGAGCGACGACGAGTTCGACTACTCCAAGGCCTCGGACTCGGACATAACCGACGAGCTGCGCCAGGAGACAATCAAGGAGATGGGGTTCTTCATCAAGCCGAGCCACCTTTTCGCCAACGTGGTCGATAGGGTCGAGAAGAACCCGGACCTCAATATAGAACTGACCGAGGTGTTCAGCGAAATAGACTCCATCGTGGTGGGGCAGGCGTCTGAAGAGGACTTCAAGGGACTTTTCAACGACTTCAACACTTCGAGCGAGCGCCTCGGGAAAGACGTGGAGCACAGGAACCGCAAGCTGGTCGAACTGCTCGTGGGCGTCAAGGAGTTGAACTTCGGCCCGCCGGGCGAGATGCAAATAGACCTCTTTGGCGACGCCTACGAGTTCCTCATCTCGAACTACGCCGCCCACGCCGGCAAGTCGGGCGGCGAGTTCTTCACGCCCCAGTGCGTCTCGCGCCTCGTGGCGCGCCTGGCCCTGTCGGGGCAGACGGAGGTGAACGGCATCTACGACCCGGCCTGCGGCTCGGGCTCGCTCCTGCTCCAGGCCCGAAAAGTGGCCGGGGCTGAGAACCTGGTGGGCAAGGAGTGCATATGCGGGCAGGAGATAAACCTGACGACCTACAACCTGGCCCGCATGAACATGATTCTCCACGGCGCGGGCTACGAGAAGTTCTCCATAAAGCTTGGCGACACGCTCCTCAACCCGCAATTTGCGGACCGGAAGTTCGACGCCATCGTCTCGAACCCACCCTACTCGACGCACTGGATTGGCGACGCCGACTCGACGCTCATCAACGACGTCCGCTTCGGGGCGGCCGGCATCTTGGCGCCCAAGAAGAACGCCGACATGGCCTTCGTCCTAGACTGCCTCCACCATCTCTCGGCCCGCGGGCGCGCCGCCATCGTCTGCTTCCCCGGCATCCTCTACCGCGGCGGGGCGGAGCAGAAGATTAGGGCGCACATGATGGGCCACGAGGGCGGGCGCAACGTCGTCGAGGCCGTCATAGCCCTGCCCAAGAACCTCTTCTACGGCACGAGCATAGCGACGAACATCCTCGTCCTCTCGAAGCACAAGAGCGACGCGCAGACGCTCTTCATCGACGCCGGCACGGCGGGATTCTTCAAGAAAGAGCCGCGCAACAACATCATGACGGACGAGCACGTGGACCGCATCGTCTCCCTGTTCGAGAGGCGCGAGACGGTGCCCCACGTGGCGGCCCTGGTCGACGACAGCGCCATAGCGGCCAACGGCTTCAACCTGTCGGTCTCGACCTATGTCGAGCCCGAAGACACCCGCGAGCCGGTGGACATCGGCGTCCTCAACGCCGAGATTGCCCAAATAGTCCGCCGGCAGCAGGAGCTGCGCGCGGAGCTGGACGGCATCGTGGCCGGCCTGGAGGCCGAGGGGCAAGAGAGCCGGGGCTGACCGGGGGCGACGAGCCCCAGGGACAGAGCGAGAGAGGGTGGCGACCGCGCGGTCGCCACCCTCTCTCTGTCGCGCCGGGGGCGCAGACTATTTCTCGGGCTTCATCACGACCGTGGCGCGGTGCGCCTCGTCGAGAATCCGGCGGGCCCACCTCTGCACGTCGGCGGGCGTCATGCCCTCGACCATCTCCTCGCACTTGGAGTCGTCGAGGCCATACAAGATGAGGTCGTCGAGCAGACCGACCCAGGTGCCGTTGTCCTGCAAGGCGTCTACGCGGGCCTTGACGAGGTTCTTCTTGACCTTGTCGAAGTCGTCGGCTCGGGGGCCCTGCTCGGCAATGGTGCGGATCTCCTGCTCGACAATGGGCTCGAGCCTGTCGAACATGGCGGGGTCGGTGTCGAAGCTCACGAGGAGGTTATACTCCTCTGTCGGGGCGTTGGAGAGCCCCGACGAGACGCTGACGCCATAGGAGCCGCCCAGCTCCTCGCGGACGCTCTCCAGGTAGCGCATGTCGAGGCACCGCTTGAGGATTGTCAGCGCAATCTGCTCGCGGCGGTCGTAGGGGTGCCTGTGGCTGTAGACGCGGGCAAAGGAGACCTTCTCGGTCGTCATGGGCGTGGTGAAGACGAGCGTGGTGTCGCGCTGGGGCATGTAGTCCTCGCGGGGCGTCCACCGCGCCTGGCGCTTGCCCGCGGGCAGCCCCCCGATCCACTTGCAGACGGCGGGCATGATGCTGTCGATGTCGAACGAGCCGACAAGGATGAAGTCGAAGCCCCTGGCCGAGGCGAAGCGGGAGTCCTTGGCCTCGATGGCCCGGTCGGCGGTGAGGGCCTTGAGGTCGTCGGACGAGCCGAGGCGGACGTTGTAGGGGTTGCCCCCCGCCATGATTTTGTAGAGCTTGTTGGCGAAGATGTTGTCGGGGTTCTTGTCGGCGTTGGCCAGGTATGTCTCCAGGCGGCCGTAGTATGACCGGAAGGCGTCGTCGTCCCGCCGCTGGGGCGCGAAGTTGAGGTAGACGAGCTGCATCATGGTCTCGAAGTCGGCCTTGCTGCTGCCCCCGTTCAGCCTCTCGGTGTAGAGGTTCATGCTGGCGCCGACGCTTGCCGACTTGCCCGTCAGGGCCTTGGCCAGGTCGGTGCCGGAGAACTTGCCCAGGCCCATCTGCGCCCCGACCTGCCCGCCCAGCGCCGCCGACGTGGCCAAGTCGGCCGGCAGCGTCGAGAAGCCGCCGCGGCTCACGGCGCGGAGCAAAATGCTGTTGTCGTCGAACGTCGTGGGCTTCAAGAAGACGCGCACTCCGTTGCTGAGCGTGGCCACGCGGGCGCCATAGACCTTGTCGTCGGCCCAGCGCTTGACCTTGCCCCCCTTGGGCTCGCTGTCCACCAGGCGGGTGTCTATGACCCGGTCCTCATAGGCCGTCAGCTCGCCCTGGCTCACGGCGTCGATGAGGGCCCGGTAGTAGTCGGCGTCTTTGACGCCCGGGTCGTCCTCGACGGCCGATATTTGGAACACGGGCTGGGGCGCCAGCGCCTCGGCGATGTAGGCGTTGACGGCCTCGACGCCTACGGTGGGGACGATGGCGCGGACGAGGTCGCGGTCGTAGGCCGTCGAGGTGATGACGTCGTTGCTCAGGAAAGCGTTGTAGTAGGACTGCACGTAGTCGTCCGACCTCTCTTTTAGCCGGTTCTCGTAGGCGTCGTCATACCTCTTGACCAGGTTGTCCGCCGCCCTCTTCAGCTCCCCGGGGTTGACGCCGAAGCGCCGCAGCTTCTCGACCTCGTCCATGACGGTGCGCGTGGCCTCCTCGCTCTTGCCGCTCTGCGGGGCGAAAGTGGCCACGACCATGTTGAGCGTCGGGACCATCTCCGTGTCGTACATGGCGGCGTAGGTCATGGGGGCCCCTTTCTGCATCAGCTCGCGCATGCGGGTGTTGAAGACCTGGCATGCCATGCTCGCCACGATGTCGCGCCTGTAGTACTCGACGGTGTTGCGGACGGAGTCGGGCGCGGGCTTGTATCGGTATTGGATTTGGACCGTGGTGCGCGTGGCCTCCTTGTCGCGGAGGATCGAGAAGACGGGCCCTGTGTTGAGCGCCACGTCGAAATATTCCCTCTTGGCGGGGTTGACGGGCGCCGGGATGTCGGCCCATATGTCGCGGATCCGCGCCTCGATGGTCTTGGGGTCGATGTCGCCCACGACGATGATGCCTTGCAGGTCGGGTCTGTACCACTTGCGGTAGTAGGCCCTGAGGGCGTCGTGCGAGAAGTTGTTGATGACGGCCGTGTCGCCAATGACGTCGCGGACGGCGTAGCGCGTGCCGGGCATGGTGTTCGCCATGTGGGCGAAATACATCCTGCGGCTGGCGTTGGCCCGGGTGCGCCACTCCTCGCGGATGACGCCGCGCTCCTTGTCGATCTCGACCCCTTCGAGCGAGATGAACCCGCTCCAGTCGTGGAGGGCGAGCAGGGCGCTGTCGACGATGGCGGGGTCCGTCGTCGGTACTGCGGAGAGGTTGTAGACCGTCTCGTCGAGGCTCGTAAAGGCGTTGACGTTCTCGCCGAAGCGGACGCCGACGCGCTCCAGGAAGTTGATTATGCCCTTGCCGGGGAAGTTCTTGGTGCCGTTGAACGCCATGTGCTCGAGGAAGTGCGCCAGCCCGTCCTGGTCGTCCTCCTCAAGCACCGCGCCGACCTTTTGGGCGATGTAGAACTCGGCGGTGTTCTTTGGCAACGTGTTGCGGCGGATTATGTATGTCAGCCCGTTGGGCAGAGTGCCGCGGACCACTGCCGTGTCGTGCTCGAGCGGGTGCAGCCGCGTTTGGGGCTGAGCGGCGGCCGTGGTGGCCGCCGTGGCCATTGCCAGAGCCGCCGCCAGGCCCGCGATGTGGGTTTTCATCATGGTCTTGTCTCCGTTTGTTTATATTTTTCTGCTAAGATATTCAAAATAGGCAATATACGGCATGCCGGGGGGCGTAAGATTTCGGCGGCGGGGGTAAGTGGGGCCGGGAGCTGGGCATGTCCGCATCTTTTTGATTTCCAAAGATAGGGATAATGGCCCGCTTCGCGTTAGGCCTCGCCGCGCTATATTTGCGAATAATTCTCAAACAAACACATTCATGAAAAGGACAACGACATTGCTCGCCCTGTGGCTCGTCGCAGTGAGCCTGGCTGCGGCATCGCCCATCGACAGCCTCCTGGAGCGGATAGACAGGGGCGCGTCGAAAAAGTTCAAAATCGAGGTGGTGGCGGCAGACGAGGACTTCTTCGAGCTGGACCAACGAGGGCGGCGGGTGGTGGTGCGCGGCAACAACTACGTCAGCGTCGCCACGGGGATTAACTGGTACCTGAAATATCACGCCGGGGTCCACCTGTCGTGGAACGGCATGACGGCCTCCCTGCCCGACCCCCTGCCGCCCGTGGCGCGCAGGGAGAGGCGCTCGACGCCCATGCCGCTGCGCTACTACCTCAACTACTGCACACACTCCTACAGCATGGCGTTTTGGGACTGGGAGCGATGGGAGCGCGAGATAGACTGGATGGCCCTGCACGGCGTCAACCTGCCCCTGGCCCTGGTGGGGGCCGACGCCGTGTGGAGGGGCGTCTTGCTTCGTCTCGGCTACTCGGCGGACGAGGCTGACAAGTTCGTGGCCGGGCCGGCGTTCCAGGCGTGGTGGCTCATGAACAACCTGGAGGGATGGGGCGGTCCGAACGCCGGGCGGTGGTATGAGAGCCGCGTGGCCCTCCAGCGCAAGATTCTGCGCCGCATGCGCGAGTTCGGGATGCACCCCGTCCTGCCCGGCTACTCGGGGATGCTCCCCCACGACGCCGGCGAGCGGCTGGGCATGGCCGTGGCGGACCCCGGCAAGTGGAACGCCTTTGACCGGCCGGCGTTCCTGCAGCCCACCGACGCCGACTTCGGGCGCGTCGCCGCGCTCTACTACGAGGAGATGACCCGCCTCTTCGGCGTCGCCGACTTCTACAGCATGGACCCGTTCCACGAGGGCGGCAACACTCAGGGCGTGGACATGCGCGCGGCGGGCGCGGCCATATGGCGGGCCATGAAGGCCGCCAACGCCTCGGCCACGTGGGTCGTGCAGGCCTGGGGCGCCAACCCGCGGAGGCAAATGATGGAGGGCGTGCCCCGGGGCGACCTGCTCGTCCTCGACCTCTACTCGGAGAGCCGCCCGCAGTGGGGCGACGCGCAGTCGAGCTGGCGGCGCGAGGAGGGCTTCGACGGCCACGACTGGGTCTTCTGCATGCTGCTCAACTTCGGCGGCAACGTGGGCCTCCACGGCAAGATGCCCCACCTCATCGACGAGTTCTACAAGGCCCGCGAGAGCGGCTTCGCGCAGACGATGCGCGGCGTGGGCATGACGATGGAGGGCATCGAGAACAACCCGGTCATGTATGAGCTGCTGTGCGAACTGCCGTGGCGGGCCGGACGCTTCGACAAAGACGAGTGGCTCCGCGGCTACGTCGGCGCGCGCTACGGGGCCGCCGACCCCGACGCCCTGGAGGCGTGGACACTGCTGAGCAACACCATCTACAACTGCCCGCCGCGCTCCACCCAGCAGGGCACCCAGGAGTCCGTCTTCTGCGCCCGCCCGTCGATGGAGGCCTACTCCGTCTCGACGTGGTCGGAGCGGTCTGACTACTACGACCCGCGCGACGTGGTCCGCGCCGCGGAGATCCTGCTCCGCGCCGCCGACCGCCTCCGGGGCAACAACAACTACGAGTATGACCTGGTCGACGTCGTGCGCCAGGCCGTGGCCGAAAAGGGCCGCATGGTCTACCCTCTCATGACGGCGGCGTTCCGCGCCGGCGAGCGGCGGCTCTTCGACGAGGCGGCAGACCGTTTCCTGGGCCTCATAGCCCTGCAAGACAGCCTGCTGGCCACCAGGGGGGAGTTCCGCCTGGGGCGGTGGACCGGGGCGGCGCGCGCCCTGGGCTCGACAGACGCCGAGAGGGCGCACCTGGAGTGGAACGCCCGGGTGCAGATCACGACGTGGGGCGACCGCGCCTGCGCCGACCGCGGCGGCCTCCACGACTACGCGCACAAGGAGTGGAACGGCCTCCTGGGCAGCCTCTACCTCGACAGGTGGCGGGCGTGGACCCTCGAGATGCAGGCACGGATGAGGGGGCGGGCGCCGCGGGAGATCGACTTCTACGCCATGGAGGAGGAGTGGGCCCGCCGCACAGACGGCTACGCGGCGGAGGCCGAAGGCGACGCCGTGGAGGCGGCACGGCGGACGATGGAGCAATTGACAATTAAGAATTAAGAATTAAGAATTGGCATCCGGGCGTTGCCGCTAGGAGGCACCTCGTAAGGACGCACGCCTCGTGGCCCCAAAGGCTACGAAGTGTGCGAAGCGGCGGCATACGTTAGCCTAGGGCGTAAGCCATAGGACGAAACACTAGCCTTAGGCGACCCAATTGACAGTTGACAATTTCTGGGTGTTGGACGAATTCTTGTCGTGCGCATCGTGTTTCCGTTCCTTTGTGCTCATATTGTCCTAGGGCTCACGCCCTAGGCTGTCATATATCGCCCCCTTGGGGCTTTGAGACCCCGGGGTGTAATGGTGGGCACATGGGTCGTACGTCCCTGCACATTCCCCCGATCAATTACGGTCGGCTGTCAATTGTCAATTGTCAATTGTCAATTGTCAATTGTCAATTGCATAATCGGCGGCGGAATGAGCTAACTTTGCGGCATGGACGATTTCTTCAAAATCTTAAGCTGCGAGACACTGGCCGACGGCTCGTACTCTTGCACCATCAGCATAAACCCGGGGCACGAGATTTTCCGCGGCCACTTTCCGGGCCGGCCCGTCGTGCCGGGGGTGATGACGCTCATGATGACCCGCCGATGCGCCGAGAGGGCCCGTGGGCTGGGCAAGACGCGCATAGCATCGGTGAAAGACGCCAAATATGTGGCGCCGATTGTCCCCGACGGAGACGACGTGGTGGTCTCGCTGACGGTGGACGACGAGCTGAACGTCCGCGCCGACGTGCGCTCGGCTAAGGGCGACACATATACTAGGCTGAGGATGCAACTTTGCAATTGACAATTAACAATTAACAATTGACAATTGACATCCGACCGGGAGGGGGGGGCGCTCCGCCACTCAAAGCCCCAAAGGCTACGGGGTGTGCGAGGCGGCGACATAGGGTAGCTTAGGACTCGCACACTTGGTTCACGCACTAGGGTTCACGCACTAGGGTTCGCACACCTCGGATTCGCACACTAGGGTTCACGCACTTCGGGTTCGCACACTTCGGACGACGCGCAAGGCGCCCAAAACCAATACCCCAATCGACAAATTGCAATTGACGACACCCAGCGAGAGCCGACGGAAGGCCAGCGAGATGCGTTGCGCGCTGATTGTCCCGACCTACAACAACGGCGGGACGGTGCGCGGCGTGGTCGAGGCGGCCCTGGAGTGGTGCGCCGACGTCATCGTCGTCGACGACGGCTCGACGGACTCCACCGCCCAGGCCCTGTCCGCCCTCCCCGCCGGCGTCGAGGTGCTCCGCTACGCCGACGGGCGCAACCGCGGCAAGGGGCATGCCCTGCAGACCGGCTTGCGCCACGCCCTGCGGCGCGGCTTCGACTACGCCCTGACGATGGACGCCGACGGCCAGCACTCGCCCTCCGACATCGCCACCCTCCTCGCCGAGGAGGAGGCGCACCCCGGGAGTTTCATCATCGGGGCGCGGGACATATGCGCCGACGGGATGCCCACCCGCAACACGTTCGCCAACCGCTTCTCGAACTTCTGGTTCCACCTCTTCACCCTCGTGCGCCTCACCGACACTCAGAGCGGCTTCCGCCTCTACCCCCTGCGCGAGATTGGCTCCATGCGCTTCTTCACGCCCCGCTACGAGTTTGAGGTCGAGGTGGCCGTGCGCCTGGCGTGGCGCGGCGTGCGGGTTGTCAACGTGCCCGTCGGCGTCCGCTACCCCTCCGACCGCGTGAGCCACTTCCGCCCCCTGCCGGACTTCTTGCGCATCAGCCTGCTCAACACCGTCCTGCTTCTCGTCGCCCTGGTGTGGTACTACCCCGTCCGTTGCTGGCGATGGCTTCGCGGCGGCAAGTGGCGCGGCTTTCTGAGCCGCAACCTGCTCCACAGCGGCGAGAGCGCGTCGCGCATGGCGTCGGGCGTGGCCTTTGGCGTGATGATGTCGGTCATGCCCATATGGGGCTTCCAGACGGCGGCGGCCGTGGGCGGGGCTCACTTCCTGCGCCTCAACAAGATTGTCGTAGCGGCGTTCGCCAACGTCAGCCTGCCCCCCGTGATTCCTTTCGTCGTCTTGGCTTCGCTCCGCCTGGGGTGTCTGCTGACGGGGAGCGAGATGCCGGCGTTGCCGCTGCCGGCGTCGCCACAGGAGGCCACCTGCGGCGTGGCTAGCTACGCGCTGGGGTCGGTGGCCCTGGGCGTAGTCCTGGGCGCGGCGGCGTGGCCCCTGGCGTGGATTGCCATCAGGGTGCTGCGCCGATGAGGGGATGGGCGGGCTACGTGTCGGGATGGCTCTCGGCGAGCAAGGCGCGGCTGTGGGGCGCCCTGTGCCTGCTGACCGCCCTGGCCGCATGGGGGGCGTCGCGCCTCAAAGTCTCGGAAGACATTGCGGACTTCTTCCCCAAGGCCGACGCCCGGTCGCTGGACATGCTCTCGCGCCTCAAGGCCATGGAGCGGCTGACGTTCGTCTTCGAGAGCCACGACAACCCCCTCGGCGACGAGACGACGATGGACACCGACGAGCGGCTCATCGACGCCGCCGAGCGCGTGGCGGCGCGCCTGGAGCGGCAGCTCGGAGACCGGTGCGCCGTGAACCTCTATTTCGGCGCGGAGCGGGTGGACTCCATGGCGGGCTTCGTCTACCGCCACCTGCCCATCTTGCTGGACGACAGCGCCTACGCCTCGCTCGACACCATCTTGACACCCGACGGGATTCGCCGCCGACTGCACGCCGCGCGCTCCGCCCTGCTGTCTCCCGCCGGGAGCGCGTTGGCCCCCTGGGTGGACCGCGACCCCCTCATGCTCGGGCTTCCCCTCCTGCGACGCTTGCGCGAGACCGGGGCCACGGGCCGCCTGGAGATGAACGACGGCTACATGTTCAGCGCCGACGGCCGCCGGCTGCTGATGTTCGTCGACGTCGGCAGCGACTTTCTCGACGCCGGCGACGGCGCGAGCCTTGGCGACGCCGTGCGCAGCGCCATAGAGCGCACCCGCGTCGAAGACGGCGTGCGCGACGTCGAGGTCTACGTCCACGGGGCCCCGCTCGTCACAGAGGCCAACACGGCGCGCATCAAGGCCGACGAGGCCCTGACACTCTCCGTGGCCCTGACGGCCCTGGCGGCCGTCCTGCTCCTCGTCTTCCGCAGCCCGCGGGCTGTGCTGCTCCTGCTGGCCCCTGTGGCGTTCGGCGCGCTCCTGGCCATGGCCGTCATAGCCGCCCTGGGCATAGAGCTGTCGCGCGTGGCCCTGGGGGCCGGCTCGACAATCTTGGGACTGGGGCTGAGCTACTCCATCCACGTCGTGACGCACGCCACCCGTGCGGCGTCGGCGCGCCAGATTGTCGACGAGATGGCGTGGCCGATGACCGTGGGGAGCCTGACGACCGTCGGGGCGTTCTCGTCGATGCTCTTCACGGGTTCGACAGTCTTGCGCCACATTGGCCTCTTCGCCTCGCTCACCCTGGCGGGGACGCTCCTCTTCTGCCTCGTCTTCCTGCCCCACCTGCTCGGCGCGTCGTGCCGCCGCCGCGGCCCCGCCATGAGGCTTGTGGAGCGCATTGCAAGCCTCGACTACTCGCGCAACCGTTGGCTCGTGGGCGGGCTTGCGGCCACGTTCGCGCTGACGCTCTTCTTCTTCACCGACGTGCGGTTCAACGCCGACCTCTCGACGCTGAACTACACGGGCGACAGCCGTCTGCAAGAGTCGCTGAGGGTCGTGGAGCAGACCCTTGGCGTCGACGGCCACCAGTCGGCGGTGGTGCTGACGGGGCGCGACGCCGACGCCCTGGCCACCCACGCCCGCCGCTTCGCGCAGTGCGCCGACAGCCTCGTCGGCAGGGGGCTGCGCTCCTACAGCTCCATCGCCACCTCCTTCATGCCCACGAGCGACGAGGCCGCGGCTCGAGCCGCCCGGTGGAGGGCGGTGTTCACCTCCGGGCGCGTCGCCGCCACGCGGCAGGCACTGCTCGACGCCGGGGCGGAGATGGGCTTCGCTCCCGGCTCGTTCGCCCCGTTCCTGGCGGCAATGGGCCACGAGCCCGACGGGCGGTGCATAGGCCGCGACGAACTGCTCCACTCGCCCCTCTTCGACGAGTGGGTGACGGAGATAGACGGCCTCCTGGCCCTGAACGTCCGCGTCGAGACGGACAGCGAGGGCCGCGACGCGGTGTTCGCCGCGCTTGGTTCCGCGCCCCACGCCGTCGTGGCCGACATGGGTTACTACAGCCGCCGCGCCACGCTCTCCGTCGTCGACGACTTCAACTGGCTCCTGACGCTCAGCTCGCTCATCGTGGCGGCGGCCCTCCTGGCCTCCTACGGGCGCGTGGAGCTGTTCCTGCTCACCTTTGCCCCCATGTGCGTCGGGTGGGTCATCATCTTGGGCCTCATGGCACTGTTTGGCGTGGAGTTCAACGTCGTCAACGTCATCCTCTCGACGTTCATCTTCGGCGTCGGCGACGACTACGCCATCTTCATCATGGACGGCCTCCAAGCCGGCTACTCCCGCGGCCGGCGCGTCATGTCGAGCCACAAGACCGCCATCGTCCTCTCGACGTTCGCCGCCATGGCGGGCCTGGGGTCGCAGGTCTTCGGCCGCCATCCCGCCATCCACTCCCTGGGCCTCATCTCCATTTTCGGCCTCGCGGCCGTCATCGTGACGAGCTTCGTCGTCCAGCCCTTGCTCTTCCGCCTCCTCGTCTTGCGCCCCGTGGGGCGCGGTGGCCTGCCCTACACACTCGCGTCGCTCTGCCGCGGCGCCGCGGCGTTCCTTGGCTTCGGGGCCATATGCGTTGTCGGGCGAGTTGCCTCAGCCGTCCTGTCTCCCCTCCCGCCAGACAGTCGGCGCAAGGCCATGCGCCAACTTGTGTTCCGCATGACGCGCGCCTACCTGTGGGCCTGCCGCCCCCTGCTGCGCACCGAGACGCCGGCGGCGATAGTGGACGGCCCGCCCGCCGTCGTGGCCTGCAACCATCAGTCGCTCCTCGACGTTCTGACCCTCCTGTCGGCCTCGCCCCGCCTGGTGTTCATGGTCAAGGGGTGGGTGGCCCGCTCGCCCCTGCTCGGGCCCATGACCCATGCCTTGGGCTACTGCCGCATCGACGGCGGGCTAGACGAGGCGGCCTTGCAGACGCTCCGCGTGGCGGCTGGCGAGGGGTGCTCCGTGGTGGTCTTCCCGGAGGGCAGCCGCAGTTTCGACTGCCGCATCCGCCGCTACCACAAGGGCGCCGCGGCGTTGGCGTCGATGCTGGGGCTGCCGTTGCGCCCCGTCGTCGTCCGCGGCAACGGGATGGCGGTGTCGAAACGCCAGCCGCTGAACCTGATGCGGTGCCGGGTGTCGGCGCTCGTCCTGCCCGACGTCGCCGTCCCGACCGGTGCCGACGATGCGACGGTGAGGGCCGTGACGCGCCAGTTGCAGGACACGTCGGCGGCCGCCCTGGCGCGCATGGAGACCGCCGCCCTCGACGACACCTATTGGCGCGACCTGCTGCTCCGCGGCTACGTCTACCGCGGCGGCGCCGAATATGCCGCCGCCCGACGCTTCGCCCGCCAAGCCCCGACGGAGGGCTTCCCGACGCCCGACGCCGAGGGGCGCGTGGATGTCGGCGCCTCGCCGCTGGGGCTCAGAGCCTTTTGGGTGGCAATCATGACGGGCGCAAAGGTCGTGGCGTGCACCGTGGCCGACGCCGACGAGGCGGAGTTCTGCCGCCGCTCGCCGCTCGTGGGCTACCTGGCGGCGCGCGGCAAGAGGCTGGAGATTAACGTGGCGGCGGGCTAATCCGCAAAAAGGGCGGGGCGAGCCGACGGCTCGCCCCGCTCACTTCCCGACTTAGTTAGCTATTGCGCAGTCGAGACGGACTTGTAGAAGACGACCTCGGCAATGGTGGCCAGTGTGCCGCTATGGCTCCCCGTGACCAGGACGCGGGCATACTGCCCCCGCAGGTCTTCGGGGAAGAGCGCCACCTTGCGCCGCGTCGCCGCCGCCGTGGGGAACGTGAGCAGAGCGGCATGGCGCCACGGGCCCGTCTGGGCGTCGCCAAGATATATCTCGACCGTCGCCACACTGGCGTTGCCCTGCTGCCGCATGACCTCGACGGCCCTGACGCCCTGCGGGCTCTTCATGTCGATGACCACCTCGTGGGGCAGGGGCGGATTGGGCGTACCGGTGCCGCCGTCGGACGTCTTGGAACTCCAATATGTGGTGGCTACGCCGTCAATCAGGTGCTTAGCCCTCCCGTTGCTCTCGCTCCCATCCTCTTCGGTCGAGAACGAGGCTATGCTCCACCCCGAACGGTCGATGGTGTCCGCCAATCCGCTTTTCACGCTAGAGTCGAAAGTGGAGCCGACAAACTCGAAAAAGGCCGGCATGGCGGGGAAGCGCATCTCGACCTCGTCGGTCTCGACACTCTCGAAGGCGTTCTCACCCGGCTCGAAGACCGACTTGAGCGTGTAGGCCGCCCCGGGCTCGACGTCGGTGAAAGTCGTCGATGTCGTGCCAGGGGCAATCTCCAGGGTCTTCTGCTCGCCCTGCTTGTCGGCATACTTCATTGTCGTCATCAGGCACCCGTCGACCTGCGCCCAGGCGAAACGGATGACGCCCCGGTAGTCTATGGCGACGGTGGCCGTCTGCGGGGTGAGCGACGCCTTGTAGGTGTCTCCATAGACCTCGCACGACGCCGTGCTGACGAGCGACTCGCTCCCCACGGCGCTGCGCGTCTTGACCGAGAACGTATATCGGTCTTCGTCGAGGTCTATCGTGTGGGTCATGCTGTCGGCCACGTTGCGCCCGTCGGGGACGGGGACGACGACCTCCCCTCCGCCGCCCTCCCCCCAGGCTATGACGACCTCGCTGACCCTGGGGTCGGCGCTGAGCCACCACTTGAGTTGCGCCCTCTTGAAGCCGCCCTGGGCCTCCAGGTCGCGCACTTTGCCGAGATATGTCTTCTCGCCCATCTTGAGATACTGCTCGTGGGCCTCGTAGGCGTCGCCGCACGCCGCGGCGACGAGAGCCGCCAGGAGGCACAGGGCCAAGGTTCTGAAGCTGTTCATGTTGCTCTAGTTTTTGGGTGTTTATTGGGCGGCGGCCTGCACTGGCGCCCCCCAGAACGTCATCTCGCCAATCTGCACGGGGTTGCCGCCGCTCCACGTCTCCTTGAAATGGAGGCGGACGTAGCGCACCGACGGGGCCTCGATGGGCACCTCGTGCTCGTCGCCGCCGCGGATATACTCCACGTCCTCGTTGGAGACGGTCTGCACGTCGGCCCCCGACGGCTTGTGCGTGCGGACGTTCATGAGGAGCGTCCACCCGTTGTCGAACTTCGGGTAGACCCTCCCGTCTTCGGCGGCCTCGGGCTGTTGCCTCATCTCGCTCGTAATCTCCGCGGCCCCATAGACGTCATACTCCTTGAGGTTGTTGTGGGCATAGGCCCACCCGCTGGCGCCGTTGAGGCGCGGATACATCTTGAAGCGGCTGAGCTTCGCCTCCTGGCCCAAGTCGAAAGTCAGCGCGAAGCCCACGCCCCCATTGCCGCCGGCGCTGATGTCTTTGGAGTGGAAGCAGTTGACGAAGAGGTTGCCGTCCCATATGTAGCGCGTGGGGAGCGACGGGATGGGCTCGGAGTCGCCCGGCAGACGGTCCGTAAGCTCGCGGAAGAGGCTCTTCGAGAGCTCCTCCTCGTAGATTGGCAGGCTCGGCCTCACGAGAGTGTCGGAATAGTTGTCCCAACGGTCGCGCACACGGAACATCAGGTTGGTGGGCTTGGCCTCCAGCCCTCGCACCGTGGCGAGACCCTCTCGCGCGCTGCTGTAGAAGTTCTCGACGGAAGTCCACCCGCCATAGACGGTGTCGGGGCGGAAGACCTCGACAATGATGTTCTGCTCCGTGGGGTTCTCCCACGTCATGCGCACACCCCCGAAAGAGTCGAGAATCTTCATCGAGTTGTAGATATAGACCACCGGCGGCTCCAGCGGCGCGACGTCGACAACGACGCCCTCGCTCTCGTTGCGGCTCTTGTCCACGGCCCGGAGCGTCACCTTGTAGTTTCCCTCTCTGCCCCAGCCCTCGACGCGCAGAGAGTCGAGATATGGGCTTGCCTTTGTTGTCCGCTCCGTACCGTTGATGTCGTAGGTGGCGACGACGGCGAGCAGGTCGTCGTCTTTTGGCGGCGTGTAGTGGATTATGGCCCCGCCGTTGATGTTGTCGACGCGGGTCACGACGGGTGGTGCCGGTGCGTCGCCGTCCATGGCCCTCCACCCGCGGCCCTCGTCTTCCTGGCATCCCGCTAGCGCCATTGCCGCCAACAGTATGGCGGCGGGCGCAGGGTGCGCATGGTGCATTATGGTGTTGACGTTCATTTTTTGTTGGGTGTTATTTGTTTGTTCGTTGCCTGTCTGTCGCGCGAGAGCGCGCTTTTTTTGGAGGGGGTATGTGTGTCCGTCGGGGGCGAGTTTGTCATAGGTTCGCACCTCGTCCTAGGGCTTACGCCCTAGGCTGTCCTATGCCGCCGCTTCGCACACTTCGTAGCCTTTGGGGCTTTGAGTGATTGCCCCCCCAGCCTCTTCCGGTCGGATGTCAATTGTTAATTATTAATTGTTAATTATCCATTGAATCACCATCCCGGGTTCTGCACCAGGTTGGGGTTGCGCAAGAGGGCGTAGAGGCGTATGGGCCACAGGAACTCGCGGTTGTCGAACCGCGGGCGGGTGTAGAGCGTCGTGACGCGGTAGAACTCCTCGGCCGTGGCCCCGGCGATGTTCCACCCGCGGACGACGCGCGGCAGGGGTTGCTTCCAGCGGCGCAAGTCCCAGAAGCGCCTCCCCTCGCCCGCCAGCTCGTTGAGCCTCTCGGTGCGGATAATCTCGCGCATCCCGGCCTTGGTGCCGGGCTTCGAGGGGTTGGTGGAGTGCTGGGTCCACGCGTCTTGCACGCCCTGCAGCCCGGCGCGCTTGCGGACGCGGTCCACGTAGTCGTAGACGTCGGCCGTCGGGGCCTCCAGGCTCTCGTTGAGCGCCTCGGCATACATGAGGTAGAGGTCGGCCAGGCGAATGACGGGGAACGCATAGCGCGAGTGTGTCAAGGCGTTGTTGGTCAGTGCCGTGCGGAAGCTGCACACCTTTTTGTTGAGGTAGCCCGTCACGGAGTGGTCCTCGGACGTGTTGCGCCCCGAAGTCTCCCTAGCCCGGAAGCGGTAGAAAGCCAGCCCGTTCTGCTCGTCGTCGGCGTAGCCCTCGCCATACCACGTGCCGCGGTCGAAAGCCACGGAGGTGTAGAAGCGCGGCTCGCGGTGCATGTGGAGCAATGCCGTCTCCTCGCCGAGGCGGAAGTAGTGCTTGTTGCTGCCCGTGTCGGTCACCGCGGCATACTGGTATCGGTTGGCGTAGTTGCGCGACCAGAACGTGCCGTTGTCCTCGTCGATGGGGACGCCGTTGTCGGAGTAGAACGTCTCGACGGTGGAGAGCGTCACCCCCAGGACGGAGCGCGCCCCCCAATAGGCGCCCCGCGAGTGCTTGGCCATGGCCTGCGTCTGGAGCCCGTTGCTGTTGTATGTGCTGCCCCATATGACTTCGTTGTTCCACTTCTCGGTGACCGCCCCCCGGATGTCGAGCATGACCTTGGTCGGCTCGTGGACCGTCTGCGGCAGGTTGGCCATCTCGTGGAGCGCGTGCCCCGCGGCGTGCGCCACGTCTATGGCCTCGCGGCATGCCTGTGCCGCGCGCGTCCACTTGGCGTTGTCGAACTCCGTCGGGAAGAGGTTGCGGCCGCGGTTGTCCCGCGTGGCGTAGAGGTCGGCGTTGCCGTTGAAGAGCGGGCTAGCGGCCAGGAGGAGGAGCTGCGCCTTGACGGCCTTGGCCATGGCCTTGGTGGCCCGCCCCTGCTCCTCGGCGGGCGCCGTCACCTCGTCGGGCAGGTTGACGGCCGCCGTGTCGAGAAGCGCGGCCACATAGTCCACCACCTGGTCGAAAGGCTCGCGGTAGACACGCACCTCGTCGATGTCGGAATCTTCGGAGATGTTGACGTCGACAATGGGGACGGCCCCGTAGAGCGAGAGGAGGAAGTAGTGGTAGTAGGCCTTGAGGAACTGCACCTCGGCAATCCACCTCGTGCGCTCCATCTGCTCGACGTCGGGCGCGCTGCCGATGTTCTCCAGGAAGATGTTGCACTTGCGCAGCGCCACGAAGAGGTCCGTGCCTCCGTTGGCCCCGTCCCAATAGTTGAAATATGGGGCGCTGCTGTTCTGCTCCCCCCGCCCGATCCTCCATCCGTTGGTCCCTATGCGGCTGCCGATGCTCCCCGTTCCGAGAGGCATGAGCCAATGCTCGTCGGCGGCGAGGAAGCCCAGGGCGCCGCCGTTGTCCCAGACGGGCAGGTAGGAGTAGCAAGTGTGGAGGAACTTGAACGAGTTAATCCTGTTGGAGAAAGCGTTGTCCATGGTGGCGTTGCCCTCCGGGACAATGTCGAGATAGTCGCCACAGGCGGCCCCGCCGAGGAGCGTCGCTGCAAGCGCTACATATGTAGAAACTCTTCTTCTTTTCATCGTAGGCGTCGATTAGGTGTTTAGAGACTCACTTGGAGGCCGACGTTGATGACCGTCTGGACCGGATATTGCAGGCCGTTGCCGCCCATCTCGCTGTCCCACAGCTTGAAGCCGGAGAAGTTGAGGATGTTGGTGGCCGTGACGTAGAAACGGCAGTTGTCGAACCGTATGGCGTCGCGCACCCTCTTGGGCAGCGTGTAGCCCAGCTCGGCTGTCTTCCACCGGAGGAAGGCCCCGTTGCGATACCACCACGTGCTTGTCTGCTGGTTGTTGGTTATGGCCGATGCCGAGAGCCGCGGCCAAAAGGCGTAGACGTTTTGGTTGGTCTCGCTCCAGTGGTCGTCCGCAATGACCTGCAAGAGCGCGTTGTTGGCCTGCTTGTTGGCAATGGTCTGCGGGGCGAAGGGCGTCACCTGCCCCGGCTGGATGAAGAAAGCCGAGCGCGCCGAGCCCTGGAAGAAAGAGCTGAGGTCGAAGCCTTTCCAGCCCACGGAGAACCCGAAGCCGTAGTTGATCTCGGGCGTCGTGGGGTAGCCTATGGGCACCTGGTCGTTCTCGTCGATGACGCCGTCGTCGTTGATGTCCTTATACTTGATGTCGCCCGCCATGTAGTCTCCGAACTGCGTCGGGCTGTTGTCGACGTCGTCCTGGTCGATGAAGAGGCGCTCGGCAATATATCCGAAGGTCTGGCTGATGTTCGTCCCGATGCGGCTTCGCCAGGGCGTCCCGGCATAGGCATAGTCGGGCTCCTCGAACTTGCGATACTTGCTCGTGGCGTAGGTGAAAGTGCCTCGCGCCGTGACCCACATCCCGTTGTAGAACGAGTGGGAGTAGTCTGCCTGGACCTCGAAGCCCTTGCCCTCGGCCTCGCCTATGTTGGCCCGGATGACGGACTCGAAGCCCATCGTCGAGGGGATGTCTCCGCGGTTCTGGAGGATGTTGGAGCGCACCTCGCGGAAGAAGTCGGCCTGGACGTTGAAGTTCTCGAACATCCTCCACTCGAAGCCCAGGTTGAGCTTGCGCGCCACCTCCCATCCAATCTTGCGGTTGGCGTAGCGGTTTATGGAGATCCCGTTCTGCCCTGCCGAGAAGTCGGTGCCGAAATAGAAGCTGCGGTTGCCGTCGTTCATGTTGACGTCCGAGAGGTAGAAGAAGCGCTCGTTGGCTATGGCGTCGTTGCCGACGAGGCCGTATGTGGCCTTTAGCTTGAGCATGTCCCACCACGTGGCCACGCCGGCGTTCTTCCAGAACTCCTCCTTGGAGAGAATCCAGCCCACGCCCCACGAGGGGAAGAAGCCCCACCGGTGGTTGACGTCGAAGCGCTCGGAGCCGTTATATCCGAAGTTGAACTCGCCGTAATACCGCTCGTCGAAGCCGTAGGTGAAGCGGCCGGAGAGGCCCAGGTTCCGGCTAGGCAGACTGGCCTGGAGGCTGCCGGCGTTGGCGTTCTTGCTCTCGCGCGCCTGCCAGACGAGCATCCCCGAGAGGGAGTGGCGGTCGGCAATCTTCTTGTCATACTGGACGTGCGCCTCCAGGCTCGTGGAGCTCGTGACGGTCTTGCTCCCGGGCGTGAAGCCGAGGTAGTCCGTCCCCTGGTCGGGGTTGAGGTCGCGGAGGGTGTAGGCGTCGGCCTGGCGGTCATACTGGTCGACGGTGAAGTAGAACGGCGTGTAGGAGCGCGTCAGGGTGTAGGCCGAGCCTCGCGTCGTGCTGAGGAGCAGGCGCGCCCGGAGCCCCTCCAGGAGGAAGTTGAAGTTCTGGCTGACCTCCAGCTGGGCCACGATGCTCGTGTTCTCGCTCTCCAGGTATCCGCTGGCCATGTCGGCGTAGGGGTTGAGGTAGGCGCCGCCCTCGCCATAGTTGCCGTAGAGGGGGTAGTTGCGCGTCCTGTGCGCCTCGTCGGGCGCGTAGACGGCGGGGAAGAGGACGGGGCTGGCCTTGATGGAGCGGACGTAGACCTCGTTGGCCCCGGCCGTGGGCCCCTGGTTCTGACGGAAGCTGCCATTGAGGCGCGTCGAGAGGACCGTGGACTTCGTGAGGTTGATGTTGACGTTCGTCCGGACGGTGTAGGTCGAGACCTTGATGTTGTTGTCGAAGAGGTTCGTCGGCACCTCCTTGAGCAGTCCGTAGTCGCGGGCGTAGGCCAGGGCCACGTAGTAGCGCGCCACGCTCCCGCCTCCGCTGATGTTGAGGTTGCCTCGGTAGTTCGTGGCCCAGTCTTTCATCATCATGTCCTTCCAGTTGACCATGGGGTAGACCATCGGGTTGCGCCCCTCCTCGCGCGCGGCAATCTCGCTCTCCAGGTAGGGCAGCGCGGCGTTGGGGTCGCGGGTGCGCACGGCCTCGTTGTGGAGGCGCATGTAGGTGAGCGGGTCGGCAATCTTGACGTCGCGCGTCGAGCCGGAGAACGACGTCTCGAGGCGCATGTTGAAGCGGGCCCGCCCCTCGCGCCCCTCCTTGGTGGTCACGAGGATGACGCCGTTGGCCCCGCGGGCGCCGTAGAGGGCCGTGGCCGTGGCGTCTTTGAGGATTGAGAAGCTCTCGATGTCGTCGGGGTTCATCCGCGCCAGGTCGGAGGTGGTGAGCTCCATGTTGTCGATGAGGATGAGGGGGTTGGACATCCCGGTGCCGAACGTCGTGACGCCGCGGATGAAGAACTCGACGCTCCCCTCGTCGCCCGGCACCCCCGTGCGCTGGTAGGCGATGACGCCCGCCAGGCGGCCGGCGAAGCCCTGGGTGAGGTTGGAGCTGGTGGTCTTGAGCTCGGTGGGGCGCACCGAGGTGACGCTGCCCAGGACGCTCTCGGTCTTCTGGCGGCCAAAGGCCACGACGGTGACGTCCTCCAGCTCGGTGTCGCTGCCCTCCTGGAGGACTATGACGCGGAAGACGTTGAGGTTGCGCGGGCTAAAGGGGATGGTCTTGGTCTCGTAGCCGACGAACGAGACCTCGACGGCCTCCGTCCCCGCCGGGACGTTGAGCGTGTAGACGCCGTCGATGTCGGTGACGACGCCGACGGTCGTGCCGGGGATGTGGACCGTGGCCCCCACGAGAGGCTCGTTGTTGAGGTCGAGCACGGCCCCCTTGATGGTGTAGGTCTGCTGCGCGTGCGCCGACAGGGAGGCCAGGGCGAGCATCACCAAGAGAAAAAGTCTTTGCATGATCTGGATGGAGTTTCGTGAGTTGTGTGCGACAAACGGGGGGAACGACCCCGCCCCCTCCGGGCGGCGAGCGCCCGCGCACACGGACGCGCCGACCCGCCCCCGCGCCCAGGGAGGGCGCAGGAGACCGCCGAAGCTAATCGCGAAAACCGCCGCGGGAGAAGTGGACCGCCCACAAGCGGCACCTCTTTATGCTGTCGAAGCCCCCGCTAGGCGCACAGGCACACCCCGCCTGGGGGGGGGGGGGGTAAACAGAGTAGAACAGACCCATGGATAGAGTGTTTGAATTTGACTGCAAGATACTCAAAATTTCGGAAACACAAGCGACGTTTAGAGAATTTTTTTGCAGAAAACAGAGAGAGAAAGGCACAGTGGGGCCACCGCGCCCCAAAAGCCGCCCCACGGCCGCGTTTCCCCAAAAAGACGCTAACTTTACGCCATGATGGCCGAGAAAGAGGAGGGCATAGTCCTCTCGACGGTTCGCTACGGCGACCGTGGCGTCGTCGTCAACACCCTCACGCGCTCGTCGGGGCGCCGTGGCTACATGGCCTCGGCGGGTCGGCGCGGCCTCGGCGCCGCCCTGTCCCCGCTGACGTCCCTGGAGTTCGTCGGCAAGGGGCGCCGGGCGGGGCAGATGTGGCGCATGGGCGACGTGCGCCTGGCGCGCCCGTTCCGCTCCATCCCCTTCGACCCCATCTTGCGCGCCGAGGCGTTCTTCGTTGCCGAGCTGCTGTGCCGCGCCGTCCCCGCCGACGTGCCGGACCCCGAGCTGTTCGACTTCGTGAGCGGCGTCGTGGCGGCCCTCGACTCGGGGCTGGAGGGGCGGTGCAACTTCCACCTGTTCTTCATGATGCGCCTGACGGAGCTCCTGGGCTTCGCCCCCGACACGTCGCGCCGCGGGATGCCGACGTTCGACATGGCCGCCGGCTCGTGGGCCGCCGCGCCCCCTCCCCACCCCGACATCGTGGGCGGGCGGCATGCCGACCTGTGGGAGGCGCTCTCGACGGTAGGCCTGGGCGACCTGGCGCAAGTGTCCATGAGCCGCGCGGAGCGGCGCGAGATGGTGCGCCTCATGTCGCGCTACTATCAGCTCCACCAGCCCGGCTTCAGCCCGCTGAAGTCGCAAGACGTCTTGTCTCAACTAATATAAAAGGATGTTCAGACCGAACCCCGCAATCCAATACGCCTCTCCCTCCGAGATACGCGCGTTCCAGGAGGAGCGCCTGCGCGACGCCGTGGCCTACGCCGCCGCCCGCTCGCCGTTCTACCGCCAGATGTTCGCCCGCGAGCGCATAGACCCCACGACGATACGGACCCTCGACGACCTGCGCCGCCTGCCTCTGACGAGCAAGTCCGACCTCCAGAGCCGCAACGACGACTTCATCTGCGTGGGCCGCGAGGCCATAGCCGACTACGTGACGACGAGCGGGACCCTGGGCGAGCCCGTCACGGTGGCCCTGACGGCCGGCGACCTGGAGCGCCTGGCCTACAACGAGCGGCTGTCGTTTGGCGTGGCGGGGTGCGGGCCGGCGGACGTCATGCAGCTCATGGTGACGATGGACCGCCGCTTCATGGCGGGCTACGCCTACTACCTCGGCGCCCGCGCCACGGGGATGGGCGTCTGCCGCGTCGGCAACGGCATCCCCCAGCTCCAGTGGGACACCATAGGCCGCGTCCGCCCGACGGTGGGGAGGTGCGTGCCGTCGTTCCTCATGAAGCTCATAGACCACGCCGAGCGCCACGGCATAGACCACCACGCGTCGTCGATCCGCAAGTTCATATGCATAGGCGAGGCCCTGCGCACTCCCGCGGGCGACTATACGAAGCTCGGCGCTCAGATTGCCGCCCGGTGGCCGGAGGTGAGCCTCCACACCACCTACGCCTCGACCGAGATGCAGAGCTCGTTCACCGAGTGCGAGCATTTCTGCGGCGGCCACAGCCAGCCGGAGCTCATCATCGTCGAACTGCTCGACGACGCCGGGCGCCCCGTGCGCGAGGGCGAGGCCGGCGAGGTGACCGTCACGACGCTGGGCATCGAGGGGACGCCCCTCATCCGCTTCCGCACGGGCGACATCGTGACTCACCAGACGGGCCGGTGCGCATGCGGTCGGCAGACGATGCGGCTCGGGGCCGTGGTGGGGCGCAAGGGGCAGATGATCAAATATAAGGGCACGACGCTCTACCCCCCGGCCATCTTCGACATCCTCGACGGCATAGCGGGCGTCGAGAACTACGCCGTCGAAGTCTACACCAACAGCCTCGGCACCGACGAGGTGCGCGTCCGCGTCGGGAGCCGCGACGCCTCGGAGGCCTTTGCCAAGACCATCAAGGACGTCTTCCGCGCCCGTGTGCGCGTGGCCCCGGGGGTCTCGTTCGAGAGCCCGGACCTCATCGCCAAGATAACCATGCCGCCGACGAGCCGCAAGGCGGTGAAGTTCTTCGACCTGCGATGAGCGACGCGCTGAACCTCAAGCAGTTCAAGGAACAGGTCTTGTCGGACTTCCGCATGGCCCACGTCGGCCGCGAGGCCCTGCGCTCGGCGCGCCACGAGGCGGACTGCCACTTCGTGACGGCGTGCAGCGACGTGGGTCAGGTGGCCCTGGCCCGCTTCGTCGAGCCCGCCGACGCCTACGTCTCGGCGGGCCTGGACCTGACGGCCGAGATGTCCATGGGTCGGCAGACGGCCCACGGCTTCTTCGGCTCCCTCTTCTCGTCGGCCACCGACATCTACGCCCAGGGGGCGCCAAGCCGCATGGCCGTCGCGGCGGGCATGGCCCTGGCAGACGCCTCGCGGGGCGGCGGCGGCGCCAGGCGGCGCATAGTGGTCTGCACGGCGTGCGGCGACTTCGGCGCCGACGGCGACTTCCTGGAGTCGGTGTGCTACGCCGCGGCCCGCTCCCTGCCCCTGTGCATCGTCTTGTGGAACAACAACGGGACGACCTCCAACGGCAACCTCATCCGCCAGCTGAGCGGCTTCGGGCAGACCGTCAAGGGGCGCCGCACCCTGGCCATCGAGGCCGTCCGCGGCGGCGACTACGCCGCCCTGTGCCGCGTCATGGCGACGCAGACCGACCGCACCCGCGCCGGGCAGACGACGCTGACCTTCGTGAGCGGCGCCGAGGGCGAGATGGAGACGTTCGGCAAGTGGCTGGAGGAGCGCCACATCGGCACGCGCCAGCAGGCGGCCGAGATTGAGGCCGAGGCGCGGCAGGAGGTCGAGAGGGAGCGGCGGCGCGCCTACCTCTCGTCGCTCGTCTCCGACACCCCCCTGCGCAACCCCCGCAGCCAGCCCATGGACATATCCCACCTCTTCGCCGGCGCCGCCATGCCCCTCATGCCCATGGGCGAGACGTCGGGCGTGGTCAACAAGGCCATAGGGGTGGCGCAGACGGGCCTGCTGCCGCTCGTGACGGCCACGGCGGCGGACGTCCGCTCGTCGCTCCTGGCGAGCTACCCCGACGCGCCCATCGTCATCCGCACGACGACGGCGGAGCTAGGCACGCTGATGGCCTGCGCCCCGGGGCGGACGGAGATATGGACCCCGGCGTGCCGCGCCGAGGCCGAGGCCGCCTACTCGCAACTGCTGGCGGCCCCGCGGCAGGCCATAGTGGTCGAGGCCGGGGCCGAGACACCCACAGCCCCCCCCTCGGCGGGCGGGGCGCAGACCCTGGCCCAGGGCGAAGACGCCACGCTGCTCTCGTTCGGCCCGACGACACAGCCCGCCGCCGACGCCGCGAGGCTCATGCGGGGGCAAGACGCCCGCGTCGAGCACATCCACCTCATGACGCTCCGGCCCCTCGACACGCACGGCGTCGTGGCGGCCTCGCTGCGCAAGACCAAGCGGCTCGCCATTGTCGACTCCGACCCGTCGGGCCTGACGGCGCGCCTCGTCATTGCCCACCTGGCGCAGTCGGCCGACGCCATGCGCCACCTCATGACGCCCCCCGCCGTCATATTGCCGCGGTCGCCCCTGCGCCCCGCCGAGCCGCGGGACATATGCGTAGAAATCTCCAAACTGTTGGGCTGAAAAACGTGAACATAAGACTTAGAGCCACACTGCTGTCGGCCTTGACCCTCGCCGCCGGCCTGACGGCCGCGGCGCAAGGCGGCGACGAGACGAGGCTGGCCGACGGCATAGCCGCCGCGTTCGCCGATGCGGAGCAAGTGGAGTGCCACTACGCGATGGAGCGGAGGGTGAGCCTCCTGGCCGACGCCGCCCGCGACGAGGGGACGCTGACGTTCGACAGGCGTGGCCGCACCCTGACCCTGGCCAGCACCGCCACGCCGGGCGACAGCACCATAATGACCCCGGCGGCCCTGACGACCGTGGAGCGGGGCCGCCGCACCACCGTCGAGGCCCGCCGCGTCGCCGCCCTGCGGCAGATGACGGACCTCGTGGCGGCATGCTTCTCTGGCGACTTCGCCGCCGTCCGCGCGGCGGGGACCCTGGAGATGGACGCCGACGCCCGCCACACCACGGCGCGCTTCACCCCCCGGGACCGCCGGGTGGCGCGCCACGTCGACACCATCCTGCTGACGTTCGACAACTCCGACTACGCCCTGCGGCAGATGGAGGTGCGCCAAAAGAACGGCGACTTCACGCTCTACAGGTTCGGCAAGCCTGCGGCGCGGCAAAAAGTTGTACCTTTGCGGAGCGTTGACAGAACTTAGGACAAGAAAGGAAAAATGCTGAAAGACAAAATAGAGGCGCTCCGAGCCGAGATTGACGGCCTGCGAGCCGAGTGCGCCGCCGACGCCGAGACGCTCCGAATCAAATATCTGAGCAAGAAGGGCCTGGTGAGCAGCCTGTTCGAGGAGTTCAAGGGCGTGGCCCCGGAGCTGAAGCGCGAGATGGGCCAGCGGCTCAACGAACTCAAGACGGCGGCCCAAGACAAGATTGGCGAGCTCAAGGCCGCGGCGGCGCAGAGCGGCGCCGCGGCGAGCGAGAAGACCGACGTGACGCGCCCCGGCACGCCGTCGCCCATTGGCAGCCGCCACCCCATCTCGATTGTCAAAAACGAGATTGTGGAGATTTTCGGCCGCCTGGGGTTCACCGTGGCCGAGGGGCCCGAGGTGGAAGACGACTGGCACGTCTTCACGGCGCTCAACTTCCCGCCCGAGCACCCCGCCCGCGACATGCAAGACACTTTCTTCATCAACCAGAAGCCCGACATCCTGCTCCGCACCCACACCAGCTCCGTCCAGGTGCGCGAGATGGAGCGCCGCCGCCCGCCCATCAAGGCCGTCTTCCCCGGCCGCGTCTTCCGCAACGAGGCCATCTCGGCCCGCGCCCACTGCATCTTCCACCAGGTCGAGGGCCTCTACATCGCCAAAGGCGTCTCCTTTGCGGACCTCAAGCAGGCCCTGCTCTACTTCGCCAAGGAGATGTTCGGCTCCGAGGTCGAGATTCGCCTGCGCCCCTCCTACTTCCCGTTCACCGAGCCGTCCGCCGAGATGGACGTGAGCTGCACCCTGTGCGGCGGCAAGGGTTGCGGCGTGTGCAAAGGCTCCGGGTGGCTGGAGATCCTCGGGTGCGGCATGGTCGACCCCGCCGTCCTGGAGAGCAACGGCATCGACCCAAAGGAGTATAGCGGCTACGCGTTCGGCATGGGCGTGGAGCGCATCGCGATGCTCCGCTACGGTGTGGACGACATCCGCCTCTTCTTCGAGAACGACGTGCGCTTCCTGCGGCAGTTCCGGTCGGCAATGTGACCCCCCAAAAAAACTAAAGATGCGGCGCGCCGAGTGGTCGGCGCGCCGCATCTTTTTGTGATATTATCCTGCGTCAGAACTCGAAACCTACGGAGACGACGTGGTTGCGCGTCCGAAACTCCCCATTGAAGTTTGGATATTCGAGCGAGCGCAGACGCTCGGCGTAGGCCGTGAAGTCGTGCTGATAGGCGTAGCCGACATAGAGACCTCTGAGGCAGAAGCCGATGCCGACATTTCCGCCAAACTGGAATATGCTGGCGGGCGTATCCTCGCGCCGGCTGAGGAAGTTGACCGAATGGGCGTGCCCCCAGACTTCGTAGTCGTGCCGCCCGACGATGTTAAAACGGAACGTCGGGCCGAGATAGGGCGCCACGACCAAATTCCCCCCGGCGAGGCGCAGACGGTACGAGACGTTGACGGGCAAGACGGCGGAGAGGAAGTCCCTGCGCGAGATGTTGTAGCCCCAGTCCTTGTCCACGCCGTGGGTCCAGGCTAGTTTCCCGCCGAACTCCAGGGCGACGCGCTCGCCGCCGCCCAGCAAGACCCCGCGGACGAAACCCACCGAAAGCCCCTTGGCGGGCAACTCGCCCTCCAACTCAAAGTCGCCGTCTTGACACTCATAGGACAAGACCAGCCTCTTGTAGCCGTCGGGGCGCGGCGTGGCCTCCTGGGCCGAGGCGAAGACAAAGCAAGACGAAAACAGTGCCGCCAAGGCACCAACGAACAGAATAATAATCCTTTTCATTGAACAATAGTTAAAGCTCTCAATACGGCAAGTCTCTCATAACTGCGTTGACGCGGCGCCTTCAACTCAACGTAGGGATGGGGGCTTTAGTACTCTCCGTACGGACAAAATTACACACGGCGTTGACATCCGAAGCCCCGATTAACACATTTAACTATGAGACAAAACGAACAGGCACAGAACAAAAGGGGCGCACAACACGCAAACAAAAACTTAACGCCACCACGGCTAAAGACCTAACGGACAAAAGCATCCGGGCCTCACTAACGAGACGCGACACCGAACGGCATACGAGATTTACGTAAGAGTATGGAACATCGAAAAAACAGCCATTCGTCGCATATTCTGCGGCATCGGTCGCAACATTCCGCCCCGCAATGGTGAATTTTGGTTAAAGAAAGCGACGAGAGGAGGTTGCCCCACAGAAAAAAGGCGGGACGCCCGGGCAACAAACCCGGACGCCCCGCGCCCCCCCGTCTCCTACACACTATGAAGAAAGGTCGCATGGCCTCTCCCTACCAGCCCGGGTTCTGCCCCAAGTTGGGGTTGAGCGTCAGTTGGTCGGTAGGCAATGGGTTCAGCCACCGCTTGTCGGTCGCCGACCACTTTCGGCCTGCCGGCAGCGAGCCGTCGGCGCCGAGGGGCTTCGAGGCGGCATATTGGTAGAGGTAGGTGCTGCCGCGATATTCGGCCGTGGGGCGCCCATCGGCACCGCCAAAGGTGACGTTGTTGGCGGCGTAGTCGGCCCGCACGGCGTCGGTAATCCTGATTCCGAAGACGGTCTTGGGGTCTTCGAGGAGCTTCATGGCGTTCCACCGCACGAGGTCGTCATAGCGATGCCCCTCGCAGACAAGCTCTATGCCCCTCTCGCGGCGAATCTCGCGGATGAGGTCGGAGACGTCGTAGCCGTAGTCTACGCCCTGCGTGTCGCGCACGGGCGTGGCGTTCAGTCCCGGCATCCCGACGCGGTCGCGGATGGGCTTAATCGTTCGGTCGAGGACCTCCTGGGTGCAGGTGCCGAGCTCGGCGTGCGCCTCGGCGTTGATGAGGAGCGTCTCGGCGTAGCGGTAGACGAACCAGTCGTAGTCCGTCGAGCGCGCCTCCCACTGGCTCTGCAAGGGGCTGCGATATTTGACGCACGGGTATCCCGTCACGGCCTCGTTGGAGGCCACGTTGGGGCGCGCGTTGACCTCGCGGACGCCGTTGGTGATGAGGTAGGGCTTGTGCGGGTTGTCGACAATCTGATACATCCGCGGGTCGCGTCCCGTGAACTCGTCTTCGAGCGTGGCGTTGTCCTTGTTGCCCTGATAGAGAGTGGAGACAGAGATGGGCTGCCCGTCGGTGCATAGGAAACTCTCGACAAAGGCGCGGCTGAGGCCAATGCCGGTGCTGCCGGCCTGACGGCCCGTCTCGTGCGTCACCTCGCCGAAAGAGTAGTAGCGCGCCAAGATGCACTCGGCGTTGCCCGACAGGTCGGCCTGCACGAACTGGTTGGAGTAGTGGAGCGGATAGCCGTCGAACGGCATCTGGCTGGCGCCGTTGTCGCTGCCCTGCACGATGGAGTATCGGCCCGTGGCCATGATGGCCGCCGTGAGGTCGCGGGCCCGCACTAGGAGGTCGGCGCTCGACGGAGACCCACCGACGGCGTGGTACTTCTTGTAGGTGCCGAAATAGAGGCACACGCGCGCCAGCTGCTGCCTCGCGGCGTCTTTGGAGAGGCGGCCCCTCTCCTCGCTGCCGCCGTCGGGGAGCCAGGCGATGGCGAAGTCGAGGTCCTCGATGATCTTGCCGAGGACGAAGTCGCGGCTGTCGCGGGCCTTGTAGAGCTGCTCGGTGTCGGTGGTCTGGAGCTCGGAGTCATACCACGGGACGTCGCCAAAGGTCTTGACCTTGCCGTAGTAGTCGAGCGCCCGGAAGAACCTCACCTCGGCCACGTAGCGGTTGATGTCGGCCTCAGCCCCGGCGACGCGCTGGTAGCGGCTCAGGAAGACGTTGCACGAGCGGATGTTGGACCACGAGCCGGCGTCCCACCCCCCGCCGGAGGCCGGCACGATGCTCTCGTCGAAGAGCCACGCGCTGTAGCTCGTCGTGACGTGGTGGTCGCTCACGGCGTCTTTGCCGACCCCGGGGGCGTCGAGGTTGCCATAGAGGCTCGTGGCGTAGAGCTTGAGGTCGTTGACCGACGTCCAATAGGACTGGTCGGTGAGCGAGTCGATGGGGTCGAGGTCGGCGAAGTTGCAGGCGGCAAGAGCGCCCGTCAGGGCCGCCGACACGAACAAATATCTAGCTTTCATGATTGTACGCATTCAAAAAAGATTAGAACGTCAGGTTTAGCCCCACGGAGACCTTGCGGGCTATGGGATAGGTCATGTTGTTGATTGTCTCGGGGTCGAAGCTCTCGATGAGCTTGGTCATGGTCAGCAGGTTCTCGCCCTGGACGTAGACCCTCAGCCTGTCCACACCCGCCCGCCGCAGACCCTCGAACGGGAACGTGTAGCCCAAGACGACGTTCTTGAGGCGGCAGTAGGCCGCATTTTGCAGGTAGCGGGTGCTAGTCTGGCGGTTGCCGCTGTTCTGCCACCCCGGGCGGGGGAAGTAGGCCCCGGTGTTCGAGGGCGTCCAGTAGTCGAGGGCGGGCTTGAGCGGCGTGTCCCACCGGCTCGTGAAGCCCCAAAAGGCGCTGCCGGAGGGCATGAAGTCGCGCTTGCCGACGCCCTGCCAGAACATCTCGAAGTCCACGCCCTTCCACTCCAGGCCGGCCGTCACGCCATAGCTGAAGCGCGGCGTGTTGTTGCCTATGATGGAGAGGTCGCCGTGGTCCTGGAGGGTGTTGCTCCCGTAGCCTATGACCCCATCGCCGTTGAGGTCTTCATACTTGACGTCGCCCGGGCCCCAGGCCCCGCCCCAGACCTGCGACTGCGAGGCGTGGGCCGAGACCTCCTGCTGGCTCTGGAAGAGGCCGTTGGAGGTGTAGCCCCAGATCTCGCCAATCTTCTTGCCGACGTAGTTGGAGGAGATGAGGCCGGCGTCGTTGGTGAACTTGGTTATCTCGCCCTGGTAGTCGGCCAGGACTCCCTTGACGTGGTATGACAAGCCGTTGTCGAAGCGGTCGTTCCAGCCCAGGGTCAGCTCCCAGCCGACCGTCTTGAGGTCGGCGGCGTTCTCGACGGGGACGCTCGTGCCGAGCACTGCGGGCAGCGACTGGCCGGGTGTGAGCATGTCGCGGGTGTCGCGCCGATACCAGTCGAACGAGACGTTGAGACGGTCGTCGAGCATGGTGGCGTCTAGGCCGACGTCGACCTGCGTCACCTTCTCCCACGTCAGCGAGCCGGAGACGAGGCCGGGGGCCGAAATGGCCACGGGCCTCTCGCCGCCCAGGAGCATCCCGTAGCTGGCGTTGACGCCATAGCCGGCCAGGTAGGGGAAGTTGCCGGAGACGTTCTGGTTGCCGAGCGAGCCAAAGGAGGCGCGGACCTTGAGGTTGGAGAAGAGGCCGCTCTCGCGGGCGCCGCCGAAGAATCCCTCCTCGGAGATCCGCCACCCGGCCGAGACCGAGGGGAAGAAGGCGAAGCGGTCGGCGGAGGGGAACTTGCTGCTGCCGTCGTAGCGCCCGTTGAGCTCGAGCAGGTAGCGCTGGGCGAAGTCGTAGTTGACGCGGGCGAAGACGCCCTGCACTGCCCAGTGGCTCTCCGAGAAGCTCTGGTTGCGGTCTCCCGTGGCGAGCGTGAGGACGGGCATGGTGTTGACAATGAGGTTGCGGCGGCCCACCCAGAAGCTCTTGGTGTGCTTATACTCCTGGTTGTAGCCCACGAGGACCTTGAAATTGTGGGTGTCGTCCCACGTCTTCAGATATTCGGCGTAGGCGTTCAGGGCCGTGTAGTAGTCCTCGGCGTTGGTCAGGGTGACGCTGCTGGGGTTCGTCCAGGGGTAATATCCCTCCGCCCCGGCCACGGCGCGGTAGTCGTAGAAGTTCATGACGTGCTGCTTGGTGCCCTGGTTGTAGAAGTTGAACGTGTAGTCGGCGTTAACCGTCAGTCCCTCGACGGGCGTGACGCGCACGGCCCCGGTCGCCCAGAGGTCGTTCGTCTTGTAGTTTCCGTTGCCCCCCTGCTCCTGGATTGCCACGGGGTTGGTGTAGCTGCCCTGCCCGGCGAAGTAGTGGACGCCCTCGTCGACGTAGACGTAGTTGCCCTGCGTGACGATGCCGAGCGCGGCGTCGTCGATTGGCGCCGCCCCCTCCTGGCGCACGAGCCGCCCCGTGTGGGTGTGGCGCACGGGCATGAGCGGCGAGAGGTCGTTCTTGAGCTGGCCGGAGTAGGCCGAGAGGCCGCTGTAGGCCGTGGAGTTCATGCTCGTCGTGCCGCCGAGCGGATGCCGCTCTTTGGTGTAGGTGTGCATGATTTTGCCCGAGACGTTGAGCCACTTGGTGATGTCCGCCGAGACGTTGACATTGGCGTTGAACTTGCGGTAGAAGTCGTTGCCGGCGCGGAGCATCCCGCCCTGGTCGTTGAAGCCGACGGAGGCGTAGTATGTGACGCGCTCCGAGCCGCCGCTCATGCTCAGGTTGTACATCTGGCTGAACGAGGTCTTATAGAGCTCCTTGAACCAGTCGGTGTTGCCGACATACTGCCACTGGTTGAGCGAGAGGTTGGAGTCCTCGATGAAGAACTCGGCGTAGGGGAACGTCCCGTTGGCGTAGCGCTCGGCATAGTCGTAGATGCGGCTGTCGAAGAGGTGGCCCGAGCCGCCCGAGTTCTGATAGGCAATGTCTATCATGTTCAAGTACTCCATCGAGCTGACGTTGGTGACGCGGACGGCGGGGCTCTGCCAATACCCGCTGGCGTTGAGCGAGACGCGTGGCCGCGTGTCCTTGCGCCCCTGCTTGGTGGTGATGAGGATGACGCCATAGGCGGCGCGGGCCCCGTAGATGGCCGCCGAGGCGGCGTCTTTGAGGACGGTGATGGAGGCCACGTCGTCGGGGTTGACGAGGTTGGCGTCCATCTGGACGTTGTCCACCAAGACCAGCGGGCCGCCGCCGTTGAGGCTCGTCGTGCCGCGGACGTTGTAGGAGGCCGCCTGGCCCGGCGCGCCGCCGCCGGGGGTGACGTTGAGGTTGGGGATGACGCCTTGGAGGCCCTGGCCGATGTTCGAGATGGGGCGGCTCTCCAGGACGTCGCCGCCCACCTGCTCCACGGCGCCGGTGAGGTTGGCGCGGCGCTGGGTGCCGTAGCCGACCACGACGACCTCGCCCATCTCCTGCGCCTCGTCGACGAGGGTGACGTCGACGGAGGCCTGGCCATCGTAGACCACCTCTTGCGAGACGTAGCCAATGAACGAGACGACGAGGACGTCGCCGCGGCGGACCCCGTCGAGGCTGAAGCGGCCGTCGGCGTCGGTCACGGCGCCTACGGTCGTGCCGCGGACCAAGACCGCGGCTCCCACCACGGGCCCGTGACGGTCGGAGACGACGCCCACCACGGCGTCCTGCCGCTGTTGCGCCGCCGCGGCGGCGCTCCCCCACCCCGCCGACGCGGCCGAGGGGGGCAACGACAGAGCCGCCACGAGAATGGCAAAACTGAATGCTCTCATTGCTAGATGTAGATTTTAAGGATTGGTTATGTGTTTGCGTCTTTTTTCTTGGGGAGAGGGGCAAGACGACACCCCCCGCGCCAGGAGGCGCGAGGCCACCCGGAGAGAAAGAGAGAGAAAAAAGAAAGCCGAAAGAGGAAAGCGCGGCGCACGACGACACCCGCCCCCGCTAAAGGAGAAGCGGGGGCTTCAGCCGGCGGCGGAACAGCCGCCGGACGAGACGAATCAGCCCACTACGAAGAGAGGCGACGAGGAGACACCGTACGAGACGCCGCCCCCCCCCGGCGGGGACGGGCAACAACCGACCGCGCCCCACATGGGGGGGGGGGGGGGCGAAATGCGTCAAAACGACCATCGTGTGCAGTGTTCTACCAACCTTTGCGAGACAAATATAATAAAACCAAGAGACATATGCAACATTTTAGGCAAGATTATTTACCATTAGGACAACCATAAGCAACGAGGCGCCGCCGCCGTCGAAACCGTAAGCCAAAGGCGGGCCGGGACTGCCAAACGGAAGCAGAAGCGCAGGGGATGCGCGCAAGTGGGGGGGGGGCGGCACGCGCCAACCATCGCATGAAGGCGTAAGCCAAACTGCCGACGAGCGGACACGGCTCTGCTCGCCGCCCCCCCCCCGCCTGCGCATACCCTCTCCCGCGCCACGAGCTCGAGACGGGCAAGATGGGATGAGCCATTTTGTTGTATCTTTGCGCCACAGACCAAGAAAACTAAAACGAGGCGCAACGGAATGGGACGCATATCCTCTCGTGTGGCCATGTTTCTCGCCGCGGCGGGCATGACCCTGTTGTGCGCCGAGGCGTCGGCGCAGTGGAAGAAAGGCTACAAGCAGAACGACTGGCAGGTGGGCTACGGCTTCATGTCTTGCGTGGCCGTCGTCGACGCCCTGGGCGACGTCGAGATGGGCGACGTGACGCGGAGCAACGTCGAGACTGCGAACCGCGAGAGCATCGGGTCCGTCACGGCGCAGTTCACCCACCGCCGCGGCCGCCTGGTGAGCTTCGGCGTGGCCCTCTCCTACGAGCAGACGCGGCAGGACTGCGTGGCCCTCCTGGCAGGGCAGGGCAAGTGCAAGGTGGGCGAGCTGACCTGCCGCTACGTGAGCCTCACCCCCCTGCTTCGCTTCAACTGGCTCGAGCGCGGCATGGTGTGCCTCTACAGCAAGGCGGCGATAGGCCTGACGTTCATCGGCGACAGCTTCGACGACACGGCCCGCCTGGGCTACGACGTCCGCAGCGCCAAGTCGCGCTACGTCGGCTACCAGGCCTCGCCCCTGGGCCTGATGGTGGGCCGCCGCCTGTGCGGCTTCGTCGAGGCCGGCTTCGGCACCCACGGCCTGGCGCAGGCCGGCGTGGCATACCGCTTCTAAGCACTACACGACAACAAGATATTCAGCGAAAAAAGGAAATGAGCAACACGACATCGACCGTCATAGCCGGCAGGCTGATGGACATCGAGGCGATAAAGCTGCGCCCCGCCGAGCCCTTCACGTGGGCCTCGGGGTGGAAGTCGCCCATCTATTGCGACAACCGCAAGGCACTCTCCCACCCCGACATCCGGACCCTCATCAAGTGCGCCTTTGCCGACCTGGCCCGGGCCCAATATCCCGACATCGACGTCGTGGCGGGCGTCGCCACGGGGGCCATAGCCCAGGGCGCCCTGGTGGCCGACCTGCTCGGCAAGCCGTTCGTCTACGTCCGCTCCGCCCCGAAAGACCACGGCATGGCCAACCTCATCGAGGGCGACCTGCGCGAGGGGCAGAGGGTGCTGGTCGTCGAGGACCTCATCTCGACGGGCGGCAGCTCGCTCAAGGCCGTCGCCGCCCTGCGCGGTGCCGGCGCCGCCGTGGCGGGGATGCTCGCCATCTTCACCTACGGGTTCCCGACGGCGGCCAAGGCGTTCGAGGAGGCCGGCGTGGAGCTGACGACGCTCAGCAACTACGACGACCTCATTGCCGAGGCCGTGAGCCGCGGCTACGTGGGCGAGGCCGACATCGACGCGCTCCGCGAGTGGCGCAAAGACCCCGCCAACTGGCGCAAATAGGGAGGCGGCCCGATGAGCAAATATGAGAGCAAGATAAAGGTGGCCAAAGGCTCGTCGGAGGCCATCTACAGCTTCCTGGCCGACATGAGCCGCCTCCGCCAGGCCCTGCCGGAGCAGATGGCGCCCAAAGACGTGGAGGTCTCGGCAGACGAGTGCGCGTTCACCGTCGACAAGCTGGGGCGCGTGGCGGTGAGCGTGGCGGAGCGGACGCCGTTCTCGATGGTCAAATATGCCATGAAGGCGGCCATGCCCGTCGGCATAGACCTCTTCGTGCAGATCAAGGAGGCCCCGGTCGAGACGCCGGAGCCGGAGAGCCGCATCAAGGTGAGCCTCGTGGCCGACATCCCGATGATGCTCAAGCCCCTGCTCGGCTCGAAGCTCCAGGAGGTGGTGGACAAGCTAGCCGAGGCCCTGGCGCTCCGCCCCTACTGACCCGCACAGACCCCCCGGAGCGATGTCGGCAGGTAACGCGCGATTGGAGAAAGGCCTGCGCAACGGCGCGTATGGGCTGTTCTTCTATGTCGTGACGCTCGTCTTGGGCTTCATCTCGAACCGCGTCTTCATCCACCGGCTCGGCGCGGAGCTGTTGGGCCTGACAAACACCATCACGTCGCTCGTCGAGTCGCTCAACATTGCCGAGCTCGGCATCGCCACGGCCCTGACGACGCTGCTCTACGCCCCCCTGGCGGGCGGCGAGCGGCAGACCGTGGCCGAGCTCGTGGCCCTGCAGGGATGGATATACCGCCGCGTGGCGGCCGTCTTCTTCGGCGGGGCGTGCGTGGCGATGCTCTTCTTCCCGCGCATCTTCGCGGGCGAGGACGTCCCGCTGGTCTACGCCTACGCCGTGTGCGCCGTGACGGTGGTGGCCTCGCTCTGCACCTACCTCATCAACTACCCGATGGTCGTCTTGGAGGCCAACCAGGAGTCGCACGCCGTGACGTGGGCCTACCGCCTGCCGGCAGTCTTCCGCCTGGCCCTGCAGATTGTCGCCATCGAGTATACCGACCACGGCTACGAGCTGTGGATCGCCCTCCAGCTCCTGGGGACTGTGGCCTCGACGCTCCTGCTCCGCCGCGCCGTGAAGCGGCTTCACCCCTACCTCGACGCGCGGGTGCCGGGAGGCAGGGCCCTGATGCGCAAATATCCCGAAGTGAAGCGGCGCATGGGCCAGGTCTTCGTCCACCGCCTGGCCTCGGTGGCCATGACGCGCGTCAGCCCGCTCATCGTCTTCTCATTCTCGTCGTTGGCCCTCGTGGCGGCCTACGGCAACTACATGCTCATCTTCTACGGCCTCACGCAGCTCTTCGGTGCCGTGGCGGGCGGCATCCAGGGCGGCGTGGGCAACGTCGTGGCGGAGGGCGACAAGAGGGGCGTCATGCGGGCGTTCAACATGGTCTTCGCCGTCGACTGCGCCATGGCGGCGGTGTCGACCTACGGGTTCTACGTCTTCGCCGACGCCTTTGTGGAGTGCTGGGTGGGGACGGAGATGGTCATTGGCGGCGCGCCCGTGGCCCTTATCGCCATGATGGTCTACATCGCCGTGTCGCGCAGCGCCGTGGGGCAGTTCACGACGGCCTATGGCTTCTTCGGCGACGTATGGGCCGCCGGAGCCGAGACGGCGCTCAACCTGGGCCTCTCCGTTGTCTTCGGCAGCCTGTGGGGGCTGAGCGGCGTCTTGCTCGGCGTGGTCTCCAGCCTTGTCGCCATAGTGCTGATCTGGAAGCCCATATACCTGTTCGGCATCAAGCTCGGCGGCAGCCCGTGGCCCTACTGGCTGACCTACGCCCGCAACGCGGCCCTGGCCCTTGGCGTGGGCTACGCGCTGAACCTCCTGTGCGGCGACGTCCCGGCGGGCGGCGAGGCGGGCTTCGCGGCCACGGTGTGGCGCATGGCGTGGCAGACGGGCCTCTACGCCGCGGTCATGGTGGTCACGATGCTGTGCGTGAGCCGCGGCATGAGGGACGCCGCCCGGAGCCTGCTCTCCACTATGGCGTCGCGCCGGCGTCGAGCTTGAGGTTGAAAGTCATGCGGTGGAGGGGCGTGGGGCCGAGCCGCCGCAGGGCCTCGTAGTGCTCGCGGGTGGGGTAGCCCATGTTGCGCGCCCAGCCGTAGCCGGGATATTGGGCGTCGAGCCGCGCCATAATCTCGTCCCTCCGCGTCTTGGCCAAGACGGACGCCGCGGCTATGGACATATACTTGCCGTCGCCGCCGACGACGCAGCGGTGGGGGACGAGCGAGGCCTCGTCGTGGAGGCGGAACTCCCCGGCCTCCACATCCTCAAAGTCGGCATAGAAAGGCCGGAAGCGGTTGCCGTCGGCAAGGATGAACTGCGGCGCCACGGCCAGCCCCCGCAGGGCGCGGTGCATGGCCAAGATTGACGCGCCGAGGATGTTGAGCCGGTCAATCTCCGCCGCCGAGACCTCGGCGACGGCCCACGCCAGGGCCACCTCCTTGATGATGGGAGCCAGGGCCTCGCGCCGCGCCGCGGTGAGGCGCTTGGAGTCGTCGAGACCGGGCAAGTCGGCCTCGCCGACGCCCGGCGGCAAGACGACGGCCGCGGCGACCACAGGCCCGGCAAGGGGCCCGCGCCCGGCCTCGTCGGTCCCGGCCTCGAGACGCCCGGGCTGAAAGCAGGCGAGCAACGGCCCGCGCGAACTCCCCCTCGTCGCCCCCCCCATGGCTAACGGAACAGCCTCCCCCCGCAATAGAACCCGACAAAGACCGCCACCACACTCGCCACGACACTCACCGAGGCATAGGCCGTGGCGGCGAAGAGGCGGCCGGCCTGGAGCAGGGCGAGCGTCTGAGCCGCGAAAGAGGAGAAAGTGGTGAAGCCGCCGCAGAAACCCACGGCGGCGAAGAGGGAGGCCCCGCCACAGGCGGCCGAGGCCACGACGCCGATAACCAGCGACCCGGCCACGTTGGCGGCCAAGACGGCCGCCTCGCCCCACAAGGCGAAGCGGGCGAAGAGGAGGGTCAGCAGATAGCGCGCCACGCACCCCAGGGCGCCGCCCGCCCCGACAAGCAATATGTTTCTGAGCATGGTCGCGAAAGTAACACAGAAACGACACAATTCAATACGCGAGAATGATTTACGGATACATCCGAGTGAGCTGCGACAAGCAGACCGTCGAGAACCAGCGCTTCGAGATAAACAAGTTCTGCGAGCGCGAGGGCCTCGCCGTCGACGACTGGATCGAGGAGACCACGAGCGGTGCCAAGGGCTACGACAAGCGGCGCCTGGGCCGCCTCTTGCGCAAGGCGCGCCACGGCGACACCATAATATGCAGCGAGCTGAGCCGCCTGGGGCGCACGCTCTTCATGATTATGGACATCCTCAACCTGTGCATGACGAAAGGGTGCCGCGTGTGGACAATAAAAGACAACTACCGGCTCGGCGACGACATCCAGAGCAAGGTGCTGGCCTTCGCCTTTGGCCTCTCGGCCGAGATTGAGCGCAACCTCATCTCGCAGCGCACCAAGGAGGCCCTGGCCCGCAAGAAGGCCGAGGGCGTGGCGATAGGCCGCCAGCGCGGGATGCGCTGCCGCCTCTCGCCCAAATGCTCGGCGCGCCACGAGTGGATCGTGAGGGGCCTGGCCGAGGGGATGCGCAAGACAGACATGGCGCGGCGCCTCAAAGTGGCCAAGTCGACGCTCTACCGCTACCTCGTCTACACGGGCCTGCACGACCCCGTGGGGTGCCGCCAGCAGGGGTGGCGCGACTACGGCGTCTTCCACTGAGGCGGGGGGGAGTTTTTTTTCATGGCGCACATTTTTCGCCGCACGACCGCGTTTCCACTTTGCGAAACCTCGCTATCTTCGCGCAGGACAGGACGCGCACGCAATGCCAACGACATTCCAACTTGTTTTGATGGAGGACGCCAGGGCGTTTCTCCAAGGCCTGACGGCGCAAGCCCGGCAGAAAGTCATGTACAACATCGGCAGGGTCGCGGGCGGCGAGAGGAGCAGCGAACTCTTCAAGAAACTTGAGGGGTCGGAGATATGGGAGTTCCGCACCCTCCACGGCGGAGTGGCGTACCGCCTGTTCGCCTTTTGGGACACGGAGAGGGGCGCTTTCGTGGTGGCTACGCACGGCATAGTCAAGAAGACGCAGAAGACGCCACGGAAAGAGATAGCAAAGGCCGTGTCCATCATGGAGCATTACTTTAAATCGAAGCATGGCGATGGAACAGGTGGGTGACATCAAGCTCTATTCTTTCGAGGAGGTCAAAGACGAGCTCCTCGGCGAGGTCGGGACGCCCGAGAGGGACGAGCACGAGCGCAGGGTGGCCGAGGCCGTGCGCGCCTACCGCATAGGGGAGGCCGTGAGGGAGAACAGGGTGAGGCAGAACCTGACGCAGGAGGAGCTGGGCAGGCGGGTCGGCGTCCAAAAGTCGCAAATATCCCGAATCGAGAGGGGGTACAGCATAAGCCTGGCGACGATGAGCCGCGTGTTCCGCGCGCTCGGGATAGCCACGGCGACGCTCGACCTCGGCACTGGAGGGCGGGTACCCCTGTGGTGACCGTCGCGCCGCCCGCCCCATAATGGCGCCTTCCACTGAGGCGGGGGGCGCCCTGGTCTTTAGTGCCGACCCCCTGGCGCGGGCTTCGACGCCGTGGTCGGGAACCCGCCGTA
>CAZHOT010000016.1:0-2490 GCA_964534235.1 uncultured Marinilabiliaceae bacterium
CTGGTATGGCGGGTTTCCTATAACGGCGTCTATGTTCATGACGTTGGGTTTGTCGGCCCCCCAGAAGAGCGTGACACCTCTGAGTGTCGCGACGACGGTCTCGGGGCGCCGTGAGATGTCGTCGATGAGGTTCTTGTAGTATCGGGCGCAGACCTTGACGTCGCGGAATCCGACGAGCGTGCGGCGGGTGATGCTGCGCGCCATGGGTGTCTTGCAGAGTGCGAGGATGTTGTTCTCGACGGTCTCGTCCCACAGCTTTCGGGCGAAGGCGGCGCCGACGGCCCCGTAGCGCGCCTCGGCGTCGGCGCACCTGGCGCGGTAGACGTCGTAGGCGGCCAGGAGGGCGTAGAGGCCGCTCTTGGAGTTGACCTCCAGAATGACGGAGCGGGTGGCGAAGACCTGCCCGGTGACGGCCCCGCGGCCCACGAAGCGCGGGCTGGCGAGTGGCTCTGAGTAGTCGTCGCCCCCGAAGAACGACCACCCGCCCAGGGCCTCGCAGAGGTGGAGGTTGACGACGCGCCAGGGCGTCAGGACTGTCTCCTTGTCGGGGTTGCGGAAGGTGTTGAAGATGGCGGCTATGCGCGCTATGCGCATCTCGACGGGCAGGGCGTCGGCCTGGCGCGTCATCTCGCGGATGCGCCTGCCGGCCCCGCGGAAGATGTCGGGCTCGTAGTACCGGCTGAAGAGGCGGAATCGCTCCTTGGAGACGCCGCGGGGCATGAACTCTTCCCACGAGACGTCGTCGACGATGTCTGTGAAGTTGTCGATGGTTATGCCCTCCTCCTCGTCGGCCAGGTCGGCTCCGAAGATGAGGAGCGGCATCCTGATGGATATCCCGCGGAGGATGGATATGGCCTCGCGCCTCTGGTTGGCCCTGCGCTGCCTCTCGCGCTCCTCCGGCGTGGGCTTGCGGGGGGCTGGCGCGGCGGGGGCGCCGGGGTCGTCCTCGACGTCATACTCCTCGTTGGTGAGGCCCTGGCTGTTGATGTCGACGCCCGGCGGGCGGGGCGTGGCGACGGTCTGGCCTATGACGCCCCGGAGGTCGTGGAAGTGGCGCAGGTCGATGTCGGAGAGCTGGAGGAGCTTGTCGTTGTAGAGTGCGCCGTCTTCGAAGCCGCACCTGACGACTTTCTCGATCTGCGCCCTCTTGAGCTGGTCCATCATCCGGTTCACGTCGTAGGGCTCCATGCGGCTTCCGCCGATGGATATGACGGGGCAGAAGTTGAGGAACTCGCCGAGTGCCTTGCGCTCGCCCCCCTCGGCTCCGGCGGCCCTGGCCGAGAGCCGCGCCGTGCTCGCCAGGACGCGGAGGGTCCGGTCAGGCGCGAAGTCGAAGGCGTAGCAGACATGCTTGTACATCCCGGCGTAGGAGAAGGGCGTCTGGACGCGGAAGATGGTCTGCATGTAGGCGGCGGCGGAGGTGCTGCTGGAGCCGGCGAGCATCAGCACGGCCATCCAGGGCCCGACGGAGACGCCGGTGGTGAGGCGCCCGCAGGTGATGGTTATGGTCCACGTCTGGTCGGGGTAGAGGCCTATGGCTTCTTTGACCGCCTGCAGGGCGTCGGCCCTCTCGTCGTCGTCGTCGCCGTCGCCGGCCACGTTGACCACCTTGAAAGCCCCGAAGACGCTGTGCGCGCGGAGCGCGACGCAGAGGGCCTTGGCCTCGCGGACGCCGGGGACGACCCACAGCGTGTGGCGGAACATCTGCCGATAATCTTCGGTGGAGTAGGGATAGAGGTTGCCGGAGCACATGAGGTCGAGCAGCCTCGCCACGTCCTGGGCGTGGACGAAGGCCCCGTCGGCGCCTGTGCGGAAGAACTCGCGGAAGTTGAACGCCAGGTCGCCCTCGTCGGCGTAGTCGACGCCGAGGGCCGTCCCGAGGTCGTAGGTCAGGATGCGGAGCTCGGGGAGCGAGGCGTAGGGGTTGGAGTCGCCCCAGTGCGTGGCGTCCCAATCGGCCTTGGCCTGCTGCTCCATGACGTAGTCCCAGGTGAATGTCTCGCTTTCGGAGTAGTTGTCGAACAGGTTGAAGGGCGTCCCGGAGAGCTCGAGCAGCCGCGTGCCGCCCTTGTGCAGGCTCTTGATGACCTCTCGGCCCAGCTCGGTGGTGGTGCCCTCGTGGGCCTCGTCGACGACGAGGCAGTCCCACTTGGTGGCGAAGACCTCGTCGTTCTTGTCGAACTTGCCCCCGACCGGCCGCGAGCCTCGGAGGTCCTGCATGGAGGCGAAGTAGACGATGTGGCCGCCGCCCTGGGCGAGCGCCCGGAGCTTGGCGAACGTCTCCCCCTTGCTCTTGGAGCCGTAGTGCCAGTCGGCCTTGTCGGCGAAGATTTTCTTGAAGTCCTCGAACCACCCGTCGTCGACCACGGGCCGGTGGGTCAGGATTATGGTGCGGCGGAAGTCCATCTCCCGCGCCACCCGGAGCGCGCAGAGCGTCTTGCCGAAGCGCATCTTGGCGTTCCAGAGCATCTTGCGCCCGCCGCCCTTGAA
>CAZHOT010000016.1:2590-78561 GCA_964534235.1 uncultured Marinilabiliaceae bacterium
TCTTGCCGAAGCGCATCTTGGCGTTCCAGAGCATCTTGCGCCCGCCGCCCTTGAAAGTCTCGACGGTTTTGTCTATGGCCTGGCGCTGCTCGGGTCGGAAGACGATTGGCTCTGGCGCCTGGGCCAAGGCGGCCGCCCCAAGGCTGTCGCGCCCTTTCTTGGCGTCCTCTATGGCGGCCACGGCCGTGGCGAGGTCGCAGACGAACCACTCGCTGGCGCCGTGCGCATAGTCGAAGTCCTTGTGGCGGATGCCCGACCTCTTGAGGACATTGTGGACGTCCTTGTCATGGATAGAGTATAGCTTGCCTTTCCTGACGCAAGTGTTCTGCTCCGTATGGAGGAGTTCGTAGGGGATGGCGGCGGTCGTCGTATACTGGCCTATGCGGCGGCGCGCGGCGGCGTTGAGCGTCTCGCAGTTGGGCGGCAACGCCGGTGTCTGCGTGTAGTCGCCGGGCACCGTCGCCTCGCCAATCTTGAGGCAACCGGCGTGGTTCTCGTCGTTGATGGCGAAAACGTATATAAGCCCGAACTTAGACTCAGACTTACACGTATTCTCTAGTTTCTCCATACGCAAGCGGATATTAGAATGTCTCGTCCTCGTAGTAGTCGTCGAGCCGGTTGAAGGGCGTCCCGGAGAGCTCGAGCAGCCGCGTGCCGCCCTTGTGCAGGCTCTTGATGACCTCTCGGCCCAGCTCGGTGGTGGTGCCCTCGTGGGCCTCGTCGACGACGAGGCAGTCCCACTTGGTGGCGAAGACCTCGTCGTTCTTGTCGAACTTGCCCCCGACCGGCCGCGAGCCTCGGAGGTCCTGCATGGAGGCGAAGTAGACGATGTGGCCGCCGCCCTGGGCGAGCGCCCGGAGCTTGGCGAACGTCTCCCCCTTGCTCTTGGAGCCGTAGTGCCAGTCGGCCTTGTCGGCGAAGATTTTCTTGAAGTCCTCGAACCACCCGTCGTCGACCACGGGCCGGTGGGTCAGGATTATGGTGCGGCGGAAGTCCATCTCCCGCGCCACCCGGAGCGCGCAGAGCGTCTTGCCGAAGCGCATCTTGGCGTTCCAGAGCATCTTGCGCCCGCCGCCCTTGAACGTCTCGACGGTTTTGTCTATGGCCTGGCGCTGCTCGGGGCGGAAGACGATTGGCGGCTGCGGCGCCTGGGCCACGGCGGCCGTCCCCATGCTGCCGCGCCCTTTCTTGACGGCCTCTATGGCGGCCACGGCCGTGGCGAGGTCGCAGACGTACCACTCCATCCCGCAGAAAGTCTTGCGGCGGACGCCCGACCTCAGGAGGACATTGTGGACGTCCATGTCACGGATAAAGTATTGCTTGCCTTTCCTGACGCAAGTGTTCTGCTCAGTATGGAGGAGTTCGTAGGGGATGGCGGTCGACGTATACTGGCCTATGCGGCGGCGCGCGGCGGCGTTGAGCGTCTCGCAGTTGGGCGGCAACGCCGGTATCGGCGTGTAGTCGCCAGGCACCGTCGCCTCGCCAATCTTGAGGCAACCGGCGTGGCACTCGTCGTTGATGGCAAAAACGTATATAAGCCCGAACTTAGGCTTAAACATATCCTCTATCTTCTTCTCCATACGCAAGCGGAAATTATAGTGCTGGCCGAAACCCGGCCGTCGTGAGACATCACTCTGCCTCGTCTGCAACTCTGTGAACTCTAGTCAGCAAGCTTATGAACTCAATCTTGGGATCTTCCTCGCCTGTCTCGGGGTCGGTATTTCCCCAGTCGCGGAGCATGCATTTGATCCCGTTGTGTTGGGACACCTTGTTGTCGCGGCACCCGGGGCAGTCCTCCTGCTCGAGCGCCTGCGGCGTCCCGCCCGCCACCCTGTTGTGGCAACTGCCGGGGACCACGCCGCGGAGGCCGTCCATCTGCCAGACGTTCCACGAGACGATGTCGGCAATGCGCCCTACGGCCTCGACGGGCGGCGTCTTGCCCCCGAACTTGTCGGCGAAATATTCGACGAAGGAGACGAGCAGCGCCTCGCGGGCCAGGAGCAGGTTGTCTCCCTGCCACTCGTAGGCCAGGGTGGCCTTGAAGGCTTCTTCGGCGGCGGCAACCCACTCGCCCTCGGTCTCGGTGTTCTCGCCGACGACGCGCAGCTTGCGGTCGAGCATCCCGACGCGGCGGGGCAGGTCTATGCGGCAGCCCGTGGTGGTGTCGTAGCGGCTGACGAGGTAGGGCGCCTCGCCGCACGTTATCTCCATGCGCGTGGAGCGGACGTAGTCGCGCCAGGTCTTGCCCGGCGGGAAGGCCACGGGCCCCTGGGTGGGCTCCCACCGCCGCTCGTCGCCGCCGGGCGCGGTGTTGAAGACGCCGGCGCGTCCGAACCACTCGTCGTCGACGATGTTGTTCTGCAAGTTGCACACCCACGCGGGCGTGAAGACCTCGGCCATGGAGCGCGTCCGCCCCTGCCTGGCGCCGCGGCTCTTGAGGACCCTGGGGCATATGACCCTGCCGCCGTCGCCCGTGACGGCCTCGACGGTGATGGGGTCGGAATATTGGTAGCCGGCGCCCCGGTCGGCGTAGCTGTCGGTGGCCCAGAAGATGTTGCGCCCGGTGGTGCGGTCGCGGAGCAGTGTCTTCAAGACGTCGGGGTACTGCTCCCAGAGCCGCGTCTCGCTTATGTCAGAGCCGAAAGATTGCATTGTCGTCTCGTGGCCGGGGGGGTGTTCCCCGGATTGCCACCACAAAGATAAAAATTTCAAAATCGGGCGAAATGTTCCGCCACGATAAAATCGGGCGCGGCATAAAACGCTAAATTCGCAAGCGGTACGGACTGCAATCATGACCCGAACATACATAAACGAACAAGACATGAAGACTAGACAGATTCTGCTGGCGGGCGTCACCGCCGGCGCGCTGTGCGGCTGCGGCGGCTCCGCGAGCCAGGGCGACGGCGCGGCGCGCTTCACCGAGGCCGACCGCGACACCACGGTGAGGCTGGAGGACGACTTCTACACCGCCACGAACGGCGGCTGGATTGCCCGCCACCCCATCCCCGGCGACAGGGCTCGCTACGGCGCCTTCGACATGCTCTATGAGGAGAGCGTGGACCACCTGCACGCCATAGTCCTGGAGGCGAAAGAGGCCAATGCGGCCAAGGGGACCGAGGCCCAGAAGATTGGCGACCTCTTCGCCCTGGGCATGGACACTGCCCGCCGCGACGCCGAGGGCCTGGAGCCCATCCGCAAGTACATCGACATGGCCCGCGCCGCCAAATATGCCGAGCCTCAGGAGTTCGCCAAGACCATCGGCACGATGCACATGTTCATAGCCAGCCCGTTCTTCGCCTTTGGGCGCACGCCCGACTACGAGAACAGCTCGATGAACATCAGCGAGCTGTGGCAGACCGGCATAGGCCTCCCCGACCGCGACTACTACTTCGACGAGACGGACAACGGCAAGTCCATCGTCGCCGGCTACAAGGCCATGGTGGCCAAGGTGCTGGCCCTGGCGGGCCTGGACAACACCGAGAGCCGCGCCGAGGCCGTCTACGCCCTGGAGAAGCAGATGGCCGAGGTCATGAACCGCAAGGAGGAGAACCGCAACCCGCAGGCCGTCTGCAACAAGACCGACCTGGCCGGCCTCAAGGAGAAAGCCCCGGGCTTCGACTGGGACACCTACTTCGCCACCGTCGGGGCCCAGGTGGAGCAGATCAACATCGGCCAGCCCAAGTTCTTCGGCGCCATCTTCGGCATCGTCGGGGCCGCCTCGCCGGAGACCCTTAGCGACTACCTGACCCTCAAGACCGTCTTGGGGTTCAACTCGTGCCTGACGAGCGAGCTCTACGCCATCACGTTCGACTTCTACAGCCGCCAGCTCAGCGGCACTGAGGAGATGCGCCCGCTGTGGAAGCGCATCCTCGGCGCCGTGGACGGGTGCATGGGCGAGGCCCTGGGGCAGCTCTACGTCAAGAAGCACTTCCCGGAGACGGCCAAGAAGCGCATGGTGGACCTGGTGGAGCAGCTTCGCATCTCGTTCGGCCAGCGCATCGACCAGCTGACCTGGATGGGCGACAGCACCAAGAGCGCCGCCAAGGACAAGCTTGCCGCCATAAGGGTCAAGGTGGGCTACCCCGACAAGTGGAAAGACTACAGCGCCGTGGAGATTGACCCCTCGAAGAGCTACGCCGAGAACCTCATTGGCGTCTCCCTCTTCCAGCACAAGGAGGAGATGGCCAAGATAAACAAGCCGGTGGACAAAGACGAGTGGTATATGACGCCCCAGACCGTCAACGCCTACTACAACCCGACGGGCAACGAGATTGTCTTCCCCGCCGCCATCCTCCAGCCGCCGTTCTTCTACGCCGAGGGCGACGACGCCGTGAACTACGGCGCGATAGGCGTCGTGATAGGCCACGAGATGACCCACGGCTTCGACGACCAGGGGAGCCAGTTCGACAAGGAGGGCAACCTTAGCAACTGGTGGTCGGCCGAGGACCGCGCCAAGTTCGAGGAGGTGACCAACCGCCTCGTGGCGCGCTTCGACAACCTCGTCGTCATCGACACGCTCAAAGGCAACGGGCGCCTGACCCTGGGCGAGAACATCGCCGACCTGGGCGGCCTCAACATAGCCCACCAGGCGTTCCGCAACACCCTGGCGGGCAAGGCCGAGCCGGCCCCCATCGACGGGCAGACCGCCGAGCAGCGCTTCTTCTACGGATATTCGCGCATCTGGGCCGGGGCCATCCGCAAGGAGGCCCTCTACCAACAGGTCATGACCGACCCGCACTCGACGGGCCGCCTGCGCGTCAACGGCCAGCTGCCGCTCCTGGACTTCTTCTACGCCGCGTTCGACGTGGCGGAGGGCGACGGGATGTATCTGAAGCCCGAAGACCGCATCGTCATCTGGTAGCGCGGCCCTACGGGCCATAAACGGATGACACAGAACGAGAACCCGCGGCGGACGCCATGTCCGCCGCGGGTTCTCCCCTTTATGCGCCAAGCAGGCCCCGCCCATATGCTCCGGACAAGCATTCTTTTGCTAATTTAGCCGCGCAATTTTCGCCTACAACCGATGCAAGAGTCGTTATCGCAACTGCTGGCCCGGCTCACGTCCTGCCACTCCGCCGTGCAGGCCGTCGCCGTGGTGTCGGCCATCGTGGCCCTTGGGCTGTTCCTGTCGAAAGTCCGCATTGGCGGCGTGTCGCTCGGCGTGGCCTACGTCTTCTTCTTCGGCATCTTGGCGGGCCACCTGGGCTTCAGCCTGGACCACGAGGTGCTGCTCTTCGTCGAGACATTCGGCCTCGTCGTCTTCGTCTACTCCCTCGGCCTCCAGGTCGGGCCCGGCTTCTTCAGCTCCATGCGCCGCGAGGGCCTGCGGCAGAACCTGTGGGGCCTGGGCCTCATCGGCCTGGGGACGGCGCTGACCCTGGTCTTCTGGGAGTTCTCGCCCGTGGGCCTGCCCGAGATGGTCGGCATCTACTGCGGCGCCACGACGAACACCCCGGCCCTCGGCGCCGCCCAGCAGACCCTGGCCCAGTTCGGCATCTCGGGCGGGGGCGTGGCCCTGGGGTGCGCCATAGCCTACCCCCTGGGCGTGGTCGGCGTCATCGTGGCCATGATTGTGCTGAAGAGGCTCTTCGCCGGCGACGGGGCGGCGGCCCGGGCGTCGCAATATACGTCGGACGAGACCTTCGTGGCCCGCTTCGACGTCTTGAACCCCGGCGTCTGCGGCAAGTCGCTGCAGGAGATAACCGACATGAGCCACCTGCAGTTCATCATCTCGCGCGTGTGGCGCAAGGGCAAAGTCCTCGTCCCCCACTCGCGGACGACCCTGGCCGAGGGCGACAGCGTCCTCGTCGTGATGGACAAAGACGACGTCTCGGCCCTGGAGATCCTCTTCGGGCGCCGCTCGTCGGAGGACTGGAACAAGGAGGAGATAGACTGGAACAAGGTGGACCGCCACGTCGAGAGCCGCGTCATAGTGATGTCCAACCAGAAGCTCAACGGCAAGAGGCTCGGCCACCTGCACCTGGGCAGCACCTACGGCATCAACATCAGCCGCATCAGCCGCGGCGACGTCCGCCTCCTGGCCACCCCCAACCTGCAGCTCCGCTACGGGGACCGCATCATAGCCGTGGGCCGCGCCAAAGACCTGGACAACGCCGCCCACTTCCTGGGCAACGCCGTCGAGAACCTCAAGGAGCCCAACCTGGGCTCCATAGCGCTGGGCCTGCTCCTGGGCCTGGCCCTGGGCTCGGTCCCCATCAGCCTGCCCGGTGCCTCGACGCCCATCAAGCTGGGCCTGGCGGGCGGGCCCATCCTGGTCGGCATCTTGGCCGGCGCCTTCGGCCCGACGCTCCACATCATAACGTTCACGACGCGCAGCGCCAACTTCATGCTCCGCAAGCTCGGCCTGTGCCTCTACCTGGCGTGCCTGGGGCTGGATTCGGGCCCGCACTTCTTCGACACCGTGGTCCGTCCCGAGGGGCTGCTGTGGCTCGCCCTGGGGCTCCTGCTCACCGTCGTGCCCGTGGTCATCATAGGCATCCTGATGTGCCGCACCCGCCGCTACGACTTCGGGACGATATGCGGCATCTTGTGCGGCGGCATGGCCAACCCCATGGCCCTGGGCTACGCCCACGACGCGGCGCGGAGCGAGACCCCCTCGGTGAGCTACGCCACGGTCTACCCGCTCTGCATGTTCGTCCGCGTCGTGGTGGTGCAGTTCATGCTCATAGCCCTGCTCTGACAAGACACAAAATCAACCACAAAAAAAACAAACCCCTCATGAAGAGAAAGCGAAACGGAAGCCGCGGAGGCAACACGTGGAAGCGCCTGGCGCCACTGCTGCTCCTGGCCCTCTGGGCGGGCCTCTACGTCTACAACCACGGATGGGGCGCCCTGGTCGAGCTGATCGCCCCGGCGGCCGAGACGACGGCGACGACGGCGGAAGCAGACCGCCCGACCACGACCACGACCGCGGCGCGGGAGGCGGCGGCGCAAGAGACGACCGCGGCGCGGGAGGCGACCCTGGCGGACGCCTCGCTGCTCCCCGCGCCGCGCCCCGACCTGCCGGAGCAAATCTTGAAGCGCAAGGCCTACACCGTCTCCTACAACAAGGAGACGCGCAACGCCAACTGGGTGGCGTGGATACTGACGCGGGAGCGGACGGCGGAACTCGTGGAGCGCCCTAAGACCAGCCCCTTCCACGAAGACGACGAGGTGCCCGACCCCAAAGCCAACCGCTCGGACTATAAGAAGAGCGGATGGTCTCGCGGGCACCTGTGCCCCGCCGGCGACTGCCGGTGGGACGAGGAGGCCATGTATGAGTCGTTCCTGCTCACCAACGTATGCCCCCAGGCCGGGAAGCTCAACACGGGCGTATGGAACCAGATTGAGAAGTCGTGCCGCGCGTGGGCCGTCAAATATGGCGAGGTGATGATTGTGACGGGGCCCATATATTTCAAGAAAAGCAAACAGGGGCACATTGGCGCCAACAGGGTGAAAATCCCCGACGCGTTCTTCAAGGTCGTCCTGACCCGCAAAGACGGCGACTACCAGGGCATCGGCTTCGTGTGCCGCAACGAGGACAAGAGGAGCGACGAGGCGGGCGTGACCTCGGCGGGGCGCAAGAGGTCGAAAAACGAGCTGTATACGCACACCATCGACGAAGTGGAGCGCATGACGGGCTACGACTTCTTCCCCGGCCTGGACGACGCCGTGGAGACGAGCGTCGAGGCCCTGGCGGACTACGAGAAGTGGTGACGTTTGCAACGTCGGCATAGTTTTCATATCTTAGCAAGCCATTCACTGCCCGATGCCATTGCTACCACCAACCGACAAGCTCGCCCCGCGGGCCGCATTGGCCTGCGCGCTGCTCCTGGCCGCCGCGGGCGGGCCGGCGGCGGCGCAGCGCCTCACGCCGGCGGGCCACGCGGCGCGGACGAGCGTGGACGGCGCCGACGTGTGCCTCTTCACGTCCGGCACGGCTCCCACCATGACGCTGAGCGCCGAGAGCCCGACGGACATCACGTGGAGCTTCTCCGCCGACGGCGCCGCGCCCCCGACCGAGCTGAAGACCGCGGCCGGGGCCTCGGCGGACACCATGGGCGTCGGCGCCGAGGGCCTCTACACCGTCTCCACGGCGAGCGGCTTCGAGGCGAGCCTGTGGTGGCTCAGCCCCAAGCCGTCGGGCGCGGCGCTGAGCGTGGACTCCATGGACTGCGACGCCATATACGCCTCGGCCTCGGCCGTGGCCCCGCCCATGGCGTTCGGCGGGAGGGAGCTGCGGCAGAGCGTCGTGTTCCAATGGGAGGCGGGAGACAGCATCTTGCTGACCACCGCCGGCCCGTCGGCCATCTTGGAGGGCCTCTGCGGCGAGGTGGCGCTGACGGTGCGCGCCGTCAACCAGGCGTTCAACGAGGCCTCGGCCACCGACACCGTGACGAGCCCCGGCGTGCGCGCGTCGTTCAGCCACAGCGTCCGCAGGGCCGAGGCCCCCAACGAGGCCACGGCCGAGGGCGACGCCGTGTCGGCCCCGGCCGAGGTGGAGTTCGCGAACGCGTCGCGGGGCGACTTCACAGTGTCGGAGTGGGCCATTGGCGGCCTGGCCCGCCTCTACGAGCGCGACCCCGTCTACCAGTTCCAGCGCCCCGGCACCTTCCGCGTGAGCCTCACCGTGACGAACGAGGCGACGGGCTGCGCCAGCAGCGACTCCTCGACGACCATCACCGTGAGCGACGCGGCGCTGGAGTTCCCCAACGCCTTCACCCCCAACGGCGACGGCGTGAACGACATCTTCTGCCCCTCGTTCCGCTCGCTGAAGAGCTACGAGCTGACCATATATAACCGGTGGGGACGGCGCGTCTTCACCTCGTCGTCGCCCTCCGACGGATGGGACGGCAGGGAGAACGGCCGCGAGGCGGCCGCCGGGACCTACTATTTCGTGGCGCGGGCCCAGGGCTACGAGCGCGGCGTCGAGCTCCGCCGCCGGGGGTCGATAACCCTCGTCCGATAGCCCCCCCCCCGCGAACAAGAGAAACGCAAGGGCGTAAAAACCTCCACATGAGCGAAGAGAACAAGACAGAGCAAGACGAGGCGTTGGCCCGCAACATGGTGCAGAACATCATCGTGCAGAACCCGCTGTGCCACAAGAGCGAAGAGGGCGTGCAGATGATCCGCAAGGCGTTCGAGCTGGCCAACGACGCCCACCGCGGCATGCGCCGGCGCAGCGGCGAGCTGTACATATTCCACCCCGTGTCGGTGGCCCGCATCGTGGCCGAGGAGATAGGCCTCGGCGCCACGAGCGTCACCGCCGCCCTGCTCCACGACGTGGTGGAGGACACGGAGCTGACCCTGCAGGACCTGGAGCAGATCTTCAACCCCAAGGTGGCGCAGATTGTCGACGGGCTGACGAAGCTCGACACCGTGATAGACCAGCAGGAGTCCCTCCAGGCCGAGAACCTGCGCAAGCTGCTGGTGAGCATGGTGGAAGACGCCCGCGTGATCCTCATCAAGCTCGCCGACCGCCTGCACAACATGCGGACGCTCAACTCGATGCCCGACCACAAGCGCTACCGCATCTCGGCCGAGACGCTCTACGTCTACGCCCCCGTGGCCAACCGCCTGGGCTTCTACGCCATCAAGACCGAGCTCGAGGACCTGAGCCTCAAAAACGAGCAGCCCAAGGTCTACCAGGAGATCTACGACCGCCTCCAGACCTACAAGGCCGACTTCCAGAGCGTCATCGACAGCGTTCAGGGGCCCATCTGCAAAGAGCTCGACGCCCACGGCTACAAGTATGAGGTCAAGGCTCGGTCGAAGTCCATCTACTCCATATGGCGCAAGATGCAGCTCAAGGGGGTGCAGTTCGAGGCCATATATGACATCATCGCCATGCGCATCGTCTTCGAGCCCCGCACCGACCTGCCGGAGAAGACGCAGTGCTGGGACATCTACACCGTCGTGACGGAGCTCTTCCGCCCCATCCAGGAGCGCCTGCGCGACTGGGTGAGCGTCCCCAAGAGCAACGGCTACGAGGCCCTGCACACCACCGTCATGAGCCCCCAGGGCCGATGGGTGGAGGTGCAGATCCGCTCTCGGCGCATGGACGACATCGCCGAGCGGGGCCTGGCGGCCCACTGGAAGTATAAGGGCGACAAGGGCGACTCGGAGATTGACGCGTGGCTGGACAGCATCCGCAAGATGCTCGACACGGCGTCGAACAACTCCATGGAGTTCCTCGACGCCTTCAAGCTGAACCTGTTCTCGCAAGAGCTGATGGTCTTCACGCCCCACGGCGACGTGCGCATGATGCCCGCCGGCTCGACGGCCCTGGACTTCGCCTTTGCCATCCACTCCAAGATAGGCTTCCACAGCGTCGGGGCCAAGGTCAACTACAAGCTCGAGCCGCTCAGCTACGTCCTCAAGAGCGGCGACCAGGTGGAGATAATCACCAGCGAGAACCAGAGGCCCAAATATGAGTGGATAAACCTCTGCACCACTGCCCGGGCCCGCTCCTACATCCGCGAGGCGTTTCGCGAGGAGCGCAAGAGGGCCGTCGAGCGCGGCGAGCAGATGGTGGCCGACGAGCTGGCCAAGGTCAAGCTGACCATCAACGCCCGAATCTTGCACAAGATGCTGAGCCACTACGTCTTCGACACGAAAGACGACCTCTACTACAGCGTCGGCACCGGGGCCACGGACATCTCGGGCCTGGAGAAGGCGCTTCGGCAGAAGACGACGAACAAGTGGATCAAAATCTGGCACCTCAACTTCGGCGGCAAGAAGCCCGACGACGAGGCCGGCCAGGCTCAACTGCCCAAAGGCAAGAACATAGTCATCTCGGACGACGACGAGGCCCGGAAGCGCTACGTCATAGCCCAGTGCTGCAAGCCCATCCCGGGCGACGACGTCGTGGCCTATGTCGACGGCGACGGCAAGACCACGATCCACTCCCGCGCCTGCCAGACGGCCATACGGCTCATGACGTGCCGCGGAGACCGCATCGTCTCGGCGCGGTGGGAGAGCCACAAGGTGCTGTCGTACCTGGTCGAGATTGTGGTCAACGGCATAGACCGCATGGGGATCGTCTCGGAGATAACGGGCGTCATCTCGCAGGAGATGCACGTCAAGATGCGCTCGCTGAACTTCGAGGAGCACGACGGCATCTTCGTCGGCTCCATATTCCTCTACACCTACAGCACCGACGACCTGCAGCAGCTCATGGACTCCATCCGCCAAATCAAGGGCATCAACCAGGTGGTCCGCAAGGAGGCGGCGGAGAGCTGAGGACAGACACTGACACACACGGACAACGACACAAGAAGATGAGATTCGAGGTTGAGCGCGCCGACGCCGGCACCAAGGCCCGCGCCGGCAAGATAACGACCGACCACGGCGAGATCCGGACGCCGATATTCATGCCCGTCGGCACGGTAGGCTCCGTCAAGGGGCTCCACTTCCGCGACGTGGCGGACGACGCCAAGGCCCAAATAATCTTGGGCAACACCTACCACCTCTACCTGCGCCCGGGCCGCGACGTGCTCCGCGCCGCCGGCGGCCTCCACAAGTTCAACGGCTGGAGCCGCCCGATCCTCACCGACAGCGGGGGGTTCCAGGTCTTCTCGCTCAGCGCCAACAGGAAGTTCTCCGACGAGGGCGTCACGTTCCGCTCGCACATCGACGGCTCGAAGCACCTCTTCACGCCGGAGAACGTCGTCGACACCCAGCGCGTCATAGGCTCCGACATCATGATGGCCCTCGACGAGTGCCCCCCCGGGGAGTCGGACTTCGCCTACGCCAAGAAGTCGCTCGACATGACCATGAAGTGGCTGCGGCGCGGCGTGAGGCGCTTCGACGAGACCGAGCCCCTCTACGGCCACAGCCAGACGTTCTTCCCCATAGTCCAGGGGGCGGCCCACCGCGAGCTGCGCACCCGCGCCGCCACCGAGGTGGCCGAGCTTGGGCGCGAGGGCAACGCCATTGGCGGCCTGGCCGTCGGCGAGCCGACGGAGACGATGTATGAGATGGTGGAGCTTGTCAACAGCATCTTGCCGGCCGACAAGCCGCGCTACCTCATGGGCGTCGGGACCCCGGTGAACATCTTGGAGAACATAGCCCTGGGCGTGGACATGTTCGACTGCGTCATGCCGACGCGCAACGGCCGCAACGGCATGATTTTCACCAGCCAGGGCATCATGAACCTGCGCAACGAGAAGTGGAAGACGGACTTCTCGCCGCTCGACCCCGACGGCACGTCTTTTGTCGACTCGGCCTACTCGCGCGCCTACGTCCGCCACCTGTTCGTGGCCGGCGAGATGCTCGGCGCCCTCATTGCCTCAGAGCACAACATAGCCTTCTACCTGAACCTGGTGGCCCAGGCCCGGGCGCACATCTTGCTTGGCGACTTCCGCCAGTGGAAGGAGCAGGCCGTCCGGCGGCTGTCCACAAGGCTCTGACCGACGCGGGGGACACCCCTGCGGCGCTGGAAACAGTCATCCACATCAAAAAAAAACGAGCAACAGTATGCCATCCGTTCGCAGCATGACGAAGACTCTCGCTCCACTCCTTTGCGCCGCACCGCTGCTGGCGGGCTGCGCGTCGGTGGGCGGCAAGACGGTGACGTTCGACGTCCTCCGCCCCGCCGCCTACACCCTGCCCTCGTGGGTGGACACGGTCCTCGTCGTCGACGGCGTGGCCTCGCCCGTCGTCGTCGACTCCACCGTCCCCCCCGCCGACATGGCCGTCGCCGTCGAGGGCCGCGCCGACCACCTGTGCTCCCAGCTGTGCCGCACCATGGCGGCGACAATCAACAAGAGCGGCTACGTCGTGGCCAGGGCCGTCAACGCCCCGACGGGCACCGACCTGGCCGCCGACCGGACGGTGCTGGGCGAGGCCCGCGCCAAGGCCCTCCACGCGCGCCGGGCGCTGACCGTGGGCAGGATAGACACCCTGCTCCGAGGGACGCGGAAGAGCATAATCTTGTGCCTCACGGAGATGCGCTCCGTCTCGACCATCGCGGCGACGAACGCCGTGATTGGCGGCGAGACGCAGATATGCGGCGACATCGTCGCCGCCACCACGACGCGCATGGAGCTTGTGGCCTCGACAAGCAGCCGCTTCCCGCTCGAGGCGCGCCACGACACCCTCCACTTCACGGCCTGCGACCCCGACCCTCTCAACGTGGCTAACCAACTGCCGCCGCTCCACACCCGCTACACCGAGCAGGCGGACAACGCGGGGCGGCGCCATGCCGACGCCTTCGTCCCCGAGTGGCAGACCGTCCGCCGCAGCCTCTACGTCACCAACTCGGCCGACATGCTGGCGGCCTCCGCGTGGGTGGACGACGGCAACTGGGCCGAGGCGGCAAACCTGTGGCACCGCGTGGCGACGGAGTCGAAGAGCCTGGCCGACCGCGTCAGGGCCATGCTCAACCTGGCACTGTCGCACGAGCGCGAAGACGACCCGGCACGGGCCTCGCTGTGGTGCTCGAAAGCCATGGACGCCCTGGAGTCCGCCCCGGCCAAGGAGGCGCAGAAGCTGACCGACGAGAGGGCCAAGGCCGAGGCCATGTTCGCCTACCTGCTCCACCGCGCCAGGCAAAAGGAGGCGCTCGACGCGCAAATGCAATAGCCACGCCCATGCCACGCCGCGCAGCCATCACGATGCTGGCCCTGTCGGCGGCCACGACGGCCCTGCCGCAAGACGCCGCCCCGCTGGAGATGGCGGCCGGAGCCTCGACGTCCGCCACGGTGGTCAACCTGAGCAGCGGGCAGACGATATTCGAGCATGACGGCGACCGGCGGCTGACGCCCGCCTCCGTGACGAAGATTTTCACCACCGCCGCCGCCCTGCGCGCCCTCGGCCCGCAGACGCGGATGGAGACGGCTTTCGGGCTGACGACAGACACGGCGGGACACGACCTGACAATTGCCGGCTCGTTCGACCCCACGACAGACTCGCGGTTCTTCAGCTCGCCGCGCCTCGCCGACGCCGCCGACGCCCTCGCCTCCTCCCTGCGCTCGCTCGGCATCGACACGCTCCGCTCGGTGAGGGTGGACATGTCGCTGAGCCCCGAAGCCCCCTACTGCCCCAAGAGGCTGTGGGAGGACATGGGCAACTACTATGGCGCGGCGCCGACGGTCGTCATGGCCGACGACAACGCGGCCGACCTCTATTTCAGCTCGCCCGTCGGCGCCGGCGAGGAGTGCCGCCTGGACTCCGTGGTCCCCGACGTCGGCGGACTGCGCCCCCGGGTCAGCGTCCGCTCCTACGACGGCAAAGCCGACCGGTGCTTCGTCTGCCTGGCCGGGACGTCGACGTGGTATGCCACGGGGAAAATCCCGCGCGGGCGCGGCGCATTCCGCGTGCGCTCGGCCATGCCGGCCCCCGAGAGGCACTACGCCGACAAAGTGGCGGAACGGCTCCGGGCCGCCGGCATCGTGGTGGGCCAGACGGGGACCACGACCGCGCCGCGCCCCGACACCACGCTCCTCACCCTGCGCTCGCCCACGATTGCCGAAATTGCCAGACAGACAAACTTCCACAGCATAAACCTCTTCGCCGACGCGCTGTGCCTGCACCTCAGCACGCAAGGCGGGACGCGGCGGGCGTCGTGGGACGCCGGGGCGGAGACGGTCGAGAAGTTCTGGAGGCGGGAGGCCGGCGTCTCCCCCACCCTCCGCGACGGCTCGGGGCTGTCGCCCGCGAACGCCATGTCGGCGCGCGACGTCGTGGGGATGCTGACCGCGATGGGCAAGTCCGAGGAGCGCGAGAGCTTCATGGCCACACTGCCGCGCATGGGGCGCGAGGGGACGTGGGGCAACATGGGCCGGCAGACACCGCTGGCGGGCAACGTCAGAGCCAAAAGCGGCACGATGTCGGGCGTCGTCTCCTACGCCGGATATATGACATTGAAAAACGGCGACGAGGCCGCCTTTTGCATAATCGTAAACCACTTTGCCGAACCGGCGCAGACAGTCCGCAGGAAGATTGTGGAGTGGCTCGTCTCGGTCTACAATTCGAACTAAAGACATGACATCCAAAGCATCGCGCACCGCCCGCCGCATCGCGCTCGCGCTCTTGGGCTCGGCTCTGCTGCTTCTGGCGCTAGCCGTGGCCGTCGTGAACCTCGTGCTGACCAACGACCGCCTCATGCCCATCATCAAGTCCTACGCCCACGAATATCTCGACGCGGAGGTCTCGATAGGCAACGCCGAGGGGACAATCTTCGCCTCGTTCCCCTACATTGGCGTCAAACTGGACTCGTGCGTGGTGGTGACCAACGCATTCCACAGGCCCGCCGCCGCCCTTGCCGACAGCGCGGCCTCCATTGCCGCCAGCCTGCGCACTCGGCGCGACACGCTGGCGCAGATTGACCGCGTCGTCGTCGGGCTGAACCTCGTCCGCTACCTCTTGAGCGACAGCGACGAGCTGAGGCTCGGCCTCATAGCGTTGGAGCGCCCCCGCCTCCGCCTGGAGACGGACTCCGCGGGGCGGGCCGCATGGGACATCCTCCGCCCCGCCCCGCCCTCCGACACCGCGGCGTCCGCCACCCGCGTGAGCGTCCGCCACATTGTCGTCAACAACGCCCGCATAGCCTACTTCAACCGCCCCGACCAGGTGGGGGTCTTCGCCGACAGCCTCAGCCTCCGCGCCGACGGCGACATCGCCATGGACAATTTCGACACAGAGCTGGAACTCGACATCCGCAAGGTCTCGATGGGGCACCGCTCGACGCGCTACCTGCGCCGCATGCCCCTGGGGCTGAGCGGCAACGTGGCGTTCAACGCCGACTCGGCGCGCTACGAGCTTGGCGACGTGCGCATGAAAGTGGCGTCGGCGGACATCGACCTCGACGGGTGGCTTCGCCCCGACGGCTCCGGGGCGTATGTCAGCATCGACTACTCGCTCAGCTCGCCCAGCGCCGCGAAGCTCTTCGACGCAATCCCCAAGAGCTTGATAAGCAGCCCTGTGGACATCAGAGACGGGGCCGTGGACTTGAGGGGCTACATCCGCGGGATGGCGTCGGCGACGGAGATGCCCGTGGTGTGCGGCAAGGCATGCCTTGACCACATCAAGGCACAATATGAGGGCCGCCCGGAACCCATCGACGACCTCACGGCCGACTTCAACATGCTCATAGACAAGAGCATCCCCGACTCGTCATATATCAGCCTCGACATCTTCCACTTCAAGGGCGGCAAGAGCGAGGTATCGGCCGTCGTCCGCGTCTCGCGCCTCCTGGCTAAAGCCCTCATGGACTGCAAAGTGAAAGCCCACATAGACCTGGAGAACCTCCAGCGCGTAATCCCGTTCGACAACACGTCCATGAGCGGCATTGTCGATGCCGACCTCAGCACCCGCTTCGCCGTGGAGGACGTCGTGCGCCGCAACTACGGCAACGCCAAGCTCGACGGGCGGGTGCGCGTGGAGAGGATGCGTATTGTCAACGACTCGTCGGGCGTGGACATAGACATCGACGGCGACATCCGCATGAGGACCGACCAGACCGTCGAGGTGAGCAGCGTCCTGGACAGCCTCCGCGTCAAGGCCGGCGCGGCGGACCTGCGGGTGCGCGGCGGCAAGGCCAAAGTGCGCTCCGTCTTCAGCTCCGACACGACGCGGGTGGTCCCGCTGATGGGGCAGGTCGAGGTGAGCCGCGTGTTCTTCAAGGGCGACAGCGTCGTCGTCTTCGCCAAGAACATCCGCACCGACGACCGCATAGCGCCAAGAGCCGACGCCCCCCGCCTGGCCGAAATCTCGCACGACGTACGCATAGACACCATCTTCGCCGGCATCGTGGGCAACGGCGCCTTCGTCCGCGACCTCCACATCTCGGGCGGGCAAAAGGCCCTGGCCGACACCATATGGCACACCACGGGCCTGCTGGAGTATGGGCACGTCGGGGCCAAGACCCCCCACTTCCGTCTGCCAATCCAGAGCCGCGGCCTCCGCATGACGATTGACGGCGACACCGTCCGCCTCGACGGATGCGAAGTCAAGACGGGCCGCTCAGACCTGCGCGTCTCCGGGCACGTCCGCAACGCGTTCAGCTCAATCCGCCGGCGCAAGCCGTTGCTGTTCAGCCTCGACGTGGCGGCCGACACGATAGACTGCAACGAGCTGATGGCCGCCGTCGTCACGGACTCCGCCACCATAGCGCAAGCCAGGGAGACGGAGCTGGACACCACGGCCGTGGCCCCGCCCGACACGATGCGGCTCTTCCGCCCCGACATCCCGCCGACCATGATTCTCGTCCCCCGCTTCGTGGAGCTGGACATGAGGACGCAGGTCAAGCACCTCTTCTGGGACAAGCTGGAGCTGACCGACATATCGGGCCTTGTGAAGACCCGCGACGGCGCCGCCCACATGACCAACCTGAGCTTCAAGATTGGCGACGCCCTGGCCGTGACGACGCTGGCGTATAAGGCGTGGCCCCACACCCGCAGGGCCAGGGCCAACCTGTCCACCCGCTGGCAGCAGACCGACATTGCGACCCTGGCGCAGGCCACGCGCCTGGACTCGCTGCTGCCAATCTTGAAACCCATGCGCGGCAAGCTCGACTGCTACGTGGCGGCGGAGCTGGAGCTGGACAGCCTCATGGACGTGGTCGTGGGCACGGCCCGCGCCGCCATCCACCTCGACGGGCAGAAGCTGACGCTCTTGGACAACGACAGCTTCCGCAAGATTGGCAAGAAGCTGATGTTCAAGAACAAAGACCGCAACGTCATCGACACCCTGTCGCTCAACGTCCTGCTCGACTCGGGCCGGGTCCAGGTGCTTCCGTTCGTGGTCAGCATAGACCGCTACCGCCTGGCGGCGGGCGGCACCCAGGACCTGGAGATGAACATGAGATATCACGTCTCGGTGCTGAAGAGCCCGCTGCCGTTCAAGGCCGGGGTGAACATTGTCGGCACGCCCTCGGACTTCGACGTCGACATCACCACGGCCAAGCTGAAACGCCAGGTCACCCCCCAGAAGCTGGCGCACAACGACACGATATCGCTGATGATGCGCATGGCGGTGCTGCGCAACTCCTACCTGCTGTCCGGCCAGCCCATGCCCGAATATTTCAAGAGCATGGAGGGCCTCGACGCGAACACGAACTTCGCCGTCAAGATTGGCGAAGACGAGGCCACGGAGCAGGAGAGGCGCGAAGCCGACATGGCCCGCCGGGCGCAAATGATGGCGGAGGCGGCCGACACGACGTCGCAAGCCGCGCCGCCCGACACCACAACGACAACCACGCAACAGCCCACCCGATGAACGTAAGAATCTCGCCACAGTGGCAACGGATGCTCCAAGAGGAGTTCGACGCCCCCTATTTCAAGACGTTGACGGACTTCGTCCGCCAAGAGTATGCCACGGCGAAAGTGTTCCCTCCCGCCAACTTGATCTTCAACGCTTTCGACGCATGCCAGCCCGAAGACGTCAAAGTCGTCATCTTGGGGCAAGACCCCTACCACAACGACGGGCAGGCGATGGGACTGTCGTTCTCCGTGCCTAGCGGCGTCGGCCTCCCCCCCTCGCTCGTCAACATCTACAAGGAGATTGGCGCGGAGACGGGCCGCCCCGCGGCGACCGACGGCGACCTCACGCACTGGGCCCGCCAGGGCGTCCTGCTTCTCAACGCCACCCTGACGGTGCGCGCCCACCAGGCCGGCTCGCACCAGGGGCACGGATGGGAGACGTTCACCGACAACGTCATCGGCCGCCTGTCGCGGTCGCTCAGCGGCATCGTCTTCATGCTCTGGGGCTCCTACGCCATCCGCAAGTCGTCGCTCATCGACAAGTCGCGCCACATGGTCCTGACGGCGCCCCACCCGTCGCCCCTCTCCGCCTACCGCGGATTCTTCGGCTGCGGGCACTTCACGGCGGCCAACGAATACCTGGTGAAGACGGGACGCGCGCCAATCGAATGGTAGAGGCCATGGAGACGCGCAGAGCAGTGATTGTCGGTGGCGGGGCCGCCGGCTTCTTCCTCGCCATACGCCTTAAGGAGCTGCAGCCGGGGGCGGAAGTGGTCATCGTGGAGCGTGGCCGCGACGTTTTGGCCAAAGTGCGGGTGTCGGGCGGCGGGCGGTGCAACTGCACCAACACGTTCGAGGGCGTCGGCGACCTGGCGGAGGCCTACCCGAGGGGTCACAGGCTGATGCGCCGCCTGTTCCACACGTTCGGGCCGGCCGACGCGCGCCAATGGTTCGAGACTCGCGGAGTCCGCCTCGTGGCGCAGCCCGACCACTGCGTCTTCCCGGCGTCGCAGAGCTCGCAGACGATAGTGGACTGCCTGTCGGGCCTCGCCCGGCGGATGGGCGTGGAGGTGAGGGTCGGCACCCGCGTGGACGACGCCCCCGGCCTCCTCGGCGAGGCCGACGCCGTAGCCGTATGCGCCGGCGGGATGCCGCAAAGCGGCGCGCAGGGATGGATGGGGCTGGACGCCGACGAGATTGTGCCGGCCGTCCCGTCGCTCTTCTCGCTGTCCGTAGCCGACGAGGGCCTCCACGACCTCATGGGGGCCGTGGTCTGCCGGGCCACGCTGTCGATTGCCGGGACAAAACTCAAGGCCAGCGGCGACCTGCTCCTGACCCACTGGGGCATGAGCGGCCCGGCGGCACTGCGTCTGAGCAGCTACGCCGCGCGCGAGCTCCACGCCCGCGGCTACAAGGCCGACCTCATTGTCAACTGGACGTCGCAGACGCCAGACGAGGCCCTGGCCGACTTGCGCAAGATGGCGGAAAGCGCACCCCGCAAGATGGTGGGCAACACCCACCCCGCCGCCCTGCCCTCGCGGCTGTGGGAGTTCCTCGTCGCGCGGGCCCTGGGCGACAACCGTTGCCGCCGATGGGGCGAGCTTGGCAAGCGCGACATGAACCGCCTGGCCTCGACCCTCACCTCCACCCCGGTCGCCATGTGCGGCCGCGCCCCGTTCCGCGACGAGTTCGTCACGGCCGGCGGCGTCTCGCTCCAAAGCGTGGACCCCAAAACACTGGAGAGCAAGAGGCACCCGGGTCTCTTCTTTGCCGGCGAGGCTCTCGACATAGACGGCGTGACGGGCGGCTTCAACTTCCAGGCGGCGTGGACGACGGCGTTCGTGGCGGCGGGGGGCATGGCGGCAAGGCTGGGGTGAGCCCGCCCCCCCATGCGCCCAGATTCCGTAATCTTGGTAACGGCCGCCGTAAAACAGGTATTGCCCGCGCCCCGCCAGCGTCATATCTTCGCGACGTAGAAAAACATTTCAAACATGACGAAGACAGTGAAACTGAACAACGGCGTAGAGATGCCGCAATTGGGCTACGGGGTCTACCAGGTGACGCCGGAGGAGTGCGAGCGGTGCGTGAGCGACGCCCTCCGCGTCGGCTACCGCATGATAGACACCGCCCAGGCCTACCACAACGAGGAGGGCGTCGGCAACGCCATCCGCAAGAGCGGCATAGACCGCAAGGAGATCTTCGTGGTCTCGAAAGTGTGGATTTCCAACTACGGCTACGAGAAGGCCAAGGCCTCGATTGACGCCAGCCTCCGCGCTTTGCAGACGGACTACATAGACCTCATGCTCCTCCACCAGCCCTTTTGCGACCGCTATGGCGCCTACCGCGCCCTGGAGGCGGCCTACCGCGAGGGCAAGGTCCGCGCCATTGGCGTGAGCAACTTCTATCCGGACCACTTCATAGACCTGGCCAGCAACGCCGAGATTGTCCCCGCCGTCAACCAGGTCGAGCTCCACGTCTTCCGCCAACAGGTTGAGGAGCAGCGCATCATGGACGAGTTCGGGACCCGCACCATGTCGTGGGGACCATTGGCCGAGGGGCGCAACGGATTCTTCTCCAACCCCCTGCTGACCGAGATCGGGGCCCGCCACGGCAAGAGCGTGGCACAGGTGGCGCTCCGGTGGATGCTCCAACGGGACGTCATCATAATCCCGAAGTCGACCCACGAGGAGCGCATGAGGGAGAACATGGACATCTTCGACTTCACGCTCCCGGAAGACGAGATGACCTCCATCGGCACCCTCGACACCGGCGGCAGCATCTTCATAGACCACCACTCTGCCGAGGCCGCACGCCTCTTCATGGGCTGGCGGAGCCTCTAGCGCCCACGCGCCCATGACGCGTCAGTCCGCAACAACGAAATGCGCCCGGCCGGCAATCCGCCCCAAAAGGCAGATGCCGGCCGGGACTCTTTCCCTACCTTTGCAAAAACATGGAGACGAGAGACGAAAAGCCGCGCTGCCGGTGGTGCAACACGTCGAACCCCGCGTATGTGGCATATCACGACACGGAGTGGGGCGTGGCCCTGCACGACGACGCCCGGCTCTATGAGATTCTCCTCTTGGAGACATTCCAGCCCGGGCTGTCGTGGGAGTGCGTGCTGAACAAGCGCGAGGCGTTCCGGCGGGCTTTCGCCGGTTTCGACGCGCGGAGCGTCGCCCAGTTCTCCGAAGCCAAAATGGACGAGCTGCGCCAAGACCGCGGCATAATCCGCAACAGGCAGAAGATACGCGCCGCCGTGGCCAACGCGCGCGCGTTCCTCGCCCTACAGGCGGAGTTCGGCTCCTTCGACAAATATATCTGGGCGGCGTGCGGCGGCGAGACAATCTACGAGACGGGCAGGACGACATCGCCACTGTCTGACGCCATCTCGGCCGACCTGCGGCGGCGCGGCATGAAGTTCGTCGGCTCCACGGTGGTCTACTCGCTGCTCCAGGCCATCGGGGTCATATATTCTCACGAGCCGGGCTGCTGGCTCCACAAGTCCGCCTCGCGCTCCATCCGCTCGAACTCCTCCGTCCGCTCGACGTGAATCCTGGCGTCGTCGCCAAGGGCGTCTACCTTTGAGCATATCAGCCGCGGCGTGAGCCTCGCCACGTCGCACCCCGGGATGAAAGTCCGCTCGGACTTGTCGTCGGTCTTGACCTCTGCCAGGAGCCCCGCGTCGCAAAGCCCCTCGACGACTTGGAAAAAGAGGGCGCGGTCCAGGCCCAAATCGTTCGCCAGCTCTATCCCGCTCCGCCTCTCGCCGCGCCCGAAGGCCTCGACGACGCGGCGCATGACGAGAAGCGAGAGCGTCCGCTGAAGCCTGGCGCTGGGGGTCGCCGGCCCTGCCGCAGTGTCATATTTGCTCGCGTTCTGGATTGAGAACGCAATCTTGCAACCGGCCAGGACTATGGTCCACGTCAGCTGCAGCCACGCCAGGAGCAACGGCAGGAACGCGAAGCTGCCATAGATGGCCCCGGCGTTGCTCACCCCCACCTGGAAAGTGATGTAGACCCACTGGACGGCCTGGAATATCGTCCCAGTGACGACGCCGGAGATGACGGCCGACGAGAGCTTCACCTTGGCGTTGGGCATGACGAGGTAGAGCAGGGAGAAGACCGCCCAGAGGAACAGCAGGGGCACGAACTCCACCAAGACGTCTTGCAGGGGGGACAGCCCGCCGCTCAGATAGCTCTTGAGCGAAGAGCGCAAGACGATGTTGGCGCTCATGGCCACGAGGAGCAATATGGGGCCGAAGAGCATGATGCACACGTAGTCGGTCAGCTTTCGCACCATGGAGCGCGAAGACTTGACGCACCACATGGCGTTGAACGCCGCCTCGATGCTGTTGAGCAACTTGAACACCGAGTAGAGCAGCATGACGACGCCGACACCGGCTATGAGGCCGCCCTTGGCGTTGTCGAGGGCGCTGCCGGCAAAGGTCAGCACGTAGTCCGCCAGGTCGGCCGACGCCACGTTGGCACGGATGTAGCCCGTCAGCAGGCTCTCCAGGCCGAAGCCCTTGGCGATGGCGAAAGCCAGGGCCAGAATGGGGACGAGCGACAGGAGAGTGTAGTAGGTCAGGGCCGAGGCGCGGACCATGGCTTTCTGCTCCATGAACTCGCTTATGGTCTTGACGACGATGCGCAAGATACGGAGCGCCGAGCGCACGCGGCGGCCATAGCTGCCGCCGTCACGCCACTCCCCACTATCGATGAAACGGCGGACGTCGCCGATGAAACCCTTATAATCCATATGCTTTTGGGTGCAAGCCCTCCGTCCTGGAGCGGAAGACGCCGGGGCGAAGTTATCGAAAAACGCCGGGATGGTCAACCGGGGCGGCGACGACATTAAATTTTGCTACTTTTGCACAGACGACAAACAGCACATTATTAAAGACACATCCAACACTCAACCCAAATTCTTCGGCTAGACCGTGCATCTCAATTCGCAAAAGCGGAGAACAAGAGGCCGAAAAACAGACACCAACAATAAACAGACACAACCAATATGAACAGGAAGACGCAGATTGCGGCAGCGGCCCTGCCGCTACTGATGCTGACCACCGCGGGGGCCATGGCGCAAGGGTCGCCCCGCGACAGGCTCGCGCCGACGCCCCCCATGGGCTTCATGACGTGGAACATGTATCAGGCAAACATCTCGGACAGCCTGATCCGCGACATTGCCGACCACATGGTGGAGCGCGGATACCTCGCAGCGGGCTACAACTACATCTTCATCGACGACTGCTGGCAGGGTGGCCGCGACAACCGCAACAACATAATCCCCGACCCCCGTAAGTTCCCGCACGGGATGAAAGCCCTCGCCGACTACGTCCACGAGCGCGGTCTCCGCCTGGGGATATACTCCGACGCGTCGCGACAGACGTGCGCCGGCCTCACGGCGAGCTACGGCTTCGAGAGCCAGGACGCTCGGACTTTCGCCAGTTGGGGCGTCGACTACCTCAAATATGACTACTGCGGGGCCCCCGAAGACATCTCCACGGCGTTCGCCCGCTACCGCGCCATGGCCGACGCCCTCGACGCCAGCGGGCGCGACATCGTGCTTGGCGTGTGCGAGTGGGGGCCGCGCCGGCCGTGGCTGTGGGCCCGCGCGGCCGGCGGGCAGCTGTGGCGGACGACCTACGACGTGCGCGACATGTGGAAAGACACGGAGCGGCGCGGGGGCATGGGAATCGTAGACATAGTGCGCCAGACCGAGGGCCTTGCCGAACATGCGGGGCCGGGGCATTGGAACGACATGGACATGCTCGTCGTGGGCCTGCAGGGGCGCGGCGGGCCGTCGAGCGACCTGGGCGGCAAGGGATGCACGTGGACGGAATATCAGACGCAGATGAGCCTGTGGTGCATGATGGCGTCGCCCCTGCAAATAAGCCACGACATCTTGAACGAGGACGACGAGACGCGGCGCATCCTCCTCAACGCAGAGATATTGGCCATTTGCCAGGACACGCTGGGGCGGGCGGCGCGCAAAGCGCTGGTGGTGGACGGGTGCGACGTCTACGTGCGCGAACTGGCGGGCGGGCGCCACGCCGTGGCGATCCTCAACGCCGGCGAGAGCGAGGCACGAGTGAGGCTGCCGCTGCGGACGCTAGGCATATCGGGCGGACGCCCCATGCGCGACGTGTGGGCGCACACGACACTGCCGGCGCGCAAGGAGTGGGTCGGGAGCGTGGCGCCACACGAGACAAAGGTGTTCGTGGTGGAGTGACGGCACGACAAAAAATTGGGACGAAGCACCGGCAAGGCTTCGCCCCTATCCTTTCCGGCGCCCCGGCGATGCCAAGACGCGCGCTGGTTGAGAGCCAAAAACGGGACTTGCGGCCTAGCCCACCCTGTAGACGAGCAGAGCCGAATAGGTGTTCACGCCAAGAGCCGAGTGCCCCTCATATTGGAGGTCCACGATGTCCTCGGCCTTTATGCCCTCTTGGGCAATGAACTCGTTGATTTGAGTGTCGAGAGCCTGATCGAAATCGTCAGTGCCGGCATATTGGAAATGCTTTGTCAGAACCATGGCCATGTCGTTGAGCTGTTTTATCGGTTACTAGTTAAAACACTAGGCAAATATATGAAATTTGTCGGTTGGGACAAAGGATGCGCCGCATATCATCAGACCTGCCGAAACTCGTTGAGGCAGGTCACCGAGCGTGCCGCCACAAGCAGCCTAGACAGCATCCCGCCGGGCCGGCACATCCCGACCACCACGCGGTCGGCGTTGGCAATCATATATTTGTTGCGCCACTCCGCCATGGCATACATGTCCGCGGCCGGCCCTCGGAGGCCGGCGATGGTGACGACGAGCATCAGCCCGTCTCCGATGGCCTCGACTGCGTATGTCGGCCACATCTTGGGATAGGGCCCTGCCAAGACCAGCACAGCCGGGACGCGCCTTTTCAGCAGTCCCTGCAAGACGTCGACCTCCAACTTCTGGATGTTGCCCACCATGACGCAATCGTCCGACGGCGAGAGGCCGTCCAGCCACGCGCGGATGGCGTCGTTGCAGAGCGGCGGGGTGTGGCGCGACGTCAGGAACGCCGTCTTGCGGGGATGGCTCAACAACTCGACGCGGCCAATCGGGACATACGGCCCGCCCTGAAGCTCAGCCATTGCGCAGGCGCATATCCTCGCCAAGCGAGTAGACGGCCTCCTTGACCCTCTGCGCCTCGGCCCTGGGGGGCTTCCCCTCCAGGGTCTGCCACGCGATGGGGGAGCCGAAGACCACGTCGACGTGCTTGCCCTCCTGTTTATACATCTCGTCGGGCAGGTAGAGCATCTCGATGTTGAACTTTATGCCGAGCGCCTTGCGGACGCGGGCAAGATTGTAGAAGAAGTTGGTGTTGCGCCCGGTGATGTAGACCGGGATTATGTCTCGGTGGTGCTCGACGGCCTTAGTGACGAACGCCTTTTTCCACTCCAAGTCCATTATCCGCCCGCCCTGCTTGCGCGAGCACAGGCCCGCCGGGAACATGAGGACCTGGCTGTCGCCCGCAAAGGCCTCCTCCATGAGCATGGCGGCCCGGCGGCCCGTGACCCCGGTCTTGTTGACGGGCAAGAATATGCCGGAGAAGTTCTTGAGGAAGAGCAACATGTCGTTGACCGGGAACTTCAAGTCGCGGAAGCGCCTCCCCACGGCGCTTATGAGCGCCATGCCGTCGAGCCCGCCCATGGGGTGGTTCGAGGCGAAAATGAAGCGGCCGGAAGCCGGGACGCGCTCCAGGCCGTAGACATCCATAGTCGCCTTGAACTTCTTGATGATGTCGTCGGCAAAGTCGATGTCGCGGCAGTTGCGCCGCGCGACGATATATTGGTTTATGTCGTCCTGGTGTATCGTGCGCTTGAGGTAGTTGACCAGGAACCTCGGCACACGGCGGCCGTTGCTCTTGGCGGCGATAATCTTGTCGACGTCGATGGTCAGCGTCCGCCAGGCCTCCTCCTCGCTAATCTCTCTCTCCATTGGATGGTCTTTTGTGCCAAAGATAGCCCATTTTTCGCGCAAAATCATGTGTCCGCCAGCTGCTCCCACCGGGGCAGCCCCTCACGGTATGCCGGCGTCCCCCGTTCCGACAGGGCGACGCAATAGTGGCTCAACCCGTTGGTCAGGACCACGAAGCGCGCGCCCAGGACGCTCAGGTAGCGGCACGCCTGGTTGAGCGTCTGCTGCGAGAGGCTCACCGACGGCGCCTTGCACTCGACAATGACGAGCGGCTCCATGCGGCGCGAATAGGCCACGATGTCGGCCCTCTGGCGCGACGAGCCAATCAGCACCGGCACCTCGACGGCCACGAGGCTCCGCGGGAAGCCGAGGCTGCCGACCATGAAAGACATGAAGTGCTGCCGCACCCACTCCTCCGGCGTCAGAGCCACGTAGCGCCCGCGGCTGAGGCACAAGACCGACGGACGCCCGCCGCCCGCCGCGCCCCCGACCACCCGCAGCCGGGCGGGAGGCAAGTTGAGAGGCGGGAAGAGGCTATGCGCCATGGGTGAGGTCGGAGAGGCGCACCTGGAGCTCCCTGCCGCGCCTGAGGTAGGTCATGAGGAGCAGCGCCGAGAAGAAGATTATGGCGATGCGGACCACGAGGCCGAAGCCCAAGTAGGAGCACGCCAAGTCGTAGGCGCCGTGCATGACGGCGGGGACGGAGACCGCCAAGACGCGCAACGCCCACCGGTAGGCGGGGAAGAGCTGCGCGAACGAGATGAAGTAGCCCGCCACGCCGGCCCACAGGGCGTGGGCAAAAGGCAAGCTCGTCAGGCGCGTTATGTTGGCGAAGAACGAGAGGCTGTAGTCGAGCTCGGCGTTGACGGTCATCTGATATTGCACCCCCTCGAAGACACCGAAGGCGATGCCGCTGACAAGCCCGTAGAAGACCATCGTCTGCGGGACGAGCGGCTGGCGGGCGCGGGCCACGATGATGAACAGCGGCAGGGCCTTGGCCAGCTCCTCGGTGAAGCCGACGCCGCCGACGTAGAAGAACACCTGCTCCAGGAGCCCCCCGTCGCCGTCGAAGGCGTAGAACGGATTGAGAGCCACGATGCCCAAAGCGTCCCACGCCACGAAGACGAAAACCTGGGTGAGGAAAAACGTCGTTATGGCCGACCGCGCGGAGACCTGCCGCGTCTTGAAGAGGTAGTAGAAGAAGAGGCCCCAGACCCCGGAGAAGTAGAGCGAGATGAAATAGAACGTCAGGACCGACGACCACCCGAAGAGTTCCACGACGATGGGGAGCAGCCCCACGGCGGCCATCATGAGAAGCGTGGTGTCTTGCCTCCACGCCCCGTGGGCCAGCTCCGACTTGGGGAGTATGACCTCGCCCCCGATGGCCTTGAGCTGGTCGAGAATCGGGCCGCCGCTCTTGACCTTGACCCTCACCCCGGCGCGGCGCAGACAGTCGCCGACGGTCATGCGGCCGTCGTAGCTCTCGGTCTCGGGGCGCGCCATGTCGCACTTCAGCACCCGCCCGCGCGCCACCATGTCGGCCAGCGCGGACACGTCGTAGGGGCCGAAGTGCCGATTGTTCCTTATGACAAAATATGATGACATATGGGGGCAAAAATAATCATAGTCACCTGACCTGCAAAATGTCGCCCCAGTCCGTCGTATAGCGCGGGCTGAGGAGGTCGCGGCGGATGTTGCCCAGCAATGAGCCGCCCGCGTCGGCCCCCTTCGCGTCTCCCCTTGTCACCATCTGCGAAGCCAGGTGGACGGTGTTCGCGCCCCTCGCCGCGTTTATTTCGTCCACGACTTTCGACAGGGAGCGCCGTCGCTGCTCGCCGTCGAAGTCGTCTTGGGCGAAGAGGGAGCGCTGGACCGAGTTGGCCGAGGAGATTCCGCCAAGGACGACCCCCGCCTTTTTATACTCCTCCCCCTTGCGGAACAGCCGCCCGGCTGCCATTTCTGCCGCCCGGACGATGTCTATGTGGTTCGACGTCCCCTCTTGCAGGACGACGTTCTGCATGCCGCCCTGCCGTCCCTCGTCCGGCCGAAACCGGCTCGACGCCACGAACACCCCCACCACGCACGCCACCGAGTTCTGCTTGCGCAGCTTCGACGCGCATAGCGTGGCGAAGTTGGCGACCATGTGGCGCAAATCGACCCACTCGCTCACGGGCTTTGCGAACGAGCGCGACGTGCAGATGCCCTTCCGGGTGTCTACAAGCTCGTCTTGCAGGCAGACCTCGCCCCTCAGTTCGCCCAAGACTCTCAAACCGTTGACCCCCATGAGCCGCCGGACTTGCCCCTCCGGGGCGGCGAGGAAGTCGGCGACGGTGCGGATGCCGGCTTTCGCGAGCGCCTTGGCCGAACGGCGCCCGACGCCCCACACCTCGCCGACGTCTGAGAGCGCGGCCGCCTTGCGCATCTTCTCGTGGCTGTCTATGCAGCAAAAGCCCCTGTAGCCTTTGTGCGTCTTCGCGAAACGGCACGCCATCTTGGCCATTGTCTTCGTCGGGGCGAGGCCTATGCTCACCGGGATTCCCGTCCACTGGCGGATTCTAGCGGGCAGCGTCTCCGCCAGGGCGCGCTCCTCGCCGCCCAGCCCGCAAGGGAAGAAGCACTCGTCTATGGAGTATGACTCCACCTCGCCAACCATGTCGCGCAGGATCGACATGACCCGGCTCGACATGTCGGCATAGAGGGCGAAGTTCGACGAGAACACGGCGACCAGGCCCTGAGGGTCGTAGTCGCTCAGCATGAAATATGGCAAGCCCATCGGGATTCCCATGGCCTTGGCCTCGTTGCTGCGCGACACGATGCACCCGTCGTTGTTCGACAAGACGACCACGGGACGGCCCTCCAGGTCGGGGCGGAACACCCGCTCGCACGAGACGAAGAAGTTGTTGCAGTCCGCAATGCCGTATCCCATCTTTTTTTCGCCTTAAACCCTGGCGTTGCGTTTCTTTATGGTGTATGTGACGACGCCCCACACCCGAAAGTCGCCGTCGTCGTCCACGGCAATCGGCCTGTAGGCACTGTTGCCCGCCACGAGCATCACGCGGCCGTTCTCGACGCGCAGGAACTTTATGGCGAACTCCCCATCGACACAGCAGACGACCAAGTCGCCGTCTTGCGCATCCAACGACTTGTCTATGACGATGATGTCGCCCTCGTCGATTCCGACGTCGACCATGGAGTCTCCGACGATGCGACCATAGAAAGTGCTGGCCTTGTGGCGGACGAGCTCCTTGTTCAGGTCTATGCCGCACTCCATGCAATCTTGCGCCGGGCTCGGGAAGCCGGCGTGTATGCCGCCATCGGCGAAGCCCAGGTTCAGCTCGGTCGCCGTGTCGGCCCTAAATATCTCAACTTCTTTCACCTGCCGCGAAAATTGGGGACAAAGGGATGGGACGCAAAGTTAGCGATTTGCGCCACACGAGCCATCGCCGACTGGGCGCGCGCACCACGGCGGCCCGTCGGGTGGGGGGCATCGGCAGGTTGTTTTTGCGAAGCCCCCCAAAATGAGCCATTCAGGGATGCCATCTGACAGACAATGATTTCCCGCACAATCTTCCGCCAGGCAAAAAGTAGCCTGCATAATGGTTTAAACGCCAACGTTTAGCCCTCCCCCCGCTTTCCTATTTCGGGCGGAAAGAGTAATTTTGTCACCAGCACTTAAAAAATATTCACCCAACAAGATAAGACGACATAATGGGATACAAAATCATCGTCCTCGCAAAGCAGGTGCCCGACACCCACAACGTCGGCCCCGATGCCATGACGCCCGACGGTAAGGTGAACCGCGCGGCCCTGCCCGCCGTGTTCAACCCCGAAGACCTCAACGCCCTGGAGCAGGCGCTCCGCATCAAAGACGCCCACCCCGGCACGACGATAACCGTCTTGACCATGGGCCTGCCCAAGGCCGCCGACGTCCTGCGCGAGAGCCTCTACCGCGGCGCCGACGAGGCCGTCCTGCTGACCGACCGCGCCCTGGGCGGGGCCGACACCCTGGCCACGAGCTACTCGCTGGCGCAGACCATCAGGACTAAGCTGTCCGGGTTCGACATAATCCTCTGCGGTCGCCAGGCCATCGACGGCGACACGGCGCAAGTGGGGCCGCAGGTGGCCGAGAAGCTCGGCCTGCCGCAGGTGACCTACGCCGAGGAGATCCTGACCCTGGAGGGGCGTAAGACGACAATCCGCCGCCACATAGACGGCGGCGTGGAGACCGTCGAGGCCCCGCTGCCCCTCGTCGTCACCGTCAACGGCTCGGCGGCCCCCTGCCGCTCGCGCAACGCCAAGCTCGTCATGAAGCACAAGCGTGCCAAGACCGACAAGGATATCGAGGCCCTGGCCGACGACGCTCAAAAGGCGTTCTACGCCGCGCGCCCCTACCTGGCCATCCACCAATATGGGGCCGCCGACATCGCCGCCGACCCGGAGCAGATAGGCATGAAAGGCTCGCCGACGATGGTCAAGACCGTCAAGAGCATCGTCTTCACGGCCAAGGAGAGCAAGAAGCTCAGCGGCAGCGACGCCGACATAGACAGCCTCATGGGCGAGCTCATCGCCAACAGCACCATCGGCTAACCACAACCCCACACGAAAGAAAAAAGAGATGAACAACGTATTCGTATATTGCGAGCTGGAGGGAGCCAAAGTAGCGAGCGTCAGCCTCGAGCTCCTGACCAAGGGCCGCAAACTGGCCAACGAGCTCGGCGTGAAGCTGGAGTGCGTATGCATCGGCCACAACCTCGACGGCATCGAGAAGCAGGTCCTGCCCTACGGCGTGGACCGCGTCCACGTCTTCGACGCCGAGGGCCTGTCGCCCTACACCACCCTGCCCCACACGTCGGCCGTCGTCAACCTCTTCAAGGAGGAGAAGCCGCAGATATGCCTGCTCGGCGCCACGGTCATAGGCCGCGACCTGGGCCCGCGCGTCTCGTCGGCCCTGGGCTCGGGCCTCACCGCCGACTGCACCCAGCTCGAGATTGGCGAGTTCGACCTCAAAGTGGCGCAGGGCGCCGAGAAGGTCAACAAGCACTTCGACAACCAGCTGCTCCAGATCCGCCCGGCCTTCGGCGGCTCCATCATAGCCACCATCGTCAACCCCGAGCACCGCCCGCAGATGGCCACGGTGCGCAACGGCGTCATGAAGATGGAGGTCCTCGACGCGGACTACAAGGGCGAGGTGGTGCGCCACGACGTGGCCAAGTACGTCCCCACGTCGGACTACGTGGTCAAGGTCATCGACCGCCACGTCGAGGCCGCCAAGCACAACCTGGGCGGCGCGAACATCGTCGTGGCCGGCGGCTACGGCGTGGGTTCCAAGGAGGGCTTCGCCATGCTCTTCGAGCTTGCCAAAGAGCTCCACGCCGAGGTCGGCGCCAGCCGCGCGGCGGTCGACGCCGGGTGGGCTGACCACGACAGGCAGATTGGCCAGACCGGCACGACAGTCCGGCCCAAGCTATACATAGCCTGCGGCATCTCGGGGCAGATTCAGCACATTGCGGGGATGCAGGACAGCTCGATGATTATCTCCATCAACTCCGACCCCGAGGCGCCCATCAACAAGATTGCGGACTACGTCATCACCGGCACCGTCGAGGAGGTCGTCCCCAAGATGATTAAGTATTACAAGAAAAACAGCAAGTAGGAGAGACAATGGCCAACTATTATAGCGAGACGCCCGAGCTCAAATATCACCTCGGGCACCCCCTCATGAAGCGCATCGTCGAGCTCAAGGAGCGCGGCTTCGCCGACAAGGACAAATTCGACTACGCCCCCCAGGACTTCGACGACGCCATGGACAACTACGACCGCGTCCTCGACATCGTGGGCGAGCTTTGCGGCGAGGTCGTCGGGCCCAACGCCGAGGGCGTGGACCACGACGGGCCCAAGTGCGAGAACGGGCGCGTCTCCTACGCCCCCGGCACGAGCGTCAACCTCGACGCCACGCGCAAGGCTGGCCTGATGGGGATGGCCATGCCGCGCCGCTTCGGCGGCCTCAACTTCCCCATCGTCCCCTACATCATGGCGGCCGACATGGTGAGCAGCGCCGACGCCGGCTTCGAGAACCTCTGGGGCCTGCAGGACTGCGCCGAGACGCTCTACGAGTTCGGCAACGAGGACCAGAAGATGCGCTTCCTGACGCGCGTGTGCGCCGGCGAGACGATGAGCATGGACCTGACCGAGCCCGACGCCGGCTCCGACTTGCAGAGCGTCATGCTCAAGGCCACCTACAGCGAGGCCGACGGGTGCTGGCTTCTCAACGGAGTGAAGCGCTTCATAACCAACGGCGACGCGGACATCCACCTCGTCCTGGCGCGCTCGGAGGAGGGCACGCGCGACGGCCGCGGCCTCTCGATGTTCATATATGACAAGAGGCAGGGCGGCGTGGACGTCCGCCGCATAGAGAACAAGATGGGCATCAAGGGCTCGCCCACGTGCGAGCTTGTCTACAAGAACGCCCGCGCCGAGCTGTGCGGCGACCGCAAGCTGGGCCTCATCAAATATGTCATGGCCCTGATGAACGGCGCCCGCCTCGGCATAGCGGCCCAGGGCGTCGGCATCAGCCAGGCGGCCTACAACGAGGCCCTGGCCTACGCCAAAGACCGCCGCCAGTTCGGCAAGGCCATCATAGAGTTCCCCGCCGTGGCCGACATCCTCTCGACCGTCAAGGCCAAGCTCGACGCCAGCCGTGCACTGCTCTACGAGACGGCGCGCTTCGTCGACGTCTACAAGGCCCTGGACGACATTGCCAAGGAGCGCAAGCTGACCCCGGAGGAGAGGCAGGAGCAGAAGAAGTTCGCCAAGCAGGCCGACGCCTTCACCCCCCTGGCCAAGGGCATGGGCTCGGAGTTCGCCAACCAGAACACCTACGACTGCATCCAGGTCCACGGCGGCTCGGGCTTCATGAAGGAGTACAAGTGCGAGCGCATCTACCGCGACGCGCGCATCACCTCCATCTACGAGGGCACGACGCAGCTGCAGGTCGTGGCCGCCATACGCTACGTGACGAGCGGGTTCTACGCCACCAAGATTGCCGAGTATGACCAGGTGCCGGTCATGCCGGAGCTTGACACGTTCAAAAACAAGCTCAAAGACATGGCCGACAAGACGCAGATGGCGGTCAACCAGGTTGTGGAGACGAAGAACCAGGAGCTTCTCGACCTCGTGGCCCGCCGCCTCTACGAGATGACGGCCTACACCATCATGGGCTACCTGATCCTCCACGACGCCGACAAGGCCCCGGAGATGTTCGGCACCTCGGCGCGCGTCTTCATCCGCCTGGCCGAGGCGGAGGTGGAGAAGCACATGACCTTCATCCGCAAATTCCAAGAGGAGAGCCTCGCCGACTACCGCAAGGCTTAAAACCCGCGTTGGCCAACAACAGCCCCCACGGCGCAAGATGCGCCGTGGGGGCTGTCTCTTTTTCCATTGCAACCCCCATATTGAGCATAGTCATCAGCGCCTCGCCCCCCATAGAATCCCGAGACGATTGGAACTACCGACAATTTCCCCAATTTCACTAGATTTGCATCTGAGATAAAAGATAAAGGACATGAGAACGGCACTGGGAACTAGAGCAGGCAACACGAGATTCGCCCAAAACACCGTGTGGTCTACAGTCGAGAAACAGCCAAGACAAGCACCTCCGGAAGCAAAGGAGATTCAGAATGTCGATGACGACGAACTCAGAGTCTGCATGACCGAAGAGGAATTCTATGCAAAAATCGACCGCTCGCTAGCTAGCGGAATGTCGGAATATGTCATGGGTGCAGAGGAGAGTGGCGAGGAGTTTCTAAAAAGGGTACTTAACGGACAATGAGATATAAAGTCATCCTGTCCGAAGAAGCCTCAAAAGACATCAAGAGGTTAGAGAGAAAGGATGCCAAAGCTCTGCGCAAGTTGGGGCATCTGCTCGACGAAATAGCAGACCACCCTCGCACTGGCACTGGCCAATGCGAACGACTTAAGCACTACGAAGAGGAGACATGGTCGAGACGAATAACAAGGGAACACAGACTCGTCTACAAGATATACGACGACACTGTGATAGTCCTCGTCGTGACCGCATTTGGACACTACGGATAGCACACCATCTACAAGCACAAAACAAAAAGAGAGGGCGGGAGATTCGGAAATCTCCCGCCCTCGGCGTTATCGTCTCTCGACCTGCGCGGTTACTTTATGGCAACCTTGCTCAAGACGAGATTGTCGCCCGTGATGACAAGACCGCCGTTCGCCACGAGGTCGTCGATGGCGCCCTGAGTGAGGGTGAACTCTATGGTCGTAGCGTCAACGTCTTCGGCAACATCGTATTGCTTCGGCGCGTCGACCAAATCCCCCCAACTGTCACCATGCCGCAAGGAGATGCAACCCCATGCGCCTTTGTTGACCTTGGCTACAGTGAAATAGAGCGTCTGCCCGGCCTCGACAAGGCTCCAATCGTAGGCGCCATAAGCCAAGTCCATATTGCCTGCCCAACCACTGACGTCGAACGAGCCAGACCAAATGGGCTTAGGGTCTGAATAGTCGATAATGACACTCACTTTCGAGAAGATAAGGGCTTCACCTTGAATTATGAGCGCGGCATCGGAGACATCCTCACACGAACCAACGTTGGTGTGCAGATGATCCAAAACGTCAGCGGTCAACTTGATGTCGTAGTGGTGTTCCTCGGCGGCACCGCCGTCCCACCAATTGTAGTCGTTGACGTCAGAGGGGACAAACGTACCAAGCAGGCTATTGTTCCAACCGCCGTTGTTGAGCTGCGCCTGCGCCCAAACGGCTCCACTTTCATTGACCTTGCCATTGAAGTAGAGACGCAAGGTGCTGCCCTTGGGGACACTCTCAAGGTCAGACCAACGGACAATCACGCGGCCACCATCGTTCCACGTTATCTCCAATGGGCCAGTCCACAGGGCAGTCTCGACGACGCCCGAAGCTATGACTTTTACCGTATAGTCAACATTAGTCTCGCCGCTAACAAGTGTCACTGTCTGCTCGCCCATGGACGTCCCCACATATACGTAGAGCGTCTCACCGGTCACCAAATACTTGGTCTCTTTGCCATTGAGAAGAACCTTGTCGAGGTTGCCTCCATTGACCACGACACCCGAGGCCAGTGTGCCAATGGTCGGCGTCTGGGCAGTGAAAGCCGCAGGGTCTTTGAAAGCGCAGAACGTGAACGAGTTGACTGCGAAAGCCTCAACCGCGGGAGTCACCTCCTCGCCGTTGTCCATATAGAACTTGACCGCACAACCGTTCTCGGCAAGCAACGGCACCTGCACAGTGAAGCTGCTTCCCTTGCTAGTCGCCTCGGCCTCAAGTTCGCCAAAGAAGACCTTGGCGACCCTCTCGGCGAGGGTGGACTCGACCGTGAGCTTGTCTAGCGGAGTGGCGGACGTCGGGAACGTGAAGACGGGCTTGAGGGTCTTGAAGCCCTCGACCGTGATCTCGTCGCCATTGGCGAGCTTGAGCGTGATGTCGCCACTCTTGGCGGCCTTGGAGACAGCCAATTTGAGCACGGCGCCGTCAGCGCTCGCCACAAGATTCAGGGTGTCGGCCACGTCGGTGGTGAACGCCGCGTCGACAACCAGATCGAGGTTCGAGCCCCCGATGACCACGGTGTCGCCAACGGCATAGAGCTTGGCGGCGTCGGCAAGGGCGGCCGTCGGGAGCTGAGCCGTGAGCTCGCCCGCGCTGACCTCCAGGCCCGACAGGAGCGTCAGGATGACCTCGCCGCTCTTGGCCTCGGCGGGGAGGACGACCGACAGGGACGCGATGTCCTTAGTCGGGTCCTGCTGCGCCACGCTGACGGGCTCGACACCCTCGAACGTGACGGTGCTGACGAGGCGCAACAGAGTGCCCTCAATCTTGACCGGCTGCCCGGCCTTGACCGTAGAGTTGGAGAGCTTGACGCCCGTCGGGCCCGCCACGGTCAGCGCGGCCTCGCTCTCAAGGAGCGTCTCGACGGTGTCGCGCCCATCGACGCTGTAGTAGCCCAACGAGAACTTGCCCGTGGAGGCGTCGACGGGGACTTTCACGGCAAACTCCGTCCGGTTCTCGTTCTCGACGGGGACATTCTCGCCCGTGGCGAACTTGACAAAGTCGATGTAGTTGAGGTAGGTGCCGGAGATGGTCAGCACGTCGCCAGCCGTGACAGCCTGGGGCGTGAAAGCCTCGAACGTGATGGGCTCGGTGAACGCTATGGCCTTGGTCTCCAGCTCGCCGCCGTTGTAGACGAGCTTGACGGTGCCGACCTCTGCGCCCTCCGGCACGAGGCAACGGATGGTGTATTGGTCAACAACCTCGGGCGTCGACGAGACTCCGCCGGGGAACTCCACGCTCGTAATCTGGTTGAGCCCCGACCCCTTGAATGTCATGTAGGCCCCGCGCGTCACCTGCAGCGACGCCGCCGTGAGGCTCACACCCCCCTTGAACTGATTGGTGTCGTAGTCGTCGTCATCGTCGCAGCACGACGTGACGAGGGCTCCGCCCGACAGGGCCAGCAGGCCCGCCATCAGCATTGATATGTTTCTCTTATATAGATTCATGATCTGCTTCAAAATTATTTTTTAGCGATTCCTACTTGTAGGGCACAGCTCGGATGTTGTCGACCTTGATGTACGGCTTGCACTCCGTGCCGTTCACGCCGCCACCCACGACGAACATCGTGAAGCTAGCGAACTCGTCGGCCGACAGCGGCGTGCTGCCCTTGGTGCCGTCGAAGTTGTAGACGAACTCGGAGAAAGGAACGGTGACCGTGATCCACTTGTCGCCCGTGTCGAACGAACCCGTAGTCTCCCATGGCCTGTAGATGCCGCGGTTGAGGTCGTAGCCGCCCTCGGCGCTGGTGCGGAAGAACGTGTTGTTGGCGGCCGAGAGGCTCACCTTGTCCGTGCCGGCGAAGATGAGCTGCATGGCGCCGGCCTGCCAGGGCGAGGCCTTGGGGATGTAGAGCTCGAACTTGAGCGCCATGTTCTGCCAGTCGGAGAAATCGACAAGGTTGTTGAGGGCTATGCCGTCGCCACTGGTGAAGTTCGGCGTGGCGTCCCACGAGCCGGCCCAATACTCGAACGAGAAGTTGCTGTCGTCCCAGGCACCGTCTTCCGACATCGTGGCGGAGCCGTCGCCGAGCTGCACGAAGTTGCCGGAGAGGCTCGTGGCGTCGGAGGTGATGACGCGCGCGTGCCAACCGTGGTTGCCGAGGACGTTGGTGCCGTCGTAGGCGTTGTCGAAGTCGAAGAGGATTCCGCGGTCGTCGTTGAAGTTGCACTTCGTCGACTTCGTGGTGCCATATTTGGACGTCATCTTGATGGGGCCGCTCTCGGTGCATCCCTCGGGGACGACGAACGTGACGCGCGTCTGCGAGAGGCTCGTGAAGTCGGTCACGACGGTGCCGTCGGGCATGGTGACGGAGAGTGGCGACGACTCGTAGGAGAGGAAGAAGTCGCCATTGATGGCAAGCTCCTGTCCGGGCTTGACATGCTCACAGTCCATGGAGGCGATGAGCGGCGCGGCGATGTCCACCGTGAACGGATACTCCGTCATGACGCCACTCTTGTTCTTCATGTAGATCTTGTCGGTCGGCACGACCGGCAACGTGCGCGGCACGGTGACGAAGAGCGCGTGGTCCGTGATGAGCGAGCTGTTGAGGATGGCTCGCTGGTCGTTGAAGTAGAGCTCGGTGATGGAGCGGAGGTTGTTGCCGATGAGCACCACGCGGTTGTTGGTGTAGGCGCTCGTGATGAGCGAGTCCTTGTTGGTCGGCATGCAGACGTACAAGACCTCCGGCGTACCCCCGGCCACCTCATACTTGTCGGGCTCGTCCTCGCAAGCCACGAGGGTGAACGCGGCGAGCGTCAGGGCCGACGTCGTGCGGACTATATGCTTAAGATTCATTTTCTTCTATTTGTCGGATTACTAGTAGTTGTACTGATTGATGTCGACCTCGATGGGCTCGTCGCTCAGACCGGGGTTCATTGCCAGGTCGGTGTCGGGGAACGGCATGGTGTAGGTCGGACGCGCGGCCAGCTTGGAGCTGTTGAACGTGACCTCGCTCATGTCCCAAGTGGAGTAGTCGCTGTTGAACCACGTCTTGTAGGCGTCGGAGTGGCCGGAATAGAATCCGCGCTCCTGGTTCATGAGCTCCTCGTCGGCACGCCCCTTGTTGTAGTACGCCAGGCGCACGAAGTCATACCAGCGGTCGCCCTCGCAAGCCAGCTCGAGCCTACGCTCTTTCCAGATTTGCTCCCACGTGAGCGACGTGGCCTCGGTAGCGCCGGGGACGGAGCGCCAGTGCACCTTGTTGAACGCGTCGAGGGCGTCGGCGTTGGTCGTCGTCCCGCCGTCGATGAGGCTCTGCGCCTCGGCGAGAATCAGGTAGACGTCGGCAAGACGCAAGATGTGGGTGGCGTTGCTGTAGGCCATGCGCTGGAGGCCGTGACCGATGCCGGCCACGTGGTCGGCGTTGTCGCCCACGAGGTGCTTGACCTCCTGCGCGCCCGTCGGGCTCTCGAACGAACTGCTGGTGCCGCCCTTCTTGTTGCGCGCCGCGAGGATGTCGGCGTTGGTGTTGAAGTAGAAGTCGCAAATCTCGAAGCCCTGCGAGTTCTTGAACGTGCTGGTGTGGTCGATCCAGAAGTACTCGTAGAAGTCGCCGGCCATCATGAGAGTGGCCTTGCGGCGCGCGTCGACGTTCTGGCGCGTCTGGCTCAGCGGGTCCTCTCCAAAGGCCCTGATGAGGTCCACCGACGGGCCGTTCCATCCGCCCCAATTGGCGCCGGTCTCGTCGAAGCCCTGGGGCGCGAGGTCGCTCTGGAGCGTATTCTGGCGCGTCCAGTTGGAGCCGTCGGCCGTCCAACGCCAGGCGATGAGGCTCTCGTCGCACTCGTTGTTCGCAAGCCGGAAGATGTCGGAGAAATTAGCCATGAGCTCGCGCCCGGAGTTGTCCTTGACGTCCTTTGCCAGCTCCACGGCCTTTGCGAGGTCGGCGTTGTCGAGCGTGCCGCTCACGCCGGCCTTGGCCAGGTAGACCTTGGCGAGGAGGCCCTTGGCGCAGTAGCGGTCGATGCGCCCCTTTTCGGCGCTCTCGGGGAGCCACTCGATGGCCTTCTCCAGCGTCTTGACGATGTACTGGTAGACATTCTCCGGCTTGGCGCAACGCAGTGAGTTGTAGGAGTTGTCGGCAATGGCGCCCGTGTTGTCGTGGACAATGGGCACGCCCCCGAAGCTGCGGACGAGATAGAAGTAGGCCAGGGCCTTGAGGGTCAACGCCTCGCCCTTGACGGCGTTCTTGGCCGCCTCGGTGCATCCGGCGCCGGCCTTCTCGTTGATGTTCTTGATGAGCGTATTGACGTGTGCGTTGACGCTCCACAGCGACGCGGACATATTGACCAGGTCCTCGTCGGTGCCGTTGACGGTCAGCGTCAAGTAGGGCGACGAACCCCAGTAGAAGTTGCCCGACATGACCTCGCCGACCTTGAAGAAGCCGCGCTGGAAGTCGTACCAGGGCGAGTTGTAGATGGGGTTGACCGCCTGGTAGAGCTGCGCGTCGTTCTGATAGAAGTTGTCGACATTGTAGCTGTCCTCGTTCGGACGGTCGAGGAAGTCATCGCAAGCCGTCAGTGCCAGTCCGGCGGCCGCCACGTAGGCGATGGCTCTCGTATGTATCATTGTTGCGTATTTCATGGTTTTGAATCGAGATTAGAACGTTACATTCAGACCGACGGAGTAGACCGTTGGCGACGGGTAGCGGCCGTTGTCAAGACCATAGACATTGGTGCTCTGCGTCGAGGCGCCAATCTCGGGGTCGTAGCCGGAGTAGTTGGTGAACGTCGCCACATTCTGAATGTTGACGTATGCACGCAGGTTCTGCAGGCCCCAGTTGGAGATGAGCTCCTTCTTGAACGTATATCCGAGCGTGATGTTCTTGATGCGAAGGTAAGAACCATCCTCGATGTAGCGGTCGGAGATGCGGTCGTTGTCGTTGGGGTCGGCGGTCGTGGCGCGCGGGGTGCTCGTGCCGGCGTTCTCGACGCGGACCTTGGTGATGTCGAGATACCAGTTGGGGTCGGCTGCGGCGGCCTCGTCGATGGGGACGAGATGCGCACGGTCCTTGACGTCCTTAAGCTGGTTGCTCCACGCCGAGTTCATGTGGGTCAGGTTCATGGCCAGGTAGTTGTAGACCTTGTTGCCATACTGCCCATTGAGGAAGATGGAGAGGTCGAACTCCTTGTAGGTGAACGTGTTCGTCCAACCGAAAGTGAACTTTGGCATAGGCGAGCCGATGTTGGTGCGGTCCTTCTCGTCGATAACGCCGTCGCCGTTGAGGTCCTTATACTTGATGTCGCCCACCCAGACGGTGTTGCTGGGGTAGAAGAAGTTGTCGGACGGGTACTTGGCGGGCTTCGGCGAGTTCTGGATGTCGGCGAAGTCCTTGTAGACACCGTCGGTGACGTAGCCATAGAAGTTGTAGAGGCTCTCGCCGACCTCTGTGCGGCTCACGACGTCAGACCACTGTCCGTAGCCCTCGATTGCCGACGAAGCCTGGCCGTCGAGCGCCACGAGCTTGTTCTTGTTCCAGGAGATTTGGAACTCGGAGTGCCAATTGAGGCGGCCGTTGTCGAACGGCGTGCCGCTGACGGTCAGCTCCAGGCCCTTGTTCTCGATGGTGCCATAGTTGCCCCAGGGCGCGGCGAGAGCCGACGAGCCATTTCCGCGCGTGCCGATGTAGGAGGGGAGCTGGAGGCTCATGAGCATGTCCTTAGACTCCTTCTTGTAGAGGTCAGCGGTGATGGAGAGGCGGTCGTTGAAGAAGCCAAGGTCTAGACCCAGGTTCCACTGCTCCTGCGTCTCCCACTTGATTCCGGTGTTGGGGATGTTCGAGACGCGGTATCCCTTGCCGAGGCCGGACTCCATGACGCTGATTGACGAGCCCCACTTGTAGCCGCCGATGTTCGAGTTGCCGGTCTGGCCCCAGCCGAGACGGATCTTGCCGTTGGAGAAGATGTCGTCGATGCCGAGGTTCTGGAAGAAGCCCTCCTGCGTGAAGCGCCACGAAGCGGCCACGGCGTGGAAGCCGGCCCAACGGTTGTCCTTGCCGAAGTTCGACGAGGCGTCGCGGCGGTAGGTGTAGGTCAGGTTGTAGCGGTTGTCGTAGGCATAGGTGAGGCGGCCGAAGACCGAGACCATGGAGGTGGAGCCGAAGCCTCCGCCGATGGTGGGCGTGCCGGTGCCGAGCTGCGGGTTGTGCACGTCGTCAGACGGCAGGTCGGTGTTCTCGGCGGCGAGGTAGTCATACTTGCTCTCCCACGCCTCGTGGCCGACCATGACGGTGTAGCGGTGCACGTCGGCCACGTCGTCGCTCCACGTCAGATAGTTCTTCGTCTGCCAGAAGATGTTGGAGTTCTTCTGCTTGCGCGAGCGGTTCTGGGCGCGGTTGTAGGTGCCCATGGAGACGGTGGGCTCGTAGCGCTCGGCGTCGCTCCATCCGAGGTCGTAGCCCAACTCGGTGTGCCACGTCAGGCGGCTGTCGAGGGGCCCGCCGGGCTGAACCTCAAGGAAGATGTTGCCGTTGAGCTTCTTGCGGTCGAGGAGGATGTCGTTGTAGAGAGCCATGGCGACCGGGTTGGGGTTCGTGTAGCCCTCCTTGGAGACGCTGGAGTAGGAGCCGTCGATGTTGTAGATGGGGATGTCGGGCGTGGTGGTCAGCGCGTAGGTGATGACGCCCTCCTGGGAGTCGGCCAGGGTGAAGCGCTCGTGGGTCTGCGAATACATGGCGGAGAGGCCGAGCTTGAGCCACGGCTTCATCTTGGCGTCGATGTTGGAGCGCAGGCCGATGCGGCGGAACTTGGAGCCGATGATGGTGCCCTCCTGGTTCATGAAGTTGCCGGAGACGTAATATTGCACCTTCTCCGAGCCGCCCTGGGCCGAGATCTGGTGCTGGTGCTGGAAGGCGGTGCGGAAGATGGCGTCCTGCCAGTTGGTGCCCTTGCCGAGCAGCTCCGGATAGGTGTAGTCGTCGGTGGGGGTGACGCCGGCCGAGCCCGACGCAGCCAACTCATTATAGTACTCCGCGAACTCGCGCAGGTTCATCATGTCGAGGCGCTTGGTCTGACGATTCCACGCCGCCAGGCCCTCGTAGGTGAACGTGGCGTCGCCCGCCTTGCCGCGCTTGGTGGTGATGAGGACGACACCATTGGCGCCCTGCGCGCCGTAGATGGCCGTGGCCGACGCGTCTTTGAGAATCTCCATGGACACGATGTCCGACGGGTTGATTGTCGAGAGAGGCGAGATGGTGGACGTCGAGCCGTTGCCGAGCGCGTCGCCCAGGCCGTAGTCGGCACCGCTGGAACCCTGGCTCTGGACAATGACGCCGTCGATGACGTAGAGCGGCTCGGCGTTGGCGTTGATCGTGGCCTGGCCGCGGACGCGGATTGACGACGAGCTGCCCGGGGCGCCGGAGGTCGAGACGGAGGTGACGCCGGCGGCGCGGCCCTGGAGGCTCTGGTCGAGGTTGGTGATGACCGAGCCCTTGAGAGCCTCCTCGCCCACCGAGACGCTGGAGCCGGAGAGGTCGCTCTTCTTCATGACGCCGTATCCGACGACGACGACATCGTCAAGCTCCGTGGCGTCGCTCTTCATCTGGACATTGACCGACGAGCGCCCGCCAAGCGTCTCCTCGACCGAGGTGAAGCCGATGAAGGAGAACTGGAGCTTCTTGGCGTCGCCGACATTGATGGAGTACTTGCCATCGAAGTCGGTGACTGTCCCAATCGTGGTCCCTGGGACCACGACCGCAACTCCAGGCAGGGGCTGGTTGGTGTCGTCGGTGACGACACCCGTCACGACCCCTCCCGACTGCGCCCACGCCGTCACAGCGGACAGCATGAAGCACAAGACTAGAAAGAGATTTCGAGAATTGCTTTTCATAATTGTTTTAAAGTTTACGAAACACGCGGCCCGCACGGCAAGCGCAACCCGCATCATTCGTAGCAAAAGTATGCCGCCCGGCAACTTGGGTCAAGTACTATTTTATCATACGCTAACAATATTTAATCACGTCATTAACTCTTATTCGCGCCGCTCGTCACTCCCGCGGCAAGATTGTCACCCCCGCCACTTGCATGTTTCAATCCGATTCGTTAAAATTGTACAAGGATTTGCAAGGAAACGCATAGTAGCATCTTTCACATCTTCCCGACAATGACAGACAACACGCAGACAAGGGGCGCGGCGACGAAAGCCGCCATAGTCTCCCGCGAGATAACGGCCCTCAACGACAAGACCGACGCCATACTCATCTTCGACCGGCAGAAGAGAGACTTCAAGTACCCCATACACTACCACCCCGAGTACGAGCTCAACTACCTCCACAACGCCGAGGGCGCCGAGCGGCTCATGGGCGACAGCGTGGAGCGCATAGGCCCCGAGGAGCTGTGCCTGGTCGGGCCGAACCTCTACCACGCGTGGAAAGCCGGGAGCGTGAGCCCCGACGCCAACCAGCGTGAGGTGACGATCCAGTTCGTGTCGAACCTGTTCCCGGAGGAGCTGTGCAAGAAAGACATATATAAGAAAGTGGCGGAGATGCTCCGCAAGAGCCGCAGCGGCCTTCTCTTCAGCCCCGAGACCGCCGCCGCCGCCGAGCCCATGCTGACGGCCGTGAGCCGCACGCGCGGCTTCGAGTGCTACGTCGAGTTCCTCAAGCTCATGCAGTTCCTGGCCGAGAGCCCCGGGCAGCGCGTCCTGTCCAACGACTCGTTCCAAAGCGACAACACGGCCTCGACCGACAACCGTATCGAGCGGATCCACTCCTACATCGTGGCGCACTACCGCGACCGCATCACCCTGGGCGACGCCGCAGACATCCTCAACATGAGCCCCGTCTCGGTCACGCGCCTCATCAAGCAGCGCACAGGCAAGAGCTTCATAGACCTGCTCAACGAGATCCGCATAGGCTTCGCCGCCCGCCAGATGGTGGACTCGGACATGAGCATCTCGGAGATATGCTTCTCGAACGGGTTCAACAACATCTCGAACTTCAACCGGACGTTCCGCAAGAAGCAGGGCCTGACGCCGACGGAGTTCCGGCAGAAATACCTGGGGAAGAAGAAAGTGCTGTAGGCGCCCGCCCACAAACTTCGCCCAAGGCAAGGGACGCCCCCCCCAGAAGCAACAAGGAGAGAAAACAAAACGACACAATATGGACATGACAGACCGAAACCACCGTCCGCAAGGGGCGCACGCCCCCACCGGAGCCCGACCAGCCGCAAGACGCCCCAAGGCGCGCGCCCTCCTGCCCGCCATGGCCCTGGCCGCCGCGGCGACGCTCCTGCCCTCGTGCTCCGACGGCTACTCGCGCCACAAGGTGAGCCTGGCCGGCGAGTGGCGCACGGAGCTCGGCCCGGTGCGGCTTCCGGGGACGACCGACGAGGCCGGCATCGGCGACACCATAACGAACCTGGCGGAAGACACTCGGCTGAGCCGCCTCCACTCGCTGTGCCGCCCGCTGGTCTACACGGCCGACATCATAATCCCGGCCTCGATGGACGGGAAGCACATCGAGCTGTTCCTCGAGAAGACCAAACCCACGACGCTGTGGGTCGACGGCGACAGCATAGGGCACCAGACGCACCTGCACACCCCCCACGTCTACGACCTGTCGCGCTACCGCGCCGGACGCCACACGCTGAGGCTCAAGATAGACAACAGCTGGGAGTCCGACGGCGGCGACCTGCCGTCGGCCCTGGGCGGCTCGCACGCCCTGACCGAGGCCACGCAGACCAACTGGAACGGAGTGGTGGGCGAAGTGGGGCTGCGCGCCATGCCCCGCACATATATCCGCCAGCTGACCACTACGACGACCATAGACAGCATCTCGACCCGCGACGACGGCTCGCGCGCGGGCCACGGCAGCGTGAGAATCGACGTGGACATTGTGGCGGCCAAAGACTACCGGGTGACGATAGACGCCAAGTGCCTGCCCCACCCCGTCTCGACCCTCGACGCCATAGCCCAGTCGGCGACGACGGTGCAGGTGGACCTGAAGCGGGGGCAGAACTGCGCCAGCATAACGGTCCCCATGGACGAGATAGAGCTGTGGAGCGAGTTCCGCCAGCCGCTCTACGTGGCGGACGTGACCCTAGACAGCCCCGACGGCGTGGACAAGAAACAGGAGCGCCTGGGGTTCCGCACCTTTGAGGCCCGCGGCTCCCAGTTCGTCGTCAACGGCCAGCCCACGTTCTTGCGCGGCAAGCACGACGCGTGCGTCTTCCCGCAGACGGGCTACGCCCCCATGGACAAGGAGTCGTGGGCCCGCGTCTTCAAGACAGCCAAAGAGTATGGCATAAACCACTACCGCTTCCACTCCTGGACACCTCCCGAGGCCGCCTTTGCCGCCGCCGACGAGGTTGGCATATACCTCCAGCCCGAACTGCCCTATTGGGGCGCCCTCCGCCCTAGCAACGAGAGCGAAGACGCCATGCGGCTCAACAACTACCTCTACGACGAGGGGCTGCGCATCGTCCGAAGCTTCGGCAACCACCCGTCGTTCGTCATGATGGCCCTGGGCAACGAGCTGAGCGGCGACACCGCCGTCATGCGCCAGATGGTCGACGGACTGCGCAAGGCCGACCCGCGCCACCTCTACGCCTACGGCTCGAACAACTTCCTGGGTTGGAGCAAGCTCATGGGCGGCGAGGATTTCCACGTCACGTGCCGCATGGGGTGGGCCCCGACGGCCCTGGAGAGCCACACGCGCGCCTCGTTCTCCCTGGCCGACGCCGACAACTTCGGGTTGCTCAACTCCACATACCCCAACACCACGATGACCTTCGCCAAGGCGGCCAAGCGCTCGCCAATCCCCATCGTGGGCCACGAGACGTGCCAATATCAGATATATCCGGACTTCGCCGAGATTCAGAAATATAAGGGCGTCCTCAAGCCGCTCAACCTCATCAACTTCCGCGCCGCGCTGAGCCGCAACCGCCTCGACACGCTGGCGCTGGCGTTCCACAAGGCCTCCGGCACGTTCGCCATGCGGCTCTACAAGGCCGACATAGAGATGAACCTGCGCACCCCCGGATGGGGCGGCTTCCAGCTCCTCGACCTGCAAGACTACCCGGGGCAGGGGGGCGCCCTGGTCGGAGTCCTCGACCCGTTCATGGAGAGCAAGGGGCTCATCAGCCCCAAGGAGTTCCGCGGCTTCTGCTCGCCGGTTGTCCCCCTGGCAATGATGGAGAAACTCACGTTCTCCACCACCGAAAACCTCGAAGCACAAGTGGCCGTGGCCAACTACTCCGAGGACGACATCCAGGGCGAGCCGCTCACCTGGACGCTCCGCAATGGGAGCCAGACGGTCTGCAAGGGCGACTTCAAAGCCTCGGCGCCGCAGGGCAACACATGCGGCGTCGGCGGCATCGTGGCGGACCTGAGCAAGATTGAGCGGCCCTCCGCGCTGACCCTCACCCTGGCACTTGGCGACAACGAGAACACCTACACCGTGTGGGTCTACCCGCCGCTCAAACCCTCGGGGCCGACAACCGTCGTCCGCGCCACAAGCCTCACAAAGAGCCTGATCCGCAAGATTGAGGCCGGGGCCACGTGCCTGCTCACGCCCGACCACAAGAGCGTCGAGCGGCAGTCGGTAGGCGGGATGTTCATAACCGACTATTGGAACTACGCCATGTTCAAGACCATCTCCGAGAACAACGACAAACCGGTCTCGCCCGGCACGCTCGGATACCTCATAGACAACCGCAGCGCGCTTTTCGACGCGTTCCCGACGGAGACGCACTCCGACTTCCAATGGTGGGCCGTGGCCAGGGCCAGCCGCCCGCTAATCCTCGACGGCACACCGCCAGAGCTGCACCCGACCGTCATGGCCATCGACAACGTGAACCGCAACCACAAGCTCGGCGTCGTCTTCGGCGTGAGCGTCGGCAAGGGCAAAGTGCTGGTCTGCATGACCGACCTGCGCGCCATAGCCAAACACCCGGAGGGACGCCAATTCGCCCGTTCCATCGAGGAGTATGCCGCCTCGGAGGAGTTCCGGCCCACGTTCAGCATGAGCGGGGCAGAGCTGAAGCACCTCCTGGAGCGCGACGTCGAGGAGGAAAGCATAGAGGGCGTGGAGAACATCTCCGACTACAAAGAGAAAAAGCACTAGTAAGGGATGATGTCGTCAAGCACATCTTGGACGTAAGGGACGGAAGAGCGGAAACATATAGCTTCCCCTCTATTGCGGAGGCTAAGAAATGGCCGGAAGATGACGTTTAGGTAGGATTCAACAGAAGACCAGCCTCCCACAGGATGTCCCTGCGGGAGGCTGGTATTTTTACAGAACCTGTCGTAGCCGCGACTACATCACGACCTCGACGAGGTGGCGTCCGGCGCTGTGCCTCACCAGGTTGCCCTCGACGGGCTTGCCGTCCACAGTTATGGACTTGACACCCTTTTGCGCCCCGCTCTCGTTGCGCACCGAGATGACGTACTCGGCCCCGCGCAGCTTGCGGGTCACGGTGTAGCCCTTCATGTCGGCGGGCAGGCACGGGTCTATGACGATGCCGTCGTAGGCGGGCTTGATGCCGAGCAGGAACTGCGTGATTGTATACCAGTTCCACGCCGCCGTGCCCGTCAGCCACGAGTTCTTGCCCTCACCGGGCTTGGCGGCGTCCTTGCCGGCCACCATCTGGCTGTAGACGTAGGGCTCGACCTTGTGCAACGTCTGGTCGCTGATGTAGGCGGGGCAAATCTTGCGATAGTGGCCCCAGGCGTCGTCGCCACGGCCAACGACGGTCTCGCCAATGATGACCCACGGGTTGTTGTGGCAGAAGATGCCGGCGTTCTCCTTATAGCCGGCTGGGTAGGACGAAATCTCGCCCATCTCGACATGATATGTCGTGAAAGCCGGCCAATTGAGGACAATGCCGTGCTCGCAGTCCATATGCTTCTTGACAGAGTCGAGCGCCTTGTCGACCATGCCCTCCTCCTTGCCGATTCCGGCCATGGCGCACCACCCTTGGCTCTCGATGAAGATTTTGCCCTCCTCGTTCTCCTTGGAGCCAATCTTGTTGCCGAAGAAGTCGTAGGCGCGCAGATACCAATCGCCGTCCCAACCGTCTTTCTTGACGGCCTCGACCATCTCGTCGACAAACTTCTGCGCCCTGTCGGCCTCCTCCGCCTTGCCAATTTGGCGGCACAGCTCGACGTAGTCGCGCCCGCAGACGACGAAGAGCCCGGCAATCATGAGGCTCTCGGCCTTGCTGCCCTCGGTCTTGTTCTCGGTGGTCTGGAAACTCTCGTTGGGGTCCCACGAGAAGCAGTTGAGGTTGAGGCAGTCGTTCCAATCGGCCCGGCCGATGAGCGGGAGCTTGTGGGGGCCAAGGTTCCGGACCACGTGGTCGAACGAGACGACGAGGTGCTGGAAGAGGCTGACCTCGCTCCCCTCGACATTGTCAAACGGCACGAGCTCGTCGAGAATCGAGAAGTCACCCGTCTCCTTGATGTAGGCCACGGTGCCGAAGATGAGCCACATGGGGTCGTCGTTGAAGCCGCCCCCGATGTCGTTGTTGCCGCGCTTGGTGAGTGGCTGATACTGGTGGTAGCATCCGCCGTCGGGGAACTGCGTCGAGGCGATGTCGATGATGCGCTGCCGCGCGCGGGCGGGAATCTGGTGGACAAAGCCCACGAGGTCCTGGTTCGAGTCGCGGAAGCCCATGCCGCGCCCTATGCCGCTCTCGAAGAACGACGCGGAGCGCGAGAAGTTGAACGTCACCATGCACTGGTACTGATTCCAGATGTTGACCATCCGGTTGAGGCGCTCGTCGTCGCTCTTGATTGTGAAGCGGTCCAGCAGGTCGTCCCAATATGCGCGAAGGTCGGCGAAAGCCTTATCGACCTTCTCCGTGGTGTCGAAGGCGGCGATTATGGCCTTCGCCTTGTCTTTGTTGACAATGGTGCGGTCGAGCTCGCCGAGGCTCGTCAGCAGGCCCGGACGGCGGCCCGCCGGGTCATATTTCTTGTCCTGCTCGTTCTCGACATAGCCCAGCAGGAAGATGAAGTCGCGGCTCTCGCCGGGCGCGAGCTCCACCTCAACGTAGTGGCTGGCAATGGGGCTCCACCCATGGGCCACGCTGTTGGAGGGCTTGCCGGCCTCGACGTTCTGCGGCAACGCGAACTCGTTGTAGAGGCCTACGAACGTCTCGCGGTCGGTATCGAAACCGTCGATTGGCGTGTTGACGCTGTAGAACGCATAGTGGTTGCGGCGCTCCTTATATTCCGTCTTGTGATATATGACCGAGCCGTCAACCTCGACCTCGCCCGTCGAGAAGTTGCGCTGAAAATTCTCCATGTCGGTGGCGGCGTTCCACAAGCACCACTCCTCAAACGAGAAGAGCTTCACGCGCCGCGCCTTGTCGGTCTTGTTGGTCAGGGTCAGCCTCTGCACCTCGGCCAGGGTCTTGAGCGGGACGAAGAAGAGGGCCGAGGCCTCGATGCCGTCCTTGCTGCCCGTAATCCGGGTGTAGCCCATGCCGTGGCGGCACTCGTAGCTGTCGAGCGGCGTTTTGCAGGGTTTCCATCCGGGGCTCCACACCGTGCCGCCGTCGTTGATGTAGAAGTAGCGGCCGCCGTTGTCCATCGGCACGCCGTTATACCTGTAGCGCGTGATGCGACGGAACTTGGCGTCCTTGAAGAACGAATATCCGCCGGCGGTGTTGGATATGAGCGAGAAAAAGTCCTCGTTGCCGAGGTAGTTTATCCAAGGCCAAGGCGTCTTGGGGTCGGTGATGACGTACTCGCGGTTGGCGTCGTCAAAATGACCGTAAGTCTTGCTGTTCATATTTTTAGAGAATATAATCCATTCATTGTCAGTTCTGAGCCTGGCGCACCACGTGGGCGCAAGCCGAAAGTCCCTCCGCAAGGATGCCACGCATCAAGCATCCGACGTAACATTCCCACACCACGTCGTCCTAGGGCTCACGCCCTAGGCTGACATATGCCGCCCCTTTGGGGCTGCGGGGCGCAGGTCAGTTGGCTCTCCGTCTCTCCAGCTCGGCCGTGATCTCGTCCTGCTTCGACTGGTTGAGCGGGTAGAGGAGCATGACGAGCGCGCCGACGGCAACAATGACTGTCGGGACCCAGCTCATGAGCATCACCATGCCCGGCTGCGCCGCCACATAGGTGGCGGGGTCGGTGCCGACGTAGCCGAAGTAGCCCAGGACGACGCCAATGATGGCCCCGGCGATGCCGCCGCCGAACTTGGTGGCGAAAGAGCCAGCGGCGTAGACCAGCCCCGTGGCGCGGCGGCCGTTGACAAACTCAGAATAGTCCGCCGCGTCGCCAAGCATGGCGAAGAAGAGCGTCGGGAGGAACGCCGCGAAGACCTCGCTGGCAATGCCGATGGCGAAGATGGCCGAGACGTCTTGCGGCCCGCAGAGGGCTATGAGCGCGTTGATGACACCCGTGGTGAGCAACGCCATGATGAAGAGGCGCTTCTTGCCCATCATCCGGCCCAAGGGCGTGGTGAGCATGGCGCCGCCAATCGACGCCAGCATGAGGCACACCATGTATGTGGCGGCAAGGAACTGGTCGTGGACGTAGTGAGAGAAGTACATGACCGTGATGCCCTGCTTGATGTTGTTGTAGATGTTGAACAACAGCCCGACGAAGAGCAGGACAATCCACGGCTTGTTGTGGACAAGGTCGCGCAGGTCGGCCCGCAAGTCGGTGCGTTGGTCGGCGGGCGGCGCCACACGCTCGCGGGTGAACCGGAACGTGACGAGCAGGGCCGCGACAAGGATTACTGACATGAGGTATATCGAGTGGCTGTAGCCGCGGCTCTGGTCGATTATGGAGATGTCGTCCGCCGTCAGCCCCTCCTGGCCCGTCACGACAAAGTTGTAGGTCTCGCCCGCGCTGACGGAGAGGTTCTTGGCCGTGGTCGGGGCCGCCGTCGCCAACGAGTCGGCCCATGCTATCTGCGCGATGCCGTCGGCCGTCGAGAACTTGACCTTCTGATAGTCGCCCTTGGCGGAGAACGAGACATGATACCGCCCGGCGGACTCCTCTTCGACGCTTACCGCCGGGTTGATGTTGCCAAAATGCGCGACAAGGAAAAGGAGCGCGCCCTGGACAAGCATCCCGCCCGCAAAGGCGCCCACCATGCGGAACGAGCTGAGACTAGTACGCTCCTTGTCGTCGGGCGTCATGACCGCCATTAGCGAACCGTAGGGGACGTTGTTGGCGGTGTAGATTATCATGAATATGACGTAGGTGACGAAAGCATAGACAACCTTCCACTCGTCGGACCAGTCGGGAGCGGTGAAGACGAGCGACAGAGTGACGCCCAGGGGAATTGCCGTCCACAATATCCAGGGGCGGAAATGCCCGTACTTGCTCTTCGTCCGGTCTCCCACGACCCCCATGAGGATGTCCGAGATGCCGTCGGTGAAACGCCCCACGAGCAAGACCAGCCCCGCTATGGCCGGCGCAAGGCCGAAAACGTCGGTGTAGAAGATGAGCAGGAACGTGGAGACACCTCGCCACGCTATGTTGGCGGAGCCGTCGCCCAGGGCGTAGGCCAGCTTCTCGCCTATTGACAACTTACCATTCTGTTCCATACGGCATAAAATTAACAAAAAGGCGGTTTCGCTTACCCCCCACCCTTTGCGCCGCCAGGCCATTCAGACGGACGAGCACCTGCTGACCGCCGAGCAAGAAACAGAAGAAAACGTCAACAATAACCGACTAGCAATCAATGCACTGAGCAACGATGCCGCACGCCAAAACAAAAAGAGTCCCCGCTCGTTGCGGGGACTCCCAATGATAAAAAATCACGCAAGAAAGAGCGGATTGTACAAAAGAAAGTAGGCTCTGTTCGCAAACGGCGACGGCCTCAACCGAACATCTTCTTCACCCTCTCGACACCATCGAGCAACGCGTCAACCTCCGCCTCGGAAGTGTAGACGCCAAACGAGGCGCGCACGGTGCCGACAATCCCATACCGCTCCATGAGAGGCTGCGCGCAATGGTGACCCGTGCGGACGGCTATGCCCATCTTGTCGAGAATCATGCCGGCATCGTAGGGGTGGACACCGCCGACAATGAACGAGACCGCGCCGCAGTGGCGCGCCGCCTGGCCGAATATGCGCACGCCTCCCATATCTTCCAACCCGGCGACCGTCCGCCGCACCAACGCGTCGTCGTGGGCTTCCATGGCGTCGAACCCCACGGAGAGCATGAAATCTGCCGCCGCGCCGAGCGCTATGGCGGCGGCGTAGTCGGGCGTGCCGGCCTCGAACTTCAGCGGCGGGGGGGCGTAGGTCGTCCCGCCGAACGACACTTTGTCTATCATCTCGCCGCCACCCATCCAAGGGTCCATCGCCTCCAACAGCTCCCGGCGGCCATAGAGAGCGCCGGAGCCGAGCGGAGCGTAGGCCTTGTGACCGGAGAACGTCAGGAAGTCGCATCCAATCTCCCGCACATCGACACGTAGGTGCGGCACGCTCTGGGCCCCGTCGATGAGCGCCACGGCCCCAACCGCATGAGCCATCTCGACCACTGCCCTCACGTCGGAGACACTGCCAAGGACGTTGGACACGTGCGCCAGGCAGACCATCTTGACCCTCCCGCCGCCGAGCAAGTCCGCGAGCCCCGACATGTCGAGCTCGCCGGCCTCGTCGACGCCGACAACCCTCAGCCGCGCCCCGCGTCTCTCGCAGAGCATCTGCCAAGGCACGATGTTGGAGTGGTGCTCCATGACCGAGACGACAATCTCGTCGCCCTCGCCCACGAACTTGTTCCCATAGGCGTTGGCCACAAGGTTTATCGCCTCGGTGGTGTTGCGCGTGAAGACGACTTCCGAGGCGTCCGCCGCCCCAAGGAGGCGCGCCACCTTGCGCCGCGCCTCCTCGTAGAGGTCGGTGCAGACGTTGCTCAAGTGGTGCACACCCCGATGGATGTTGGCGTTGACGCTCCGATAGACACGGTCGTAGGCGTCGATGACGGACTGCGGCTTCTGCGCCGTCGCGGCGCTGTCGAGATAGACGAGCGGCTTGCCGTAGACCCTCTCGCCCAAGATTGGGAACTGCGCCCGTATGCTGTCGATGTCGAAAGACATTTCTCCTCCTGTATTTTTTCAGTCGAGACGGCTGTCTCGCATCAGCCTGCCGCGCACCCTCTCGCGGATGTCGGACAGCGGAATTTGGTCGACGACCTCGCCCACGAAAGCCGCCGACAAGATTCGGCGCGCCGTGGCCTCGTCGACACCGCGTTGACGCATATAGAAGAGCTGCGCCGGGTCAATCTGCCCGACAGTGGCCCCATGGGAGCATTTCACGTCGTCGGCATAAATCTCCAACTGCGGCTTGGCGTAGGCCCTGGCCCCGTCGGACATCAGCATATGGCGGTTGGTCTGCATGGCGTTGGTCTTCTGCGCGTCGGGCTTGACGAGGATTAGCCCGCCAAAGGCCATGACGCCACCCTCGTAGGCGATGCCCTTGAAGAGCTGGTTGCTGGTGGAGTGGCCAGCATAGTGCTCGACAGTGGTCTCGTTGTCGACCCGGCATCCGTCCAAGACCTCGTAAACCCCGGCGACTTTCATATCCGCCCCCTCGGCATAGATGCCGCACCGCACCTCGTTGCGAGCCATGCGGGGGTTGAAGTTGACGAGCGTCATGTCGGCACGGGCGTCGCGCGCCAGGTCTACGGTGGTCCTGGTCAAGATGTGCCGGTCGGCATCGCCGTCTTGGACGAAGACCAGGTTGAGCCTGGCCCCGGCGCCGACATTGACCTTGGTCTGCAGCAACAGCGCCGAGGCGGACCTGAGCTCCACGGACACATCGGCGGACACGCCGTCGGGGACCGTCAGCACGAGCCGCCTGACATGGAGGCGCCCGTCGACCTGCGGGGCCTCGACAACGGCGCGGACCCGCGCGGCCTCGGCCAGGACTATCTCGTCAACCCCGCACGAGGCGATGTTGGCAAGGACGTCAAGATAGTTGTCTTGGAGCGCCCGGCCCGCAATCATGTCGACCAGGGCGCTTTTCGACGCGTCGTCGAGGGCGTCTCGCGAATGGCCCACCTCGACACCCTCCACCGCGAGACCCGCCGCGGACGCTGAGGAGAGGCCGGCAAGAGCCGCCTCCATGTCGGTATAGAGGTAGTACTCCCCCCGCGGCGCATGGGCCAGCGATTCGGCCACATAATTTCTTGCGTTCATGGCGAGCTAATCGGCAAACTTCTCCTTAATCCAGTCGTAGCCGCGCTTCTCGAGGTCGAGAGCCAGGCTCTTGTCGCCCGTCATGACGATGCGGCCGTGGTAGAGGACGTGTATGTAGTCCGGCACGATGTAGTCGAGCAGCCGCTGGTAGTGTGTGATCACGACCGTCGCGCTGTCGTCGCTCCGCAGCCTGTTCACACCGTCGGCCACAGTCCGCAAGGCGTCTATGTCCAACCCGGAGTCCGTCTCGTCGAGAATCCGCAAGCGGGGCTCGAGCATCGCCATCTGGAAAATCTCGTTCTTCTTCTTCTCGCCCCCCGAGAAACCCTCGTTGACGGCGCGGTTGGCGAGCTTGGAGTCTATCTCGACAAGTTTCTTCTTCTCGTTCATGAACTTAAGGAAGTCGGCCGCCGAGAGCGGCTCCAACCCTTTGTATTTCCGCTTGCTGTTGAGCGCGACGCGCAGGAAGTTCGCCATAGAGACACCGGGAATCTCCACAGGATATTGGAAAGACAGGAATATCCCCTCGTTGGCCCTCTCCTCCGGCGCCAGGTCGAAGAGGTTCTTGCCGTCGAACGTCACTCCCCCCCCGGTGACCTCGTACGCGGGGTTGCCGACCAGGACTGCCGAGAGCGTACTCTTGCCCGAGCCGTTGGGGCCCATGATGGCGTGCGTCTCGCCCGCCTTAACTTCGAGGTTGATGCCTCGCAATATCTCTTTGCCGTCTACAGAGGCATGCAGGTTCTTAATGCTTAACACCGAACAATTGATAATTAATAATTAACAATTAATAATTGGGGAGGGGCGTCTTAGGCTCTGCCGGCAGTCAGCCGACGCTTCCCTCCTGCGAGATCGAGAGGAGCTTCTGCGCCTCGACGGCGAACTCCATGTGCATTTAACAATTGACAATCTGGAAGGGGCGTCTTGGGCTCTGCCGGCCGTCAGCCGACGCTTCCCTCCAGCGAGATCGAGAGGAGCTTCTGCGCCTCGACGGCGAACTCCATGGGCAGGCGCTTAAGGACGTCGCGCGCATAGCCGTTGACAATGAGGCCGACGGCCTCCTCCGTGCTGATGCCGCGTTGGTTGCAATAGAAGAGCTGGTCTTCGCTAATCTTGCTCGTCGTGGCCTCGTGCTCGATCTGCGCCGTGGGGTTGGCGACGTCGGCATAGGGGAAAGTGTGCGCCCCGCACTTGTCGCCCATCAGCAGGCTGTCGCACTGCGAATAGTTGCGCGCCCCGCTAGCCGTCGCAGCCACGCGCACCAGGCCGCGGTAGGAGTTCTCGCTGTGGCCGGCCGAGATTCCTTTAGAGATTATGGTGCTCCGGGTGTCGCGCCCCAGGTGTATCATCTTCGTGCCCGTGTCCGCCTGCTGGTAGTTGTTGGTCATGGCCACGGAGTAGAACTCGCCCACCGAGCCGTCGCCCTTGAGTACGCACGACGGGTACTTCCACGTTATGGCCGACCCCGTCTCGACCTGCGTCCACGACACCTTGGCCCTCTCGCCGCGGCACAACGCCCTCTTGGTCACGAAGTTGTATATCCCACCTTTTCCGTTCTTGTCTCCCGGGTACCAATTCTGCACCGTGGAATATTTCACCTCGGCGCGGTTCTCGACGACAATCTCGACGATGGCGGCATGGAGCTGGTTCTCGTCGCGCATGGGGGCCGTGCACCCCTCCAAGTAGCTGACATACGAGTCGTCGTCGGCCACGATGAGCGTACGCTCAAACTGGCCGGTGTTCTGCGCATTGATGCGGAAATAGGTGGACAGCTCCATGGGGCAACGGACTCCCTTGGGGATGTATACAAACGAGCCGTCGGAGAAGACCGCCGAATTGAGGGCCGCAAAATAATTGTCGGCATGCGAGACGACGCTCCCCAAATATCGCCGGACGAGGTCCGGATGTTGGCGGATGGCCTCGCTTATGGAGCAGAAGATGACCCCGTCTTGCGCCAAGCGCTCCCTGTAGGTCGTCGAGACGCTCGTCGAGTCGAGCACGGCGTCGACCGCCACCCCCGCCAACTTTTTCTGCTCCTCGATGGGTATTCCGAGCTTGTCGAACGTCTTGCGGATTTCGGGGTCCACCTCGTCGAGGCTGCCGGGCTGCACTCGCCGCTTGGGCGCGGCGTAATATATTATGTCTTGCAGGTTTACGGGAGGGAAGTGGAGGTGCGCCCACCCGGGGGGCGTCATCTTCTGCAATTGGTCGAAAGCCCTCAGCCGGAAGTCGAGCATCCACTGCGGCTCCTCTTTCTTTTGCGAGATTGTGCGAACGACATCCTCGCTCAGCCCAGGCTCAATCGTCTCAGTATCAATGTCGGAAGAGAAGCCGTGCTCGTAGCCCTCCTGCGCCAGCTCCTCCAATATCTCAATGCTTGATGTCTCTGCCATACGTGCGTCAATGGGGGGAACGCCGCCAAAGCGCGACATTCCCTCCGCAAAGATAGCACACCCCAAACCTATTTCCTATTGAAAAAAGCTATGATGCACACCCAAACCGCCTATCGGGCGGCCCCGACTTGCCTCCCCAAGAGGTCCACCGTCTCGCCGTCACGCGTGCTTATCGTCAGCCCCTGGCGGGTAACCGCGAGCCTGGGCGCCGCGCCACTCTCCCGCCGGTGCTGGGGCGACAAAGAGGAGGGCGCGGTGGGCAGATTCAGCACAACCCGGAAACCATGATATTGCATGGCGCCCGTCGTGCTGAAATAGGCCCTGGCGGAGACGCGGAGCAGATCGGCACGGCGCGAATCGACGCCCCCACCCCTCACGACGCGGCGCTCGTAGGGGGCGGACGCCACGGGGGAGCCGCCGGGATACTCCTTGTAGTCGCTCTTCGTCCACTCCTGGGCGTTGCCGCTCATGTCATACAGCCCCAACGAGTTGGGGCTCCGCGTCCCCACCTTGCCGGGCATCTCGGTGGTCCCGCCGTAGACCGCCACGTCGGCAACATTGTCCGAACCCGCATATTTATGCGCCTCCTGCTCCTTGCCGCCACGGGCCGCATACTCCCACTGCTCCTCTGTTGGCAGGTCGAAAGCGGCCCCCTCAGGGACGAACGAGAAGACGTCCGCGGCCCGCTCCACGAACCGCATAGCGTCGGGGAACTTGACACCACCTTTGGCAAAATCTTTCGTGTCGTCGTCGATGTCCCCACCCATCACCTCAGACCATACCTCGTTGGTAGTCTCATATTTAGCGATATAGAACGACGGCAAATATACCGTGTGGACCGGGGCCTCGTCCGACGACGCGTCGGCATCGTAGTTCCGCCCGTCGCGGCTCTGCTTTTGCGCCCCCATCTGAAAAGTCCCGCCCTCGACAAGCACCATCTCGATGGTCGTCCCCATGGCTGTCGTCAGCGTAATCGTCGGCGGGTACGCGGCTTGCTGCGCAAAGGCTGCCGTGGTGGCAACCAATGTGGCGACGAAAATCGATAGTCTCATTTTCATGATGCGCAATTCTCGAATCGGATACTTCGGATTACGAAAACAAACATCGACAAGTTGCGGCACTAAGGCAAAAAAAGGGGGGACGCTTCGACTGCGCCCCCCCGAAAATGATTGCGCGCGTAGGCAACGAAATGCCGCCTACGCCGCAGCCGCAAAGCTACTTATCCCACTTGAAGCTCAGACCGAAGCCGAACAGCTCCTTAACTTGCAGGCGCGCGCCGCGCTCGCGGGTCTTGACCTCGCCAGCGGCGTCGACATACTGCTCCTTATACTTGACGTCGTCGTCGAAGAGCAGGTTGACCTTGACGAGGGCCGTGAGCCAGTCGTTCACCTTGAGGTTGAAGCCCGTCTCAACATCGATGTCGATGTGCTCGGGGTGGTCCTTCCAGTTGGTAAAGAAGTCCGCGCGCAGGTGGTAGTCGACATTCTTGACGATGTTCGGATGCTTGTACGTGACCTTCGCAATGGCACCGAACTCCGTGCGGCAGTTGTCGCCCTGCTCCAGGCCATAGGTTGTGGACAGCGCCGTGTCGGAGACAATGGTGAACTTGCCGGCGAAAGGCGACAGATAGACCGACAGCTTGTCGTTCGGCTTATAGAGCATACCGGCCGAAATGCTGACATAGCCCGGCGACATGAACTTTGACACCAGGGTGGTGTCGGCGTCGTACTTATATCCCTTGCCGAACTGCGACTTGAAGTCGAAAAGGCCCGAATAGAACAGTTTCTGCTTGGCGGCATCGTAGCCGTAGACCGACGAGAGGTGTATCTTGTCCTCCGACTTCTGATAGTCCTCGCCCTTATAGCGCATGAGGCCGTAGCCAAGCTCCAGCGCGTTGTCCCAAGTGGCCTTGTCGCTCTTGTAGTTGGCATAGGCGTTGCCGAGCCACGTGCCCGAAAAGGAGTTCTTGCCCCCGGCCGCCCAGTTCTTAAGCGCAATCTGGTTGAAAGTCAGCGAAGTGAAAGCTCCCGTCTTCCACTTCGACTCCGCCTTGACATCGACCCCGCCTGCCTGCTCCTGCGCAAAAAGAGCAGGTGACGACACCAACGACAGTGCCGCCACCACAAATATCTTGCCCTTCATTACTCCTTGACGATATGGACGTCGCGTTGCGGGAACGGAATAGAAATGCCCTGCTTGTCAAACTCCTTTTTGACAAACTCGTTCATGTAGAAGAAGACGCTCCAATAGTTCTCGCTCTTGACCCACAGGCGCACGGTGATATTGACGCTGCTGTCTCCGAGGCTGCCGACAGCCATGAACGGGGCGGGGTCTTGCAAAATGTCGGCGTTGCGCGAGATGACGGCCCTTATGGCGTCGTATGCCTGATCGATGCTATCGGAATATCCGATTCCGAACGAGAGGTCGACACGGCGCTCCGGCATACGGCTATAGTTAGTCATCGACGCGGTGGCGATTCCCCCATTGGGAATCATGACGACCTTGTTGTCGCCCGTGGTGAGGACGGTGTTGAAAATCTGAATCTCCTTGACAGTGCCGCTGAAGCCGGAAAGCTCGACATAGTCCCCCACCTTGAAGGGGCGGAAGAGCAGGAGCATGACCCCGCCGGCGAAATTTTGGAGCGTCCCCTGGAGAGCCATGCCGACAGCCAGGGAGGCGGCGCCGAGGATGGCCACGAACGAGGTCATCGGGATGCCGATGTAGGAGATGGCGCTGATGAGCAACAGGACTTTGAGCGCAATGTTGACCACGCTGACCGTGAAAGACATGAGCGTCGGGTCGCAATTCCTCTTGGTCATGAGCGTCCGCAGCCCCTTTGTCACCCTCTTGATGAGCCAGAATCCTACGATTAGGAGAACAATGGCAAAAAAGAGCACCTTGGCATGCCCCATGGCCTGCGGGATGAGGTCTAGAAGAGTAGTAGTAATCGTCTCGTTCATAAGATTTGTTGAAGATTTATGGTATGTGAAACTTTCCGGACTAGAGGAACAAGGTTTCTAGGCACCTGACGTCGAGCACGGACATCCCCGCCGCCCTTGCGGCCTGCAGGCCCGGGTCGCCGTCCTCGAAGACCTGGCAGTCGGCGGGGCGCACCCCCATCAGCTCCGCGCAACGGAGGAAAGTCTGCGGGTGCGGCTTGTGGAACTCCACATCGTCTGCCGCCACAATGTGGTCAAAAAGCCCAAGCAGGCCCGTGGCCTCCAGCATCAGCACGGCCCTGTGCCTGTCGCTGCCCGTGCCGACGGACATGGGAATCCGTCCGTGGCAGCAGCGCGCGACATCGGCAATGGCCTCAATCTCGCGCACCTCCGCCGCATGCCCGTTGGCAATCTGCCTCTTGCGACTCACAATGGCGCTTACGTCGGCGTCGGCCCTCCCGTGGTTTTGCAAAATGGAGTGGACAATCTCCTCGATGGCCCTGCCCGTCTGGCTGATGAACTCCTCGCGCTCGATTGCGACATTCGCCTCCCTCAGGGCCGTGTCCATTGCCCTCCAATTGAGTTCGAGACTGTCTATGAGCGTCCCGTCGAGGTCGAAGATGAGTCCTTTGGGACTGCCAATGAGAAGCTTATGCATATGGCGTTCTTGGGTCTAGAATTTGAGGTACTTGCCGTTCTTGATGCTCTCGGTGATTCCCTTGAGCTCCTTGAAGATGCTCATGTTCTTCCCGCTCTCAAGAATCTGCTTGAAAGAGAATTTCTCCTCGTCCTTGGCCTTGGCCTTGTCGTCGTCCTCTTCGGCAGTGGGCGTGACTCCCATCTGCGACAAAGCCTCGACGAGGCTGTCCTTCTCGTCGGAGATGAGCAGAATCTTGTCGCCAAGCGTCAGCTCCGTCTTGCCCGACGGGACAAAATATGCGTCGCCCCGCTTGACAAGCACCGCCAGGCAGTTCTCCGGCAACGGCAGGTTGAGGAGCTTGTCGCCATAGTTGAGAATCTGCCCCGTGATTGTCACCTCGGCCAAGACGGACTTGATCTCGTCGGAGAACTCCATGTCGAAATCCTTCACCTTGCCCAGCTCGTCGGGCGTGTCGAGCAAGTTGAGCCTGCCCGCCATCCACGCCAGGGTGGTGCCCTGGACGACAAGCGAGACGAGGGTGCAGATGAAGACGATGTTGAAAATGAAGCGCGCGTGCGGCACGTCGGCCGCCAAAGTCTGTATGGCGAAGATTATCGGCACGGCGCCGCGGAGGCCGACCCAGGCGATGAACTTCTTGCAGTTGAACGTTATGTCGCGGAACGGGGCGAGGCACAGCAGCACGCTGACGGGTCGAGTGAGGAAAATCATCAGCAGGCTGACCACCAGGCCGGGCAAGATGAGCGGGACGAGCTCGTGGGGGTTGACGAGCAGCCCAAGAGTGAGGAAGACGAGCAACTGGCTGAGCCACGCCAAGCCGTCGAAGAAGTTGACCGACGAACGCTTGTGGACGAAGCGCGAATTGCCGACCACGACACCGCCGATGTAGACGGCGAGGTAGCTGTTGCCGCCCATGTAGTAGGACGCGGAGAAGACGAAGATGCACGCCGTCAGGACGGCTATGGGGTAGAGGCTGGCGTTCTCGATCCGCAACCTGTTGATGAGCCACACGAAGAACTTGCCGAAGACGAACCCCGCCAGCGTGCCGACAGCGAACTGCGTCACGAGCTCGAGCACCGCCGCGCCATAGTCGGGCTCGCTCCCCTGCCCGACGAGGCCGATGAGCGTCACGGTGAGCATATAGGCCATGGGGTCGTTGCTACCGCTCTCAAGCTCAAGCATGGGGCGCATGTTGTGCTTCAGAATCAGACCCTTGCCGCGCAGGATGGAGAAGACGGAGGCCGAATCGGTGGAGGACATCGTCGACGCCAGCAGCAACGACGCCATGAGGCTCAAGGGGATGGTGCCAAAGGCCGGGATGTTGAACAGCAAGTGGATGAGCAGGCCGGTGAGGAAAGCCGTGAGCACGACGCCCAGGGTGGCAAGGACAAGGCCGGGCGCGAGGACGGGCCGGATGTCGGAAATCTTGGTGTCGAGACCGCCCGAAAAGAGGATGACGCACAAGGCCACGGTGCCGACACCCTGCGCCAACGGCAGACTGGAGAAGCTGATTCCGAGGCCGTCGCTGCCGCAGACCATCCCGACCCCGAGGAAAAGCAACAGCAACGGAACTCCGAACTTGTAGCCGGCCTTGCTGGCCAAAATGCTTAAAAAGAATAGGAACGAGATGCCAAGCAGAACAGTCTCAACAGCCATAACGTCAGATTAAGATGCACCGAATTAGTTAAACGCCTTGCGAATTTAGCCGATTTATAACACAAAAACAACAGCCCGACGTAGATTCCAACCAAAAACCTGCGCCGGGCCGCCTATCCTATATGCTAATCGAGAAGCGCGGAAAACCGCCGGGGAGCTATGGGACAATCTTGGCCTCAATCCTCCTGTTGAGAGCCATTCCCTCCTCGGTGTCGTTCGTTGCGCAAGGCTGCGACTCGCCATAGCCTTTGACCTCGAACCTCTTGCGGTCGATGCCATGCTCGACGAGGTAGTTGACCGTCGAGTTGGCCCTGTTGAGCGACAAGGTGTTGTTGTGCTGCTCGGAGGCCCGGCTGTCGGTGTGCCCGCTGATCTCGACCCTTATCGTCGGGTTCTCCCTCATGACCCTGATGAGAATCTCGAGCTCGACCTTGCTCTCGGGCTTAATCTCCCACTTGTCGGTGTCGAAGTATATGTTCCTGAGGGCAATCTTCCGCCCCACGCTCAACGGCGTCAGGCATACCTTGTCGGACGAGAGCTCTAGCGGCCCGCGCATTGCCTCGACGTCGGCCACGCTGAACTTGTGCGAGCGGAAGAAATAGCCCTTGGCGTTGACCGAGAGGAGGTAGTCCGCCGCCCCGGGGACGGCCACGGTGAACGTCCCGTCGTCGAGCGCGCGCGACGTGGCGACATTCTCCCCGTCGGGCATCTTGTCGAGCAGGATTGTGGCCGCTATGCTCTTGCCCGACTCGCAATCGCTTATGAGGCCGCGGACGAAAGGCACCGGACGGGGGCGGATGGCGGGATAGAGGTCGAACATCCTCACCTCGCGCTTGCGCCGGCCGTCGACGAGGCGGACGGAGTTATAGTAGCCCGTCGTCCCGCTGGCCGTCACGACGAGCCCCTCGTCGTCCTCGGTGTTGTTGATGGGGAAGCCGATGTTCTTAGGCGTCGTCCACGAGCCGTCGTCCTTCATGCGGCTCACGAAGATGTCGCGCCCCCCCACCCCCGGCCACGTGTCAGACGAGAAGAAGAGCGTCCGCCCGTCGTGGTGGATGAAAGGGTGGCTCTCGTCGCCGTCGGTGTTGATGGAGTCCCCAAGGCTGACAACATTGTCGAAGAGCGGGACGCCCTGCGGGCTGACGCCCTTGACGGTGGCCTTCATTATGTTCCCATTGCGGTATGCCGACTTCGACGAGCCCCGGACAAAGAAGAGCGTCTTGCCGTCGGCGGAGAAGCACGGCTGCGACTCCCACTCCCTCGAATTTACCGGCGCGCCGATGTTGACCCCCTTGGTCCATCCGCGCGACGTGCGCTGCGAGAAATATATGTCGCACGAGCCGCGCGAGTCCCGGTAACCGCATGCGGTGTAGAACATCCACCTCCCGTCGGGCGATATGGACTGCGTGCCCTCGTTGAAGTCGGTGTTGACGCTATATATGGGCTGGAGCGGTCGCCACTTGGCGTCGGGGCTCTCGCGCGTGGTGACGTAGAGGTCCTCCTGCGTCTCGTTGTTGTCAATCCGCGCAATCATTGTCGGGTCTTTGCGGAAAGCCACAGTGTCTCGCGGCAGCCTCGACGTGACGACGAGCTCCGTCTCGTCGAGCGAGATGGAGGGCCAATATGTCTCGTAGGGCATCTGCTCGATGAGGGGCGTCGGGTAGCGCGGCTCGAAGGGCACGGGGTGGCTCATCGTCCGGACCATCCCCATGGCCTTTCTCCTCCACTGCGGGTCTTGGCGGACCTTCGTCTTCTTGACCCGTGAGAAACGGTCGAAGAGGTCGAACCATCGGACGGACTCCTCGTAGCGCTCCTTTTGGCACAGCGCCACGGCGCACCGGTAGTAGGCCGTGACCCAGTAGGTGGAGTCGAGCGCCACGGCCCTCTGAATGTAGGAGATCTGGTTGCCGGGCTGCCCCAGGTCGGAATAGACCTCGGAGGCGGCGTAGAGGGCCTCGATGTATTCGGGGTCCCGCTCCAACGCCTGCTTGTATTTGTCGAGAGCCTCGTTGAGCTTGCCGACATCGTGGCGGCCCGCCACGATGAGCATATCCTGCGCCTCCTTGTAGAGCGCGTGCGCCTTGCGGTCGTCCGTCGTCCCGAACTTCTTCTTCTGCGCCATGGCGGGCGAGAGGAGCGACGCGGCGAGGAGCGAGACCACTAGGAGGATAGACTTGACTTGCATATAGACCACATTTGATGTTCCAACATTTATAACGATAGATTGCGCGAAAACGTTCGCCCCGCGCTCCCTAAGATATCCGGCTCCAATTGACGGCGTTGCCCTGCAGCTCCCTGAGCCTTTGGGTCAGGACCACGTTCTGCGGCGCCTCGAGCATGGGGTCGTCCCGCAAGACCTCCATGGCGCAGTCGCGGGCGAAAGTCAGAATCTGCCCGTCGCGCGCCAGGTTGGAGATGCGCAGCCGGAAAGGGACCCCGCTCTGCTGCGTCCCCTCGATGTCGCCCGGGCCCCTCATCCGCAGGTCGGCCTCGGCGATGGCGAAGCCGTCGGTGGTGGAGCACATTGTCTCGATGCGGCGGCGCGTGTCGCGGCTCAGCTCGTTGGACGTCATGAGGATGCAGTAGCTCTGCTCGGCTCCGCGCCCCACCCTGCCCCGGAGCTGGTGGAGCTGGCTGAGACCGAAACGCTCGGCGCTCTCGATGACCATCACCGAGGCGTTGGGGACGTTGACGCCCACCTCTATGACCGTCGTAGCCACAAGGATTTGCGCCTCGCCCGCCACGAAGGCCCTCATGGCCTCGTCTTTCTCGTCGGGGCGCATCTGGCCGTGGACCATGCAGACCCGGAACTCCGGGAAGCAGCTCCTCATGAACTCGAAACCTCCCTCGAGGTTCTTGTAGTCCATCTTCTCGTTCTCCTTGATGAGCGGGAAGACCACGTAGGCCTGCCTCCCCCTCCTCAGCTCAGCCCTGATGAAAGCGTTGAGGCTGTTGCGGTTGGAGTAGAAGTAGTGCTCGGTCCGTATGGGCTTGCGGCCTGGCGGCATCTCGTCGATGACGCTTATGTCCAGGTCTCCGTAGATTGTCATCGCCAGGGTCCGCGGGATTGGCGTGGCCGTCATGACGAGGACGTGCGGCGGGCGCGTGTTCTTGGCCCACAGCTTTGCCCTCTGCTCGACGCCGAAGCGGTGCTGCTCGTCGATGACGCACAGGGCGAGGTTGGCGAAGACCACCGCGGGCTCGATGAGCGCGTGCGTGCCGACGACGATGCTTATCGTGCCGTCGGCCACCCCGGCCAAGACCTCGCGCCTCCTCTTGGTCTTCACGCTGCCAGTCAGCAGGGCCACGCTGACGCCCAGCCCCGCCAGCTCGGCCGAGATGCTCTCGTAGTGCTGGGCAGCGAGAATCTCCGTCGGCGCCATGATGCAGGCCTGCATGGAGTTGCCGACGACGATGAGCATGGCGAGCAGCGCCACGAGCGTCTTGCCGCTCCCGACGTCGCCCTGGACAAGCCTGTTCATCTGGCGCCCGCCGCGGAGGTCGCCCCAAATCTCGTGCACGACCCTCTTCTGCGCCCCCGTGGGTTCGAAGCGGATGTGGTCGCGGTAGAACGTGCCGAGGAGCTGGCCCGGCTTCTCGAGCCTTATGCCCTCGACGGAAGACCTGCTGGCATTGCGGCTCCGCAGCAGCGCCAACTGGATGTAGAACAGCTCCTCGAACTTCAGCCGGAAGCGGGCGGCCTCCAGCGTCTTGACGTCGGGCGGGTTGTGGACCGTCCACAGTGCCTGGGGGCGCGCCATGAGGTTGTGCCCGGCCAGGAGGCGCGCCGAGAGCGTCTCGCGGATGCCCCCCAGGGTGAGACTGCCGAAGACATTGGCGACAATGGCGGCCATGGTCTTGCTGCTCATGCCGGCCCTCCTCATCCCCTCCGTGACGGAGTAGACGGGCATGAGCTTGCCCACGAACTGCGCCTTGTCGGCCCCGAGCTCGATGTCGGGGTGCGCCATGTTCATCCTGCCGGCGAACACTGTGGGCTTGCCGAAAAGCAGGAAGACGTCGGAGGTGTTTATTTGCCTCTGGACATAGCTGACCCCCTTGAACCACACGACGTCCAGCACGCCCGTGGCGTCGGCAAACTTGCCGACGAGCCGCCTCTTGGCCCCCTGCCCGACGACCTCGACCGACACAAAACGGCCCAAGATTTGCACGTAGCCGACATCGGGCGCGAGCTCGCGGATCTCGTAGACGCGGCTGCGGTCGACATAGCGGAGGGGGAAATATTCCAAGACCTCCTCCTCGGTTGTCAGTTCCGCCTCCCGCCTCAGAATCTCCGCCCGCCGCGGGCCAATTCCTTTGATGTATTTTAGTTCCTTCGCCAACTAAAATGGTTACATTTGTCGCATATAAAAGTAGTAAAAAACTATGACTTCGCGCCTAGCCCTGCCCCTCGCCACCATGGCCCTGTGGACCGCCCCCGCCCTCGCGGCCTCGTCGCCCCTCGACGAGGTGGAGCGCATGACGGCGACCTACCTGTCTCAACCCGACGAGCGGTCCCTGTCTCACGACGGGCCGGCGTGGCGCGCCGCTGTCGAGAGCCAACTGAAGACGGCCACGGACGCCGCCCTGGAGGCGTGGCGCCCGCCGGGGCTGACTCGCATCGACGCCACGGACGGCGGCTCTACGGCCTGGTGCGGCATATGGCGCGGACGGGGCGGGGCGGCGAGCCGCCTGGTGTGGATTGGCCGATCGACGGTCGGCGCCACGCGCGAGGCCATGGCGTTCACCGACGACATCGGCTCGCGCGACAGCCTGCTGACCGTCGGCGCACTTGAGCGCGAGGGGCTGAGCGGCATAGCGGTGCACGACGGCGGAGGCCGCCCCCTGTTCTCTGTGGGCGACGTGAAGAGCCGCATGGCGCTGCGCATCATGACCGCCTCGACGGGGCGCGGCGACACCGAGAAAGACGCCGCCGAGGGCGTCTTGATCGGCCGCCTGGGGAGAGCTTTGGAGACTTTGAGCGGCGACCTCAGCGGGATGCCCGAAATGACGGTCTGCGACTCGCCCGACAAGACGCTGAGGGCTGTGACCTACATGCTCTCCTACCGCGACTTCAGCTCGCGGTGCGGCGGATGGGTCGTCCGCCCCGGGCGCCACGCCAGCGCCGAGCAGCTGACCGACGCCACAGGTCGCATCGGCCAGCCCGAGATGGCCACCCTCACGGCAAAATCGTGGTATGGCGCGCTCTACACGAACATCATCCAGTTCCGCTACAAGCGCAAAGACTACTACGCCCTGCTGGGCTACAAGGGAGCCGACGCCACGACCAAGACCCGCGTGATAGACGTCGTGAGCGAGGGCGATGGCGGCCTCCTGACATTCGGGGCGAACCGCGTCTTCATCCACCCCAAGCAGACATACCGCCGCCGCATATTCCAATATTCGAGCCGCGCCAGCATGACCATGCACTACGACGAGCGCGCGTCCATGATTGTCATGGACCACCTGGAGCCAAGCTCGCGCCTCATGGTGGGTCACCCGGAATATTACGGGCCAGACTTGAGCTACGACGCCTACCTGCTGACGGACGACGGATGGAAATTCCAATCGGACATACAGGTGACCGTCGAAGACGGGGCCGTGCCAAACGAGGAGGACGGCGAGACGATTGCGGACAGCTACGAAAGCCAGCCCGGCAGGGAGGCCGGGACGGCGACCGACAGATGGAGCGGCCGGAGCAGTGGCATGAGCCGCCGCAACAGGCCCTCCGCGAGGGGGGGGAACAGCTGGTTCGACAAGGGGCGGGGCAACAGCGCCCCGAACATCAGAAACCGCAACCGCGGCCGCCTATGACGCCAGGCCACGGCGGAACTTCATCGGGCTAACACCCGCATATTGCTTGAAATATTTGCCGAACGCCGACTGCGAGCCGAAATTGAGCTTCGCCGCGACCTGCTGTATGCTGAGGTCGGAGAAGCGCAAGAGGACTTTGGCCCTGTTGATGGTGTAGTCGTTGATCCACTCGGCGGCGCTGCGCCCGCTGAAAGCCCTCACCGTGAGCGAGAGGTAGTTGGGCGAGAGGCCAATCTTGTTGGCGTAGAACGCCACTCCCCTCTGCTCGACATGATGGTCGACGAGGCAGTTCATGAACTTCTCGAAGATGACCTCCGAGCGCAGGGCCTTGCCGCCGCCCCCCGCCATCTGCGAGCCGAAAGTCCGGACGGCCGAAATGATGGAGTTGCACAGCGCCAGGACGAGCGCGTCGACGATGGACTCGCAGTCGTCCCTATTGTCGCGCAAGGCCTTGATGATAAGGCGGAACATCATCTGAAACGCATCGACCTCGACGGCGGGCATCCGCACGTTGGACTGGCTCTTGAAACCCAGGTAGAGAGATATTTTGCTCCCGATGTCGAGACGGAGCTTGTTGAGGTAGTCGTTGGACATGACCGCCCCCATGACCTTGAAGCCCTCGGCCGTCTGCACCTGCAAGACATTGCTGGCGAAGCTGACAATCATGTCGCCGGCGCGGAGCACTTGCCTCTTGAGGTTGATGTCGCACACGACGCTCCCCTCCAGGCAGACAAGGAGCACCACCCCGTTGACCTTGCAGGGTTCCATGAAAGGCGTCAAGTTTTGTGTGGAGTCTGTCAGGATCAGGTCGTCGCCGTATGCCGCCCCCTCCTCCCCCATGCGCCCGAGCTCCTTCAGACTGGCGATGGAGACAACGTTAAGCCCACCATCCTTAGGAAAAATCATATGGCATAGATTTAAAGTTTCACTACACGTTTCTTTTGTTAGAACGAAAGTAGTCAAAACATCCACATCTCCCAAGCACGACAGCAACGATTTTCGCCCTAATTAATTCAATATCTCCTCAAATAGGCAAAGCGACGCCACAGAGGCCTAAACACGACAGCCGCAGAGGCCTAACGCCGCGGCACCGCCACTCTCGAAGACACCTTGGGCCCGGGCATGGGGCGAGGAGTCTTGGAGTTGCGCAATGTTTTGTCTATTTTTATCGATGCCAAAGTTGCCACACAGCATAAGGGCAGCGGCGCGAAAGCCCCCAAAGGAGACAATCGGACATGATAAACATAGACACGACAGAACTTCAGAAAGTGCTGGACCGCACCCCCGCCTCGCAGAACATAATGCTCGTGGGGCGTCACGGCATAGGCAAAAGCGAAGTCCTCACAAACTATTTCGAGCAGAAGGGGGTGAAAGTGGTGACGCTGTTCCTTGGGCAGATGAGCGACCCCGGCGACCTCATAGGCCTGCCGCACCGCGACGAGGCCACGAGCCACACGGTGTTCATGCCCCCCTACTGGTTCCCGACCGACGGGAAGCCCATCGCCCTGTTCCTCGACGAGCTGAACCGCGCCCGCCCGGAGGTCTTGCAGACCATCATGGACCTGGCCCTCAACCGCCGCCTGGCGGGTCGGCAACTGCCCGACGGCAGCCGACTTATCTCGGCGGTGAACGACGGCGAGGAGTATCAGCTGACCGACCTGGACCCCGCCCTGGTCTCGCGCTTCAACGTCTACGCCTTCCGCCCCACCCGCGCCGAGTGGCTCCTGTGGGCGTCGCGGGCGGGCCTGGACGGCCGGGTGGTGGGCTTCATCTCGGAAAACGGCGAGTGGCTCGACGGGACGTCCGTCTCGACGCCACAGGCCGACATGGGCCTGGAGAAGACCCCCGACCGTCGCGCGTGGCGAAAGGTGTCGGACCTGATCGCCCCCCTCGCCTCGCTCGACGCCACCGACGCCAAGATTGTGGCCGGCATCGTCGGCTCGCCGGCGGCGGCCAAATTCATGGCATACGTGGGCGAGAACCGCCTGGTGTCGGGGCGGCAGCTCCTGCTCGACTTCGACAGCGTGAAAGACACGGTGGCGAAATATAAAGTACACGAGCTGGCGGTGGTCAACGAGAGCGTGTTCCGATTCCTGGAGGCCGAGATTGGCGACAAGCCAAAAGACGTGCAGCAAAAGGCGGGGCGGAACCTCAAAGCCTACACGGACATGCTGACCAGAGGCAGAAAGAAAGAGGCCATGGCGGAGTTCGCCAACACGTATGGGAGCAAGGCCTACCCACGGGCCATAGTCTTCATCATGGACAACGCCCCGGAGGTGTACGCCAAGATACTCAAGTTCGTGCAGAACCTCTAGAGGCATGGCAAAGAGACGCGAGCAGCCCGCGCATGCCGCCGAGCGCATAGGGGCGGAAGTATTCGAGCCGTGGTTCCTGCGGGAGCCCGCCCTGCACAGCGTGGCGTGCTCGCACGAGTTGCGCGCGAACAGCAACCTGCTCACCCCCATACGCAGCGGCGCGGGGCGCATAGAGTTCAACCCCGAGCTTGTGGAGCGGCTCACGCCGGCGCAGCTGGAGGAGACCATGCGCGCCGAGGTGATCCGCATCATGCTCAAGCACCCCTACCTGCGCCAGCCCGACGCCCGCCCCTCGACGCGGCTCAAAGCCAGCAACATGGTGCTGACGAGCAACTACAGCTTCAACACCATCAGACTGGACCGCCCGTCAGACCACCACTTGCGGAGGGGCGAATTCTTCGAGTGGTACGCGGACAAGCTGAAGCCGCTCGAGCCCAAGCCCGAAGCGCTCCACGAGGCCCCGCCCCCCGACGAAACGCCCGACGACGACAACACCCAACAGACCGACGGGCAAGGGCCGGCGCCCGAACAGAGCCCCGACCCGGACAGGCACAAGGGCGGCGACGGCGGCGGGCAGAGCAGCGCGCCGCCACCCGACAACGGCAACGGGCGGGGAGGCCGGGGACAGACAGAGACCCCGGGCGGCACGCCCCCCCCCAGAAGCGACGGCGCGGCGACCACGGCCGCCGACGAGCAAGCCGCCCTGTGGGAGGAGGACGAGTGGCGCACGAGCCAAATGAACGAACTCATTGAGCGCATCAGCGACTGGGGCACCCTAGCCGGCGACATGCAGGAACTCATCGAGGCCTCCACCCGCCCCCGGATTGACTACCGCCGCGTCTTGAGCGGATTCCGCGCCTCGGTGATTAGCAGCAAGCGCCGTCTGACCCGGATGCGCCCCAACCGCCGCTCCGACTTCGCCAACATGGGCTCGGTCTACGACATGGCGACGAACCTGCTCGTGGCCGCGGACTGTAGCGGCTCGTTGGACAATGCGGAACTGAGCCTCTTCTACGGCGTCATAAACAAATTCTTCAAATACGGAATAGAGCGCATCGACGTCGTCCAATTCGACACCACCATACGCGGCGAGCCCACGCCCCTGCGCAAAGCCATGAAAGGGAAAATCGAGATTCGAGGCCGCGGCGGCACGAACGTCCAGCCCGTCTTCGACATGATGGCGGCCCACAAGGAGTATGACGGCCTCATCGTCCTCACCGACGGGGATTTCGCCCCCCCCCGAATCGAGGGGCGCCACCCGCGCACCCTCTTCGTCTTGACAAACAGCGGGGCGCACCGGGACACTCGCGCGGAGCTGGAGAAGATTGGGCGGACTTGCGTCATCGAGACATAAGAAGAGAAAGAGAATGACACCCACAGACTACACCCTCGACGAGCACGAGCTGCGCACCGCCTATGGAAGCCGGCGCTGGCTGCTGGAGCTGCAGATCTACACCACGCCCGACGACTTCATCTTCAACTGCATCCAGAGGCAGATGGACAAGTTGGACTATGCAAGGAAGAGCCACGCCCCGGGCGACCCGCTCCCCGCGTTCCGCTCCATGTACGACATCGGGCACTACCTCGCCGAGCGCCTGGAGCCGAGCCTCGTCAAGATTCACGGCGAGAGCTACGACATTGTGGAGACGGCAATGGACTTGCACGACAGCCGGCTCGAAGAGGAACGCTGGGTCGTGTGCGACCTGGGCGAGCACGCGAGCCTGCGCATCGAGGGCGACTTCGAGACCCGCGAGACAATCGTGCGCGACAACCACGGCGGCTATGGTGGCACCATCTACATCATCGTCCGTTTCGACGACATGCGCCTCCTGTCCGACTGCCTGTCGCAACTGCGGGAGGCGCTGCCGCGCTACAGGGCGGCGTATGAGACCATGGCGCGCGAAGACGCCAAGCGCCTAAAGGCGCACCAACTGCGGATGACGACCCTGGAGCAGGTGGCCAAAGAGCGCGCGGCGCAGACGGGCATACCGGAGTTCGACGTAGAGATGGAGACACACGGCGCAAAACTGACATTCCGCATGCCGGACAAAATAGAGGTCTCGTTCAAGCTCTCGAAGAACAACATAGCGGGCGACACCGAGGCGGCGTGCGCCGACGCGCGGGCCCTATATGGCGTCTTGAAAGCCAAGAAATCCAAAAGAATGAGCATAAAAGTCCGAAAGTGAGCGGCGAGGCCGCCAAAACGGCGCACCCCCACGGAACGACGCCGCCAGGCGCGACCGGGCGACCACCGAAAAAGAGCCGCACGGGGATTTAGCGACAAAATAAACGCACTACCTTTGCACGGAGTGCGGGGCTCCGCGCTGAGCGGGGCGCATACACAATCGAAAGAAAAGACACATTTATACAAACACGACACAAAATGAAGAAGCGAGCCAACGTCACCATCATTTTCGCAATAGTGCTGCTATGCATCATAGCGGCGGTGATAATCGTCGGCGTGAGCCTCCCGGAGCGGGTCGAGACCATCCAGGGCGAGGCCGAGATGACCGACTACCGGCTGAGCAGCAAAGTCCCCGGCCGCGTCAAGGAGATCCGCGTCGAGGAGGGCGACCGGGTGCGCAAAGGCGACACCCTGGTAATCCTCGAGGCGCCCGACATCATGGCCAAGCTCGGGCAGGCCAGCGCCGCCCTCGACGCCGCCCGCGCCGTGGAGGAGAAAGCCACCGGCAGCGCCCGCAGCGAGCAGGTGAGCGGCGCCTACGAGATGTGGCAGAAAGCCAAGGCCGGGCTGGAGGTGGCTCAGAAGACATTCGACCGCGTGGAGGCGCTATACAGGGACAGCGTGGTCAGCGCGCAAAAATATGACGAGGCCCTGGCGCAACTCAACGCCTACCGCGCCACGGAGCGCGCCGCCAAGAGCCAATATGACATGGCCCTGCACGGGGCCCAGGCCGAAGACCGCGCCGCCGCGAAAGCCCAGGTGGAGCGCGCCCTGGGGGCCGTGAGCGAAGTAAGCTCCTACGTCAGCGAGATGACCCTCACGGCACTGGCCGACGGTCAGGTGACGGACATATTCCCCGAGATAGGCGAGCTTGTCGGCACGGGCGCGCCCCTGCTCAACGTCGCCATGACGGACAAGGTGTGGTTCACGTTCAACGTGCGCGAAGACCTGCTCCCCGGCCTGAACGTGGGGACGGAGACCAAGGCCTACATCCCGGCACTGGACAAGAGCATCGACATCCGCATCACCAAGATGAAAGACATCGGGACATACGCCATATGGAAAGCCACCAAGGCCCTGGGGCAGTATGACTTGAAGACCTTCGAGGTGCGCGCCGTCCCCCAGAACATGGACGACGCCTCGGAAGTGCGCGAGGGGATGAGCGCCATAATCCAAAAAGGCAAGTAGCGTCATGCTGGCGGCATATAAAGACAAGGTGCGCAGGGTCTTGCGGATAGGCCGCCGTGAGATAGGCGTATTCAAGCGTCGCCCTCTGCTGATATTCTGCATGCTCGTCGCCCCGCTGTTCGTGACGATATACTTCACGTCGCTCATGGGGGCCGGCTTGCCGTCTCGCCTGCCGACGGGCCTGGTCGACGAAGACGACACCCAGACGACCCGCTCGCTGGTGCGCACCCTGTCGGCGATGAAGACGACGGGCCTGGACCACCGCTACGCCACGTTCTCGGAGGCCCGCAAGGCCATGCAGCGCGGCGAGATATACGCTTTCTTCTACATCCCGCGGGGCACAACCGAAAAGGCCATCGGCAGCCGGCAACCCGAAATCTCGTTCTACACCAACGACTCCTACTACATGGCCGGGGCGCTGCTGATGAAAGACCTCAAGACCATCTCCGAGGCCTCGGGGCTTGCCATAACCCGCGAGACGCTCCGCGCCCGCGGCCTTGGCGAGGGCCAAATCATGGGGGTCTTGCAGCCCATCGTCATCGAGACGCACCCGCTGGGCAACCCCTATCTGAACTACGGCATCTTGCTGAACAACCTCATTGTGCCTGGCATCGTCATAATCCTGATAATGCTCACCACGACCTACGCGCTGGGCATGGAGTGGAAAGTCGGGACGCATAAGTTCCTGCTCAACGGTCTCGCCGGCGGGTCTGTCGCCGTGGCGCTGACGGGCAAGCTGCTCCCGCAGACGGTGCTCTACACCCTGGTGTTCGCGTTCAACGACGTATACCTGTACCGCGTCATGGACTACACGTGCGCCAACGGCCTGCTCCCGATGCTCGCCCTAGGCTTCGTCACCGTCTTGACGGCGCAGGCCCTGGGGCTTGTCTTGTTCGGCATGTTTCCCGGCCAGCTCCGGATGTCGATGTCGGCCTGCGCCCTCGTCGGGGTCTTGTCGATTTCGATGTCGGGCTTCTCCTACCCCACGCCGGCCATGACGCCGCTCCTCCAACACCTGGCCCCCGTCTTCCCGCTCCGCAACTACTTCCTCATCTACGCCAACCAGGCCCTCAACGGCTACTCGATTGTCTACGCGTGGAAGCCCGTCCTGGCCATGCTGATAACCATAGGGCTCCCGCTCCTCTTCGTGGGGCGCTACCGGACGGCGTTCAACAAGGTTGAATACGTCCCCTAGGGGGGGCGAAAAGAATCGCAGAGAGATGGATTTCATACGAGACACAATAAGCGTGTGGTGGAAAGAGCTCCGCGAGATGCTCAGCGACACGGGCGTCGTCATCTTCTTCTTCTTGCTCCCGCTGGCCTACCCTGTCGTCTACTACTACGTGTATAGCACCGAGACGGCCCGCGACCTGCCCGTGGCCGTCGTCGACGAGAGCCGCACGTCGCTCTCGCGCGACTTCGCCCGCAAGCTCGACGCCAGCCCCGAGGCCATGGTCTACGCCAAATGCGCCGACATGACCGAGGCGCGCCACCTGATGGAGACCGGCGAAGTCTATGGCGTGGTCCGCATCCCGTCGTCGTTCCTCGACGACCTGCGCCACGGGCGCCAGACCCGCATAGGCGTCTACTGCGACGCCAGCTCGCTGATCTACTACAAGAACATCCTGCTGCCTTGCACCAACATCTCCCTGGAGATGAACAAGGACATCAAGGCTGAGGCCATAGCCTCCAACCTCACGGCGCGCGAGATTGAGGTGGCTAAGACCCCCATCGACTACCAGCACATTCAGCTCTACAACCCGCAGGGCGGTTACGCCTCGTTCCTCATCCCCCCCATCTTGCTGCTGATTCTCCAACAGGCCATGGTCCTGGGCGTGGGCATGGCCATGGGGCGGACCCGCGAGCGCAACGACGGCTACTCGACCTGGCGCGGCGTCCGGGGCTACGACGACCCGATGGCCGTAATCTTGGGCAAGACGCTCGCCATCATGCCGACATTCCTCGTGATGGCGCTCTACATGCACGTCGTGGTGACATACGGTTTCGACCTGCCCCTCCTGGGCGACTACTGGACGTGGATTGGCGTCATCCTGCCCTACCTGTTGGCGTGCACGTGCTTCAGCATCGTCTGCTCCAGCATGATATACCGGCGCGAAGACAGCCTGCTGATATTTGTCTTCATGTCCGTGCCGCTCCTGTTCTTGTCGGGCGTGTCGTGGCCGAGCGCCAGCATCCCCACGATGTGGAAGTGGGTCAGCTGGCTGTTCCCGTCGACATTCGGGCTCAACGCCCACATAAAGGTGATGTCGATGGGGGCGGACTTGACAACAGTGGGCCACGAGGTGCGCTGCCTGCTCTTTCAGGCCGTGGCGTACTTCGTCGTGGCGTGCCTGCTCCAACGGTGGCAGGTGTGGCGTTCGGAGCGTTACGGCACTGCTAGCCGCGCCATAGGGCGGATGAAGATGGGGCAAGACGCCCCGC
>CAZHOT010000017.1:0-67906 GCA_964534235.1 uncultured Marinilabiliaceae bacterium
GCGCGGGGGCGCGGGCCTCAGAGCCCCCAGGGCTACGCATTGTGCTAAGCGGCGATATGTGTCAGCCTTGGGCGTGAGCCCTAGGGGTTTGGGGGGCGATATAGGTGTTTCGTGTTTCATGGCCCTAGGGGTTTTGGGTGGGGGCGGGGGCGATATACGTGTTTGTTGTTTCGTTGACCCCGGGGGGGGGGGGCGTCGTCGCCAAGAGTGACAATAAAAAAGAATGCCCCCCGCGTCCGCCAGCGTTCGGCGCGGCGCGGGGGGCGAGCAAACCACTTGTTGCTATTTGTTTAGGGCGACGCTTATTGTCCACCTCTTAGACGTGCCGTTGGCGGCCCTCACCTCGTAGGTGTGTGGGCGCGTCCAGTCGGCGGGCGTCCCCAGGGCGGGGCTGCCGTCGAGGGGCGTCACCACGGCCGCCGTCGAGACCGAGACGGCCACGACCATCGGGTTGAGGCTGCACGCCGCTCGCTCGGCCTCGGAGAACGTGCCGGAGGGCGCGAACGCGAGGCTTATCGTCCCGGTGTTTTGGCGCTCGTCCACGGCAATCACGGGGGGCGACGCGAGGGTATATTGCCTCTGGACCACGCGGTTCTCGCCGCTCGCGGGCAGGGTGGCGCCCCGGTCCACGTAGCGGTAGTAGGCGAAGCCCGCCGTGATGTCGCTGCCGCTGTAGACCTCCAGGGCCTCCAGGTCTTTCTCCAGGCACGAGGCCACGCCCAGCGCCAGGGCCGCGGAGGCTAGTGCCGACAAGATATATCTCATATTCAATTAAGAATTATAAATTAATAATTGGTGGCGTTCCGAATGACAACTTTTCAATTGACAACTTTCCAATTGACAACTTTCCAATTGACAATTGACAATTGACAATTGACATCCGACCGTTGTTGCCGGTGGGGCATGAACGCGTGCGCCGTGCGTTCGCCATATCCTCCGCCGTCTCCTCACCCCGGAGACTCTAAGCCCCAAAGGGGCGGCATTGGGCAGCCTAGGGCGTAAGCCCTAGGACAACGCATGAGCCCTAGGACGAAACACTTGCCCTAGGACGAGGCGCAAGACCCAGGACATGAATAACATACCCATCCGGGGCACGACGTCCAACACCCGGTAATTGTCCATTGTCCATTGTCCATTGTCCATTGTCCATTGTCAATTGTTTCACCATCCCTCGTTCTGCCTGTTGTCCAGCCCGTAGGCGGCGCGGGTGTCGAGGAAGCTCTGCCGGATGGGGAGCAGGTAGCGCCGCGTCGAGAAGACGCGCGACGCCGAGTTGAGAAGCGTCAGCTGGCAGACGATGGCCTCGGTGCGCGACGAGTTTATCTCGATCTTGTAGACGGGGCGGTTGAGGTCGTCGATGACGCCGCCGGCCGTCGTCTGCGTGCCGTCGGCCTTGCGCCCATACTTGCCCCATCGCAGGTAGCTGAAGTAGACGTCGGCGTTCTCCATAGCCATCTCGACCCTCCGCTCGCGGATGTAGTCTTTCCACGCCTCGTCCGCCGTCGTCGCCGTCGAGGCGGGCAGGCGCCCGTGGGTCTGCCGCGTGGCGTTGAGTGCCGCGACGGCCTCCGTTGTCTGCCCGAGCAGTAGCTGCGCCTCGGCCAGGTTCATGTAGGCCTCGCCGACGCGGGCCAGGCAGAAGTGGTAGCCCGTCTGGGTGCTGACGAAGGCCCGCGGGTTGGGGCTCTCGACGGTGTTCTTGCGCCAATAGTAGTTCGTCGTCGTCTGATACCATCCGCCGTCCTCCTGGTCGCGGCCCCACATCCCCAGGTTGCCCTTCATGTTGGTGTGGACCGTCTCGCCGAGCCACGTCGCCCCGTCATAGACCACCGTGGCGTAGAAGCGCGCGTCGCGGTTCTCATACATGAGGCGGCTCAGGTCTGTGGCGGCCCCGTCGTTGAGCTTGATGTGGCGGAGGACTGTGGGGTGGTTCGCGTTGGTCTGCATGAAGTCTTGCGGCGTCGGCATCCGCCTCTCGCTGCCGCCAGCCTGGGTGTAGGTCTCGACCTGCCCGGCCGTGGTGATGCTCTCTCCGCCATTCACCGCGGCCTGGTCGGTAAGCCTCTTGGCCTCCCACCACTGCTTGGCCGTCCCGTCGGTGTCTATGACCAGGTATTGGTCCACCAGGTCTTGCGTGGGCCACTGCGTCCCCCAGCACTCAAAGGTCTTGCCCTGCGGGTTGACGAGGCGGACGGGCGAGAGGTTGTTGATGTTGTCGTCGGTCGAGCAGTTGGGGTAGGCCCTCATCAGCTCGTCGAAGTTGCCAAACGTCGTGTTCTCGCTCAGGTAGTAGCGCGCCCAGAGGATTTCGGCGTTGGTGGCGTCGGTCTCGTTGAACATCCCGGCATAGTTCGTGGTGAGGCTGTGCGCCGTCGTCACCGCCGTGGCTGCCGTGACGGCCTTGTTGAGATATTCCCGGTCGGAGGTGTAGGCGTAGGCCTGCAGGCACGCCCGGCTGAGGACGACCCTCGCGGCGTCGGCCGTCGGCATCCCCGCCGGGGCCGACGGCGGCAGTCCCGCCACGGCGGCCTCCAGGTCTTCGACGACGATGCGGTAGCTCTCGGCGGCGTCGGCCGTCATGGCCAGTCGGCCCGCCGCCTCCTGGTCTGTGGTCGTGAAGACCTGGCGGATGGGCAGGAAGCGGCCCATCTTGCGCGCCTGGTCGAAGAAGACGAGCCCGCGGAGCAGTCGGCCGTGGGCCGCGAGCGATGCCCTCTCGGCGTCGGAGAAGACGTTGGACTGCTGCGCCCTCTCGATGATGAGGTTGCACCGGCGCAGGACCGCCGCGCGGTCGACGCCGTAGTCGTCCGTCGTCTTTATGTCCTCGGTGGCGAAGTTGTCTATGCCCTCCCCGACTTGGCTGCACTGCGCCCCGTTTGGCGTGCGGCTCTCCCACTGAATGCACGAGCCCGAGCCCGCCACTATGTCCAGCACCTGCGCCATTGTCGAGTTGACAAAGGCGTCGGTGTTGGTCTTGTTGCTCCACACGGCCTCCTCGTCGAACGTGCCCTTGGGCGAGGTGTCCATGGGGTCTATGCACGAGGCCAGGGCCAGGATGGCGGCGGCCGTGGCGCATGTCCGTATCATTGTTGTCCGTTTCATGGTCTGTCTTTAGAATCCTAGGTTAAGAGTGAAAGCGAGAACCCTCTCGACGGGGTAGGCGTAGCCCGTCGTGGCGGCGTTCTCCGGGTCGAGGCCGTATTTCGTGGCCCGCGAGATGGTGAAGAGGTTCTGCCCCGACATGCCTACCTTGAGCTTCGAGAGCCACGCGGCGTCGCGGAGCAGGGTGTGCTTGAAGTCGTAGCCCACCTGGAAGTCCTTCATGCGCAGGTAGCGCCCGTTGACGAGCCAGAAGTCCGACGTCTGGTAGTTGTTGTTGGCGTTCAGGCCCGTGTTGAGCATCAGGCGCGGATATTTGGCGTCGCGGTTGTCGGGCCGCCAGTGGTCGGTCTGGTAGTCGAAGATGACGGGCAGTCCCTGCTGCTGCCCCGTCTGCATGGTGTTGGTCCCCTCCAGGCGCATGTCGAACGACGACGCCCCCTGGAAGAGCATGTTGAGGTATATGCCCCTCCAGCCCAGGCGGACGTCGAGGCCATATTGCGACAGCGGCGTGGAGCGGTTGCCCAGGCGGCGGTTGTCGTTGCTGTCTATGAGGCCGTCGCCGTTCGAGTCCTCATACTTGATGTCGCCCGCCGTCACGTAGCCCGTGTTGAGCGAGTTGGCCACCCCGGCGCTCTGGTAGACGTCTTGCGCCGAGGCGTAGAAGCCCAGGTTGTGGAGCATGAGGCCGTAGTAGTCCTGCCTGTGCTGCTGGCTGCGCTGGTGGGGGTTCATCTGGTTGGCCTCGCTCTCGCTCCGGTCGCGGGCCCAGAGGCTGTTGTACCACGTGATGTTGAACGAGACGTCATACTTGAAGTCGCCCGCGCGGTCTCTCCACCCCACCTGCACCTCGGCGCCCTGGCGGCGGAACTCCGAGTTGCTCTTGACCTGCGGCATCCCGACGCCTATGACCTGGTTGAGGTAGCTCTCGCCAGTGGGCGTCATGAGGTAGCCCTTGGTGGAGTAGTAGAACCAGTCGAACGAGCCGTAGAGGCGGTTGTCGAGGCTCGTGAAGTCGAAGCCCACGTCGGTCTGCCGCGTCGTGTACCACGTCAGGTCGGGGCTCGGCAGGGCCCCCTCGGTGAAGCCCGGCGCGAAGCCGCCGCCCGCCACGTAGGCGCGGTTGTCGAGGCTGTAGGTCTGCATGTAGGCGAAGCGCCCGGCGCTGCTGTCCAGGCCCGTCTCGCCATATGACCCGCGGACCTTGAGCGAGTTGAAGATGTCGCGCTCCACGGCCGAGGCCATGAAGGCCTCCTCGGTCAGCACCCAGCCCAGGCTCCCGCTGAAGAACGTCCCCCAGCGCTTGCCGGGGGCGAAGTAGTCCGAGCCGTCGTTGCGCATCGAGAACTCGCCGTAGTACTTGTCCGCCCAGTTGTATTTGAGGTTCCATATCCACGCCGCGCGGCCCAGCTCGCTCTCCTCGCCGCCGTTGGAGAGGTCGGCTATGGGCCCGCTCTCGATCTGGTCGTCCAGGACACGGTAGTTCACCCTCCGCGCCCAGTAGGTCTCGCCCTTGGTGTAATATTGCTCGTAGCCGCCAATGAACGACACCGAGTTGCGCCCGAACTGGCCGTCATATTGCAAGAAGGCCTGGTTCGTATACTCGTAGCCCGTGCTCGCGTCGTGGCGCAGCAGCGGCAGGTTGTCGTAGTTCGGCGTGGTGCTGCCCCAGTCATATTTGGCGGCGTCTTTGCGCCACTGCTTCCGTGTCGAGCTGTAGAAGCGGTAGTCGCTCGCCACCCGGACCTGGAGGCCCTCCAGGGGGCTGCTCCACGTCAGCTCGCCCTTGCCGTTGACGACGTTGTCCGTCGTCCGGTCGTAGCCGGCGTCGGCGGCCGTCTCGGCCACGGGGTTGTCGGTCGTGTTGTAGGGCAGGCCCAGGTCGTTGACGCCAGGCGTCGTGGGCGGGCGGTCGTTGATGTGCGAGAAGACGTGGTAGTAGCTCGAGGCCGAGCTGGTGTAGGGGTGCGTCGTCTTCTGCCTGTATCCGTCGATGGAGGTCTTGACCTGCAGGTGGATGGGCCGTATGTTGCTCGTGTTGGCCAGGCGGAAGTTGGTGCGCTTCATCCAGTGGTTGTCGCTCTTGTAGAGCGAGTTCTGCCGGATGTGGCCCAGGCTGACGTAGAAGCGGCTGGCGTCGGTCCCGCCGGAGGCGCGGACGGTGTGCTTCTGCTGCGGGGCCCAGTCGTTGAGGACGAGCTTGCGCCAGTCGGTGTCCGAGTAGTTGCGCGGGTCGCTGCCGTCGCGCATGGCCCTGATGGCGGCGTCGCTATATGTGGGCTGTGCGCCGTCGTTGGCCGCAGCCCTGTTGGCCCACTCGGCCCTCTCGTAGCTGTGGAGCTTCTCGGGCCACGTGCTGGGCTGCGACCACGAGAGGTTGAGGTCATACTCGACGCTGACGCGCCCCGACTGCCCGCCCTTGGTCACGACCTGGACGATGCCGTTCGAGGCGCGGCTGCCGTAGATGGCCGTGGCCGAGGCGTCTTTGAGGATCGACATGCTCTCGACGTCGTCCGCCGAGAGGGCGCGGAAGTCGGCCTCGGAGCGCACCACGCCGTCGATGACGTAGAGGGGCGTCCCGCCGCCGCGGATGCTGATGGTCGGCGTGGAGTTGACGCCGCCGCCGCTAGCCACGACGATGAGGCCCGGGCTGCGGCCCGCCAGGCCCTGGCTGATGTTCGTCGTCGGGATGTTCGAGATGTCGTCGGCCTTGACCGTCGAGACGCTGGCTATCAGGTCGCGGCGCTTCGACGTCCCGTAGCCCACCACCACCACCTCGTCGAGGTCGTTGAGGTCGGAGGTCATGACGACCGTCATGCCGTCCGCCGCCGTCACGGCCTTGTTGGTGAAGCCCACGTAGGAGAACAGGAGGGTGCGCCCCGCGGGCGTCTGGATGGAGAAGTTGCCGTCGATGTCGGTCACGGCGTGGTTGTCCGTGCCTCGCTCGATGACGTAGACGCCCACCAGCGGGGCGCCCTCGTCGTCGGTGACGCGCCCGCTGACGCCGCCACCGCCGGCCTGGGCCATGGCGGCCTGAGCCGCCACGACCGCCAAGAGCATTAGAATCAGTCGTTTCATAGTGTGTAATAAATGTTTGAGAACTACTAGGGAGTGTGGGGCGGCTACGAGGCGCCCCCGTGGCCCGGCCGTCCGTGGCCGGGTTTTGGCGCGCGCCTCCCGCGCCGCGGCGCGGGCGAGGAGGCGGTGTGTCTCTATGTCCGCACGCCGCCCCGCGCCCCGCCCTTGTCGGGCGGGGCGTCGTCGTGCGGTGTCCGGATGTTCAGTGCTTGGTCTTGCGGCGTAGGGCGCGGGTGCCGCCGCGCGGGGGGCGCGTGGCGCGCGCCTTTGGTGGCCCGGGGCGTTGTGCCCGAGCTCAGCGGGGGGGGGGGGGAACAGGCTCATCGGTCGTGTGTTTGAAACAGCCCGCAATATAGTCAAAATTTTATGAATCGAAGCGCTACGAGATAAAAATATTCGCACACGAAACAATGCGGCGGCGCAAATGGCTGATGCCGATGGGGTTGCGGGGGGGGCGCATTGTCCTAGGGCTCATGTTTCCGTCCTAGGGCTCATGTTTCCGTCCTAGGGCTCATGTTTCCGTCCTATGGCGCACGCATCGTCCTAGGGTTTGCGCATCGTCCTAGGGCTCACGCCCTAGGCTATCCTATATCGCCCCTTTGGGGCTTTAGGTCACCGGGGGGGGAGATTTTGGGGATGTTGGTGGTGGATGTCGGGGTGGCGGTGCGCGCGCCGTGGCGCGTGCCTCAGAGCCCCAAGGGGGCGATATGTGCCAGCCTAGGGCGTGAGCCCTAGGGGTTTTTGCGATATGTGTTAGCCGTTTTTCGTGACCCCAGGGTTGCGTGTTGCCCTAGATTTGCGTTTCCGTCCTAGGGTTTGCGTTTCCGTCCTAGGGTTTGCGCATCGTCCTAGGGCTCGCGCATCGTCCTAGATTTCACGTTTCCGTCCTAGGGTTTGCGTTTCCGTCCTAGGGTTCGCGCATCGTCCTAGGGCTCACGCCCTAGGCTATCCTATATCGCCCCTTTGGGGCTTTAGGTCACCGGGGGGGGAGATTTTGGGGATGTTGGTGGTGGATGTCGGGGTGGCGGTGCGCGCGCCGTGGCGCGTGCCTCAGAGCCCCAAGGGGGCGATATGAGTCAGCCTAGGGCGTGAGCCCTAGGTTTTTTTGCGATATGTGTTTGTAGTTTTTCGTGACCCCTATGGATTCTTCGTGGACATCATGATTTTCGGGCGATATGTGTTTGCCGTTCTTTCGTGACCCCTAGGTGTTTTTCGTGGGTCTCATGGTTTTTCGGGCGGTACGTGTTTGCCGTTTTTCGTGACCCCTATGGATTCTTCGTGGGCCTCATGGTTTTTCGGGCGATACGTGTTTGCCGTTTTCGTGAACCATGGGGGCGTGAACCCTAGGGTTACAGGGTTACCCCCCCTCCCCCCATCCGCAAATGTCGTATATTTGCCTCTCGTCATGCCCCTCGTTGTCTGCAAGCGCTCGCGCTCCATTGCCGACCTGGCCACGTTCCGCACGCGCTCCCACGCCCTGCGCCTCTCGCCGTCGGCGGCGGACGGGCGCGTCGCCGCCACCATAGGCCCCGAGTGGGTCACCATTGTCCACCCGCCGGGCCTGGCCCCCTCCGACGCGCGGCTCCAGAGGTTCGCCCTCCTGCTCGTCGGGAGGCTCTACGCCCTGGAGGCGGCGGACGACTTGCCGCGCCGCGTGGCGCGCCTTGCCGCGGCCAATGGCGTGACCTATGGGCGCTTGTCCCTGCGCGACATGACGAGCCGTTGGGGCAGTTGCTCCTCCGACGGCCGCATATGCCTCAACACGCGCCTCATGGCGCTGCCCGACAGCCTCGTCGACATGGTCGTCCTCCACGAGCTGGCCCACACCGTCCACATGAACCACGGCGCGGCCTTTCGCGCCACTCTCGACAAGATGCTCGGCGGCGGGCTAGCCGAGCTGGAGGCCGAGCTCAAGACATACCGCTTCTACGTATAGATTTCTGTGAGGGGGGGGCGGCTGGCGCTCAGCCCGCGGCGTAGCCCACGGTGACGAGACCCAGCCGCACGCCGGGGATGCCGCCCAGCGTCTCCAGGCACGCCTGGCTCGTGGCCCCGGTGGTGAAGACGTCGTCCACGAGGAGCAGCCCACGCCCCGCCACGTCGGCGGCGCGGGGCGCGAGGCCGAAGCCGCCGCGGACGTTGCCGGCCCGCTCGGCGTGGCTCAGGCGCGTCTGCGACTGCATGTTGCGCGTCCGCGTCAGGATGTCGGCCCGCACCTCCAGCCCCGTCGTCTGCGCCATGCCCCGGGCCAGGAGCAGGCTCTGGTTGTAGCCCCGCCGCCGCTCGCGCGCCTTGTGGAGCGGCACGGGGACGAGGACGTCGTAGGGCGCGTCGAAGCCCGCCGCCACCGCCATGCGCCCCAGCTCGCGGCCCATCTCGATGGCGCACAGGCGGTTGCCGTCATACTTGAACTGGTGGACAATCTCGCGCAGGGCCTCGCCCTTGTGGAAGAAGAAGCCGGCAAAGGCCGAGACAATCTCGACGCGCCCGTCCATCGCCTCCTTCATGGGGTTCTGCCCCCACGCCTCGAACCGCGTGGCGGGAAGCTCGTCGAGGCACGTGCGGCACACTCCCGCCTCGCTCCCCGTCAGCGTGGCCCCGCATACGGCGCACGGGCGCGGGCACATCAGCTCGCGAAGCCCCGCCGCCGCCCTGGCGAGCCACGGCCGCGGCCTCACGCCGGAGTCCCTTTGGCCTTGAACCTCAGCCCCATGACAATCACGTCGTCCACGGCGTCGATGTCGTGGCGCCACTTGTCGAAAGTCTCGTTGAGGGTGCGCAGCTGGTCCTCCATGGGGTCGTCGGCAATCTGCGCCAGGAGGGTCGTCAGCCGGCGCGTGTTGAACGTCGCGGCGCGGCCCTCGTCGAGGTGGCCGTCAGAGCCGGGGGCGTCTTTGGCGGGGTCGGCGCCGAGCTGCGAGGTGTATCCGTCTGAGCACATATATACGCAGTCGCCGTCGCGCAGCTGCGTCGTCGTCTCGGTGAACTCGTTGTCGTTCCATACGTCGCCAATGGCGCGCGACGTGCCCTTTATTGTCGTCAGGACGCCCTTGCGCACGATGAAGACCGGCCGCTTGGCCGCCGCCGAGGTCATCAGGCCCGTCGTCATGTCCACGTCGATAATCGAGCAGTCCATGCCGTCGCGCGCCTCGACGGACTGGTTCTTGTTGAGCGTCTGCTTGACCTCGCGGTCCAGCCGCTCCAGCAGGCGAGCGGGGGTGCGCAGGGCGGGGTCGCGGGTGGCGTCGTTGAGGATGGTGGTCCCGATGAGGGTCATGAAGGCCCCCGGGACGCCGTGCCCCGTGCAGTCGGCGCAGCATATGAGGGCGTGGCTGCCATAGAGGTTGAACCAGTAGAAGTCCCCGCTCACGATGTCGCGCGGGCGGAAGAGGAGCAGCGAGTCGGCAAAGGGCAGGTCGCGCAGGCTCGTCAGCGACGGCAGGATGGCCGTCTGGATGCGGTTGGCGTAGGAGATGCTGCCCATTATGTCGCGGTTCTTGCTCTCAATCTCGTTCTTCTTCTCGTTGATCTCCTTGGTCTTGCGCTCCACCTCGGCCTCCAGCTCCATCTGGCGCTTGCGGAGCTTGCGCTCGCGGTGCTTGGCAAAGGCCCTCACGCCGACGGTGAGCAGGACTAGGGCCGCCGCGTAGGCCCATGGGCTCTTCCAAAAGGGGCTGTCTATGTGGATCGGGATGCGGAGCGGCCGCTGGCTCACGATGCCCGAGCTGTTGAAGGCGCGGATGTTGAGCGTGTAGTCGCCATCGGGGACGTAGTCGAACTCCTTGTGGTTCTGCCTGCCCAGGGGCATCCACCGCGCCGGGGTCTCGTCGCCGTCGCGGGCCATGCAATATTCGTAGGAGACGTTGGCCTGGTCTTTCATGCATATGCCGACGAACTCGAACGACAGCTTGACCGGCTCGCCGCCATAGGGGTAGGGCAGGTCGATGGGCTTGTGGATGTCGTGCGGCCGGTCGGAGACCATGACGCTCTTGAGGTTCAAGATCGGCGCCACGCTGTTGCGCTTGTCGTAGTCGCCGATGTAGTGCACGACGCCCTTGGTCGTCGAGAACCACAGGTCGCCGTCGCCCGAGGCGCGGACGCCCGTGAACTCGTAGTCCATGCCGTTGCCGGCCCCGAAGAGGCGCATGTTGCCGTTGCCCAGGTCGATGCTGCTCAGCCCCGGCTGGTGGCACACCCAGACGTGGCCGCCGGCGTCGCGCGCCAGGCCGTAGCAGTAGTTCTTCCCGAGCCCGTCGGCGGTGGTTATCGAGACGGCGGAGTCGTTGTCGGTGCAGAGGACGCCGTTGTTGAGCGTCGCGAGCCAGAAGCGGCCGCGGTCGTCGGTGGTCATGCCCACGACGTCGACGGGCGAGTCGGCGAGCCGGTGGACGTCGAGGCGCGAGTCGCCATAGAGGGTGGCTATGCCGCTGTCTTTGGGGCCCATCCACAGCTGCCCCTCGGTGTCGAGATAGACGAAGTTGATGTCGTTGTGCGGCAGTCCGTCGGTCGTGGTGTAGTAGCGCGAGGACCCGCCGTCGAGCCTGTGGGTCAGCAGGCCACCGGCCGTGGCGGCATAGAGGCACGTGTCGTCGATGGCCAGGCCGTTTATTGTCCGCTGGCTGCTCTGAGTGGCCCCCGTCTCCAGGGGGCGGAAGCGGCGCTCGCCGTCGCGGCGAGAGAAGATGCCGCCGCCGCGGGTGCCGACATACTGCGTGCGCCGACGCCGGTCGAAGACGATGCTCGTCACGTCCGTCCGGGCGGGCAGGCCGTGCTGGCTGTCGTAGTAGTCGAAGTTCGAGATGCACTTGGGGTCCAGGTCCAGGACGCCCTCGCTCGTGGCCAGCCACAGCCGCCCGCCCTCCAGGGTGGCGTCGAAGACCTTGGCCTTCGTCAGCCCTATCTCGCTGAGGTCATATTGGGCGAAGAAGTTGTTGATCCACGCCACCAGGCCCGCCCCGTAGGTGGCGAACCAGAAGACGCCCTCGCGGTCCACCATGATGTCCGCCACGTAGTCGTTGCCAAGCCCGTTGTCGCTGTTGAGCGTCAGGCTCTCGACGTAGTCGCCGCCCGGCTCGCGGCGCTCCCACTCCTTGACGCCGTCGCCCCACGTCCCGAGGTAGAGGTTGCCGCCCTCGTCCTCATATATGGAGCGGATGTCGTAGTCCGGCACCTGCTCGGCGGCGCACGCCTGGTTGCACTTGCCCACGGGCCGCGCGCCGTTCTGGGGCGAGTAGCGGAAGACGCCGCCGTCGTCCGTGCAGACCCAGAACTCCATGCCGTGGCGCGTCGGCGCTATGCGCGTCACGCCCGCCTCCTCCAGGCCCGCGGCGGCCTCGGCCGTGAGGGGCCTGCCGTCGGCGTCGACCTTGACCAGGAGCAGCCCGTCGGTGGTCCCGACGAGCAGGACCATCGAGTTGATGGCGCGGACCGACGTGTAGACGCGGCTGCCGAAGACATCCTCGTCGAAGAACGCCGAGACGCGACGCTCCGGGTCGATGCGGACCAGGCCCATGTTCTGCTCCACGGCCCATATGTTGCCGCGGTCGTCGAGGCACATGTCCTTGATGGGGGCCGACATCTCGCCAGGCACGCCGACCTTGCTGAAGCAGCGGCCGTCGTAGACCGTGAAGGCCCCGTTGCCGTGGCCGCACCACAGGTTGCCGTCGGTGTCGATGAGCATCTGCGAGACGTAGTTGTCCGCCAGCGAGTCGCGCACCGTGAAGTTGCTGAAGCCTATGCCGTCGTAGCGGGACAGGCCCTCGGCCATGCCCACCCAGACGTAGCCGTTGGCGTCTTGCACCAGGCTGTAGACGTAGTTCTGCGGCAGCCCCTGGGCGTTGGTGAACTTCGAGAGGCTGAAGTTTTGGGCCGGCGACGCCAGGGCCAGCCCCGCCATGGTCAGCAGGGCCGCCGCGCGCCTTGTCGTGCCGTGTGTGTGTGTTCTCAACGCTTGGGCTTGATTCCTATGCTATACTTGTATTTCGGGATGCCCCCTATGGGGATGCTGTAGAACGGCATCATCTCGCCATACTGGTTCTCCAGGAAGATGACGACGTTGTTGTTCCGAAGCGGGCGGCTCTTCATCTTGACCATCTGGATGTCCCACGAGGTGTTCTTCTCCTCGTCGGTCACCTTGTGGGTGCTCGTGGCCCACTCGTCGTTGCCGCTCACCTTCATCATCTCGCCGTTCTTCGCTACCGATATGATGCGGAGCATCCCGTCGTTGTCCCAGTCGAAGTTGCTCTGCTTGAGCGAGACCGTCCGCGAGTCGATGTAGGGGTAGATGTGCGAGATTTCGCTCGCCGTGTCGTGCATTCGGAACTTATACTTGAAGTAGTAGGCGAAGGCCCCGTCGACCTTGACGTTGTCGTCTTTCTTGCGGCTGAGGAAGAGGCGGTACATGTTGCCGTCGTCGCCCTGCGCGCCCTCGACGACGAGCTTGAACGTGCGCCCGCCAAACTCAGGCAGGTCCTCGCCCTCCGACGGGTTGAAGGGGCCGAAGGTGTGCCACGCGTCGTCGGTCTTGGCGTCGGCGCCGAAGGTCTTGCTGGCGAGCATCGTCCCGCCCTTATATCTCCCCTTGACGTTGCTCTTCTGCGCGTCTTTGTCGGAGCACGAGCCCTTGCCGCCGTAGACGCTGAAGCGCGTCTTGGTGTCCCACTCGCCGCGGGCCTCGTCGTTCTTGCCGCCGCAGTCGGGGTCGAAGACGCGGATGAAGACGGGGGTGGAGCAGTCCGCAGGCACCGAGAAGAAGATTATCTGAACGAAGTTGTCGTCGCCCCACTCGGTGTGGCCGCCCTTGCCGAACGTCATCAGGAACGGGATGTTCTCGTCGTCGCCCGGCACGGGCTGGGCCACGGCCGTCGAGGCCAGTCCCGCCACGACGGCGGCGAACGTTGTCAAGCTCTTGAGTCTCATTTCTTGTAGCGTTTATGTGTGTCCCCCCGCCGCGCCGCCGGCCGGGGTCATTCCACTGTCACCCACGTCCACGTGCATCGGCGTTCGCTGTCGTTCCTTGCATCAATCGTGCCACAACTCACCCTGTAGCGCCCCGGCTTGGCGAAGACCGTCGTCGCCACGCGGCCTTTCACCTTGTCGCCGTTGCCCATGTCCCAATAGAACTCGCGGGGGCGGAAGCCCGGCAGCCCGTCGGTGTTGGCCGTCAGGGTGACGGGCTCGCCCGCCGCGACGCGCGCCGGGGCCTCTATGCCGACCTGCTCCGGCAGGGCTATCTCCAGCTCATACTGGGCCAGCGAGAACATCTCCTCGTCCGTCGTCTTGTCCAAGACGCTCAGCTCTATGGTGTAGCTCCCCACGCCGGCGTAGCAGTGGCTCACCTCGACGCCCTTGGCGCTGGCCCCGTCGCCGAAGGTCCATCGGCAGACGAACGACGTCGTGTCGTAGTTCTCCGCCGACGCCTCGAAGAGCGTGTAGCACAGCTCCAGGGCCTGGAGCGAGTCGCTCTCGGCGAACGTGGGGAACGTCCGCTCGAAGTAGTAGAGGGCGTCGTCGCCGTTGCGGTTGGAGCAGAAGTAGCCCCACCGCTCGTCGTCGCTATACCACAGGCCGAAGTCGTCGCGCAGGCTGCACAGCTCGTCGTCGAACTTCTGCGGCGTGGCAAAGGTGCCGTCGTCGTTGCGGTAGGTGTAGTATATGTCCAGCCCGCGGCTGTCGTCGCGCCCGTTCGACGCGAAGAAAATCTTGCCCGACGGGTGGGCGTAGGGCGACGTCTCGACGCCCGGGGTGTTGACCTCCGGGCCCATGTTGCGCGGCTCGCCCCACCCCGTGGCGGTCTTGTCGCAGCAGTAGAGGTCTACGCGCCCCTCGCCGCCGAGCCTGTCCGAGGCGAAAAACATCGTCTGCCCGTCGGGCGAGATGGCCGGCATGGCGCAGCTGGCCCCCGCCGGCATCGGGGCCACAGCCGGGAGGCCGTCGCGCCCGTCGTCGTAGCGGCAGATGGAGAGCGGGGCGCCGCGCACCCCGGCGGCCTCCGGGTCGTTCTGGCTCACGTAGGCCGCGCCCTGCGGGTCGAACGCCACAGACACCATGTTGTACGGCCGCCCGCCCCGGCCCAGGTAGGGCCGCGGCCGGCCGTGGGGCTTGCGCCCGCGCACTCCGACGCGGAACAGGCCGTAGAGGTGCTGGCCGCGCTGGTCGCCATAGGTCTTGCCCAGGCTCCACTTGCGGTTGCTGGCGAAGTAGAGCGTGGAGTCGCGCACGGTCGGCGAGATGGCGGTGCCGCCCAGGTCGAGCCGCTCCACGACGACCTCCTGCCCCGCCGCCACGAGCGCGGAGGCCAGGAGGGGCAGGCACAGCAGGGCGGCGCGCCACGCGCCGATGGTTCTCTTCGTCTCTCGTCTCATGGTCAGTAGAATCGGGGGCCCACGACCCTGACGCTCCACACCAGGTCATATTGCAACGTCAGCTCGTGGCTTCCGCTGCCATATCCGCTCAGCGGGCCGAGGTTCATGGTGTAGCTATATGCCACTTTGAGCCGCTCGTTGGGCTTGTAGGCGGCTCCGATGGTCATGTCGCGCGTCGTGCGGTAGGCGGCTGTGAGCCATGCCTTTTGGCGCCACACGCCGCTGACCGAGCCCATGACGGCGGCCCCCGCCGAGCGGCTCCAGTCGGCCAGGGCCGAGGGCTGCAGGGCCACGTCGGGGCCCAGGGGCAGCCAGTAGCCGCCGCATGCCACGTAGGTGGCCTCGGAGGGCGAGAACTTCGTCGTCTGGCGCTCGAAGTCGTCGGTGACGACGAGCGACGTCGTGCTCAGCCCGGCGAAGAACCTCTCGCCATAGAGGCTGACGCCGAGGCCCAGCAGGGGGGCGGCGCCGGTCTCGCGCTCGGCGAAGACCTCGTCTTGCGCCTCCATGGTGCGGACGCTGGCCCAGTCGCGGGAGCGAAGCGCCACGCCCGGCTGGAGGGCCAGGCCCAGCCACGCGCCGCGGCCCACGCGGGTGCGGTAGCCGACGGTGGCCATGAGGCCCGAGTTGGTGCTCTCGTGGATGCCCTGGTGGTAGACGCTCAGCCCGCCCGTCAGCTTCTCGTGGCGCATGGGGGTGTGGGCCGTCAGCAGGAGGCTCGTCGGCGAAGACTCTATGGCCGCCCACTGCCGCCGCGCCCCGGCGAAGAGGCTCAGCCCGCCGCGCGAGCCGGCAAACGAGGGGTTGACGGCGAAGTAGTTGTGGACATATTGCGACACAATAAGCTCGTTCTGCCCCATCAGGTCGCCCGCCGGCGCCAGCAGGGCGGCGCACAGCGCCATGGCTCTCAATGTCTTTCTCATCCTGCGCTCCACTCTCCGCTATCTTGTCCGCTTCACTGCGAGTGTCTCGCGGATTGTCTTCATCCCGCGGCCCGTGGCCACGTAGGTGTAGTAGCCGTCGTCGAGGCCCTCGGCGCCCCAGTCGTTGCGGTAGTTGGTGGCCTCGAAGACCCTCTTGCCGCGGCTGTCCACCACCGTGACGTGGTTCTCGGGCGCCAGGCCCTCAATCACCAGGCGGTCGTTGCGCCCGTCGCCGTTGGGGCTTATCCCGTTGGGGTAGCGCAGCGGCATGGCGAAGCGCACCACGGCGCGCGCCGTGTCGGAGTGGCACGCCTCGCCGTCGTGGTCGGTCTCGACGACGTAGACGCTCACGTCGGCGTTCATGTTTGAGCGGACTTCGGCCCTCTCGCCCGCCCCCTCGACGCCGGCGTCGAGGCCCGCGCCGGAGGCCTCCATGCCCCACTCGAACGCGTGGTGCGGGGCCGTGGGGCGCGCCTCAAGGGTCGTGCGCGTCGTGGCGCACTCGACGGTGTCCGAGGCAAAGGAGGGGTGCGGCTTGCGGTCCTCGATGGTTATTGAGCCGCTCATGGTCTCGGCCGTGGCGGCGCACGCGTTGCCGTCGGTCACGCCCGCTATGGTCAGGCGCCCGCCGCTCGTGGCGTGCGTGGCCGTCAGGGCGTGGGTGCCGTCGGTGTCGAATGTGTGGGTGTCGCCCGACGAGAGGGTCACGGCGAACGGCGCCGCTCCGCTCAGCGTCAGCCGCCCGGCAATGTCGCGGTCGGGGTCGTCGGCGTCGTCGGCCGAGGAGCATATCTTCACCACTCCGCCGTCCGTCGTCCCGTCGGGCGTGGCGAGCGTGGCCTGGGGGGTGCCGCGCAGGGTCACGCTCTTCGAGACTGTGGCCGCGCAGGTCTTGCCTATGGTCTTCGTGACGCTCACTCGCGCGGTGGTCTGCGCCGAGGCCGAGGGGGCGTCCGGCCACGTTAGGCTGGCGCTGTTGCCCGTGGCGGCGATGGCGGCGTCGCCCGCGGCGGCCCACGTCCACTCCGAGATTCCCGCCGGGGCGGCCTGGGTGGTCAGCGTGGCCGCGTGTCCGCACACCTCGGCGTCGCCCTCCAGGTGGAACAGGCGCGGGTCCTCCTCCGGCAGCCAGGGGGCGTCGAGGGGGGTGGGGAAGATGCGCCACGTCGTCCGCCCCGTCCCGGCTATGGAGAGCGCTATGCGGTCGTGGTCGCCGTCGGAGTTGGCCAGCCACGCCTCCTCCAGCTTCATCGAGAAGTCGGCGTAGCCGCGCGCGTCCCACTCCTCGAAGTCCGTCAGCTCGTTGGGCTCGACGGCCACGCTCCACGTGTTGTCGGTCAGGTTGTTGACATATTGCCGGGCCGTGTTCCTCTCGTTGGGGCGCCGCGACGTGCTGTAGTATATCCGCACCATGGCATATCCGCCCGGCAGGTCTTTGAGCCGCAGGGTGAAGAGCTGCCCCTCGGTGGTGTCGCACACGCGCACGGTGTCGGCGGCGCACGCTATCTCCTGCGCCGCGACCTCGGCGGCGGGCAGGAGCGCCGCCGCGAGCCATATGTTCAGTGCTATGCCTCTTTTGCGCATCGTCTACGTTCGTGTCTGCGCAATAAAAGTAGCAATAATTAGGTTGCGAGGCAAAAAAGATGCCTCCCCGTCGTTTCTAATGCGACTGTTTTTAGCCAAGTCGCTACCCCAGGCGGTCGCCGGCGCTGCCCGTCACGCGGCGGTACATCTCGACGGCGTAGAGGTCGGTCATGCCGCTCACGGTGTCGACGGCGCTCATGACCTTGTCGTAGTCCGAGGCCGACGGCCCGACGCGGTACTGGTCGGGGATGAAGGGCAGGAGCAGGCCGGAGTAATATTGGTCCTGGTGGGTCAGCGCCGTGAGGAACTTGTCGGTCAGCGTCCCGATAATCTCGAAGCCCGACAGGTCTATCTGCGCCACGCTCTGGTGGTGGTAGACCTTGCTGCTCGCCGCCGCCGCCATGCGGCTCATGCCCTCGCTGGCCTTGCCCTCCAGGTGGCTCATGAGAGAGCCGCCAAAGGCCCCGGCGAGGATGTCGCCCATGTTGTCGCAGAAGATGCGGGTGGCCTCGCACACCAGGCGGCCTATGACGAGGGTCCGCATGTAGGCCACCTGCTCGTGCCGGTCGGTGACGCGCTCGCACACCTGCTCCAGGGCGGCGAACGTCGGGGCGTCGGCCGCGGGGTCGAAGTAGTCGGTGAAGAGGGCGCGCGTCTCGTCGTAGGTGAAGATGCCGAGGCGGTAGGCGTCTTCAATGTCCATGGCCTGGTAGCATATGTCGTCGGCGGCCTCGACGAGGTAGACCAGGGGGTGGCGGGCGTAGGTCGACTCGCCAACCTGCGGGATGCGCAGCGTCTCCATGATGCTGCGGAACGTCTCCTCGTCTTGCTGGAAATATCCGAACTTCTTCTGCCCCACCGAGGGGCGCGGATATTTGATTATGGAGGCCAGGGTGGGGTAGGTGAGCGAGAATCCGCCCAGGCGGCGCCCGGCGAACGAGTGGCTCAGGAGGCGGAACGTGTTGGCGTTGCCGTCGAAGTTCTCGACGTCGGAGCGCTGGGCCTCGGTCAGCCGCGCCGTGAAGCCGCGCCCGCGGCCGTTGGCGAAGTAGTGCTGCAGGGCGTGCTCGCCGGAGTGGCCGAAAGGGGGGTTGCCCATGTCGTGGGCCAGGCTCGCCGCCGAGACGATGTCGCCAATGGAGTCGAGGAGCGACGGCGCCGCGGCGTCCATCTCGATGAGCCTCTGGCTGACGCTGTGGCCCAGCGAGCGGCCCACCGACGCCACCTCGATGCTGTGCGTCAGGCGGTTGTGGACGAAGACGGACCCCGGCAGGGGAAACACCTGCGTCTTGTTCTGCAGCCGGCGGAACGGGGCCGAGAAGATGATGCGGTCGTAGTCGCGCTGGAACTCCGTGCGCGACGCCTCGCGGCGGGGTGTCTGCCGCCCCGTGCGCCGCGAGATGAGCAGGTCTTCCCACTTCATGTGTCGAGGGTGTTGAATGTCTTGCGCCGCAGGGCGTAGTAGCGCCAGACGACGCTGTAGGGGCGCACTTCGGCGGGCAGCCCCCGCCCCCCGCCGCTTTGGCGCAGGGCGCGCCTCTTGCGCAGCGTCGCCCCCAGGCGGGCCCAGAAGTGCAGGTGGGCCCTGACGACGGCGGCAAGCTGGCGCGGCTCGCCCTTGGCCAGGAACCGCGCCGCCGCCACGCCGTCGAGAGCCATGCGGGCAACGAGGACTGCCCACCACGCCGCCGAGGCGTGGTTCTTGACGAGCATGGTCAGGTTGTTGCGGAAGTTGAGGTAGGTCTTGCGCGGGTCGCCGTTGCCGAGCGTGGCCCCGCCGAGGTGGAACACCCGCGAGGCGCCGCCCGCCGCCACGACGCGCCACCCGGCGTTGCGCAGCCGCCAGCAGTAGTCTATCTCCTCCATGTGGGCGAAGAAGTCGGCGTCCAGGCCGCCCGACGCGACGAAGAGGGCGCGGCGGGTCATCAGGGCCGCGCCGCTCACCCACAGGCAGTCGGCGGGCGAGGCATATTGCCCGCGGTCTTCCTCGACGGTCTCCAAGACCCTGCCGCGGCAGAACGGGTAGCACAGCGCGTCGAGGAATCCGCCCGCCGCGCCGGCATACTCGAAGCGCCGGCGGTCCCGGTCGGCGACTAGCGTCGGACCGCAGGCGCCGATGCGACCGTCGCTGTCCATCAGGCCCACGAGCGGCGCCAGCCACCCCTCGGCGGGCTCGACGTCGGAGTTGAGCAAGACCACGAGCTCGTGGCCAAGCTCCGCCAGGGCGCGGTTGTAGCCCTCGGCGAAGCCGTAGTTGCGGTCGAGGGCTATCGTCTTGACCTCCGGGAACTCGCTACGGAGCATCTCCAGGCTCCCGTCGGTCGAGGCGTTGTCCGCCACGACCACGTCGACGCCGCCCGGCGCCGTGCTTGTCCGCACCACGGCGGGCAGGTAGTGGCGCATCAGCCCGCGCCCGTTCCAGTTGAGGATTACGACCGCCGTGCGGTTCATGGTCTGCGTCGGGTGGGGCGCCCTCAGAGGCTGACGGAGAGGAATATGTCGCGGAGCGACTTGTAGGTCTTCTCGGCCTCGGTCTTCATCTGGCCCCGGCTCACCCACCGCGCGCCCGTTATGCCCTCCTCGGCCTCGGGCGTGAGCTTGGGGCGGCCCGGCACCGACATGGAGAACCACACGGTGCGCTTGAGGACCATCTTGCCGCCCGACAGGTAGGTGTGGAACGTCTCCTGGATGCGGTCTATGACGTTGACCCCCAGGAGGCCCGTCTCCTCGCCCACCTCGCGCATGGCCGTCTGGACGGGGCCCTCGCCCTGCTCGGCCTTGCCCTTGGGCAGGTCGGGGACGCCGCGGCGGTCTATGACGAGATATTCGTCGTCGCCGTCGTGGATCAGCCCCCCAGCGGCGTTGACCACCGGGAAGAGCCTCATGAAGGCCTTGGTCAGGGCCTTGAAGTCGTCGGCCACGATGCACATGTCGGGGCGGCTCTCGTCGGCGACGAACTGGTCGACCAGCTGCCGCAGCTGCTCGGCGTCGGCGAACTGCTCCACGTCGCTGTAGCCGACGGTGGCGAAGCTCTTCTGGTCGAGCTTTATGTGCCTGGCGTTGAAGTATATTTTCATCTGCTGTGCCTGTTTTTGTTCTTTTCTTGGGGTGGCGCGCCGCGGGGGGTCAGAACTCGGCGTGCCCCGGGGTGCGCGGGAACGGGATGACGTCGCGGATGTTGGCCATGCCCGTCACGAAGAGAATCAGGCGCTCGAAGCCCAGCCCGAAGCCCGAGTGGGGGCACGACCCGTATTTGCGAGTGTCGAGATACCACCACATGTCTTTCATCGGGATCTTCAGCTCCTCGATGCGCGCCATCAGCTTGGAGTGGTCCGCCTCGCGCTCCGAGCCGCCAATGATCTCGCCTATGCGGGGGAAGAGGACGTCCATGGCGCGGACGGTCTTGCCGTCGTCGTTCTGCTTCATGTAGAAAGCCTTGATCTCCTTGGGGTAGTCGGTCAGGATGACGGGGCGCTTGAAGTGCTCCTCCACCAGGTAGCGCTCGTGCTCCGAGGCCAGGTCGGCGCCCCAGAAGACGGGGAACTCGAACTTGCGCCCGCTGGCCACGGCCTCCTCCAAGATTTTGACCCCCTCGGTGTAGGGCAGCCGCACGAAGTCGTGGCTCGTCACGAAGCGGAGCCGCTCGATAAGCCCGTTGTCCACCATCTTGTTGAGGAACTCGAGGTCCTCCAGGCAGTTGTCCAGGGCCCACTGCACGCAGAACTTGATGAACTCCTCGGCCAGGTCCATGTTGTCGTCGATGTCGTAGAACGCCATCTCGGGCTCTATCATCCAGAACTCGGCCAGATGGCGGGGCGTGTTGGAGTTCTCGGCGCGGAACGTGGGGCCGAAGGTGTAGATGGCGCCCAGGGCCGTGGCGGCAAGCTCGCCCTCCAGCTGGCCGGAGACGGTGAGGCTCGTCGGAGAGCCGAAGAAGTCCTGCGAGTAGTCCACCTTGCCGTCGGGAGTGCGCGGCGGGTTGGAGATGTCCAGCGTCGTGACCTGGAACATCTGACCCGCCCCCTCGGCGTCGGAGCTCGTGATGAGCGGCGTGTGGAAATAGACGAAGCCGCGGTCGTGGAAGAACTTGTGGATGGCAAAGGCCATGGCGTTGCGGATGCGGAACACGGCGCCGAACGAGTTGGTCCGGGGGCGCAGGTGGGCCACCTCGCGCAGGTACTCCCACGTGTGGCCTTTCTTCTGGAGGGGGTATGTGGCGTCGGCGTCGCCCAAGATCTCGATATGCGCGGCCTGGACCTCGAAACTTTGGCCCTTGCCCTGCGACTCCACGAGCCTGCCGCTCACGGCGAGGCAGGCGCCGGTCGTCACGCGGCGGAGCGTGGCGTCGTCGATCGTGGCGGGGTCGGCCACGATTTGCAGGTTGCCGACCATCGAGCCGTCGTTCATGGCTATGAAGCTCACCTGCTTGCTGTCGCGGCGGGTCCGGACCCACCCCTTGACTGTCACTTCCGTGCCGGGCTGCGGCGCGCGCAAAATCTCTATGATTCTCCTAGGACGCATCGATTACATATTTTTGCCGCAAATATAGCTATTAACGCCGACTTATCCCGCGCCGGCGCTGTGTTATAATTCGGTCGGGGAGTGTCACGGCGGGGTTCTCGCCTGGCGCCGTTTTTGCCACCGCGGCGGCGCAACTTTAAGCACTTGGCGACGTAGAAAGGCTCGGGTAACCCTAAAAATAGCACTACAGACAATAATGAAAAAGTATTTGGCCCTGGCGTGCGCTTTGACGTGCGCGTCCCTCCCCCTCTCGTCGTGCCACGATGACGGCAACGACGACGACAGTGACTACGTTGCAGACTTCTCCAGCATCAAGAAGGTCAGCTACATCCCCGGCGCGCAGACCGTCGCCGACAAGGTGGGTCTCAACGCCTTTTTGTTCTCCGACGCCAACGGCTACACCGACGTCGCAAGCTATTTCACAGTCGATTCGGGCGAGATTACGACGCCCTACCAAATAACGGAGGATAAGTTCGAGAAGTTCTATAGCGGCTTCTGTCCCTCGCCCTATGAAGCCACCGACGACGAAAACACGTTTTATGTCCCCATCAACGGTACGTACCACAGCGGCTCTTCGGCTCTTGTGTGCATTCCCGGCCAGCTGTGCCGGGCCATCTTCACGAAACGCCATTTTGCCGCCGATATGGATGCGCTCGCTAGTTCGCTCCTCGTGGGCGACATGAAGGGGCTGTGGGTGGCCCCCACGTCGGCATATGAGCTTCTGGCCACCGACGAGGGCCTCAAGGAGCTTGAATTGACGACCTCGCCCGCCAACGTCGAGGTGCGCTTTGTGGTCTATGCCTACATCAAGACGCTGGCCCTCACGAACTGGCAGAGCCTGGTCGATATGTTCAAGACCAACGCCAAGGAGTCCGACGTGAAGAGCAAGAGCTACGCCGTCTTGGCCAAGACCGACGCCAACGGAAAGTGGACGGTGAACAAGGAGTGGCAGTATGTGGACCTGAGCGACGTCGAGGACTACTACATCTTCGAGGCCGCCCTCCAGGTTGTCGACGCCGCGACCGGCAAGACAGTCTCGTCTTTCCCGTTTGACGAGTCGCTCTTGAACAGCTGCATTGTGGACGACATCACTTGCGAGAGCAAGAGTCTCTTCTAGTTTGCCGTCGGCAGACAAACGCCTTAGGAATGGGGGTGGCGCGCAAGACGGCGCGTCGCCCCCATTCTTTTTTTCTGATTTTTTTGCCCCCATCCATTGCTTTTCCCGAAATGTTCACCACCTTTGCGAAGCAAGAAAAAACAGCGAACAACATGATGCACGGCATTAGCAACATATGGTGGTGGCGCCCGTCTTACTTTCAACTCCGGAGGTAAGCGCTTGTGCGTGCCGTCTAAAGAAACAATAACGACGCAAACAGAGCCTTGTCGATTCTCCGGCAAGGCTCTTTCTTTTTTTGGTTCTATGAGCAGGAGATTCACCTACAGGGTCGAGGCGGCCCATATGCTTGCCGACCTCTTCACCCCCATCGGGGCCTACATGAGGCTCCGCGACCTCTTCCCCCAGAGCGTCCTCATGGAGTGCTCGGACTATCGGGGCGGCGGCGACGCCCGCTCCTACATCGGCGTGGGGCCCATGGCGAGCGTCGAGGTGGGGCACGGCGTGGCGCGGCTGCGCATGCCGGACGGCGACGTCGAGAGCCGGCCGGTGGGCGACGGGTTCTCCGTCGCCCAGGCCGTGCGCTCCTTTCTCGACGCTTTCGCCATTGAGGGCGACGGCCACGCCGGCCTCTTTGGCTACACCTCTTTCAACGCCGTGCGATACCTGGAGGGGATAGGGGTGCGCGACGAGACCCACCCGCGCCACGACGCGCCCGACATCCTCTACATCCTCTTCCGCACCGTCGTGGAGTTCAACCACTTCGACAACCAGGTGCGCATCGTCTCGCTCGTCTCGCCCGGGGGCGCGCCTGCCTCCGGCATCCCGGACGTCCTTGCCGCCCTGCGCCGCTCCGACGTGCGCCCGTTTGGCTTCCGCCCCGTCGGCCCCGTCTCCAGCCCCCTCACCGACGAGCAGCACAAGGCCAACATCCGCAGGGCCATCGGCCACTGCCTGCGGGGCGACGTCTTCCAGGTCGTCATCTCGCGCCGCTTCGCCCAGCGGTATGAGGGCGACGACTTCAAGCTCTACCGCGCCCTGCGGAGCATCAACCCCTCGCCCTACCTCTTCTACATGGACATGGGCGGGTTCCGAATCTTCGGGTCGTCGCCCGAGACGCATTGCCGCGTCGACGGGCCGGCGCGGCGCGCCTACATCGACCCCATAGCCGGCACGGCGCGGCGCGCCGGCGACCCCGCCGCCGACGCCCTCGCCGCCGACAGGCTGAGGGCCGACCCCAAGGAGAACGCCGAGCACGTCATGCTCGTAGACCTGGCGCGCAACGACCTCAGCCGCAACTGCCACGACGTCGGCGTCCTCTTCTTCAAGGACTTGCAATATTACAGCCACGTCATCCACCTCGTCAGCCGCGTCGGCGCGTCGCTCGACGACGGGGCCGACCCGTTCCGCGTCTTTTTCGACACTTTCCCCGCCGGGACGCTCTCCGGGGCGCCCAAGGTGCGCGCCATGCAGCTCATAAGCGAGATTGAGCCGCACAGCCGCGGGGCCTATGGCGGGTGCGTCGGGAGCATCGGCTTCGACGGCTCGCTCAACCAGGCCATAACGATCCGGACCTTCGTCAGCCGCGGCGGGGAGCTGTGGTTCCAGGCCGGCGGCGGCATCGTGGCAAAGAGCGACGCCGAGGCCGAGCTGCAGGAGGTGAACAACAAACTGGCGGCTCTGCGCAGGGCCATAGAGCTTGCCGAAACAATGTGAGTATGAGAATCGCTATTATCGACAACTACGACTCGTTCACCTACAACCTGTCGCATCTGCTCCGGCGGCTTGGCGCCGAGGTCGCCGTCGTGCGCAACGACCGTTTCGAGCTGCCCTCCCTGGAGGCTTTCGACAAGATTGTGCTCTCGCCCGGCCCGGGCGTGCCGCGAGAGGCGGGGCAGACGCTGCGGGCTGTGGAGGCCTACGCCGGGCGGAAGCCGATCCTCGGCGTATGCCTCGGCCACCAGGCCATTGGCGAGCATTTCGGCGCCCGGCTGGAGAACCTCTCCGAGGTGTTCCACGGAGTGCAGACCCCGGCGCGCGTCGTGGCGGCGGACTACCTCTTCGACGGCCTGCCGGGCGAGTTCCCCGTGGGGCGCTACCACTCGTGGGTGGTGAGCCGAGAGGCCCTGCCGCCGTCTTTGGAGGTCTTGGCCGTGAGCCCCGACGGCGCCATCATGGCCATGCGCCACAGGGCTTTCGACATCCGCGGCCTCCAGTTCCACCCCGAGAGCGTCCTCACCCCGGCGGGCGAGAAACTATTGTCCAACTGGATGCTCCACTGAACCGACAGAAAACAAAGGAATGGTATGAGAGAGATTTTGACGCGCCTCGTGGCGGGCGAGAGCCTCACGGCCGACGAGACGGAGCGGATATTGATTGGCATAGCTGGCGGCGCCTACGCCCCGGAGCAGGTCACGGCTTTCGCCGTGGCGCTCCAGATGCGCGGGGCGACGGTCGAGGAGCTGCTCGGCCTGCGGGCGGGAGTCCTCAAGACGGGCGTGGCGGTGGACTTGTCTGAGTTCCGCCCCATCGACATTGTCGGCACGGGCGGCGACGGCAAGAACACGTTCAACATCTCGACCTGCTCGTGCTTCGTCGTGGCCGGCGCGGGCTTCAAGGTGGCCAAGCACGGCAACTATGCCGCCACGTCGGTCAGCGGAGCGTCGGACGTCATCGAGGGGCACGGCGTCCGCTTCACGTCCGACGCCGACAGGCTGAGGCGCAGCATCGACAAGTCGGGAGTGGCCTATCTCCATGCGCCGCTCTTCGCCAAGGCTCTCAAGCAGGTCGGGCCCATGCGCCGCGCCTTGCAGGTCCCGACGTGCTTCAACCTCCTCGGCCCTCTCGTCAACCCGTGCCGCCCGGCGTTTCAGCTCCTGGGCGTGGCGACGCTGAGCCAGATGAGGCTCTACGCCGCGGTCTGCCAGGAGATGGGGGTCGGATATTGCATCGTCAACAGCCTCGACGGCTATGACGAGATTTCGCTCACGGGCAACTTCAAAGTCCAGTCGGCCCACTTCGAGGCCATCCTCTCGCCGGCCGACCTCGGACTGCCCGAAGTCCGCCCCGCCGACATATGCGGAGGCGCGGGGCAGACGCGGCAAGACGCCATGTGCGTCTTCGACGCCGTCCTGGAGGGCGCGGCCACCGGGGCGCAGCGCGACGTGGTCCTGGTCAACTCGGCTTTCGCCATCCACGCCCTGGAGCCGGGCAGGGGCATCGACGAGTGCCTCGACATGGCCCGCGAGTCGCTGGAGAGCCGCAGGGCCCTGGGGTGCCTCCGCAAGTTTGTAGAACTCAACAGCTAGAACATCATGACGACTTACCTGGACAGCATCATCGAGCGCAAGTATAAGGAGCTGGCGGCAGAGCGCCGCCGGGTCGACATAGAGGAGATTTTCGCGCAGTTGCCCTCGGCGCCCGCCCCGCTCCCCTTTGCCGAGAGCCTCCGGCGCGGCAACGGCATCATAGCCGAGTTCAAGCGCCGCTCGCCGTCGAGGGGCGACATCCACGCCGGCATCAGCCCCGCCGATGTCGTGGGCGGATATTCGGCCGCGGGCGTCAGCGCCGTCTCGTGCCTCACCGACTCGGGGTTCGGCGGCTCTCTCGCCGACCTGCGCCAGGCCGTGGCGTGCGCCGCGGTCCCGGTCTTGTGCAAGGACTTCTTCGTCGCCGAGCGGCAGGTCCTCTGGGCGCGGGCGTGCGGGGCGTCGGCCATTCTGCTCATCGCCGCCGTGCTGACCATCGGCAACGTGCGCGTCTTGTCGGAGCTGGCCCGCTCCTATGGCATGGACGTCATCTTGGAGATTCACGACGAGGCGGACCTCGACATGATTGTCGACAGCGTCACCGTCGTGGGCGTCAACTGCCGCGACCTGCGCACTTTCGAGGTGGACACCGACCGCGCCGCGCGCCTGGCCGAGGCCCTGCCGAGCCACCTGCCCCGCGTGGCCGAGAGCGGCATCCGCGGCGTCGACGACCTGGTCCGGCTCCGCCGCGCCGGCTTCGACGGCTTCCTCATTGGCGAGGCGCTCATGGCGCAGCCCGACCCCGCCGAGGCGTGCCGCCGCCTGTGCCGGGACTTCGACAGGGCCCTGGCGGGCGGGGCGTAGCATAGGGCGGCGGCCCCCCCGCAGGGCCGCGGACGGCCGAACTCTTGTTGATTGTTAATTCTTTAATCGTAATCGTTTTGAGTGTCAAAGTGAAAATCTGTGGGATGACGAGCATAGACAACATCAGCCGCATCCTCTTCCTCGAGCCCGACTACATAGGGTTCGTCTTCCACCCGCAGTCGCCGCGCTACGTCGTGGGGCGCTTCAACCCCGACATGCTGTCCATCATCCCGCCGTCGGTCAAGCGCACGGGAGTCTTTGTCGACGCGTCCGAGAGGTATATCTACGACGCCATAAACACCTACGGCCTCGCCGCCGTCCAGCTCCACGGCCACGAGAACCCGCGCCAGTGCGCCCGGGTCCGCGACCTGGGCGTCGAGGTCTTCAAGGCGTTCCACATTGCCGACGCCCACGACTTCGACACCGTGTGGGACTACACCGAGGTTGTGGACTACTACCTCTTCGACAACAAGGGGCCCGACCTGGGCGGCACGGGGCGGCAGTTCGACTGGCAGCTCATCCTCCGGCAGCCGTTGCGCACTCCGTGGGCCCTGGCGGGGGGCATAGGACCGGACAACATTGTCGAGGCGGCGCAGAGCGGCGCCTCGCTCATCGACCTCAACAGCCGCTTCGAGACGGAGCCGGGCATAAAGGACTACGACGCTTTGCGCCGCGCGTTGGACATGATTGGGAAATAAGAGGGTATGTCAAGATTTCAAGTTTCGGCCGACGGCCACTATGGCCGTTTTGGCGGGCAGTGGGTGCCGGAGATGCTCCATCCGAATGTCGAGAGGCTGAGCCGCGAATATCTCAAGATTCTAGGCTCGGACGAGTTCCGGGGGCTCTATCTCGGCCTGCTCCGCGACTACGTGGGGCGCCCCACGCCCCTCACGCATGCCAAGAGCCTGTCGCGCATCTATGGCACGAACGTCTTCCTCAAGCGCGAGGACTTGGCGCACACCGGCGCCCACAAGATAAACAACGCCCTGGGGCAGGTCATCATGGCGCGCATGATGGGCAAGGAGCGCATTATTGCCGAGACCGGGGCGGGGCAGCACGGTGTGGCCACCGCCACGGCGTGCGCGCTGCTGGGGCTTCGGTGCGTGGTCTTCATGGGCGAGGTGGACGTCCGCCGCCAGGCCCCCAACGTGGCGCGGATGAAGATGCTCGGGGCCGAGGTCGTGACGGTCCGGAGCGGGAACCGGACGCTGAAAGACGCCACCAACGAGGCTCTGCGCGACTGGATCTCGAACCCCGACGACACGTTCTATGTCATAGGCTCCGTGGTCGGCCCGCACCCCTACCCGGACCTGGTGGCGCGCCTGCAGAGCGTCATCAGCGACGAGACGCGGCGCCAGGTGCGCGAGCAGACGGGGCGCGAGAGGCCCGACTGGGTCATTGCCTGCATCGGCGGCGGGAGCAACGCCGCAGGCTCCTTCTTCCACTTCCTCGACGACGAGAGGGTGCGCCTCGTGGCCGTCGAGGCGGCGGGACACGGCCTCGACACGCCCGACACCGCCGCCTCCATAGCCCGCGGGACGGAGGGCATAATCCACGGCAGCCGCACCATGCTCATGCAGACCGACGACGGGCAGATTGTCGAGCCATATTCCATCTCCGCCGGGCTCGACTACCCGGGCGTGGGGCCGCTCCACGCCTACCTGGCCGAGCAGGGCCGCTCGACGGTCATCTCCGCCACCGACGACGAGGCCCTGGCGGCGGCGCGGCTCCTGACGCTCCGCGAGGGCATAATCCCCGCCCTGGAGAGCGCCCACGCCCTGGCGGCGCTGCCCAAGCTCACGTTCGGGGCCGACGACGTGGTGGTCGTCACGGTCTCCGGCAGGGGGGACAAGGATATGGAAACCTATCAATTGACAATTGACAATTGACAGCCGACCGTAATTGATTGGGGATATGTGCAGGGACGCACAACCCGTGCGTTTGCCGCCCCCACGTCCCGATGCCTGAAAGCCCCAAGGGGGCGATATATGACAGCCTAGGGCGTGAACCCTAGGACAATATGAGCACAACGGAACGGAAACAAAGATGCGTAATGCTTAGGACGATGCGTGAGCCCTAGGGCGATATGCGTAATGCCTAGGAAATGCATGGACTCGTCATTGGATACAATACACTCTGATCAGAAACTGTTGCCATAGACTAATGAACCGTATAGACAAACTTTTTGCGTCGGGGCGCGGCCTGCTCTCCGTCTATTTCACCGCCGGCTTCCCCGCGCCGGACGACACCCTGCCGGTCTTGACCGCGTTGCAGGACGCGGGGGCCGACTTCGTGGAGATCGGGATGCCGTTCTCCGACCCGCTGGCCGACGGCCCCGTGATTCAGCAGGCGAGCCTCGAGTCCCTGCGGGGCGGGATGAGCGTGGAGAGGCTCCTGGGGCAGCTCGGCGCCATGCGCCCGGGGGTGACAATCCCGGTCGTCCTGATGGGCTACGTCAACCCCGTCTTGCGCTACGGCATGGAGCGTTTCCTCGACCGATGCCGGGCCGTGGGTGTCGATGGCGTCATCTTGCCCGACCTGCCCTGGGAGGAGTATCGGGCCAACTACCGACATCTTTTCGACGAGCGCGGCATACGCTTCATACCCCTCATAGCCCCTCAGACGCCCGACGCCCGCGTCCGCGAGATAGACGCCGAGGCCGAGGGGTTCATCTACATGGTGGCCTCGGCGGGCGTCACGGGCAACGTCCGGCACGACGCCGAGACGCGATTGCGATATTTTGAGCGCGTCGCCGCCCTGGGCCTCCGCAACCACCGCATGATAGGCTTCGGCGTCAAAGACGCCGAGGGCTTCCGCCTGGCCTGCGCCCACGCCGACGGGGCCATTGTCGGCACGGCGTTCGTCAGCCACCTGCGCGAGCATGGGGTGTCCGCCGAGGGCGTGGCGCGGTTTGTCCGCTCCATAAGGGGGGCTGATTGAGGCGGCGGCGCGGTTCTTGACTTTTTTTGCCTAACTTGCGCCCCCATATGGGCAGTGTCAAAATCTCCGTCTGCGTCCCCGTCTTCAACGTCGAGCGCTATGTCGAGCGGTGCGCCCGCTCGCTCTTCGGTCAGACCATGACCGACGGCGTGGAGTTCATCTTCGTCGACGACGGCTCGCCCGACGCCAGCATGGACATCGTGCGGCGCGTGGCGGCAGAGTTCCCGGCTCTCAATGTCCGGCTCCTGGCGCATGGGCGCAACCGCGGGCTGCCGGCCGCGCGGCGCACCGCCGTAGAGGCCGCCATGGGCGACTACATTGCCCACGTCGACAGCGACGACTGGGTCGAGCCGCAATACCTGGAGATGCTCCATGCCGCGGCCGTGGCCAACGGCGCGGAGCTTGTCTTGTGCGACCGCGTTGACCACTACGGCGACGCGCAGAGGGTCTGGCGTTGTGGCGAGGTGGGCAGCTCGGGGCTGGCAATGTCGATATGGAACAACGAGATGCCTGTCCACGTCTGGGGCAAGCTCATGGCGAGGCGCATCTTCACCGCACACCCCGAGTGCCTCGCCCCTGACGACATCTGCTATGGCGAAGACTGGTTCACGACGGTGAGGGTGGCGTTCTACGCCCGCGGCCATGCGTTCGTGCGCCGCGTCCTCTACCACTACGAGTGCGCCAACGCCTTGTCCATGACGAATTTGAACCCGCCGTCCTATGCCGGGTGCATGGAGCGCCTGTGGTTGCGCACCGCCGACTTCTTCCGCCGGGAGTGTCCCGACGGCTCGCTCGACGGCGAGGTCTTGCGGGGCATCTTGCGCGAGAAGTCCGTCATCATGCACTTCTCCCCCATGGCTTTCAAGCGCCGGCTGGCGCCCCTCTTCCGCGACGTCGAGATGCCGTTCGTCCGGCGGTTGAGCCGGGGCCTGCGCCTCTCGTCGACGTTGGCGCACTACCGCCTGTGGCCACTCTTGTGGCTCATGTCGAAATACGTCGGGTGGAGCGAGCGCCGGGCGCGGCGCAGGAGTTCCGTCTGAAAACAGGGGGGGCGATGTGGAAATCGCCCCCCCGCCTTTTTTTCGGGTCTTGCCGCCCCTGCCCGCGGCGGCTACTCCGCCGTAGCTTTGGCCAGGCCCCCCTTGTCCGCCTTGCGGCGCCAGGCCATGAAGATGGCGAAGGCCAGGAGCGCCGCCGCCCCGCCGACGGCGGGCGGGAACCACCCGACGCCCGGCAGCAGGTTGAGGCACTCCGGGGCCACGAAGAGGTATGACGTGCAGACGGCAGTCATCCAGAGAGCCGGGACGAGCGTCACGACGAAGAGCTTGCGCGAGCGGACGAGGTAGACCGTGAGAGACCACAGCGTGAAGAAAGCCAACGTCTGGTTGCACCACGCGAAGTAGCGCCAGATGATGTTGAACCCATTGGCGTCGCGGAGGCTGAAGACCAGCACCCCGAACGTGAGCAGGAAGATGGGCGCTGAGATGAGGAGCCGGCTGGAGATCTTCTTCTGCCCGAAGTGGAGGAAGTCCGCCACGATGAGGCGCGCCGAGCGCAGGGCCGTGTCGCCGCTCGTGATGGGCGCCGCCACGATGCCCAGGACCACGAGGACGCTCCCCACGGCCCCGAGCCACTCGCGGGAGAGGAGCGTGGCGACGCCGGCGCCCGTGTAGGGCTTGCCCGTGGCGGCGTCCGCAACGCCGTGCTCGGCGAAGAAGGCCGTGGCGGCGGCGGCCCAGATGAGGGCCACGACGCCCTCGGTCACCATAGAGCCATAGAAGACGCGGCGCCCGTCGCGGGCGCTCTTGAGGCAGCGGACCATGAGGGGCGACTGGGTGGCGTGGAAGCCGCTGATGGCCCCGCAGGCTATCGAGACGAACATCATCGGGAAGATGGGGTTCGCCTCATATTTTGTCCCGAAGCCGTCCCACATCTCCGGCAGGGCGGGGCGGTAGGCAAGCAGGGCGCCGAGGATGCCCACGGCCATGACGATGAGGGCTATGGCGAAGACCGGGTAGATGCGGCCTATGACCTTGTCTATGGGGAGCATCGTGGCGGCCACGTAGTAGGCGAAGATGACGACAATCCAGAAGAGGGCGTCGGCCCACTCCGGCGTCATGCCGGCAAGCAGCTCGGCGGGCCCCGAGACGAAGACGGCGCCGACGAGAATCATCAGGACGACGGTGAAGACGCCGAAGACCGCCTTGGTCTTCCGCCCCAGGTAGCGCCCGATGGTCTCGGGGAGGCTCTCGCCGTCGTGGGCCATGGAGCTCATGGCGGCTATGAAGTCGTGGACGGCGCCGGCGAAGATTGTGCCCACGACAATCCACAGGTAGCTGGCGGTGCCGAACTTGGCCCCCATTATGGCGCCGAAGATGGGCCCCAGGCCGGCAATGTTGAGGAACTGGATCATGTAGACTTTCCACGTCGGCAGGGGGACGTAGTCCACGCCGTCGGGGTGCGCCATGGCGGGCGTGGGCTTCGAGTAGTCGTGGCCCACGAGGCGCTCGACGAAGCGGCCGTAGACGAAGTAGCCCGCCACGAGAGCCAACAGGGCGATGATAAACGTTACCATTGGTGTAAGAAATAAATGAATTTCACTAAAAGGCGGAAACGCGGCCCCCTCCGCCGCCGGCCCCTGGGCCGCGCGTGCGGGGGCGGACGCCGTTGCGAAGTGCAAATGTAGACAAAATGAAGACGAACGGCAATAAACGCAGTCGCGCCGCCGCGGGGCGGCGGGGAGAACAGGCCGGGGCGGGCGTGGGGCGGACTGCAACCGAAGCGAAGCATCTGCCCCGCCGAGCCAGGTTGGCCGCTACGGTTAATCAACATGCCACACAATGCCTATCCAAGATAGGCTCTCACCTTGTCGAGCATCTGCCCCCCTAGGGGTATGGCGTCGCGGGTGTGTATGTCGACCGATATGGATGTGCTTATCAGCGAATTGTTGACCGTGGCCAGATATGCGTTCAGCTCCTCCAGTTCGCCAATCAGCCATTCGTGCTTAGCCCCCAGCCACCCGACCGCAAAGTTCTGCTATTTTTCTTCGCAGGCGGCGTTCGCCGATCAGGCAATCTGTGTCCCCCGCGTCAGCGTCTCGAAGTGGAAGCGCAGGCCCGACTTCTCGTCGGTGAGCGTGTCCGACCGCTCCGCCACGGCCCACGACGCGTAGTCGGGGAAGAATGTGTCGGCACGCGCGAAGCGGTGCTCGATGATGGTGAGGAGGAGCCGCGACGCCATGGGGAGGAACGCTTCGTATATCTGCGCCCCGCCTATGACGAACGCCTCGGCTTCGCCGTCCACCATGCCGAGAGCCTCGCTGGGCGAGGCCGCCACCTCCACACCCTCGGCGGCGAACGTGGCGTCGCGCGTCAGGACGATGTTGCGCCGCCCCGGGAGCCGCCGGCGCGGCAGGGCCTCGTTGGTGCGCCGCCCCATGATGATGGGCTTGCCGAGGGTCAGCGCCTTGAAGCGGCGCAGGTCTTGGCCGATGTATGCCAGCTGGTCGCCGTCGAGGCCTATGGCCCTGTTGAGGTCCAGGGCGGCGATGAGGTTCACTGTCGTTGCCAAAGCTGAGTGTCGTTTTGTTTCGCGCCGCTAAGGTAGCGGAAAAAAGTGGAGGAGGGCGCCCCTCCGCCCGGGTCGCCCTCCTCGCTTCAGCCTGCGCCCCGTGGTCCGGGGCGCGGCCCTGTCTCTCTCTACTTGTGCTTGCCGCCGCGGTCGCGGTGACGCCTGTCGGCGCGGTTGGACCGGGGCGACGGGTAGTAGTCGTCGCGGAAGTCGCGGCCGTCGCGCCAGTCGTCCCTGCGTCCGCCGCGCCGTCCGCCAAAACCGCCGCCGAAGCCGCCGCGCCGGCGCGGGGCGTCGTCGTCGTCAGCCCGCGGCGCCGCAATCTCGCATATGATGCGGTAGCCGTCGACACTGCGGCCGTTGAGGGCCTCGACAATCTGCTCGGCGAACTGGGCGTCGACGTCGATGAACGAGAAGTTGCGCATGATGTCGATGTGGCCTATGTTGACCTTGGGGATGTCGCGCGTGAACTCGTTGACCAGGCCTATGATGTCGGCCGGGCGCACGGCGTCGATCTTGCCGACGTTGATGAAGAGGCGCTTCATGTTCTCGTCGGCCATGCGGCGCTCGCCTTTCTGCTTGGGCTCGTCGCCGGCAATGTTGAGGTCGTTGGCCGACTGGTAGTACTTGTTGACCGACTCGAACTCGGCGGAGATGAACTTGGCTATGACCTCCTCCTTGGAGAACTCGGCCAGCTTCTCGATCATGTCGGGGATGAACTTCGAGACGGCGCTCTCCTCGTCGACCTGCTGGTCGGCGATGCCCTGGACGAAGTGCTGGAGCTTTATCTGGCAAATCTCGTCGGCGTTGGGCACCATCTTCCTCTCGAAAGTCTTGCCCGACATCTTCTCGATCTGCTTGATTTTCTGCTGGTCCTTCTTGCATATGATGGCCACGCTCACGCCGCTCTTGCCGGCGCGGCCGGTGCGCCCGGAGCGGTGGATGTAGACCTCGCTGTCGTCGGGCAGGTTGTAGTTGATGACGTGCGTGAGGTCGTGGACATCGATGCCGCGGGCCGCCACGTCGGTCGCCACGAGGATCTGGAGGTGCTTCATCTTGAAGCGCTGCATGACCATGTCGCGCTGGGCCTGCGAGAGGTCGCCGTGGAGGGCGTCGGCGTTATACCCGTCGCCAATGAGCTTCTCGGCCACCGTCTTGGTCTCCTCGCGCGTGCGGCAGAAGACGATGCCGTAGATGTCGGGCACCATGTCGACGATGCGCTTCAGGGCCAGGTAGCGGTCGCCGGGGCGCACGAGGTAGTAGTGGTGCTGCACGGTGTCGGCGCCCTGGTTGGTGCGGCCAATCTTGATCTCGAGCGGCTCCTTCATGTAGTTGCTCGCCACTTTGGCGATGAAGGGCGGCATCGTGGCCGAGAAGAGGAGCGTCTGGCGCGTCTCGGGCGTCGAGGCCAGGATTGTCTCCAGGTCGTCCTTGAAGCCCATGTCGAGCATCTCGTCGGCCTCGTCGAGGACGAGCCAGCGGATTTGGTCGATCTTCAGGACTCCGCGCTCGATGAGGTCTATGACGCGGCCGGGGGTGCCGACCACGATGCTGGCGCCGTCGCGCAGCTGGCGGATCTGCTTGCGTATGTCCGAGCCGCCATAGACGGCGCAGATGGAGACCTCGCGCTTATATTTGGCGAAGTTGGTCAGGTCTTTGGCAATCTGGAGGCACAGCTCGCGCGTCGGGCTGAGGATCATGGCCTGGACGTGGTCTATGGACGAGTCCACCATCTGGACGATGGGCAGGCCGAAAGCGCCCGTCTTGCCCGTGCCGGTCTGGGCCAGCGAGACAATGTCTTTTCCGCAATTGAGAATCTCAGGGATGCTCTTCTCCTGAACGGGCGTAGGCTCCACGAATCCGAGCTCGCCGATGGCCTGGAGCATCTGCTCGTCGAGGCCTGTTTCTTGAAATGTTGCCATTAATAGTTAATGTGTGGGAAACTCACGCCGCCCATCGCCGAGACTCGCGTCGCGGCGCAACGGCCTAAAAAACACAATCCACGGAATCATTCAGACATTGCCCCCGATTCGGCGTCCCCCTTTCACCCCAGCGGGAACCCGTGCGGCCCCCCTCGCGACGAATATGAATCTAAGCTACAGAAAATTGGTTGACGCGGAAAAATCGACCCTGCCGACGTTCCATAAACACAGCGCGAAGATAATGCCGCGGCGCGAGAAAAACCAACACGCCGCGCCGGCATTGTGGATATTTAACAAGCCGCGGCGGCCGCCGCCATTAGGCGTTCCTGCAAGCGCAACAATCGGGCGATGCTCTCGTATTAGTCCCTGCTATTTGTGAATATGGCGTACGATTTGATTTGCGGGTACAATAAAATGGGTGTGAAATGAACAATAGGTCGTCTTTTGTTGCTGCTTTGGCGCTAGTCTTCGCCATGCCGTCATGCGGTGAGGACGTGATTTCGACGGACGGGCACGCACGCGCTACCGATGATGTTAAGCGAAACTCCAACTTCCCCCGCATAGACTCGACTGGCGTAGTGCTGTCAGCCTGTGTGGCTAGTCAAAACAAACGCGTGTCTGTCGAGGATTATGCAGATGGTTACAGATACTACGGCTCGAATTTCCATGATTGCGGGTGGGTCTACATCAATGGGGTGCGCTATCCTACTGTGATGGCAGGAAACCTGCGGTGGGTGGTAGGCTACTACAGAAGCAACGTAGACGGGTATGGGTGCACCCACGAAGTGACGGGCATAGACTCTTGGCATCAAGGCGATGAGTATCCATCGATAATTTCGGCTAACGTGGGATACAACAGTGCAGTGTACTACCCGAAATGGTTTCGCGACACGTTTTCGTCATATAAGTCACAGAGAAACATTAGGGTTCCTAAGGGGTTTAAAGAACTGTCGGGTTGGCATGTGCCAACGGAGCCCGAGTTGGCCTCTTTTTGTGTGATGACCATGATGCACAACAATCCTTGGGAGGAGGCAAACGAGGAGTTCGTCCTAAACATGGGGCTGACGCCGACGGGCTTTTTCTATAAAGGGTATGGAGATGGCGTCCCGACGTTGGCAATCCCGGATATGTGCGTTGTTGCCACGTCTAGTGTAAACCCCGATGAGCCGCGTGTCCAAACCGTGATTAAGGTCAACGACATTGGGACGGAGCGAAGCGACGGCACCATGCAACTGTCCATTGACTCGTTGTATTTCCCGATGATGCTTATGCAAAAAGTCGAGCCGATATTCTATAAGGCAGACAGTACGGAATTCTACGACAATTGGTATGGTCGCCGCTAGGTTGAGTTTTGCGGGTCTACTCTTCGCCATATGCGCGGCGTCGGCATCCCAAGTGGCGACAGACGAGCCATATTACGCCAGCTTGTCAGATTTCTACATCGACGGCGACGAGGTCTTTTGGGACGGCCCGCAAGACGGCAGGGGGTGCAATCCGGACTGGGTGGTCGTCTCCGACAGTTTGGGGCTTTGCGCCATTAGCAAGTGGGATTTCAGATTCAAGAGACGATGCATGGCGCCCTCGCGCGTGACCCTCCCAAAGACTTTACGCATCGTCAGAAATGGGGCATTCCGTGACGGTGCGTTGCGCCGATTGGATTTCGGCGGCCGTCTTGACTCTATTGGCGATAGGGCCTTTGCCGGAAATCGTCTGCGAAGTGTCCGTTTGCCCGATTGCCCACATTTTGGTGTGGATTGTTTCGCCGCAAATCAGATTCAGTCCTTTGACTGGCCTTCATGCGAAGTGAGAGATTTTTCGGGTCTGGCCGGCAACTACATTGAGCGGGTCCGCGTGCCGCACAACGTGAAGTCGCTAGGCGCGTTCGCCTTCGCCGGCAACCCGCTCAATGAGGTCGAGTTTCATGATGGAGTGGACACCATAGGCGCGGCTGCCTTTATGGACAACTACATAATAAACGCCGACACGGTCTTTGCCTCTACCCTGGATGCCGTCGTGCTGCCCAAAGGTTTGCGATTTTTGGGGAATGCCTGCTTCATGGGCCAGAAGACGCTCCGCAGGGTCGTCTTCAACGCCTCTCTTGTCCACATCGGGGCTTCCGCATTTTCTCGGTGCGCCTCTCTCGATAGTGTCGTCATTCCGAATGGGGTGTCCCGGATTTGCACCGCGACATTCAGGGAATGCGGATCTTTGAGCAGGGTGTGGCTGCCGTCCGGGGTTGACTCTATAGGCCGTTTGGCCTTTTTCAACTGCCAGAAGCTGGCCGATGTCAATATGCCGCAGTCCCTACGGTCTATTGGGGAATATGCGTTTGCCCAAACGCAGGTAAACCGTCTCACGATTCCCGGCACGGTCAAGTCGCTGTCAAAGTTCGCCTTTGCCAACTGCTCATATGGTGATGGTGCGGAAATTTATGTCGGCGACGGCCTTGAGGAGATTTGCGACTCTGCTTTCTGTCGCGACATGCCGCGACAGGACTCTGTCGCGATCTCGCTACCGTCGTCCATCCGCCGCATAGGGCAATGCGCGTTCTATGGCGTCGCGCTTCGTCATGCCCAGTTGCCGGCGCGCGACGAGAGTGGCGATGACATTGCCTGGGACGCGTACTTCAATGGGGCTTTGCGGGCTTCCGACGTCACAAGCATTGGCGGGTACGATTGGGATTACAGGTCCAAGTGGGAATACCGGGCCTCTAAAAGGGCGGACAATTCCTTGCGGCAGACAACGGTGGACGGCGCGGCGGACTGCTTCTACGACCTTGGAGGGCGGCTGGTCCACGTCGGACGGTTGCCTGGCGCATTGTTGCCCAAGGGCCCGTATGTCGCCGTGGGGGCGAAAGGTTGCGGCATGGCGCTCCGGCGGCTTTGACCGCAGTCACCGTGCGCCGGCGCCCGCGGCCTCTTGCAGCGCCCGGGCCACGTGCCACATAAGGACGGGCGGGATGGCGTTGCCAATCTGCCTGTAGGCCTTGGCCTCCGACCGTGGCAGGGCGAAAGTGTCGGGGAACGATTGGATGCGCGCCGCCTCGCGGGGCGTGAAGCGGCGATACAGCTCCCGCGCCGGGTCGACGAGCAGGACGGGGTCGCGCGAGTTTATGCTTGTCTTCGCCAGGTGCGACGTTATGGTCAGGCACGGCGCGTCGAGGTCTTGCCACAGGCCGCGCTTCATGTTGTTCTTGGCGTTCTTCATGCCCTCCACGGCCCTCTGCGAGAAGTAGTAGCGGCGGTCCTCTATGTCGAGCCTGTCTATGACCGCCCTCAGCGGCGCGGCTCCCTCCGCGCCGCACGTCGGCTCGGGGTAGGCGAACTGGCACCGTGTGTCTTTGCGCGCGCCCACGATGAAGACCCTCTCGCGCCTCTGCGGGATGCCGAACTCCACGGCACGGAGCAGACGGTATTGCACTCTGTAGCCCTGCTCCTCGAACTCGCTGACAATCTTGCGGATTATGGCGCCCTTTTGGAGCAGGAGCAGGCCCTTGACGTTCTCGCAGATGAAGAAGCGCGGCCTCTTCTCGTCGAGGAAGCGGACAATCTGGCGGTAGAGGTTGGCGCGGTCGTCGTTGGTGTCTTTTGTGGGGTTGACGGTGCTGAACGACTGGCAGGGGAATCCGCCCACGAGCAGGTCCACGTCGGGCAGGGCGCGGAAGTCGACGTCGGCCACGTCGGCGCAGAGCGCCGGGTGGGCGAAATTCCTGTTGTAGGTCTCGACGGCGTGCTTGTCGAAGTCCACGGCAAAGGCTATGTCGAACGCCAGGCGGGGGTAGTGGCGCCCCAGGAACGTGAAGTCGCCCAGGAGGCCCAGGTCGGAGCCGCCGCACCCGCAGAAGAGCGACGCTACGCTAAGATTGTTCTCCGACATATCGCTTCTCGATAACTGTGCCTGAGAAATCCATCTGATAATTAGTAGGGTAGACCTCGACCCTGTTTTCTTGCGCTAGTTGGTAAGGATTGTTTACTCTCACGACGATTACCTTCGACTTGGTGAAGTAGACTCTGTAGATGTTGTAAAACTTCCCATGTTGCCTTGCCGCTAGCCACTCTTTTGCCGTCAAGTTTACGGAGTCAATCCACGTCAAGTCGAGATTCGGCTCAGTGGTGCGCCGTGTCGACTTGACCTCGATAAACCTGTTCATTTCGGGATCTTGTGGCATTTCGTCCGCCTCGATGGAAAGCACGTCATAGCCTAGCCCCCTTGTCTTACCCAGTAGCAAAACTTTATTGGCCAAGCGCGGCTTGAAAGCCTTGACTCTTTCAACTTCTAGTCTATATACGAGAGCCTCGCCTTCATCTCCCAGCTCGGTTGAGCTTTTTATGGCTGGTTTTGTTGCTATGCTTGCACTGGTAGAGTTTGAAAGGGTGGCTTCCCCGCTTTTCGTCGCCCCTAACTCTTTCGGCAACGAGGAGTAGAAGCGCCTCCAATCGTTATAGAACCTCTTTCTTCCTTCCTCGGAGTCGAATTCGTAAGAGTAGGCGTCGAACCCGAAAGATTTATCGTTTTGGGCAAACATGTGTATTGCCTCAGTCTCCTTCGGATTCAACCAAATATGCGTCTTGTCTGCAACAGTCATATTGGTCAGCGACAACCAATTGAAAAGCTCTTTGATGTGTTGCCATTCGTTCGAGCCATGTAGGGCGGTACGTCGTATCCCGTTGGTACGGTCTGATACTATCGCATCGTAAACATCTTCACAAGACACCTTGCCTTGCAAGACTTCTAGGTTGCTAAGTGCGTAGAAACCTATCTCTTGCATGGATAGTAAGATGGGTTTCGGATGCCTTTGTGCGTACAGCAAAAGCTTGACGATGAAACAGTAAGGCTTGAATTTTATCCTGTTGTTCAAGTCCTCTTCGCAACTTTGCGGTTTCTTTGCGCCATTAGGGAATTGGAAGTTTAGGCAAAGTCCACGAAAAAATGCGGGGTAGTCCTGGTACTCTTGTAAAAAAGCGCAGGTTTCAGACTTGCGTATGATGACATTACCGTTTTCGACACTCGGGTAGTAGAGGCCAAGGAGTGCGCCTGCAATCTCCGTTATGTGGTTGTTTATGGTCTTCCGCTTTCCTTCGGTCAGAGTGTCGAACTTGCTTGTGCCGAACAGGGCGTTCGACAAAATCTTTTGACAAGACGACTTAAACTCTTCTTTCCCACATGGGCAAGATTGAGACACCATGTTCGCATACAGTGGCAGAAAGTCTTCGAGTTGACTTTGCCCCCGCCCTCGGATTATCGTACAACGATAGTGCCCCTCTAGGTTGTAGCTCATGACAGATGCCTGTTGAGAGATTTTGCTATGGCGTTCGCCATCAGTGACGGCACCGCATTGCCTACTTGGCGCAATTGGCTTCCTTTGTTCCCTGTGAATACGAAATTGTCCGGAAAGCTTTGAATCCGAGCAGATTCCCTAACTGTCGGTACGCGGTTGTATTTGTAATGGAAATGATGGTTGTGCCCACAGTCTATCGTGAAGCTAGGCTTGCTGCTGTTCAGTCTGGTCCACGCAATGTGCACCTTGCGCGTATTCCACAGCTCTTGTGGTAACGATTTATAGTTGCCACCGTCTGGTACCATCGCGATTATCTCTTGCGTCCGTTTTGTATGTATCGTGACGTCGTGGTTGAACACGCCTGTGCTCCCCGCCCTGCACAGCTCTTGAAAAGAAGATTGAGGCGGATTTACATATTCGGCTCCATCGGGGAGGGACGATTCTGGCAAATCGCTGATTGCTTCCTCGGACGTGACGAGCGACGAGACGGTCGGATGCGGGAAGTCAAAAGCGTCACCGCTTAGGAGACCGACAAACACGGCTCTTCTGCGATTTTGGGGGACTCCATAGTCGGAAGAGTTTAAAACTCTGTAACTTACTGTATATCCCAACTTTGTGAAGTCTTTGAATATAGCCTCCCTGACAACTCCCTGCCCGATAGACAGGATGTTCGGGACGTTCTCCATCACAAAAGCCCTTGGGGCAAAGACTTTCACAAAATTGACGAACGACTTGTACAGCCTATTTCTTTCGTCGTCTACTATACGCTTGCCTGCCACTGAGAATCCTTGGCACGGCGGTCCGCCGATTATGACATCTACGGTCGGGACGCCTAACATTTCTCTGACTCCCTCTGCGTCTGTTTTGGATAAGTCTGCGCACAGGGTCTTCGCTCCATCGAAATTACGTGCGTATGTTGTCAATGCGTCCTGCCAAAAGTCTATGGCGAGTAGACCTTTATAACCTGCATTCTTGAAGCCGAGAGACATCCCTCCGCATCCCGAGAACAGGTCTATGAAAGTCAGTTTATTCTTTTCCATGTCACCGGCAGGTCGTCAATTGTTCTCTTTGATTCCGCCGATGCGAATTTACTCAATTTTTATCCAGCATCGCAATCTGTCACTTGTGTTGGTGGGTGCGAACACTAGAGCCTGTCAATTCTGTCCCGTCACTACAAGGGCAGGTCCCCCCGCCTCACATCAGCCTGTACGCCCAGGGGGAGTTCCCGTTCCTCCTGTGCGAGTCGAACATGTTGTCTGTGTCGTCCCTCAGCACCCTGTTGAGCAGGTAGCCAACGTCGTGGCCGGCCATGCGGAAGACTGCCCGCCCCGCTTTGCCGGCGTGGCGGTCTCGCAGCCTCATGAGGGGTTGGGGCCAATTCCCCTTGTTGATGAAGTCCCTCGCCACGAACCACTTCCCCTTGTTGCCGGGGGCGGAATACCATTTGCGGGCCTCGTCGGCAATGCTGCCGCAGACGCTCGCATAGTCGTCGCCAAGGAACTTCTTGATGGCCTTAATCCTGCTTTTGAACAGCGTCTTCTCGGTGTGTTGTCCTGTCATCATGTGTGTATGCTTTCTCTGTGGTTGGACGAACGGTGCGAGGCGCCGCCTCACGCGGCTTCTCGCACCTGTCGGTTGCCGCTCTTAGCGAATTTTGCCCGAAGTCCCGGAGACGTAGCCGTTGCTCCAACTGATGGACATTCCGCCGACTCGGCAGACACGTCCATCAGAGTAGCTGCCGATGCTTATGCCGTCAACACTCGACACTCTGTTGCCATCCCAACTGATGGAGGTGTCACCGACGCGGCAGGGTCTTCCGTCGCTATAGCGACTTATGGAATCCCCTGGCAACGTGTTCTCAATCTCCAGCTCGGCCGTCTCCAAGACGACGGCGAACTCCCGACCTTTGCGGTCTTGAAATTTTACTTTCATTGTTCCATTGTTTTGTCGGGAGAGGTTGGCGACACGGCGTCATGCGCTTGTCCGTCTTCCCCCTCCCGCGGTTATGTCGCAAAGGTGTGAAAAAAAAAACACCACCAAAATAAATCGAACATTTTCGGTGCGGTGTCGAGGCGGTCGTGCGCGGTGCGTCAGAGCCCCAAGGGGGCGATATGTGTCAGCCTAGGGCGTGGGCCCTAGGGCAGGGGGGCTGTCCGTGTCGGTGAGCTCCGTCCTAGGTTCTGTTGTCGTCGTCCTAGGTCCTGTCGTCGTCGTTCTAGGGTCTGTTGTCGTCGTCCTAGGGCTCACGCCCTAGGCTGTCTTATGCCGCCCCTTTGGGGCTACGTGTGGCGAGATGGCGTGTGGACGTGCGCCTTGCGCGTCCACACGCCACCCCGCCGTTGCGGCTGTGCGTCAGAGCCCCAAGGGGGCGATATGTTTCAGCCTAGGGCGTGAGCCCTAGGGGCGGGGGGGCTGTCCGTGTCGATGAAGCCCTCGCCCGGGCCGCCGTCTGCGCCGATGAAGCCCTCGCCGTCTTTTGGCGAGAGCGGCAATCGGTTTACTGGCGGCGGTATTGCGTCCCCCTGAAGCCGTCCTGAGACTCGTACGTATGCAGCCGGTCGTTTCGCAACACGTCTTTGAAGATGTAGCCGATGTCCTTGGCCGTCTCTGTGAAAATCGTGTCGCTTGGTTTCCCCTTGTGGCGGTCTCTCAGCCTGTTCATTGGGGCGGGCCAGACGTCTTTGTTGATGAGGTCTCTTGCCATGAACCACGTGCCCGCATGGCCCGGGTCTTTGTGCCACTGGTCGACGGCATCGGCGATGCAGCCCCAAACGCTTCGCCAGTCGTCGCCCAGGAACTCGGCAATGTTGTGGAGTCTGTTCAGCTCCCTTGTTGTCAGCTCGTTAGAATTTTTCAGCATGACCTTGTTTTTTTTTGTTGTCGAAACCCGCTTGCGTTAGCGTGCGGCTACCTGTTGCGAATTAAGAAAAAAAAACATTCCGTCCAACGGAAGTGGACTTTTTCTGCCACCCGACGTGCCGGAAGATTGCGGCCTGTGGGCGGCCCCCCCTTGCGCAAACGGCGCACGCGTACGTCTTCGAGCTCAAGCGCGACAAGCCCGCCGGCGAGGCCTTGGCCCAGATCAGCGCCAAAGGCTGCGCCGACCGCTTCGCCGCCACGCTGGGGAGGCTGCACCTCGTCGGCGTGAGCTTCCCGTCTTCCAGGCGGCAGATTGGCGAGTGGCGCGAGGAGATGGTGGCGGGGCCCCGGTGAGCCTCGCGCCCTCGCCCCCGGCGAAGCGATTTTTTCACTATCTTTACCGACACTATTTCGGTCGAGGCGCCTCGGCCCCCCTGTGGGGCGCGGCGGGCGCGGACCCTCACGATGATGGACTCGGTTCTCAACACAGACGGCATAGGCGCATGGCTTCACTGATTTTGGCGGCGGGGGTGATATACTTCGCGGGGCATCTGCTGACCCACTTCTTCGAGCGGTCGAAGATCCCCGACGTCCTCATGCTCATCATCATAGGCATCGTCGCCGGCCCCCTGACGGGCATCATGACCGTGGACCGCATAGGCTACGCCGGCAACGTCTTCACCCAGTTCGCGCTCATCATCATCCTCTTCGAGGGCGGCCTCGACATCGAGCTCGGCAGCCTCGTCAAGTCGGCTCGGCAGAGCGTCGTCATGACCACGGTGTTCTTCTTCGTCTCGGCCGCCACGGTGGGCCTCATCATGCACTACGGCTTCGACTACTCGCCCATGGCCTCGGCCGTGACGGGCTTCATCTGCGGCGGCACGTCGTCGGCCGTCGTCATCCCCCTGCTCTCCATGATCCGCACCAGCAAGAAGGCCGGCGCCATGCTCGTCATAGAGTCGGCCCTGACCGACGTCTTGTGCATCGTCTTCGCCATAGGCGTCTTGCAGAGCATAGACAGCGGCGAGTTCAAGGTGGGGCGCATCGTCTACACCCTGGCGGCGTCGCTCGTCGTGGCGTCGCTCTTCGGCGTGGTGTGCGGCATCGTGTGGCTCCGCCTCATCGACCGCATTCGGGCCTATAGCAACACCCAGTTCGCCACCTGCTTCGTCATGTTCATCGTCTACGGGCTGACGGAGCTCCTGGGCTTCAGCGGGGCCATAGCGGCGCTCGCCTTTGGCATCGTCTTGGGCAACGCCAACGCCATAGCGCGCAAGCTCTACAACATGTATCTCACCTCCAGCCCCGTGGGCGTCTTGACCGAGGCCGAGAAGACGCTCTACAAGGAGCTGGCTTTCCTGGTCAAGATTTTCTTCTTCCTCTATCTCGGCATCAGCATCCCGTTCGAGAGCTCCGGCGTGATGCTCGTGGCGCTCTCCGTCGTGGCGGCCCTCTTCGCCCTGCGCCCCTGGTGCGCGCTGTTGCTCACGGGCCGCGTCGCCGCCCACGACAAGACCATAACGGCCGTCATGCTGCCCAAGGGTCTCGCCGCGGCTGTCTTGGCGGGCCTCCCGTCGCAATATGGCATGGTCGAGGGCGCCGACATCCAGGCCATAACGTTCCACGTCGTGCTCTACAGCATCATAGCGACGTCCGTCCTCATCCCCCTCGTCGAGCGCACGCCGTTGGGGCGGCTCATGGACGGGTTCTTCAGCAGGTGCGCGGCCGGGAGGGGCGGGCGCCCATGAGCTGCTCCGCGCGTCTGCTCGCCATCGTGGGGCCCACGGCCTGCGGCAAGACGGCCCTGGCCGCGCGGGTGGCCCTGGCCACGGGCGGCGAGATCCTGAGCGGCGACTCGCGGCAGGTCTACCGCGGCATGGACATCGGGACGGGCAAAGACCTGGGCGACTACCGCGTCGGCGGGCGCGACATCCCCTACCACATGATAGACATTGCCGAGCCCGGCGAGAAATATAACGTCTACAAATATCAGCAGGACTTCGCCGTGGCCTACGCCGACGTCGTGTCGCGCGGGCGGCGGCCCATCCTCTGCGGCGGCTCGGGCCTATACGTCGAGGCCGTCATCCGCAACTACGGCCTGCTCAGCACCCCGCCGAACCCCGACTTGCGCCGCTCCCTGGAGGGCAAGAGCCGCGAGGAGCTGGCGGCAATCTTGGCGTCGATGCAGAGCCTCCACAACGTGACCGACCTCGACAACCGCCGCCGGACAATCCGCGCCATAGAGATTGCCGACCACTTGTCGCGCCACCCGGGCGAGGCGGGCCCGCTGGAGAGCCTGCGCTGCACCGTGGTGGGGCTCGACGTCAGCCGCGAGGTGCGCCGCGAGCGCATCAGCCGCAGGCTGCGCGCCCGTCTGCGCGAGGGGCTTGTCGACGAGGTGAGGGGCCTGCTCGGCGCGGGAGTGAGGCCCGACGACCTCATATATTACGGCCTGGAGTACAAATATGTCACCCTCCACTGCCTCGGCCGGCTGAGCTACGACGAGATGCAGGGGCAGCTCGAGACGGCAATCCACCAGTTCGCCAAGCGGCAGATGACGTGGTTCCGGGGCATGGAGCGGCGGGGGACGCCCATACGGTGGATCGACGCCAGCCGCCCGCTCGACGACATGGTGGCGGAGACGTGCGAGGCCCTGGCGCAAGATTGCGAGAAAGACAAACAATAGGATAGCGATAACCCAAAAAACAACGACAGATGAACAGATTAGGACACACGGCGTGGGGACTCGCCGCCGTGGCGTCGGTGGCGGCCCCGGGCTGCAAGACCGACGACGGGGCTGTGCTCTCCGAGGCGGAGCTTGAGGCGGCGCGCGCCGTCCTGGACGGGCCTATGGTCGTCTCGGCCAAGACGGTGGTGAACGGGGCCGACAAGACGCTCCTGCCCGGCGGCGCCCCGGCCAAGTTTGAGTTCGTCCCCGGGACGGGCGACCTGGTGACGATGTGGCAAGACAGCCTCCACATCGGCAACATGCCGTTCTCCATCTCGTTGGCCATCGAGCTGCGCCTCTCGCCCGTGCTCTCGCTGGAGGCGGCCGACTTCCCCGGCGAGGGGTGGGTGCGCTTCTCGGGGCGGCGCGGCGTCGTGGGCTACAACGTCCGCCGCCCCGCCGTCACGGTGGACACCACCACCACGGGCGAGGGCGCCACGGTGACGGGCTTCGTCAACGTGCGGACACGCGAGGTCCAGCTCCAGATAGACTACATCGCCGGCACCGTGCAGACCGTCGTCGAGAGGCAGGTCATCGACACGTCGCGCGTGGCGGCCTACGACGACGAGCTGCGGCAATATGAGGATGACCTGAAGAAGTATAAGGAGGAGCACGGGTTGCGCTAGGCCGCGATATTTCCGTCCCTAATTGGAATTAGGGAATTTTCATGCTAATTTTGCCGCGTCGGCGGGCGCGCGGCGCACCTCCGTACGGCAGTTGTGCGAGATGGGCAGTGTGTTAAGAAATTTCCTCACGCGCGCGGTGACGGGCATCCTCTTTGTGCTTGTCGTCGCCGCAATGTTCATATTGGGCGAGAGCACTCACGCCCTGACCTACGCCATCATGATGGTGGTGATAATCACTCTCGCCACCCACGAGTTCTACTGCCTGCTGTGCGCCGGGGGCTTCTCGCCCCACTTCCGCCTGGCCCTGTGCACCAACCTGGCGGCCTTCGTCCTTGGCTTCATGGTGTGCGACTACGGGTGGGACTTGCGCCTGCTCCTGGGCCTTGTGGGCCTGGTCTGGCTGATGTTCCTCGTCGAGCTTTTCAGCTCGAACAAGAACCCGCTGACGAACATAGCGCTGACCATCCTGGGGTGCGTCTACGTTGGCATGCCGTTCGCGCTCTTCAACCTGTTGGCGTTCAAGACCGGCAGCTACGACTTTTGGCCCATCATAGGCATCTTCGCCCTGGTGTGGGTCAACGACACGGGGGCCTACCTCTTCGGCGTCACCCTGGGGCGCCATAAGCTCTACGAGCGCGTCTCGCCCAAGAAGACCGTAGAGGGCTTCGTGGGCGGCGTCCTCCTCACTGTGGCGGTGGGCTGGGTCAGCTACGCTAGCTTCGGCGACTGCTTCTTCCACGCCGGGCTGCCTTTCACGCTCATCACCACGGCCATCGTGGCCGTCATCGGGACGTGCGGAGACCTCGTCGAGTCCATGTTCAAGCGGTCCGTCCACGTCAAGGACTCCGGGCGGCTCCTGCCCGGGCATGGCGGGATCTTGGACCGTTTCGACGCCGTGATGTTCGCGGCGCCCATCGTCAGCCTCATATACTATTTCTTCATCTGAACACAACATTTTCCCTATTAGAGATATGATATTGCACAAGGAAGGATGGGTCACGTTGACTCTGGCGCTCGTTCTGTTCGTCGTGGTCAATGGCGCCGCGTGGTGGGCGTTTCCCCGCCCCCTGGCTCAGATTGTCACCGTCGTGACCCTGGTGCCGTTGTGCATCTGCGTCAACTTCTTCCGCAAACCTGAGCGCCACAAGGTGCGGCTCCAGGGCGCTGTCGTGGCCCCGTGCGACGGCACGGTAGTGGCCATCGAGGAGACCTACGAGCCCGAGGTCCTCAAGAGGCAGGTCTTGCAGGTGTCGATATTCATGTCGCTCTTCAACGTGCATATCAACTGGTTCCCCGTGGGGGGCACCGTGGAGTACTACCGCCACCACGACGGGCGCAAGATGGCGGCCTACCTGCCCAAGTCGTCGACCGACAACGAGCGGTCGTCCGTCCTCGTCCGCACCGCCGACGGGCAGGAGGTGCTGGCCCGACAGGTGGCGGGGGCCATGGCGCGCCGCGTCGTGACCTACGCCCGCGAGGGGCAGGAGGTGAAGCAGTCCGACGAGATGGGCTTCATCAAGTTCGGGTCCAGGGTCGACCTCTACCTGCCGATAGGGACGCAGGTGGACGTCAAGCTGAAAGACAAAGTGACGGGTAGTCAGACAGTCCTAGGCTGGCTAAAATGACGACGGCGAGGCCAAGCTGACAACAGGACGAAGAAAAAGACACAAAAGCCCGTCTCACCCCGCGCAGAGGAGCTGAGCAACGGGCTTCGCCCGATTTTATAAACCTCATACAAAAACAAGAACGAGAAGGTGAAAACGAGGGGTAGCTACTTTGAGCTGATTGACCAGACCTACTACTTTCCGCAGGAGGGCTTCGACCTGGAGAATGGCAACTTGTTCTTCAACAACATCTCCCTCCGCTACATCATCAGCAAATATGGCACGCCGGTCAAGATTACCTACCTGCCCAAGATAGGCGACCAGATCAAGCGGGCGCGCAACCTCTTCAGCAAGGCCATCCGCAGCAACGGCTACAGGGGCGAGTACAAGTATTGCTACTGCACAAAGAGCAGCCACTTCAGCTTCGTCGTCAAGGAGGCCTTGCGCTACGGGGTCCAGCTGGAGACCTCGTCGGCCTACGACATAGACATTGTCCGCGAGCTCTACAACGAGGGCGTCATCTCGCAAGACCTCATCATCATCAACAACGGATACAAGAGCGACCTCTACTTGCAGAAAATCAAGGAGCTCGTGGACATGGGCTTCGGCAACTGCATCACGGTCCTCGACAGCATGGACGAGCTGGACAGGCTCACGGCGGTCATGGGCGGCAAGCAGGTCAAAATAGGTATCCGGATGGCCGTTGAGGAGGAGCCCCAGGCGGCCTACTACACGAGCCGCCTCGGAATCCGCCCCACGGAGATCCTCAACTTCTACAACGCCAAGATCAAGGACAACCCCGCCGTCTGCCTGACGATGTTCCACTTCTTCGTCGATTCGGGAATCAAGGACACGCTCTACTTCTGGGGGGTCTATCAGAAAGCCATATCGCTCTACGCCGAGCTGAAGAAGCAGTGCGACACGCTCCACATCATAGACCTGGGCGGCGGGCTCCCCATCCGCAGCAACCTGGCTTTCGACTATGACTACAAATACATGGTCAACGAGCTGGTGCGCAGCCTCAAGGAGGTGTGCCAGAACGAGGACATCGACGACCCCGACATCGTGACGGAGTTCGGCAAGTACACCGTCGGCGAGACCGGGGCCGTAATCTTCAAAGTCGTCGAGGCCAAGAGGCAGAACGACACCGAGCTGTGGTATCTCATCGACAACAGCCTCATGACGACCATCCCCGACAGCTGGGGCATAGCCGAGAAGTTCATCCTGCTGCCCATCAACAAGTGGGACAGGCAATATCAGAGGGTCAACATCGGCGGCATCACCTGCGACCACGCCGACTACTACAACACCGAGGACCTCAACCAGCAGGTCTTCATGCCCTGCGTCGAGCCGGGCGACGCCGACCCCCTCTACATCGGCTTCTTCCACACCGGCGCCTACCAGGACTCCATAAGCGGCTACGGCGGCCTCAAGCACTGCCTCATCCCCAGCCCCAAGCACGTCGTCATAGACCGCGACGAGAACGGCCAGATTGTGGACTACCTCTTCAACGACGAGCAGCGCCCAGAGGACATGCTCCGAATCTTGGGCTACAACAACAAGAAGTGACACCCCGCCAAAAGACCCCGCCCCATGCAGACCCCGCCACGGCTACGCGGCTCCGCCGGCACCTACGAGGTTGACGGCCGCTTGGGGCGGCACGTCAAGTTCGGCGGGGTCCTGACGGCGCGTGACGACGTGGGGCGGCGCGTCACGATAAGGGCCCTGGACCGTTGCCCGCCGGGCCTTGCCGAGGCCTTGCGGCGCGTCGGCATCATCGAGCGGCGCGACGTGGCGCGCATAGTGGACGTCTTCGTGGGCGACGACAGGCGCACCTACGTGGCCCGCGAGATGGTCGAGGGGACGGACCTCAAGACAATCTTCGCCGACAAGGCCGTCTATGGCAAGATCGACGAAGACAAATACTTGTCGTTGGGATGCGCTGTCCTCCGGGCCTTGGCGGCCGTGCACGCGGCGGGCGTCGTCCACCGCGACATCAAGCCGTCGAACATCGTGGTGCGCCACGCCCCGGGGGCCGACGTGGCGGAGTGCGACTTCGCCGACGTGGCCCTCATCGATTTCGAGAAGTCCATGACCCTGCCCTACGACGGCACGGCGCGCACGCAGTTCGCGCTCATCTATTCGCCGCCGGAGATGCTCTTGAAGCACAACGAGTTGGTGGGCCCCCAAGCCGACCTCTTCTCGCTCGCCATAACACTCTTCCACCTCGTCATGGGCCGGACGCCCTACAACGACTGCAACCCCGAGGTGCTGATAAACCTCCAGGTCATATATGGCATGAAAAAGCCAAGCCGCATGACCGAGGCCCTCTTCGCCGTCTTGAGCCGGGCGGCGTATAAGGAGCCGTTCCGTCAGGCGCCGCGCAAGTTGGCCCCCGGCGAGGTCGAGGCCACGCTACGCCGGGGCGTCGAGGCGCGCTACCCGTCGGCGGCCGAGATGCTCGCCGACCTGGAGAGAGTGGACCACGCGCTGACGCGCGCCAATTGGCTCATACGTACGCTCGGAGTGAAATGACCCGGGGCGGCTCCCGCCTCCCCCCATGTTTTATTGACGCACCATGAAACAATATCTCGACCTTGCCCGCCGAATCCTGGCCGAGGGCAACCGCCGCGGCGACCGCACCGGGACGGGGACGATAAGCATCTTCGGGCATCAGATGTCGTTCGACCTTTCCGAGGGCTTCCCCCTGCTGACCACCAAGAAGCTCCACACGAAGTCCATCATCTACGAGCTGCTGTGGTTCCTGCAAGGCTCGACCAACGTCCGTTGGCTGCAGGAGCGCGGCGTCAGGATTTGGAACGAGTGGGCCGACGCCGACGGTGAGCTTGGCCCCATCTACGGTCGCCAGTGGCGCTCGTGGCCCGCGCCCGACGGCGGCTCGATAGACCAGGTCCGGGACGTCGTGGAGCAGATCCGCCACAACCCCGAATCGAGGCGTCTCATTGTCAGCGCATGGAACGTGGCCGACATCGACCGCATGAAGCTGCCTCCGTGCCACGTCATGTTCCAGTTCTACGTCGCAGACGGCGCTCTCAGCTGCCAGCTCTACCAGCGCAGTGGCGACGTCTTCCTGGGCGTGCCGTTCAACATCGCCTCCTACTCCCTGCTCACCATGATGGTTGCGCAGGTGTGTGGCCTCCGCCCCGGCAGGTTCATCCACACCCTGGGCGACGCCCACATCTACGTCAACCACCTCGACCAGGTCCGGGAGCAGCTCGCCCGCGAGCCCTATCCGCTCCCGACCATGCGCATCAACCCTTCGGTCCGCGACATCGACGGCTTCCGCTACGAGGACTTCGAGCTTGTGGGCTACCAGGCCTGGCCGCACATCAAGGGGGTCGTGGCGGTGTGAGACCATGCCCCTCGGAGCCAAGATGAAGGGTCAGAAGACTCTCGGAAGCCTGTGCTCGGGGATAGAGGTGGCGAGCCTCGTTTTCAACCCCCTTGGGGTGCGGACGCTGTGGATGTCGGAGATTGCGGACTTCCCGTCGCGCCTCCTGGCGGAGAGGTTTCCCGGCGTGCCGAACTTGGGCGACATGACCCGCATCGCCGACTTGATTGACCGGGGCGAGGTCGAGGCCCCCGACATCGTTTGTGGCGGGACGCCGTGCCAGGCGTTCTCGATGGCCGGGTGGCGCAATGGGACGGACGACGACCGCGGGCGGCTGACGCTTAAATATATCGACATAATAGACGCCGCCGACAGGCAGCGGCGGTCGAGGGGGCTGGGGTCGGCCATATTCCTGTGGGAGAATGTCGAGGGCGTGCTGACCGACAAGACCAACGCTTTCGGTTGCTTCCTTGCCGGGCTTTTGGGCGCGGAGAAACCTTTGGAGGCACGCAAGTGGCCGTCGGCGGGCATCGTCCGGGGGCGGGGGCGCAACGTGGCGTGGCGGGTCCTTGATGCCAAATATTTCGGCGTCCCGCAACAGCGTCGCCGCGTGTACCTGCTTGGCGGCGGGAGCGATTTCGCCCCCTGGGAGGTCTTGTTTGAGCGGTGTGGCATCATTGCCGACCCGCTCAAAGCGCGGAAGAGCCGCACGCCGAGTTTGTCCGACGAGCAGGGGATGGTTGTTGCCCCCGCGGCGCAGAGTTTGGTGAAAGAGGTTGGCGGCCACAGGGTTGAGGCGTTCCGGAGCTACACCGACTGCCTCTATGCCGCCTATGGGACAAAGTGGAACGGCAACGCGGCGGCGTTCAACGGTTCGCTGTTCCTTGCGCAGGGCGGCCGCCTCCGCCGTCTGACCCCCTTGGAGTGCGAGAGGCTCATGGGCCTGCCCGACAACTATACGTCGCTTCCCGGCTGCCGCGACACTCAGAGGTATCGTGCCGTGGGCAACTCGTGGGCCGTGCCTGTCGTCGGGTGGCTGGCCCGCCGGCTGCTTGGCGGGGCGTGCGGAGGGGTGGACTTGGACATTGCGGCGTGCGCCTCCGTTGGCGGCGAAAACGGGCTGACAATGTTGCGGGACTTCACGCCTTGCGGGGCGGGGCGCTACGTGAACGCGTCGGCATATCCCGCCGACTACAGGTTGGCGAGCGTGACGGACATCGCCGACCCCGACGCCGCCGAGAAGTTCTACATCTCGGCCCGCGGATGCGCGGGGATTCTGCGCCGCAAAAGGGAGCACAACGCCGGGATGCCCCCGCGCCTGGAGGAGGTGCTGGAATCCTGCTCCGAGGGGCAGGCTTGCGCATGAGCCTTGTTTTCGCTAACTTGGCTACCGCATCAGATTCTCACAAATATGAAATTCCCCGTAGGCATACAGACTTTCGAGACGATTCGCAAGGGCGGCTACGCGTATGTGGACAAGACCGGCCTGGTCTACAAATTGGCCAACAATGGGCAGATGTATTTCTTCAGCCGCCCGCGCCGCTTCGGCAAGAGCCTTCTCGTCTCGACGCTCGGCGCGTACTTCAGCGGTCGCAGGGACCTTTTTGAGGGCCTGGCAATGGAGGGGCTGGAGACCGCGTGGGACAAGCACGTCGTCTTGCACCTAGATTTCAGCGACGGCGATTATACGCGCGTCAGCAAGCTGGAGGAGCAGCTCACCCTCTTCGTGACGAAGTGCAAGCGCGAACTCGGCATCGAGACCACGGCGTCGAGTCCCGACCTCCAGTTTTCGGAGATAATCGAGGCGGCGCAGAAGATATACCGGCGCGGCGTGGTTGTCCTCATCGACGAATATGACAAGCCACTGCTCGACGTGCTGGGCCTAGGCCTCAAGGTCGTGGTGGACGGCAACGAGCGTAGCCTGGAGGACTTCAACCGCGGGTTGCTCAAGGGCTTCTATGCCGTCCTCAAGAAGCAGGAGCGCAACCTGCGCTTCGTCCTGCTGACGGGCGTGACGAAGTTCGCGCAGGTGAGCGTCTTCAGCGGGCTGAACAGCCTCAACGACGTCAGCATGGACGCGCGCTACGAGACGCTGTGCGGCATCACGCCCCGCGAGTTGGAGGAGGTCTTCGGGGCGGAGATGGACGAAATGGCGGCGGAGAAAGGGTTGACTCCGGAGAGCCTCCGCGACAAGATTCGCCGTCGATATGACGGATACCACTTCAGCGAGGCCATGACGGATGTATACAACCCGTTCAGCCTCGTCAAGGCCCTGGACAGCCGCAAGCTGGATGATTATTGGTTCAAGACCGGCACGCCCACCTACCTAGTCCGCCTCCTGCGGGGGAGCGGCGCGCACCTCAGTGAGTTTGCCGGGTGCTACTACAGGGCGGACATGTTCGAGGACTACCGCGCCGACGTCGAGCGCCCCCTGCCTATGATTTTCCAGAGCGGCTACCTCACCATCAAGGACTACGACGAGCTGTCCGGCTCCTACAGGCTCGACCTGCCCAACGACGAGGTTCGCCGCGGCTTCACCCGCGTGGTGGCCGACAGCCACTTCGGCCGCGACGGCGCCACGGGCCCCGTCGTGCGGCAGATGGCCTTAGCATTGAGCGGGGGCGACTTTCCGGGCTTCATGCAGACGCTGACGGCGTTCCTGGCCTCCGTCCCCTACACCATGCGGCGCAAGGGCGACGAGCCGGAGCGGGAGCGATATTTCCAATACACGTTCTACCTCGTCCTGCGGCTCCTGGGGACGTACATCGTCGACGTCGAGGTGGCGCAGAGCCAGGGCCGCGTGGACTGCGTCCTCCGGACCAAGACCGACGCGTACGTCGTGGAGTTCAAGCTCGACGGCACGGCCGACGAGGCCCTGCGGCAGATCGCCGAGCGGGGCTACGCCCGCCCCTACGACGGCGGCGCGCTCCGCGTCCACAGGGTGGGGGTGAGCTTCTCGTCGGAGACGGGGACAATTGGCGATTGGCGCGAGGCGTAGGAGGGATTGTTAACATTCGCGTCCCGTCGCGCACGCTTTTTAGGGCTAAACTCGCGCTCGTAGAAAGATTCTTTTGGACTATGATGCGACAGCTTTCCCCACTCCTCTTGCCTCTCGCCCTGGGCCTGTGCGCCACGGTGGCCACGGCGCAGCGCGAGACGACACTCATCAACGACGGATGGACGTTCCACCTCGGCGACGCGTCGAGCATGGAGCGCGACATGACCCACGGCACGGAATATTTCACCTACAGGGCCAAGGCCGTGGGGCAGAACCAGGGCCCGGCAAGCCCGGAGTTCAACGACTCGGCGTGGCAACGCGTGACGCTCCCCCACGACTGGGTGGTCGACCTGCCCTTTGCCGCCGAGGCCAGCCATTCGCACGGATATAAGCAGGTCGGGTGGCGATACCCCAAAAACAGCGTGGGGTGGTACCGGCGCCGATTCCGCGTCCCGGAGGCAGACGAGGGGCGCGACATATGCGTGGTCTTCGAGGGCGTCTTCCGCGACGCGCAGGTCTTCTGCAACGGCTTCTACCTGGGCCACGAGCCCAGCGGTTACGCCCGGCAGAGCTACCGGCTGTCGGAATATCTCAACTACGGCGGCGACAACGTGCTCACCGTCAGGTGCGACGCCTCGACCGAGGAGGGATGGTACTACGAGGGCGGCGGCATCTACCGCGACGTGTGGATTGTCAAGAGGGATGCCGAGAGCCACATAGACGACGTCTTTTGCTCGTGGGGCGACGACGGCCGCCTCACGGTGACGACGCGGGCCACGGGGGCCGTGAGCCACAGGCTGATTGACGCCGATGGCCGCATCGTGGCTGAGGGGCCGGACGGCGCAATCAGAGTGGAGAACCCGCGCCTGTGGAGTCCCGACGACCCATATCTCTACACCCTGCGCACCGCGCTGACGGCCGACGGCAAGGAACTCGACGCCGTGGAGACGCGCGTCGGCCTGCGCACCTTGCGGTGGAGCGCCGGGGAGGGGCTGGAGGTCAACGGCAGGCGGGTGGAGCTTGTCGGGGCCAACGTCCACTTGGACCACGCCGGGGTCGGCACCGCCATTCCCAAGGCCCTGTGGGCCTATAGGCTCGGCAAGCTTAAGGAGCTGGGCATGAACGCCGTGCGCCTGTCGCACAACCCCGGTTGCAAGGCCCTGCTCGACGTGTGCGACTCCATGGGCATGATGGTCATCGACGAGAACCGCCTCATGGGCGTCAACGGGGAGCATTTGGCCCTCTTGCGCAACATGATGGAGAACGACCGCAACCACCCTAGCGTGATCTTGTGGAGCATAGGCAACGAGGAGTGGTGGATCGAGAGCGGCGAGAGGGGGGAGAAGATTGCCCGCGCGATGATTGACTACGCCCGCGGCGTGGACAGCACGCGCCTTTTCACCTATGGCAATTCCGGCGGCTTCGGCATCGTCAAGCAGGTGGACGTCCACGGCTACAACTACATTGTCCAGAACGACGTAGACAACCGCCGTGCGGCATATCCCGACTGGGTCGTCGTCGGCACCGAGGAGACGTCGGGCTGCGGCACCCGCGGCGTCTACGAGACCGACTCGCTCAGCGGGCGGATGAGGAGCATCAACATGGAGGGCGAGCGGCGCGAGGGCAACGCCAAGAACGTCATTGCCCGCGGGTGGAAGTTCTACCGCGACAACAGGTGGGCCGCCGGCGTTTTCTATTGGACTGGCTTCGACTACCGTGGCGAGCCTAATCCCATGAAGTGGCCGGCCACGGGCTCGCAGTTCGGTATCTTGGACTACTGCGGATTTCCCAAGGACGAGGCCTACTACCTGCGGGCGGCGTGGACCGACGAGCCCGTCCTGCACATCTTCCCCCACTGGAACCTGCGCGGCCGCGAGGGGCGGGAGGTCGAGGTGTGGTGCTACTCGAACATGGACGAGGTGGAGCTTCTGCAAGACGGCCGGAGCCTGGGCCGCAAGCCCATGGAGCGCGACGGTCATCTGACCTGGACGACGACCTACAAGCCCGGACGGCTGGAGGCCCGCGGCTTCAAGGGCGGCAAGCGCGTCAAGACCGCGCGCGTCGAGACTTCGGGCCCCGTGGCGGCCGTCGAGGCCGTGGCGAGCCGCAAGAGCATAGGCGGCGCCCAAGACTGCGTGGTCCTCGACCTGACGCTTGTCGACAAGCGTGGCCGCTTCGTCCCCGACGCTTGCGACAGCCTCTCGGTCGAGGTGGCGGGCAGTGCCGAGATTCTGGGTTGGGGTAACGGCGACCCCGGATATAAGGCCGCCGAGCGCCCGGTTGGCGCAGACAAGGGCCGTGCCGGTCTCCGCGCCTTCATGGGCCGCGCACAGGTCTTGCTGCGCGGCGCGCCGGGCCGCGATGCCGTCAAGGTCCGCGTGGCGTGCGGCGGGGCGGTGGCGGAAGTCGCCCTGGACAAGGAGTGACCTCCCCCATAAAAGAAAAAAACGAGACCGTGCGACGCTTGCCGCACGGTCTCGTCCGTATCTTTCGGTGGTGGTTAGAACTCTGGCCGCTTGAATATGGCGTCGAGAATCACGGCTCGGCGCAGGTCGTCGGGCGTGAGGCGCCCGATGTCGTCGCCCGCCGCCGTCTCGATGGGGCTTCCCGTCGTGACGCGCGCGCCCTCCTCGCCGCCAAGGAACGTCGCCGCCCGGCGGCGCGGCTTGGCCGCCATGGCTCTCCGCCTTGCCGCCTCGGCCTCAATGCGCTTCCGCTCCGCCTCGGCGCGCAGCCGTGCCTCTTCGGCGGCGCGCCGCTCCTCCTCCTCTTCGCGTTGGCGCAAGACCATCTGCTCCCGCGGGTCGGGGGCCGCGAACGGCGGCGTCGGCTCGGCATATGTCGGGGCGTCGTCGCCCTCCTCCGCCCTCCGGCCGGCCTCCCACTCCTCCATGTTCTTCTGCTCCCTGAGCCTCTTCGCCTCCTCCTCGGCGGCTTTGGCCTTGGCCTTGCGGCGCTCGACGATGAAAGACCCGATGAGTATTATGGCGGCTAAGACAATCTGTTCCATCTCCGTTGCTCTTTTGCCGTAAAGGTAGCAAAAAGGGGGATATAATCCCCCCCGCTGCCTATTCGTACCTTATGGCCTCGATGGGGTCCAGGTTGGCGGCCTTGTTGGCCGGCAAATATCCGAATCCGACGCCTATGACGGTGCAGACGGCGAACGAGACGAAGATGCTCCACATCGGGATGGAGGTCGGCAGCCCGAACTGCGAGCAGAGCAGCGTGCCGAGCCACCCCACGACGACGCCCAAGACGCCCCCCGTGAGGCTTATCATGACGCTCTCGATGAGGAACTGGTTGCTGATGTCGATGGAGCGGGCCCCGACGCTCATGCGCAGGCCTATCTCCTTGGTGCGCTCCGTCACCGAGACGAGCATGATGTTCATGATGCCTATGCCCGCCACAAGGAGCGAGAAAGCCGCCGCCACGACCAGGATGATGGTGATGGTGTCCATGGTGCTGCTCATGGTCTCCATCATCTCCTGCTGGCTGCGGATGGTGAAGTTGTCGCTGTCCGTCTCCTTGAGCTTGTGCGTCGAGCGCAAGATTGCCGTAAGCTCGTCTATGGCCTCTTCGGTCAGCTCCTCGGTTATGGCCGAGCAGTTGATGGAGTTGAAGAACGTCTGCGCCAGGAGGCGCTTCATGACCGTGGTGTAGGGCGCTATGAGGACGTTGTCCTGGTCCATGCCCCAATTGTTGTAGCCCTTGCTCTTGAGGACGCCCACGATGCGGAACGGGATGGACTTGAAGCGTATCGTCCGCCCGACGCAGTCGGCGTCGGCGTCGCCGAAGAGCTCCTTGACGATGGTCGTCCCGACGACGCACACCTTGGCGCCCTTGCGGATGTCCTCGTCGGTGAACGTCTCGCCGTCTTTGACGTCCCACATCTTGATGTCGAAATAGTCGAGGCTCTCGCCATAGATGGTGGCGCTGGTGTTGTTGGCCCCGTAGATGACCTGCCCCGACGACGAGACCTCCGGCGAGACGTAGGTGACGAACCTCTTGTCGGCCACGATGGCCTCGTAGTCGTCCACCTTGAGCGTCTGCATCTCCGAGGGGTCGAGCCGCACGCCGCCGCGCTGGTCAGACCCCGGGCGGACCATTATCATGTTGGTGCCCATCTGGGCTATGTTGGCGCGGACGCTCTCTTTCGACCCCTGGCCTATGGCCATCATGATGATGACCGCCGCCACGCCAATGATGATGCCGAGCATGGAGAGGAAGGAGCGGAACTTGTTGCTCGCCACGGCGCGCAGCGCCACCTTGAAGAGGTTGATGAAATTCATTGCCGTCGTCCTTGTTTTTGTTTCTGTGTCAGTCGTCTTGCGGCTTGGGCAGCGCGGCCAGGGCCTCGGCGGCGTCCAGGGGCGAGGGGTTCTGCTTGTCCTCGCGGATTTTGCCGTCGCGGAGCATTATGTTGCGGCTGCTGTATTGCGCAATCTCGGGGTTGTGGGTCACGAAGATTATCGTGCGCCCCTCGGAGTGCAGGCGCTGGAAGAGGACGAGCATCTCGAACGACGTCCGCGTGTCGAGGTTGCCCGTGGCCTCGTCGGCCAGGATGACGGCCGGGTCGTTGACAAGGGCCCGGGCTATGGCCACGCGCTGCATCTGCCCGCCGCTCATCTGGTTGCTCTTGTGCTCCAGGCGGTCGCCCAGGCCCACGGCGCGCAGGGCCTCGATGGCGGCGGCGCGGCGCTGGGCGGCGTTGTACCTGCTGTTGTACATGAGCGGCAGCTCGACGTTCTCCACGGCGGTGGTCTTGGCCAGGAGGTTGTAGCTCTGGAAGACGAAGCCTATCTTGCGGTTGCGGAGACGGGCGCGCTGGCTCTTGCTCATGGTGCGGACCGACACGCCGTCGAGGATGTACTCGCCGCTCGTCGGGGTGTCGAGGCACCCGAGCTGGTTGAGCAGGGTGCTCTTGCCCGAGCCCGACGTCCCCATGATGGTGACGAACTCGCCCTCGTATATCTTGAACGAGACGCCCCTAAGCGCCTTGACTGTCTCGCCGCCCACGCGGAACTCGCGCCGGACGTCGCGCAGCTCTATGACGACCTTGCCCCCGGCCGCGGGGGTCTCAACGGTGCCCTGTGGTGTCATGGCGTTCACTTCCTGTTCCTGTTGTTCCTGTTGGGCGGGCCGGGCAAGAACGGGTTGTTGCCGCCCTGCGCCGCGCCGCCGTCTTGCGCCGCGGCCCCGAGCTCGAAGCTCACCACGACCTTGTCCCCCTCGGCCAGGCCCTCGACAATCTCGACCATCGTCCCGCTGTTGAGGCCCGTCTTGACGGCCGCGGCGCGGAACGTCTTGCCGTCGAACCGCCACACCTTGGTGGCCGACGCCACGTCCTCGACGGACTGGTCGGCGGTGAGCAGCGCCTGGTTGGGGCTGAAGCGCAGGGCCTTGGTCGGCACGGCCAGGACGCCGTCGCGCTCGGACGTGAAGATGGTGACGTTGGCGGTCAGCCCGGGCAGGAGCTTGAGGTCCTTGTTGGGCGCGGCTATTACGACCTCGTAGGTGACGACGTTGCTCTCCGTCGTGGCCTCCAGGCGCACCTGCGTCACGGTGCCGGCGAACGTGTCGTCGGGGAAGGCGTCGACCGAGAACGTCACCCTCTGGCCCTCCTTGACGCCGCCGATGTCGGCCTCGTCGACGTCGGCGATGACGCGCATGTCGGTGAGGTCTTGGGCGATGTTGAAGAGCGTCGGCGTGGTCATGGCCGACGCCACGGTCTGGCCCTCCTCGACCTCGCGGCTCAAGACGATGCCGTCCACGGGGCTGGTGATGGTGGCGTAGCCGAGGTTGGTCTGGGCCTTGGCGACGTTCTGCTGCTGGACGACGATGTCCTGCCGGGCCTTCTCAAAGGCGAGGCGCGCCGTCTCGTAGTCGTCCACCGAGACCAGGCCTTTCTCAAACAGCTTGGCGTAGCGCTCGAAGTTGGCCCTCTGGTAGTCGAGCTCGCTCTGCGAGTTGGCCAGGTTGCTCTTGGCCGAGGTCAGCTCCGAGAGCAGGTTCGTCTTGTCGAGCTCGGCAATGACCTGCCCCTTGCGCACCTCGCTGTTGTAGTCGACGTATATCTTGTCGATGATGCCGCTCACCTGCGTGCCGACCTCGACTTGCGTCACGGGCTCGATGGTCCCCGTGGCCGTTATCGACGTCGAGAGGTCGGCCCGCATCACCGGTGCCGTGGTGTAGCTCACCTGGCGCTCGTTGCCGCACGCCGCCAGGGCCAGCGCCGCCGCTATTGCCAGGCTCGGCGCGCCAATGTTCGTGTATCTCATATTCTTGTCCGATTCCTTGTTGTGTGTCAGAGGGAGATTTCTTCGCCGGCGTAGAAGTTGAGCAGGGCGATGTTGAGCAGGGCCGTATATTTGCTCTGCAGCACCTGCTGGCGCGCCGAGAGCAGGTTGCTCTTGCCCGTGGTCAGCTCGGCTATGTTTTTGAGGCCGAGGCGGAACTGCTCCGCCACGAGGTCGAAGCTCTCGCTCATGCTGCGCTCGTTGGCCACGGCGGCCGAATATTGCGCCTGGGCGCTCAGTGCCGCCAGCCAGTAGGTCTCGACCTGCTGGTAGATGGTCTTCTCGGTCGAGAGCATGTCCAGTTCCGACTGCTGCCGCTGGATTTTGGCCTTGGCCTTGTCGGTGCGCGTCTGGCGGTTGTCGAGGATGGGGACGGAGACGCTCAGCCCCAGCGAGTTGTTGACGTTGCTCTTGATCTGGCTCCCCACGCCGTCGTTGCTCGCGCTGTTGTGGTTGGTCGAGACGCCCGCCGAGAGGTTTATGGTGGGGTAGTGGCCGGAGCGGGCTATGCGCTGCTGGATGTCGGCCTGCTCGATGCTCAGCCGGCTGGAGCGCACTTCCGGGCGCGTCTCCATGGCGCGGGCGAAGACCTCGTCCACCGTCGGCAGGGCCTGGAGGACGCGCTCGTCGCCTATGGCGGGCTCCGCCACGTCGAACTCCTGGGTCTTGATTATCTCCAAGATCTGCTTGAGCTGCATCTTGTATGTGGCGAGCTGCGTCCGCGCGCTGACCAGGCCATATTCGTCTTGGCTCACCTGGGCCTCCAGCTGCGCCAGGTCGGCCTTGGCGAGCTGGCCGGCCTCGACCATGGCGGCGCCGCGGTCGGCCAGCAGGCGGCTGGAGGCCAGGGTGCTGTCTGCCACGCGGGCGGCGTCGGCCTGGTAGAGGATCTGGACGTAATATTGCACAATCTGCTCCTCGATGCTGTTGGCCGTCCGGGCGTTGTCATATTGGGCCTTCTCCACCTCCAGGTTGTAGCTGTCGAGGTTGCGGCGGGTGCGCCCGCCGTCCCACACCGTCCAGTTGGCCGAGAGGTTGTAGCTGCCCGAATATGTGACGTCGTTCTGCGTCGTCGTCATGGTGCCGCCGCTCAGCGCCACGGTGTTCTGGCTCCAGGGCCTCCAGCCCAGGGAGTGCGACGTCGAGAACGAGAGGCTCGGCATCAGCTGCCCGCGGGTGGCCGAGACCTGCTCGCGGTCCGTCTCCTGGGTCAGGAGGCCCGTCTTGACCTCCAGGTTGTTGGCCAGGGCGTAGTCGATGCACTCCTGCAGGGTCCATCCCCCGGGGCTTCCCGGCGGCGTCGCGGCGTCTTGCGCGGCGGCCGCGGTCAGTGCCGCCCACGCCAATGCCGCCGCCACGTGCGCCCTCATCTGTCTTGTCGTCATCTGCTTAGTCGTTTTTCCTTTACTCTCGGCGCAAATTTACGACCAACTCCGAACGCGCCGCCCGCGAATCGCCCAACCGCCACAATTTGCCGACGTGTTGCCGAATTTTGCATATATTCACGACATGATTAACAAGACGCTCCTGGACAACACGGCGGGGCTGAGGATGGTCGGCAAGCTGCGCGAGTGCATCGCCGACCCGGCGGTGGACACCATACGCATAGCCACCGGCTATTGGGACATCCCCGGCATGGCCCTCCTGGCGGGCGAGTTGCGGGACTTCTTCGGCCGGCCCGGCGCGCGGCTCAAGATGATAATAGGCAAAGACCCATACGTCTACGCCAAGATGCTGACGCGGGCCACGACGGTCGGCGCCAACTATCCCGCCGACTTCATCCGCACCGACATGGACAGCCTCGCCGACAAGATGACCGACGACTATCGCGACGCGTTCCGTCTGCTGATGGACAACTGCCGCGGCGACGACCCGCGGATGGACATCCACGTCTTCAAGACGGGCGACGACGACGAGCGGCAGTTCTTCCACTCCAAGTGCTACATCTTCTCGTCGTCGGCCAATCCGGACATGGGCTATGCCATTGTGGGCAGCAGCAACTTCACCCAAAAGGGACTGGAGGGCAACGCCGAACTCAACGTGGTCGAGACCGACCCCTACATGGTGAATGCCGCGACAAGCCCGACGCGCAAGGGTCACAAAGGGTGGTTCGACGAGAAGTGGGAGCAGAGCGAGGAGTGGACGGGCGAGTTCCTGGAGCAAGTCCTGCGGGCCTCGAAGCCCGCCCGCAAGATGGAGGAGGAGGCCGCCACCGGGGCGGACTTCACGCCCTACGAGCTATACATCAAGCTGTTGCAGCTCGAGTTCGCCGACGTGGTGGACAAAGACCTGGGGCGGCAGATTGAGGCCTACCTGCCGCCGGGCGTCCGCAAGCTCGACTATCAGATTGAGGCCGTCAAGCGGTGCCTGGGCATCATGCGCCGCCACGGCGGCTTCATGCTGTCCGACGTCGTGGGGCTGGGCAAGACCGTCGTCGGCACGCTCATCGTCAAGCACTTCCTTGCCTCGCCCGACGACGGGGGCCGCGGGCGGCGAGTCCTGGTCGTCACGCCGCCGGCCATCTTGCCGGGGTGGCGCAAGACGATGGCGGCTTTCGACCGCGAGGCCGACGAGAAGATTCTCCCCCTGGTGGATTTCGTCACGACGGGGCGCGTCGGCAACATGGTGGACGACGCGGCGGACGACGACGACCTGGACAGCGGCGAGTTCGACGCGGAGCCGCAGGGCGCGGACTACGGCCTCATCATCGTCGACGAGAGCCACAAGTTCCGCAACAGCGCCACGCAGATGTACAAGGCTCTCGACACCCTCATCGCCGAGATTGGCGTGCGCACGGGCGCATACCCCTACGTGGGCCTGCTCTCCGCCACGCCGCAGAACAACCGCCCCTCCGACCTCAAGAACCAGCTGTGCCTCTTCGAGCGCGACCGCACGGCCAGCACGCTCAAGAAGGCCGACGGCGGGAACCTCGACAGCTTCTTTGCCCGCGTAGGCGGCGAATATGAGGCGCTGCTGGACAGGCGCAACGACATCCCCGCCGAGGAGCGGCGCGCCAGGCTCGACGACCTCTCGGCGCAAATCCGCGACTGCGTCCTGGCCGACATCCTGGAGAGGCGGACGCGCACCGACCTGGCCAAATATTACGCCGCCGACCTCGCCGCGCAGGGCATAGTCTTCCCCGCCATAGACGGCCCGCGCGAGCTGCCATATGTAATGGACGAGGACCTGGCGCGCCTCTTCGCCGACACCATGCGGGTCATAGCCCCGACCGACGACGACAAGGCGCGGGGCGACGAGTGGCTGCGCTACTACCGCTACCGCGCCATAGAGTATTTCGCCGACCCCGCCAACGAGCGCAAGCACGCCGGGAGGGGCAACAGGGGCGCGGGCGACGTGGCGCGCCAGTTGGCCACGATAATGCAAATCATGCTCGTCAAGAGGCTCGAAAGCTCATTCGCCGCGTTCCGGGGCTCGCTCCTCAACCTCAAGCGCTACACGCTCAACATGATGCGGATGTGGGAGAGCGACACCATCTTCATATGCCCCGACATCGACGTCAACGCCGAGCTGGACTGCGCCGCCAAGAGCCGCAGGGCCGGCAGGGAGGTGACGTTCGACGAGTGCCTGCGCGACGTCAGGGACAAGATGGAGCGCCTGGCGGGGCGGGACGCCAAGGGGCGCAACGCCGTATACCGCCGCCGGGACTTCCGGGGCGAGTATGCCGGCCTGCTCCGCAAGGACTATGATATTATCTCGGAGCTGTGCGACCGTTGGGCCGCCGACACCGAGGACCCCAAGTTCGACGCTTTCAAGGAGAGGCTCGACGCCGAACTCTTCGCCCCCGACGTCAACACCGAGGGCAAGCTCGTCATCTTCTCCGAGGCCATAGACACCGTGACGGCCCTGGCGCGCGCCGTCAGGGCCAAGGGGCACCGCCCGCTGGTCGTCACCGCCGCCAACCGCGACGACGCCCAGCGCGACATAGAGGAGAACTTCGACGCCAACTACGCCGGCGAGTGGCGCGACGACTACGACGTCATCATCACCACCGAGGTCCTGGCCGAGGGCGTCAACCTCCACCGCGCCAACGTCATCCTCAACTACGACACGCCGTGGAACTCCACGCGCCTCATGCAGCGCATCGGCCGCGTCAACCGCATCGGCTCGAGGGCACGCCGCGTGTGCGTCTTTAACTTCATGCCGAGCGCCGAGGGCGACGCCGAGATTGAGCTTGTGCGCAAGGCCTACACCAAGCTCCAGGCTTTCCACAGCCTCTTCGGCGAGGACAGCAAGATTTTCACCGCCGACGAGGAGGTGGCGCACTTCGACCTGGCCCGTGCCGTCGACGGCGAGGAGTCGCCACTGGAGAGGTACATCCACGAGCTGAAGACCTACAAGGAGGCCCACCCCGACCGCTACCGGCAGATTGAGCAGGCGTCGGACTGGCAGATGGCGCAGACGGGCGGCGACGGCTCGCGGGCCTACTTCGTGGTCCGCGCCCCGCGGTCGGCGCGCCTGGCGGTGCGGATGGGCGTGGCCGACGCGGAGCGCAGGCCGCAGGTCGTCTCGATGCTCGAACTGCTGGAGGAGCTGCGCCCCGCCGAGGGCGCCGTGCGCGCGCCCCTGCCCGCCAATTGGGCGGAGCTGACGGGCGAGGCCATCAGGGCCTACAACCAGCATTTCGTGCGCATGAACGCCTCGCGCCCCGGCAGTCTGCCGACCGAGGCAAAGGGCGTCCTGGCCCGGCTGAGCACGAGGCCCGGGCTGACGCGGGAGTCGCAGAGCCTCCTGGCCGCCGCCCGCCACCTGGTGAACAGGGGCAACCTCGACATAATCCGCAAGATAGCGGCCCTGGGGCGGGAGCTCGCCGACACGCGGTCGAGGCTCTTCGACATCGGCCAGCAGGACATCGACAGTGTGATCCGCCAGGAGATAGGGCGTCTGGTGGCAAGGGTCGAGGCGAGGCAGGGCGCCCCGGCATTGGAGCTTGGGTCGGCAAAATACGTCACGGAAATAGGTGTGCCAGAGGAAGAACTCGCTGTTGCGAAGCAGGTCGAGATTCTCCACCTTGTCGCGTAGCCCGGGGCGGTTGGCCACGATGAGGCTCTTCACGGCGTTGTCAATCTTCCGGCGCAACTCGCGCCGCTCGGCGTGATCCGTCACCTCGAAATATCTGCGGATGAACTCCTGCACCAGGGCGCGGCTGCACGTGTCGTCGTCGAAGACCAGGGTGCCGTCGGCGCTCTGGCCGTCGGCAATGCCTCGCAGGTCGAAACCATCGTAGCTCTCCAGGAGCGAGTTGCCCTGCATAATCTTGAAGTCGAGGTTGGGCAGCGTCTCGGGGCTCTTCTCGTCGACAACGAGCGACAGCCAGAAGCGGAGGCGCGCAATCTCTACGGCGCCGGCCTCGATGTCCACGCCGTAGATGTTCTCCTGGATTATGTGGCGCTTGATGGCTGCGGGGGCCGTCGCTGCGCCCTCGAGGGCCGTGCGGCAGAAGAAAATCTCGCGGAGCATCCCCATGGGGAAGGCCCCCGACCCTATGGCGGGGTCGCACACCTTGATGTCCCTCAGCCGCTCGACGAGCCGCCCCGCTATGGCGGCCACGCCCGCCCCGTCGTGCGTGCGGACGAAGAGGCGGATGGCCTCCCGCGTGGCGTCGTCGCCCTCGTAGTCGTTTTGCAAATAGGCCGTCAGAGTCTCGCGGCACATATATTGGACAACCTCCTTGGGAGTGTAATACGCTCCCTTGTCCTTGTTGTCCTCCAGCAGGTTCTCGAAGATTCGGCCGAGCATCTCGGGGTCCACGCCCACCTCGGCGTCGTCGGGGTCGTTCTCGTCGATGGTGAAATTATATTGCGCCAGCATCGAGAGCAGCCCCCCGAAATATTCGGCGGGGAGGCGGCTTGGCTTCTCGTCTTGCGCGTTGCGCTCGAAAAAACCGCCGTTGAGGTAGGGGACACGCACGTCGCGGAATCCGTCGACGCCTGTGTCGAAAGTGTCCGCCACGTCGGAGCGGTTCGTGTCCAGGGCCTCGAAGAGCGGCTCGAGCACGGCGTCGAGGAAGTCGGACTTCTGCCCGTCGGTGGACTTCTCGAACAGGTGGAGCATGAACTCCCGGTCGCCATCGCCCCACTCGTGGCCGGCCGGCACGCCCATCCACCCCTTCTTTTGCAGGAAGTGGAGGAAGACGATGCGCCCCATCATCCGCTTCACGTAGTCGCGGATGGGCTTCTCGTCGCCGTCGGCCTCGACGAAAGCCTCCCTCATGCCGTTGGCCGGGTCGGACATATAGGCCACGAACTTGTCATACTGCCCCTTATATTTCCCGAAGAACTCTTTCGAGAGGGTCTCGACGCTGAACGCCTCCTCGATGTCGGCCATGTTGAGGTCGCCGCGCTTAGCGTAGAGCCTCATGAAGTTGTCCGCCGCCGTGCGGCACGACTGTCCCGGCCCTAGCAGGAACGTGAACCGCCGTCTGTCGGTGCTGTCGCTCACGGACTTGCTCTTGCGGCAAAAGGAGAACCGCCAGTCCCACCGCGTCTCGTCGGCATAGTGGAAGAGCATGAAGGCGCACGAGTGGGAGTCCATCAAGGTGCGGATGAGCTGTTGGCAGCCAACCCTGTTGCGCTCCATCAGGACGCGGTCGCCCACCATGACGTCGAAGATTTGCAGCGGCACGCCGCCCAAGAAAAGCTCCCCCACCATCTGGACGCTCCGGATCCCGGTGGAGTCGGCAATATGCCGTTTCTCTGGGTGCGTGTCGAGCATCTCCGTCATATACCCGTCGTCGAAGATGATGTCTTTGCGGTCCCCCACAAAGATGGGGAAGACCACCTCGTCGAGGAACGACTGCGCCCCCTGGTATCTCTTGCTCAGATACTCTTTTAGTGTCTCAATGTTCATGACTTGTCTTTTCGCCCTATTTTGCCGACCCCCTGGCGCGGGCTTCGACGCCGTGGTCGGGAACCCGCCGTA
>CAZHOT010000018.1:0-67620 GCA_964534235.1 uncultured Marinilabiliaceae bacterium
GGGTGGCGGTGCGCGCGCCGTGGCGCGTGCCTCAGAGCCCCAAAGGGGCGGTATGTGTCAGCCTAGGGCGTGAGCCCTAGGGGTGTGGTGGCGATATGCATTTGCCGTTTTTCGAGACCCCAGGGTTCACGTTTCCGTCCCAGGTATCACGATTCGTCCTAGGGCTCACGGTTAGTCCTAGGTATTGCGTGTCATCCTAGATATCGCATATCGTCCTAGGGCTCACGCCCTAGGCTATCCTATATCGCCGCTTCGCACACTTCGTAGCCTTTGGGGCTTTATGTCGACCGGAGGGGGGGGAAGAGGGGGGACGAGGGGGGGCAAAAGACGCCCACACACGGACGCATGCGCGGGATCCCGCCGCATAGGGATGCACGATTCGCAAGTCCCGCCATGAGGCCCTGCCACAACAATCATCTCCGGCCGTCTCTCATCCGCCATGGCGCAACTCTTCAATTCTTGCTTTCCACTTCTGCTCGCCCGCGGCCATGTCCTTGAGCATCTGCTCCATATGCAGCCGCTCGGCCCTCTGCCACCTCTCCGTGGCCTCTTGCGCCATCTCGCGCATAATCTGCTCGAGCATCTCGTCCGTGGGGTCTTGACCGCTTCCGAAGCGGTATTCGTCGATGTCTTGTCTTCCCATGTCAAATTTGTCAATCTCCAATCCTCTCTATCTTGCACGTGTGCCTCTTCGTCTTGCGGTCGTAGGCCACGCCGACAATCAGCGCCTCGCCGCCATAGGGCGCCAGGGCGTCGGCGTAGCGCCGCCCGCGGGCCTGGGCCACGGCGCCGTCCGGGGCGCCCTCCATCTTCAGCTCGACGACAAAGGCCCGGCGCCCCGGGCGCAGCGGCAGGAACGCCATGTCGGCATACCCCCTGCCGGCGGGCATCTCGCGGACGATGTTGTAGTCCGCCCGCGCATAGAAATATGCCATCCCGATGGCGCTCTGCAGGCTCCCCTCGTTGTTGTATGTCAGGGGGCTCGTGGCCTCCTGGTGGGCGCGGTCCAGCCCCCTGGCCACGGCCTCCTCGTCGGCGGCCAGGGTGGCGGCCAAGAGGTCGCGGCTGGCCTCGACGACGTCGGCCATGCCGCGGAAGCACCGCGAGCGGGCCAGGGCCACGACCCACTCGCCGCGCATCTCGCCGTTGGGGATTCGGCACTCGCCCGAGGCGCCGTCGTAGGCCAGGTAGCCGAGGTGGACGAGATAGGTGAAGAGGTCGTCGCGCCCCCCGAAGTCGCTGAGCGTGTTGAGGAAAGAGCGCACGTCGACACGCACGCCGCCGCCAGCCAGCATGGCGGCTATGCCGTCGCGGGAGCCGTCGAAGTTCATGTCGACGTAGTCGCTCACGGCGCGGTAGCTGCCCGTGGAGTTCCAATAGTCGCCAAAGGCGCCGGTGCGCACCGCCATGCAGACCGAGTTGGGATTGCACACGCTGACGCTCTCCGAGAGCCGGTAGCCGTCATACCACCGCAGGCACTCGGCATAGTCCACGCCCGCCTCGTCGCACAGCGCGCGCACCTCGGAGAGGGTGAAGCCCAAGTGGGGCGCCATCTCCATGGGCCGGAGCATCGTATATTCGTCAAAATTGTTGAGCTTCGACTGCACCTTGTCCCTGGCTATGGGCAGGATCCCGGTGAGGTATGCCAGGGCCACGGCCTCGGCGCCGGCCGACGCCTTGAAGAGGGTGTTGAGCAACGAGAGATATTCGTCCTGGTCGGCGCGCGAGACGCCCCGCTCGCGAAACATGACGTCATATTCGTCGACAATGAAGACGAACCTGACCCCCGTGGCGGCATAGACCCTCACCACCGCCACGGCCAGGTTCATCTTCGGCTCCAGCCCCGCCCCAGGGAACTCGGCGGCGAGCTCGGCCACGACGTCGCGCGTCAGGCCCTCGACGACGCGCCCCGACCGGCCATAGACGCCATAGAACCAGTTCATGTCGATCTTGACGACATTGGCGCGGTTGAGATGGGCGTCCCACCCGCGCTCCCGGCCAATCTTGAGCCGGCCGAAGACGCCGCGGGCGTCGGCGCCGCGGGTGTAGTAGGCGGCGACGAGGTTGCCCACCATGGTCTTGCCAAACCGCCGCGGGCGGCTCACGCACACGAAGCGCCTGCGACTGCCGTAGCACCTGTTGAGCTCGGCAATTATGAGCGACTTGTCGACATATATGTCGTCGTTCATATCCTCCAAGAGGCTGCCCATGCCGGGGTTGACAAACAGTCCCATCCCTCTCTCTCCTTTCTCGCTTTTGCCGACGGCAAATATAGCCAATCGGGCGCAAAAAGGCGGCAAGGCGGGGCCGGCAAGTCGGGAAGCAGCAAGGAAAGAGCAGGAAATAATAAACTAAAACGCGGCGACATGTGGCGAATAGGAAAACAAAATATTATATTTGCAAGACAACCAATCCAAACAACCTACAGGAGCTCCCCGCCACCCACGCCCGACACGCGCAAAAAGAAAGGAGACCCTACATGAACGACACCTCACGCCACAGCCCCCCGGCCGCGTCGCCCACACGATGGGTGCCGAGCCTCTATTTCGCCATGGGCCTGCCCTTTGTGGCTCTCAACATGGTCTCGGCGGTGATGTATAAGGACATGGGCGTCTCGGACTCTCAGATTGCCTTTTGGACGTCGCTCGTCATGTGGCCGTGGACGCTCAAGTTCCTGTGGGCGCCGTTGCTGGAGGTCTTCGGCCGGCGTGGCGCCGTCGTCGTCTCGACGCAGGTCTTGAGCGGCGTCTTGTTCGGCTGCGTGGCGCTGTCGCTCTCCGCGCCGCACTTTTTCGCCGTCGGCGTGGCCCTTTTGGCCGTGGTGGCCTTTAGCGGGGCGACGCACGACATTGCCGCCGACGGCGTCTATATGGCGGTGCTCTCGACGCGCGACCAGGCCCGCTACATCGGGTGGCAGGGCGCCTTCTACAACCTGGCGAAGCTCGTCGCCACGGGCGGCCTGGTGTGGGCCGTCGGGTGGCTCCAGGGGCGCATGGAGACGGCTGCGGCGTGGGCCGCTGTCATGTCGGCCCTGGGGGCCATGCTCGTGGCCCTGGGCGCGTGGCACTCCCGCGCCCTGCCCCGCGGCGGGTGCGGCGGCGCATCCGGGGGCGGGGCGGGCGAGGCCCTCGGCGTCCTGCGCGGGGTCGTCGCCTCGTTCGTGGCCAAGCCCCGCGTGTGGGTCTACGTGGGCTTCATCGTCGCCTACCGCCTCGGCGAGGGCTTCGTCATGAAGATTGTGCCGCTGTTTCTCAAGAGCGGCGTGGCGGAGGGCGGCCTGGGGCTGAGCAACAAGCAGATAGGCCTCTACTATGGGACGTTTGGCGCCGGGGCCTTCCTGCTGGGCTCGCTCCTGGCGGGCTACTGGATTGCGCGGCGCGGCCTGCGGCGGTCCCTCGCGGCCCTGTGCTTCGTCTTCAACCTGCCTTTTGCCGTCTACGCCCTCCTGGCGTGGTTCCAGCCGCAGTCCATGCTCGTCGTCGGCGGAGGCATCGTCGCCGAGTATTTCGGCTACGGCTTCGGCTTCGTGGGCCTGACGCTCTTCATGATGCAGCAGGTGGCCCCCGGCCCCCACCAGATGGCGCACTACGCCTTCGCCTCCGGCATCATGAACCTGTCCGTCATGCTGACGGGCATGGCCTCCGGGGCCCTTAGCGACGCCCTGGGCTACCGCCTCTTCTTCGCGCTCGTCATGGCGGCCACCCTGCCGGCCCTCGTCATGTCGCGCCTAGTGCCTTTCACCCACCCCGACTCTCCGGAGTCCAAAGAAGCCAAGCCATGAACAGAGCCACGCTCCTCTTCGGCCTCTTGTCCGCCATTGCCGCCGCGCCGGGTTGCGACGGCGGCGCGGAGAGCGAGAGCGTCGTCGTGCCGCGCCCCGCCGAGGTGCGCCCCCTGTCGGGCTACAGCCTCGTCTCCGGCGGGCTGGCCCTGAGCATCGCCGCCCCCGACAGCGTGGCGCGGCCCCTGGAGGAGCAGGCGCGCCTCTCGCCCCTGCCCCTGGCCCGCCCGGGCGCCGACGCCGCGCCCGGCCACACGCTGACCCTGGAGCTGAGCCAGTCCGCCACCCTGCCCGCCTCGGCCGAGGGCTACCACCTGCGCGTCCACCCCGCCGGCATCGGCATACGCTCGCGCGGCGCGGCGGGCCTCTTCTACGGCCTGCAGACCCTCGTGGCCCTCTTCGAGCGCCACGGCGGCCAGATCCCGGCGCAAGAGATTGCGGACAGCCCCCGCTTCAGCTGGCGCGGCCTCCACCTCGACGTCTCGCGCCACTTCTTCGACAAGGAGTTCGTCAAGAAGCAGATGCGCATGATGGCGCGGCTGAAGCTCAACCGCCTCCACCTGCACCTCACCGACGCCGCCGGGTGGCGGCTGGAGGTGGGCGCCCACCCGGAGCTGACCGAGATTGGCGCGTGGCGCCAGGGGGCGACGTGGCGCGAGTGGGACGAGGGCGGACACCGGCAGTCGCGCCAGGGAGCCATGGGGGCCTATGGGGGCTTCTTCTCGCGTGCCGACGTGGAGGACATCGTGGCGACGGGCCGCGCCCTCCACATAGAGGTCGTCCCGGAGATTGAGTTCCCCGGCCACTCGGAGGAGGTCTTGGCCTCGATGCCCGACCTGGCGTGCCGCGGCGGCGTGGCGGGCGGCGAGCTGTGCCTGGGCAACGAGCGCACCTTTGAGGTCTTCGAGGGCGTACTGTCCGAGGTCTTGCGCCTCTTCCCGTCGGAGTATGTCCACATCGGCGGCGACGAGGCGGGGCACGCGGCGTGGGAGGCGTGCCCGCTGTGCCGCGAGACGATGGCCCGCGAGGGGCTGGAGTCCGCCGCCGAGCTCCAGGGCTGGGGCGTCCGCCGCCTGGGCGACTTCCTGGCGCGCCACGGGCGGCGCATGGTGGGGTGGGACGAAATCGCGGACGGCGGGCTGGCCCCCGGGGCCGTCGTCATGTCGTGGCGAGGCGAGGAGGGCGGGCGCCGCGCCGCCGCCATGGGGCACGACGTGGTGATGACGCCCGGCGCGCACTGCTACCTGGACAGCTACCAGGACAACCCGATGACGGAGCCACTGGCCATGTCGGGCTACCTGCCCCTGCCGCGCGTCTACTCCTACGACCCCGCCCCGCCCACCATGGAGGGGCGCGGGAGGGTCCTGGGCGTCCAGGCCAACCTGTGGACGGAGCACGTCGAGACGGAGGCCCACGCCGAATATATGCTCTACCCGCGGCTCTTCGCCCTGGCCGAGGTGGCGTGGAGCGCGGCCGAGGGCAAGAGCTACGCCGACTTCCACCGCCGCGCGCTGTGGCTCACGAGCCGCGCCAGGGCCCTGGGCTACAACACTTTCGACCTGGAGCGCGAGCAGGGCGAGCGCCACGAGAGCCTACGGCCCGACAGCCACCGGGCCGTGGGGTGCCCGGTGACCTACGGGACGGAGTGGAACAGCGCCTACCCCGCCGAGGGGGCCTCGACGCTGACCAACGGCCTCCGCGGGCCCTGGAGCTACAAGACGCGGTGGCAGGGATTCCTCGGCACGGACGTCGACGTGACGGTGGACCTGCGCGAGGTGACGGACATCGGCGAGGTGGCGGCCGACTTCGTGCAGTGGCACTCGGCATGGATATGGATGCCGGAGAGGGTCTCAATCTACGTCTCGGACGACGGCGCGGACTTCCGCCTGCTCCACACCGCCGAGAACGGCTACCCGCCCGAGGAGCGCCGCCCGGCGTGGCAGACCTTCGCATGGCACGGCGCGGACCGCGCCCGCTACGTCCGCCTGGTGGCCGAGGTCAACAAAATCCGGGGGGGATGGCTCTTCACGGACGAAATCAGAATCAATTAATAATTAAGAATGAATAATTAATAATTGACGACTTCCCAATTGACAATTGACAACGCTTCAATTGACAATGGACAATTGACAATTGACAACCTTCCAATTGACAATTGACAATGAACAATTGACAACCGACCGGGGAGGCCCCAGGGACAACATCAAACCCAGGGACAACATCCCCCCCCAAAAAAACGACACATATAAAAACAAACATAACCGACAGACACAGACAACCATGAAACAAAAGATTCTACTACTGTTCCTCGCCCCGCTCCTGGGCGCCGCGGCCTCGGCCACAGACTACGAGGGGACGCTGAAAGTCTCCGCGGGGGCGCAGACCGAGGAGACGGCCACGGGGGCCCACGCCACGTGGGACGCCGAGCAGAAGACCCTGCTCGTCTCCGGCTTCCGCACCACGGGCTACGGGCAGGTGGGCGACGTGAGCATCGCCGAGGTGACGCTCTCTGAGACGACGCTGAGCGCCACGGCGGTGAGCGTCGAGGTCAAGCTCGGCGGGCAGACGACGATGAAGACGCGGTGCACCCTGAGCGGGACCCTGGAGGGCAAGACGCTGAAGTTCAGCGCCACGTTCGTCAACGAGACAGCCACGGCGGCGACGGCCGACGCCTCGCCCACACTGAAGCTCGACTTCGAGGGCACGGAGAGCCAGACGCGCTCGCTCAAGCGCATTGCTGACGCCGACGACAAGGCCGTGGAGGGCGTCTACGACCTCACGGGGCGGCGCATCGAGGAGGCCCCGCGCCGGGGAGTGTATATCGTGCGCCACACCGACGGCACGGCGCGCAAAATCGTGGTGCGATGAGAGCCGCCGTGGTCGCCGCGGCCCTGATGGCGGCGGCCGTCCCCGCCGCGGGGCAATATAACAGCCCCTACGGCGAGGAGGGCGGCCGGGTCCCACAGGCGCGGGAGATCGACGAGGGCGCCGGGGCGCGGCTGCGCGAGGCCCTCATGTTCGACTACTCGCGCCACCGCCACCGCCGCAACGTCGGCATAGTCCTGGGCGCGGCGGGCGTCGCCGCCTACGCCGCGGGGGTTGCCCTCGCCGCCACATGGGACATGAGCCACGACAGCACGGACGACTGCGGCACGGGCCACGGCAACGGCGGCCTGGCCCTGGGCATCTCGATGGCGCTGACGGGCATGACGGCCCACGCCGTGGGCGTCCCCCTGGCCGTCGTCAACGGCGTGCGCATGGGGCGGACGCGCCGCCAATATATGTCGAGGCTCAACCGCTCGATAGACTACGACTACCAACGGCTGAGGAATTAATAATTTAGAATTAATAATTAATAATTGGCGATGGGCAACCGACCGGGGAGCAAATTGACAATTGACAATTGACAATTGACAATGAACAATGGACAACTGACCGGGAGAGACCAGGGGGGCGCCACGCCACTCAAAGCCCCAAAGGGGCGACATAAGGCAGCCTAGGGCGTAAGCCCTAGGACGACGCATGAGCCCTAGGACGAAACATAAGACCTAGAAGACAACTCGCAAACCTAGGACAATTCGCGGACTTAGAAGACAACATGCGAACCCTAGGCACAACTCGTGACTCCCTAGGACAACCCATAGACAAAAAAAACGACACACACAAATGACCGGAAGAATCAGCATCGTGGGAGACGCCCTGCCCCACATCCCGTGGGAGGAGCGGCCGGAGGGCTGCCGCGACGTCTTGTGGCGCCACAGCGGGAACCCCATCATAGGGCGCGGCGCCCTCTCGACGTCCAACTCGGTGTTCAACTCGGCCGTCGTGCCGTTCCGCCGCGGGGGCTTCCGCTTCGCCGGCGTCTTCCGATGCGACGACACCAACCGCCGCATGCGCCTCCACGCCGGCTTCTCGGCCGACGGCCTGGAGTGGGACATCTTCGAGGACGACCTGCGCCTCGTCGGGGCCGACGCCGAGGTGGGGCGGTGGGTCTACGGCTACGACCCGCGGGTGACGCCCCTGGAGGGACGATATTGGGTGACGTGGTGCAACGGATATCACGGGCCGACGATTGGCGTGGCGTGGACGGAGGACTTCGAGACGTTCCACCAGGTGGAGAACGCCTTCCTGCCCTACAACCGCAACGGCGTCCTCTTCCCGCGGCGCATAGGCGGCAAATATGCCATGCTGTCGCGCCCTAGCGACACGGGGCACACGGCCTTTGGCGACATCTTCTATTCGGAGAGCCCCGACATGGTGCATTGGGGCCGCCACCGCCACGTCATGTCGCCGGCGGCCTTTGAGGTGTCGGCGTGGCAATGCACCAAGATTGGCGCCGGGCCCGTGCCGATAGAGACCTCCGAGGGGTGGCTCCTCTTCTACCACGGCGTCCTGCGCTCGTGCAACGGCTACGTCTACGCCTTTGGCTCGGCACTGCTCGACCTCGACGCCCCGTGGCGCGTCGTGGCGCGCAGCGGGCCCTACCTCCTCTCGCCCCGCGAGCCCTACGAGCTCATGGGCGACGTCCCCAACGTGACGTTCCCCTGCGCCGCCCTGTGCGACGCCCCGACGGGACGCGTGGCGGTATACTACGGCGCGGCCGACACCGTGACGTGCCTGGCCATGGGCCGCGCCGACGAGATTGTCCGCTTCACCAAGGAGAACAGCATAGCATGAGGGCCGCCGTCCTGCTCTGCCTGCTCGCCACGGCGCCGGCCGCCGCGGCGCAAGGCCTGTCGGGCCTGGTGGACCCTTTCATCGGGACGACGAACTTCGGGACGACGAACCCCGGGGCCACGCTCCCGCACGGCATGATGCAGGTCGTCCCGTTCAACGTCATGGGCTCGGACGCCAACGCCTACGACAAGGACTCGCGGTGGTGGAGCGCGCCCTACGAGCGGGGCAACACATACCTGACGGGCTTCGCCCACGGGGCGCTGAGCGGCGTGGGGTGCCCCGACATGGGCGCCCTGCTGACCATGGCCACCGCCGGCGAGCTGAGCGTGGACTACCGCGAGTATGGCAGCGCGACGGCCGACGAGGAGGCCCGGCCGGGCTACTACGCCGCCACGCTACGCCGCTACGGCATCCGCGCCGAGGCCACGGCCACGCTCCGCACCGGCGCCGAGCGCTACACGTTCGCCGCCGGGCGGGGCCACATCTTGCTCAACCTGGGCGAGGGGCTGACCAACGAGAGCGGGGCCATGGTGCGCCGCGTCGGCCCGGCGGAGATCGAGGGCGTGAAGCTCCTGGGGACGTTCTGCTACAACCCGCAGGCCGTCTTCCCGGTCTACTTCGTGGCGCGCGTCTCGCGCATCCCGTCGAGGAGCGGATATTGGAAGAGGCAGCGCCCCATGGAGGGCGTCGAGGCGGAGTGGACGCCGGACAACGGGCGCTACAAGCTCTACACCGCCTACGGGCGCGAGCTGGCGGGCGACGACGTGGGATATTGGTTCACGTTCGACGACCTGGCCGACGGCGAGCAGGTGGAGGTGCGGACGGGCATCTCGTATGTCTCGACGGCCAACGCCCGCGCCAACCTCGACGCCGAGCAGCCGCCGGGGACGACGTTCGACGACATGCGCCAGGCGGCGCGGCGGGAGTGGGACGAGGCCCTGGGGCGAATCCGCGTCGGCGGCGGCACGGCCGAACAGCGGACTGTCTTCTACACGGCCCTCTACCACGCCCTGCTCCACCCCAACATCCTCAACGACGCGAACGGCGAATATCCGCTCATGGAGCGCAGCGGCGAGACGGGGCGCGTGGCGCGGGGCGAGAGCCGCTACACGGTCTTCTCGCTGTGGGACACCTACCGCAACGTCCACCAGCTGCTCACCCTGGCCTATCCCGAGCGCCAGGAGCAGATGGCGCGGACCATGGTCGAGATGTACCGCGAGTGGGGATGGCTGCCCAAGTGGGAGCTCTACGGGCGCGAGACGTTCACCATGGAGGGCGACCCCGCCACGCCCGTCCTTGTCGACACGTGGATGAAGGGGCTGCGCGGCTTCGACATCAAGACGGCCTACGAGGCCATGCTCAAAGGGGCCACGACGCCCGGGGCCGCGAACCGCCTCCGGCCCGACATAGACCCCTACGTGGAGCGCGGCTACATCCCGCTGGGCCACTACGCCAAAGACCTGGCGGGCGACGCCTCGGTGTCGCACGCCCTGGAATATTACGTGGCCGACGCCGCCCTGGCCCTGCTCGCCGACTCGCTCGGCCGGGAGGCCGACGCCGCCATGCTCCGCCGCCGCTCGGCGGGATGGCGCCACTACTACGACGCCGAGAGCGGCGCCCTGCGCCCCCGACAGGCGGACGGCACGTTCCTGACGCCCTTCGACCCCAAAGACGGCGCCAACTTCTCGGCCGCGCCGGGCTTCCACGAGGGCAGCGCGTGGAACTACACTTTCTTCGTGCCCCACGACGTCGAGGGCCTGGCGCGCCAGATGGGCGGGGGGCGGCGCTTCGTCGAGAAGCTGCAGAGGGTCTTCGACGAGGGCCTCTACGACCCCGCCAACGAGCCCGACATCGCCTACGCCTACCTCTTCAGCCGTTTCCGCGGCGAGGAGTGGCGCACGCAGCGCGAGACGCGCCGCCTCTTGGAGCGCCACTTCACGACGCGCCCCGACGGGATTCCCGGCAACGACGACACGGGCACCATGTCGGCATGGGCCGTCTTCACCATGCTGGGCCTCTACCCCGACTGCCCCGGGCAGCCTTTCTACACCCTGACGGCACCGACCTTCGACCGCGCCGAGATTGACACCGGCGGCGGCCGCACGCTCACCATCGAGAAGAGCGGCCGCGGATATGTCGACCGCATATGGCTCGGCGGCAAGAGGCTGCGCAAGTTCCGCATCGGCCACGGCGAGCTGATGGAGGGCGGGGCGCTGCGTCTCGAGCTGGCGCCCCGCGGCGACGGGGAGTGACGCCGGCAAAAGCAGGAACTCTCAAAACAAACATATCTGCAACATGAAGAAGAGGCACATCTTGCCGTTGGCGGCCCTGACGCTGACGGCCTGCGGCCCCGGCGGCGGGGGCGAGCTGACCCGCCACGTGGACCCGCGGATTGGCACGGGGGCCCACGGCCACGTCTTCGTCGGGGCCAACGTGCCGTTTGGCATGGTCCAGCTGGGGCCGACGAGCATCCCCCAGACGTGGGACTGGACGAGCGGCTACCACAGCACCGACTCGACGGTCATAGGCTTCTCTCACACCCACCTGAGCGGCACGGGCATAGGCGACCTGTTCGACGTGACGGTGATGCCCGTGGTGGGGAGCGTCTCCTACGCCCGCGGGACGGCGTCCGACCCCTCGAGCGGGCTGTGGAGCCACGCCGCCCGCTCGGCGGAGGTGGCGCGGCCGGGCTACTACTCCGTGCCGCTACTGCGCTACGGCGTCGTGGCGGAGATGACCTCGACGGCCCGCGTCGGCATGAGCCGCTACACGTTTCCCGCCTCGCCGGACGCCGCCGTGGTCTTCGACCTGGAGAACGGCGGATGCTGGGACAAGGCCACCGACACCCACATGGAGGCCGAGGGCGACCGCCGCGTTGCGGGGTGGCGCCACTCGACGGGCTGGGCCCGCGACCAGAGGGTCTTCTTCGTGGCGGAGTTCTCGCGCCCCTTTGACAAGTTCGAGAACGTGTCCGAGCGCTACGGCCGCGCCTCGTTCGCCACGTCCGACGGCGAGCAGGTGGTGCTGAAAGTGGCCCTCTCGGCGGTGAGCGTCGAGGGCGCCCGGGCGGCCATGGCGGCCGAGCTGCCGGGGTGGGACTTCGACGCCGCGGCGCGCGCGGCAGACAAGGCGTGGAACGACGAGCTGGGCAAGGTGACGATCGAGACCGACGACGACGAGGCCCGGCGCGTCTTCTACACCGCCCTCTACCACACCATGGTGGCCCCGTCGGTCTTCTCGGACGTCGGGAGAGAATATCGCGGCGCCGACGGGCGCGTCCACCCCGACCCCGGCCACCCGACCTACACGACGTTCTCGCTGTGGGACACCTACCGCGCCGCCATGCCCCTCATGACGCTCCTCCACCCCGAGCGCATGGCCGGCATCGTCGGGACGATGCTCAACATTGCCGACGAGCAGGGCCGACTGCCCGTGTGGCACCTGTGGGGCAACGAGACGGACTGCATGGTGGGCAACCCCGGCGTCCCCGTCGTGGCCGACGCCATTGTCAAGGGCATCAGCGGCTTCGACCGCGAGCGCGCCTTTGCCGCCCTGGCCCGGACGGCGGCCGACACGTCGCGCGGAGGGGGCCTCCGCGCCAGGCACGGATACATCCCCTGCGACTCCATGTGCGAGGCCATAGCCTTCGACATGGAGTATGCCATTGCCGACGCGGCCATTGCGCAAGCCGCCAAGGCCATGGGCAAGGCCGACGAGGTGAGGGAATATGCGCGGCGGAGCCTCTCGTGGCGCAACTATTTCGACCCGGAGACGCGCTTCGTGCGCGGGCGCATGGCCGACGGGACGTGGCGGACGCCCTTCAGCCCCTTTGCCGCCGAGCACCGCGCCGACGACTACTGCGAGGGCAACGCGTGGCAATATACGTGGCTTGCGCCGCACGACACGCGGGGCCTCCAAGAGCTTTTCGGCGGCCGCGCCGAGGCCCTCATGAAGCTCGACTCGCTCTTCGCGGTCAGCCCCATCGTCGAGGGGGAGGACGCCAGCCCCGACATCTCCGGCATGATTGGGCAATATGCCCACGGCAACGAGCCGAGCCACCACACCCTCTACCTCTACACCATGATGGGCCAGCCCTGGAAGACGGCCGAGAGGGTGCGCCAGGTCCTCACGACGCTCTACCACGCCGGCGCCGACGGCCTCTCGGGCAACGAAGACGTCGGGCAGATGTCGGCGTGGTACGTCCTCTCGTCGCTGGGCCTCTACGAGGCCGAGCCCGCCGGGGGGCGCTACTGGTTCGGCTCGCCCCTCTTCGACCGCGCCACGCTGCGCCTGGGCGACAAGACGATGGAGATTGTGGCCGAGAACAACTCGCCGACGAACAAATACATCCAGCGGATATGGCTCAACGGGCGGCTCTACCTGCGCCCCTACATATGGCACCACGACCTCACGGCCGGCGGCTCGCTCCGCATCGAGATGGGCCCCGAGCCCAAGACGTGGTACAACCCCGACGAGCCGGAGGAGTATCTCGACAAGCGCCCCGCGGCCCCGGACCGCCTCTTCCGCTCCGAGGCCGTCGAGGCCGAGATTGAGCGCGTGTGCGGGCTGCTGACCAACGAGCGGCTGAGGTGGATGTTCTCCAACTGCTTCCCCAACACCCTCGACACCACCGTCCACCCCGGCGAAGACGAGGAGGGCAAGCCCGACACCTACGTCCACACGGGCGACATCGCGGCCATGTGGCTGCGCGACTCGGGGGCCCAGATGTGGCCCTACGTCGGGCTGTGCGACCGCGACGAGCCCCTGCGGCGCATGATTGCCGGCGTCGTGCGGCGGCAGATGAAGCTCATATGCGCCGACCCCTACGCCAACGGCTTCAACGTCGGGCCCGCGGCCGGCCCGCACGACGCCACAGACCGCCCCGCGGCCGGCCCGATGGTCTTCGAGCGCAAGTGGGAGCTGGACTCCCACTGCTACCCCATCCGCCTGGCCCACGAATATTGGAGGGTGACGGGCGACACGTCGGTCTTCGACCGCCACTGGCGCGCCGCCATGCGGAAAGTCCTGGCCACGATGCGCGCCGAGCAGATGAAAGACGGGCCGTCGGGCTACACGTTCCTGCGCACCACGGACCGCCAGCTCGACACGCGCCTCCACGTGGGCCGCGGCGCGCCCGTACGCCCCGTGGGCCTCATTGCCTCGGCGTTCCGCCCCAGCGACGACGCCACGACGTTCGGATTCCTGGTGCCGTCGAACTTCATGGCCGTCACGTCGCTGCGCAAGGCGGCCGAAATCCTCACGGCGGTGAACGGCGACACGGCCCTGGCCGGGGGCTTCGCCGAGCTGGCCGCCGAGGTCGAGGCGGCACTGACGCGCCACGCCCTGACGAGCCACCCCAAGCACGGCCTCGTCTACGCCTATGAGGTGGACGGCTTCGGCGGGCGGGCACTGATGGACGACGCCAACGTGCCGAGCCTCCTCGCCATGGCCTACCTGGGCGACGTGGCGGCCGACGACGTGTTCTACAGGAACACCCGGCGCTTGGCCTGGAGCCGCGACAACCCGTGGTTCTGGAGCGGGCCGGCGGGCGAGGGCATTGGCGGGCCGCACATAGGCGTCGAGGCCATATGGCCCATGAGCATAATGATGCGCGCCCTCACGGCCACGGACGACGACGAGATTCTCCAGTGCGTGGCCCAGCTCATGAACACCGACGCCGGCACGGGCTTCATCCACGAGAGCTTCTCGCGGCACGACGCCTCGGTCTTCACGCGCCCGTGGTTCGCATGGCAGAACAGCCTCTTCGGCGAGCTTGTCCGCAAGCTCGTGGACGACGGCAAGGCAGGCCTGCTCAACTCAATCATATGACAACCTCCCATGCGGCAAGAGCCGAGACGGCGCTCCTGGCGGCGGCCGCCGCCCTCCTCGCGGCGTGCGCCGGGCGCGAGGTCCAGACGGAGGAGGAGGCGCTCCGCCCGTCGGAATATGTCTCGACGCTCGTCGGCACCATGTCGAGCCGCGAGCTCTCGGCCGGCAACACCTACCCCGCCGTGGCCCTGCCGTGGGGCATGAACTTCTGGACCCCGCAGACGGGCAGGAACGGCGACGGGTGGACATACACCTACGCCGCCCACACCCTGCGCGGCCTCAAGCAGACGCACCAGCCCAGCCCCTGGATTGGCGACTACGGGCAGTTCTCGCTCATGCCCACCCGCGGGCGCGACAAGGTGGACGAGGAGGCGCGGCAGAGCTGGTTCTCCCACCAGGGCGAGGAGGCGCGCCCCTACTACTACAGCGTCTACCTGGCCGACCACGACGTCTTGGCCGAGCTGACGCCCACGGACCGCGCCGCCATGATGCGCTTCACGTTCCCGGCGACGGACGAGGCCGGCGTCGTCATCGACGCCTACGACGGCGGCTCGGCCCTGCGCCTCCTGCCCGACCGCCGCACCGTCTGCGGGTGGACGTCGCGCAACAGCGGCGGCGTGCCGGCGGGGTTCCGCAACTGGTTCGTCGTCCGCTTCGACCGCGACATCGACGAGGCGGAGCTATATGACGGCGACAGGCGCGTCGGGGGTCAGGGCGTCGAGGGCGGCCACGCCCTGGCCCGCGTGGGCTTCGCGACGCGCCGCGGCGAGAGGGTCGTGGCGCGGGTGGCGTCGTCGTTCGTCTCGGAGGAGCAGGCCCTGCGCAACCTCGGCGAGCTGGGCGACGACGACTTCGAGACCGTCCGCGCCAAGGCGCAACGGCGGTGGGACGACGTCTTGGGGGCCATCGAGGTGAGCGGCGGGACGGCCGAGCAGATGCGCACTTTCTACTCGTGCCTCTACCGCGCGACGCTCTTCCCCCGCAAGATATACGAGATAGGCGCCGACGGCAAGCCCATCCACCGCAGCCCCTACAGCGGGCAAGTCCTCCCCGGGCGGATGTATACCGACACGGGCTTCTGGGACACGTTTCGCGCCCTCTTCCCCCTGCTCAACCTCGTCTACCCCGACGTCAACGCCGAGATCCAGGAGGGCCTGGCCTGCGCGTGGATGGAGAGCGGGTTCCTGCCCGAGTGGGCCAGCCCCGGCCACCGGGAGTGCATGGTGGGCAACAACTCGGCGTCGGTCGTCTCCGACGCCATCGTCAAGGGGGTGACGCCCAAGGTCTATGCCGAGACGCTCTACCAGGCCATGATGAGCGGGCGCCGACGGGTCCACCCCGCGGTGGGCTCGACGGGGCGGCTTGGTCACGAGTGGTACGATGCGCTGGGCTACGTGCCTTGCGACGTGGGCATCGCCGAGAGCGCGGCCCGGACTTTGGAATACGCCTACGCCGACTGGTGCATAGCCCAGGCGGCGCGCAAGCTGGGCCACAGCGCCGCCGCCGACACGCTGGAGGCCGCGGCGGGCAACTGGCGCCACCTCTTCGACCCGCAGACGGGCCTCATGCGGGGGCGGCGCGCCGATGGGGCTTTCCAGGAGCCTTTCAGCCCCTACAAGTGGGGCGACGTCTTCACCGAGGGCAACGCGTGGCACTACACGTGGTCGGTCTTCCACGACATAGGGGGGCTGATGGGCCTCATGGGCGGGAGCGAGGCCTTTGGGCGGATGCTGGACTCGCTCTTCGTCGTCCCGCCCGTCTACGACGACAGCTACTACGGCCTCCGCATCCACGAGATTACGGAGATGCAGGTGGCCAACATGGGCAACTACGCCCACGGCAACCAGCCGGCGCAGCACGTCGTCTACCTCTACGACTACTGCGGGCGGCCCCGGCGGGCGCAGTGGTGGACCCGCGAGGTGATGGACCGCCTCTACTCGGCGCGCCCCGACGGCTATTGCGGCGACGAGGACAACGGGCAGACCTCGGCGTGGTACGTCTTCTCGGCCTTGGGCTTCTACCCCGTCTGCCCCGCCTCAGACGACTACGCCCTCGGCTCGCCCCTCTTCCGCCGGGCCACGATACGCCTGCCTGCCGGGCGCCGCGTCGAGATTGAGGCCCCGGACAACGGCCCCCGGCGGCGGCACGTGGGCGAGGTGACGGTCAACGGCAAGAGGCTCGTGCGCCCGTTCCTGCGCCACTCGGAGCTGACGCGGGGGGCGAGGGTCCGGTTCGAGATGGAGGAGTAGAAAGGGGGGGGGGGCGCCCCCTCCCGAATGTCGCGGCCCGCATTGTGCAGGGATGCTCGGCCCGCACGTCACGACGGGAAAACTCAAAGCCCCAAGGGGGCGATATGTGTCAGCCTGGGGCGTGAGCCCTAGGAGATTGAGATTGTGATGTGCCGACCTAAAAATTCACACCATAGAATATTGCGTAGAGCCTCACGAACGATGTATGCGGTGCACAGCCGCCATAGGACGCATGGGTTGTCTTCCGGCGTGCCCCCCCCACCACATAGTCCTATGGCTCACGCCCTAGGCTGTCTTATGCCGCCCCATCGGGGCTACGGCGGGGGGGGGACGAGGCGAACAAAACGGCAAAAAAGTCGCAATCTGTATTGCAGACAGGGACGCACGACCTGCACATCCGCCCATCACGGCAGGATGCCCCAAAGGGGCGACATGTGTCAGCCTAGGGCGTGAGCCCTAGGAGATTGCGATTGCGATGAGCCAACCTTAGGAACGTGAACCCTAGGAGATTGCGATTGCAATGCGCCAACCTAGGGTTCACGCCCCAGAAGATTGCGATGTACCGACCTGAGGCGTGAGACCTAGGAGATTGAGACACTCGCAAATGTTAGGTTCGACACACTCGTAGGGGATGCCGGCGAAAGTACGCAGCAGGGCCTCGAAAATGACCCTGGCCCCGCGGCAGGGGACGGCCATGCCTATCTGCTTGCGGACAGACTCTTTGCTGCCGGAGAAGACGAACGCGTCGGGGAAAGTCTGGAGCCGCGCCCTCTCCCTGTTGGTGAGGGCGCGGGGCTCGCTCCAATGGTATATGTGCGTCCCGCCCCCGCCCGAGCCCGTGACCGTATAGGCGGCCCTCTCGGGGTCGAGGCGCTTGTATATCTGGCTTATCTTGGCGCCCCTGACTTTCAGTTGCAACTGTGGCGGCAAGTCCGCCGTGAACGCGTTCTGACCCGGCCTTATGTGCCTCAGACGCTCCACGACGACGGGCGACTGCCTCGTAGCCTCGTTGTTGGCGGCGTCGGCAGGGATGGGCGGCATCTCGATGGCCTCCCGACAGGTCATGGGCTTGTAGGGCCCCGGGCTCGGGACTTTGAACTCAAAGGGCAAGTCGCGCCTGATCCCGACGATGATTATCCGATGCCGGGCCTGCGGCACCCCATACTCCTCGAACTTGTAGAGGTTTGGGCAGATCTTGTAGCCCGCGGCAGTCATGGCGTCGAGAATCGTCTTAATGGCCGTCCCGTCGTTGGCGCTCTTCAGCCCGCCAACGTTCTCCGCCACAAAACACCGGGGGCGGAAACGCTCCAGGACTTTCACGCCATAGGAGTAGAGAGACCCGAAAGAGCCGTCGAAGCCTTTCTGCTCGCCGACGACGCTGAAATCGTTGCACGGGAACCCGAAAGCGAGGCAGTCAATACCGCCCAACGCCTCAAGCCTGCCGACGTCCAACTTGCGGACATCTTCGCACACGACGGAGTGAGGGGCGTCGGGACACAGGTTGCGGACGTAGGTGTCGCACGTGTCGCGGTCGTAGTCGGTGGCCCACTGGTGGACGAAACGCAACGGCGTGCCGTCGGCCCGCGCCCCAAGGGCGCCGACAGCCAGTCCGCCCGGCCCGCAGAAAAGCTCGCCGAGCCTCAAAATGTTGTCTTCAGTCTCCATGAATTAGAATAAGCTCGAAAAAAAAGAATCTCACAGCAGCCTGCCGTAGGCCAGCGAGGCGACGAAGCCGTCGACCCACTCCCAGTCGGGAGCGCCGTCGGGGCGCGCCGTACTCACTCTCGTCAGTGCATGTCGAAGTTGAACACCAAAGCCTCCGTCATCGCGTGCCGGTTCTCGATATGGGCGCCGCCGTGATAGAAGTGCTCTTTCGTTTCCACATTGAAGTGGGACCATAGGCGACCTATCATTTCATTCTTCCGATATTCATTGTGATGCCATGTCGACAAGACGAACTTCGCCTTGGTCTCGCACAGAGCCTCATATAGGGCCACCTCGTCGTTTTCCGTCCACCCGTTGTAGTAATCGACATATCGCCCAAAGTACGGCGGGTCGCAATATATGATGTCCCCCTCCCCCGCCATCGAGATGGTATCGGTAAAGGCCTGGTTGCGGAACTCCCAATCCTTTTTGCGGATGACCGAGGCAACCACGTCAATCTGGTTGCATATCTTAGTGACATACGCGGGCGCAAAACGTCTTGGCTTTTTGCAAAAAGGCACGTTCCACTTCCCCTGCCGGTTGAATCGCATCATCCCATTGAATCCGGCGCGTGACAGAAAAACGAAGTCGAATGGGCTTGCCTCCGCGTTGAACCTGTCCCTCACCTTGCGGAAGTGGAAATATCCATCCTCTCCCGCCGTCTCCAACAATCGGCCCTCACGCTCCAGGTAGCGCCTCATGGAGAGACTGGAGACGACACCCTCCTTCACTTCGTTGTAAAAGTCCACAATATGCGGATTCGTGTCGCCAACAATATGCTTCCCACCCAGAGGGGAGTTAAAGCCGACCACACCGGTGCCAAAAAAGGGCTCAATCCAATTGGCCTTTGCCAAGTCTACGCCCGACTTGGCGACAACATCGAGAATCCAGGGGACGAGCTTGGTTTTTATGCCTTGCGACTTTATGGGGGGGACAATCATTACCGTTCTATTCTATTTATCCTCGCACGCTGGCCTCTCAGGTATTCCTTATATGAGGCCAAGCTGTTATAATGGGGCATTCCCATGCCCGCATTGCGCGCATCGGCCTTGTTGAAATAGTTCATCCAATAGTCGTCGAAAACCTCCTCACCCAATTCGGCAAACGGCCCGGCCCCATTGACCAGGTCGTCGAGACGCTCCACGCCGCCAATGTTCCTTGTGTTGCCACTGCCGGGTCTGTCTAGCGCAATCTTCCACTTCGGCTGGACAAAGAGCAAAAAATCTCCTATCACGGACTTCATCTCTGACATCTCCTCGAGAGAACAGGCGACGTGCCGCCCCACGGGGCCCACACATAGTTGTTTGTATAGCAGACCTACGACAATATGGCACTTGTACTCCCCATAGGGGCGGTCCATGTTCATTGCGCGGTTCCGGAGGCGGAAATAGCCCCAATACGACCCCAACGTCAATCCATTTACCTTATTCCCATCGTAATAGCTTGTCTTGAAGTCCACGGCGAACAGATTGCCATCGGCATCCCGGAAAGTAAAATCGGGGTAGTAATTCTGCCTCGTCGGAAGCTCCAACGTCAACCCGTTCTTCTCGGCAAACGCATTAAGTTTGGGAGTCAACAAAATCTCGATGACTTTAGAAACGACCTTCGTGTCACCCGATATGGGGTAGACGTTCTTGTAGACATCGACAAACCCTTTGACAATCCATTGGTTGTCCGCCGTCTCCAAGTACGCCTTGTACGACTCGACTTCGCCAGACAGAAGCTCAAAAAAACTATCCTTAGTCATGACTGGGAACTGAAAAAACAACTCTTCCGCGCCACCGCAAATATAGCGATAAAAGGGAGACCCCGGGACGGCGCGCGGCGGCAGACGAAAGGCGGCGCGGACCTTCTCTCCGCGCCGCCCGCTAGGCCGCCCGCCCCGTCGCTACGGGCGGGGTCAGATAATCTTGTCGAGCTCGGCTATGTTGCGCCGCACGTCGTCGTCGGAGACCTCGAAGTCGAGGAGGCTCCCGCTGAGGAACTGGTCGTAGGCGCTCATGTCGATAAGCCCGTGGCCGGAGAGGTTGAAGAGGATGACCTCCTGCCGCCCCTCCTCTTTGCACCTTTGCGCCTCGCGCACGGCCGTGGCTATGGCGTGGCACGACTCGGGTGCCGGCACGATGCCCTCGGCGCGGGCGAAGAGGACGCCGGCCTTGAAGCTCTCCGACTGCCGGATGTCCGCCGCCTCCATGAGGCCGTCTTTGAGGAGCTGGCTGACGATGACGCCCGCGCCGTGGTAGCGCAGCCCGCCGGCGTGGATGTTGGCCGGCATGAAGTTGTGGCCCAGGGTGAACATGGGGAGCAGGGGCGTGTAGCCCGCCACGTCGCCAAAGTCATATTGGAAGACGCCGTGCGTCAGCTTGGGGCACGAGGCGGGCTCGGCGGCCACGAAGCGCGTGCGCCGGCCGCCGGCGATGTTGTGGCGCATGAACGGAAAGGCTATGCCGCCGAAGTTGGACCCCCCGCCGAAGCACGCAATGACGACGTCGGGCCACTCGCCAGCCATCTCCATCTGCCTCTCGGCCTCCAGGCCTATGACGGTCTGGTGGAGGGTGACGTGGCTGAGGACGGAGCCGAGGGTGTACTTGCAGTTGGGCGTCGTCAGCGCCAGCTCCACGGCCTCGGAGATGGCCGTGCCGAGCGAGCCCTGGTTGTTGGGGTCGCGGGTCAGGATGTCCTTGCCCGCTCGCGTCGACATGGAGGGCGAGGGCGTCACCTGCGCCCCGAAAGTCTGCATGATGCTCCGCCGGTAGGGCTTCTGGTTGTAGCTTATCTTGACCTGGTAGACGGCGGCCTCAAGGCCGAAGACGCTGGCGGCATAGGCCAGGGCGCAGCCCCACTGGCCGGCGCCGGTCTCCGTCGTGACGTTGGTGACGCCCTGCCGCTTGCAGTAGTAGGCCTGCGCCAGGGCGGAGTTGAGCTTGTGCGAGCCCACGGGGCTGACGCTCTCGTTCTTGAAATATATGTGGGCCGGCGTGTCGAGCGCCTTTTCGAGGCCGTAGGCGCGGACGAGCGGCGTGCTGCGGTAGCTCTTGTAGATGTCGCGCACGGGCTCGGGGATGTCTATCCACTCGTCGGTCATGTTCATCTCCTGGCGCGAGACCTCCTCGGAGAAAATGGGGAAGAGGTCCTCGGCCGTCAGGGGCTTGCGCGTCTTGGGGTTGAGGGGCGGCATGGGCTTGTTGGGCATCACCGCCGCAATGTTGAACCACCGGCGGGGAATCTGCTCCTCGTCCAGGAAGAATCTTTTCTGCTGTGACATTCTGAAATATCAAAAAAAAGACCGCCCACCTCGGCACTCCGACGCGCCAGTGGGCAGCCTCAACCTGTTGTCTATACTTTCGAGTCGGCGGACATCAATACTCGTCCTCGTTGAAGAAGAAGTCCTCGTTGCTTGGATAGTCCGGCCAAATGTCCTCAATGCTTTCGTAAACCTCCCCGTCGTCCTCAATCTCTTGGAGGTTCTCGATGACCTCCAGGGGGGCGCCGGAGCGCGTAGCATAGTCAATGAGCTCGTCCTTGGTGGCCGGCCAAGGGGCATCCTCGAGTTTCGAGGCCAATTCTAGAGTCCAATACATAGCTTATCAGTTATTACGACGTCTTAACTAGTCGCGAATGTAGGAAAAAGTTTCAATCACTCTATGTCGTCGAAGTCATATCCGACATAGACCTCCTCCTGCGCCTGCAGGTCCTCGGGGATCTCCAGCCGCAGGAATATGTCCTCCTTTCGCTTCGGGCGGTAGTCGTCGAGCCAGCGGAAGCCGGCGAGCTTACTGTCTTGCTCGCCGACGAGCATCGGCGGGTTCATGTTGCCGGCCGGCGAGACGCGCATCATGATGTTGTGGATCCTCCTGTCGCGGAGCCATATGCTCATGTTGCTGCTCTCGGCCCGGTTCATCCCGATGAGGTTGGGCCCGTCCTTGGGGTAGTATATCGTCTGCCCGTTGCCGTCGACGTCGATGAGGTAGAGCTCGTTGTCGCGGATGTGGCCGGTGATGAGCTTTCCCTTGACCTGGTCGAAGCCCACGGAGTCGGGCTCGATGGAGATGACGAAAGCCCCGTCGACGAGCTCGGACTTGTAGAACGCCCTGTCCCGCGTATAGAGCTTTATGACGTTGGCCGTCATCTGGCTGCCCTGCGACCACACGACGGGCATATCGTAGAGCGTGGCCACGGAGTCGCGGAAGTCGAAGACGAGCGAGTCGCAACGCGCCTGGAGGTCGGCGCGAAAGGCCTTGACGTTGTGGAAAGCCTTGATGAGCCGGCTCGTGTCGGCCAGGGGGACGACGCGGAAAGTGTCGGCGTGGAGGAAGAGCGTGTCGCGGCCGTAGACCTGCGTGAGCATGGCGCGGTGCGTCGCCATGGCCTCGCGCGTAATCTCGTTGTAGAAGCCGTAGTCGCCCAAGACGGAGACCTGGTCGGTGGAGTCGGTCAGCACCATGTCGTCCCACGCCGTGCCGAGACCCTTGCGCCTCTCGTAGAGGATTGTCCGCCCGACGAGGGTGCTGCGGTTGCGGATGGAGTGCAGGCGGTTGTTGCTGAGCAGTTTGGCCACGCCGGCGCGGGTGTCGTACCACCCCTTGTCGCTGTCGATGACCATGGAGTCCGACGTCGTGATGGTCGTCGGGCCGAGGATGGAGACGACCTCCGTCCGGGTGTTGAACGCCGCCGTGTCGGAGAGCATGTCGTAGTTGGGCGACCGCCCGACGACGTCCTCCTTGAAGAACACGTCGTTGGTCATGGGCAGGTAGACGCCGCGGACGGAGGTCAGGGTGTTGTCCTTGTCGACCACCTTGCCGCCGTTGAAGAAATAGGCCTCGTCGCGGGCGCGGTCGTAGTCGAGGTGCTCCGTGTAGAGCCACGTCGTGCCCTTGTTGACGCGGACGTTCTGCCGGACGCGGGCCAGGCCCTTGTCGCCCAGGTATGTCAGCCTGTCGCCATAGAGGTGGATGGAGTCGTTCTGGATGACGTGGACATTGCCGTAGCACACGACGACGTTCGAGTCGTTGTACATATAGGCACTGTCGCACAAGAGGATCGTCCCCTGGTGCGACAGCCGGACGTCCCCATTGAGCGACTGTGTGTTCTTGCCGACCTTGTCGTCGTGGCGCAAGACGTCGGCGCGGTCAATCTTGACCCGTATGGTCTTCTGCGCCGCCACCGTCGCCCCGCCCAGGGACAGCAGGGTCAGGGCCAGCAGTGCCCCGCGGGTCATTGCGCCCAGCCCTTATATTGGAAGTCGCACCCCCGCCAGTCGGGCGTGACGACGACGTAGAGCTCCTTCTGCTTGGCCAAGATCCATTCGTCGAGCATCTGCTTGCGCTTGCTGTTCTCGACCATCTCCTTGAGCATGTCGTAGTCGTCGGCCACATTGGCCCGGTGCGGGTCGTGCTTGGCCACGAGGCGCACGATGCGCATCGTCTCCTTGCCTTTCTTCTCGTCCATCATGGCGAACGGCTTCGAGACCTGGCCGGGCCTCAGGCCCTGGATGGCCTTGGCTATCTCGGCGGGGACCTGCCCGAGCTGGAACTTGACCGTCCCGTCCTCGGGGTTGACCATGACGCCGCCGTTGGAGCGCGTGTCCTTGTCCATCGAGAACTGCATCGCGGCCTGCTCGAAAGTCAGCTTCCCCTCGTCGACATATTTGACCACGGTGTCGAGGAACGTCGTGGCCTTGCCCCGGCTCTCGGCCGACACTTTGGGCTTCAGCAATATGTGACGGCAGTTGATGCGGTCTCCCCTGCGGTCGATGAGCTGGATGATGTGATAGCCGAACTCCGTCTCGACAATCTTCGAGACCTTGCCCTTGTCGCGCATGTTGAAAGCCACGGCCGAGAACTCCGGGACGAAGCCCGAGCGCGAATACCACCCCAAGTCGCCCCCGCGCGACGCCGAGCCGGGGTCCTCGGAGTAGAGGACGGCGAGCGTGGCGAAGTCGCGCCCCTCGGCCACCTGCCGCTGGAAGTCGCGGAGCCGGTCCTTGACGCGGTCAATCTCGGCCTGCTCCACCTCCGGGTAGACGACAATCTGCTGAATCTCATATTGCGTCGGGACGAAAGGGATGCTGTCTTGGCTGAGCGAGGAATAGAACTTGCGGATGTCAGACGGGGTCACCTTGATGTTTTTGCCTATCTCCTGCTGCATCCTCTGCGTAATCATCTGGGTGCGGACGGTCTCCATCTGGTCGCGCCGAATCTGCTGGAGAGGCTTGTTGAAATACTCCTCCAGCTTGTCCTGCCCCCCGACCTGCTGGACGAAGTAGTTGACGCGGGCATCGACCTGCTGCATGACCTCGGCGTCTTTGACCTCCACGCTGTCAATCTTGGCCTGGTTTATCATGAGCTTCTGGATGAGCAGCTGCTCGAAGATGTGGCACTTCATGTCGCCATTGAAGTTGACGCCCTCAATCATGGCCTGGCCATATTGGTATTCGATGTCGGAACTCAAGATGGCGTCGTCGCCAACCGAGGCGACAACCTCGTCGATGAGCTTCTTCTGCGACGCCGCGGGCGACGACAACGCGGCCGACAGGGCCGCGGCGCACAGCGATAGGAGCATATTTCTAGTCATTCTTTCCGTAGAACTTGATTTCGCCCGTCCGGAGGGCGTTGTTATAGATGTCTTTGTTTGCCTCGCCGAGGAAGTCGAGCTTTCTCTTCCCAACAATGATGTTGGCGATGTCGCCGCGCACGAACTCCACCGGCGCCACCTCCCCGGCGGGAATCGTCTGCGTCACCTTGAGCAACATGAGCTTGCCGTCTTTGCCCGTCTTGACGATGGGCATGGAGCGGGTGAGCGACTTGACGTTGTCGGGCAGGAAGTCGGCGGGGAAGAAACAACGGATCTCGGAGAGAGAAATCCAATTGTCGAAAGAGTTCTTATATTTCTGGGCGTTGCGGAACAGATACTCCTCGACGCTCAGCGACGACTGCTCGTCGAACTTAGACAGTGTCTTGAGGAAGTCCTTGATCCCCGGCGCGTCGGCGGGCAATATCGCCCAACAGCCCTTGACGATGGCGTCGGACAAGACAAAGTTCTGCTTCATCTTGTCATAGTAGTCCTGCACGTCGCCCGACGAGACCTCGGAGTTGAACTTCTGCCCGACGAGCTTGTTCTGATATGTCTCGATGATTAGCGACGCGCGATATTCAGCCACAATGTCCTCGATGTCGGCCGTCTCGTCGCCCAAATATTGCGACGCCTTGCGCAACAGGACCTGCCGGTAGGCCCACTTCCGGACGAACTCGTCGGCCAGCACCGCGCTGTCGACGGCCGAGACAGTAGCCGGCAATGCGGACATGAGCTGCGACCGCGTCAGAGTCGCGTCGCCCACTGAGACAATCACGGCGTCGGCCACGCCACCATTCCCACAGCCACAGACAGACATGGCGGCAAAGAGGGCCGCCACAAGATTGGAGACGTTACGCAAGCGCATCGGGTGGTAGAGTAAAGATTGAGCCACGCGCACAGAGGCGCAGTGTGCAAAAATAAAGCAAAAGAGGGGGAAAAGCAAAAGGAGGGGAGAAAATCTCCCCTCCACATGTCTAAAACGGCAAGGATAAGCTCCCTACTCAGCCTTAGCCTCCGTCTGAGCCTCGGCAGGAGCCTCGGCCTCGGCGGCAGTCTTCTTGGCGCGTCCGCGGCGGGTGCGCTTCTTCTCCTCCGCCTTTTTGGGCGCGGCGAGCATGTTGGCGTTGTAGTCCACAAGCTCGATGAAGCACATGTCGGCCCCGTCTCCCAGGCGATAGCCTGTCTTGAGGATACGGGTGTAGCCGCCGGGGCGGTTGGCAACCTTGTCGGCAATCTCAGTGAAGAGCTCCTTGGTCGCGGCGTTGTTGTGCAGGTGGCGGAAGACGAGGCGCTGCGCGCTGCGCTTGTCGTCTACCGTCGTCAAGTTCTTGGTCTTGTTGATGAGCGGCTCAACATAGACACGCAAAGCCTTGGCCTTGGCAACAGTGGTCGTGATTCTCTTGTGGAGAATCAGCGAGCATGCCATATTGGAGAGCATGGCTTTACGATGTGCGCTCGTCCGACCCAAGTGGTTGAATTTCTTATTATGACGCATCGTAATTATTCTTTATCGAGTTTATACTTTGACGTGTCCATGCCGAACGACAAGTTCAGATTCGCTAGCAGATCGTCAAGCTCGTTGAGCGACTTCTTGCCGAAGTTGCGGAACTTGAGCAGGTCATTCCTGTGGTAGGTGACCAGCTCGCCAAGCGTCTCGACCTCGGCCGCCTTGAGGCAGTTGAGGGCGCGGACGGAGAGATCCATGTCGGCAAGACGGCTCTTAAGCAGCTGCCTCATGCGCAAGACCTCCTCGTCGAACTCGTCGCCCGACGTCTTCTCGCCCTCGTCGACGGTAATCTTGTCGTCAGAGAAGAGCATGAAGTGGTAGATGAGGATCTTGGCGGCCTCTTTGAGGGCGTCTTTTGGCGCAATGGAGCCGTCGGTGGTAATCTCCAGGACGAGCTTCTCGTAGTCCGTCTTCTGCTGGACGCGGAAATTCTCAACGTCGTACTTGACATTGACAATCGGCGTGAATATGGAGTCTATCGCGATGGTCGCGACCTCCTTCTCCTTTTCGTCCTTGTCCTTGGCCTCGCGGTCGGCCTTCGGCTCCTCCACCTCGTTCTCGTCGGCTCGGACATAGCCGCGCCCCTTGTTGATGGTGAAAGTGATCTCGAAGTGCGCGTCCTCGTTGAGGTTGCAGATGACAAGCTCTGGGTTGAGAACCTCGAAGCCGGAAAGGACTTTGTTGAAGTCCCCGGCCTTGACCTGCGACTGCCCAGTGACCGAGAGCGTAGCCGTCTCCGTCTCCTCAGAGATGCTGCGGAAACGTACTTGCTTGAGGTTGAGGATGATTTGCGTAACGTCGTCAATCACCCCCGGGATTGTAGCGAACTCGTGCAGAACACCGCCAATCTTAATTGACGTGATGGCGTACCCTTCAAGGGAGTTGATTAAAATTCTTCTTAAGGCATTTCCAATGGTAATGCCATAACCTGGTTCAAGAGGACGGAATTCGAAACGACCGAACTTCTCGTCGTTCTCGAGCATTATGACTTTTTCTGGTCTTTGGAAAGCTAAAATTGCCATAAGAATAATTTTACTTAGAGTACAAATCGACGATCAACTGCTCCTTGATGTTTTCTGGAATATCAGCCCTCTCCGGCACGTTGAGGAAAGTCCCCGCCATGCTGTTGTTGTCCCACTGAAGCCAAGAGTAGCGCGACGACCTGGAAGCCAAAGCGTTGGTGATGACCTCGAGCGACTTGCTCTTCTCGCGGACGCCGACCACCTGGCCCGGCTTGACGCGGAACGACGGGATGTTGACCACCTTGCCGTCGACGACGATGTGCTTGTGCCCGACGAGCTGGCGGGCCGCCGCACGCGTCGGCGCGATACCTAGGCGGTAGACGACGTTGTCGAGACGCGTCTCGAGGATTTGGAGGAGCACCTCGCCCGTGACGCCCTTAGCCCTCTTCGCGTCGGCGTAGGCGATGCGGAACTGACGCTCCAAAAGTCCGTAGGTATACTTAGCTTTCTGCTTCTCCTTAAGCTGTACGCCGTACTCGGAAATCTTACCGCGACGGTCGCGGCCGTGCTGGCCGGGAGGGAAGTTACGATGCTCGAAATACTTGTCTGGGCCAAAGATTGCCTCTCCGAACTTGCGGGCAATTTTGGTTCTTGGGCCAATGTACCTTGCCATTACTTGTTGTTTTGACTTGTCAATTTTGATTTCAAATGATGAATATGGCAGCCGCTAGATTATCTGATGAAAATCATACCATTCACGATTCAAAATGCAAAATCAAAAACAGATTGATACTGAGATAAAAAGACTAGACTTTGCGCCTCTTAGGCGGGCGGCAACCGTTGTGCGGCAGCGGAGTGACGTCGACAATCTCCGTCACCTCGATGTTTGCCGCATGGATGGCCCTGATAGCCGCCTCACGGCCGTTACCGGGACCCTTGACATAGACCTTGACCTTGCGGAGACCGAGGTCGTAGGCAACCTTGGCACAGTCGGTGGCTGCTGTCTGTGCCGCATAGGGGGTGTTCTTCTTCGACCCCTTGAAGTTCATCTTGCCGGCGCTGGACCACGAAATGGTCTGCCCCTGCGTGTTGGTCAGAGTGATGATTATGTTGTTGAAAGAGGAGTGGATGTGAGCCTCGCCAAGAGCCTCAATCTTGACCACTTTCTTCTTGAGTGCAGCTGCTTTCTTAGCCATGGGTTCAATTATTTAGTAGCCTTCTTCTTGTTAGCGACGGTCTTCTTCTTGCCCTTACGGGTACGCGCGTTGTTCTTGGTCGACTGACCACGCACGGGGAGACCGAGGCGATGGCGGATGCCACGGTAGCAACCGATGTCCATGAGCCTCTTGATGTTGAGCTGCACCTCGGAGCGGAGCTCACCCTCGACCTTATAATTGGCACCAATAATTTCGCGGACGGCCTGGATTTGGGCGTCACTCCAGTCGTTTACTTTTACACTACGATCGATCCCGGCCTTCTCTAGAATCTTAACTGCTGTGCTCCGGCCAATACCGTAAATGTAAGTCAATGCGACCTCACCAATCTTGTTAGACGGGACGTCGACTCCTGCGATTCTTGCCATAATAGATTATCCTTGACGTTGTTTAAGTTTGGGGTTCTTCTTGCAAATCACATACAAGCGCCCCTTGCGCCTGACAATCTTGCAGTCGGCGCTGCGTTTCTTGATAGATGCTCTAACTTTCATGTTGAGTTATTTGTAGCGATATGAGATACGGCCCTTTGTGAGGTCGTACGGCGAAATCTCGACCTTGACCCTGTCTCCGGGCAATATTTTGATGTAGTTCATGCGCATCTTGCCCGAAATGTGGGCGGTGATGACATGACCGTTCTCCAGCTCCACCCTAAACATCGCGTTAGAGAGAGCCTCCTTGATGACACCGTCTTGCTCTATAGAGGACTGTTTCGGCATACGACACTTTTAAATTCGGACGCAAATATAGCACAACAAGCTCTATCTGACAAATATAGAGTTTGTCAAAATGACTCCCCGCCACAACCCTAAGGCCGCAGGCGGGGAGCTATCTGAATATCATCGCGCCGATGTCCCAAACGAGCGACCCATGATCCGGCCGGACTTCATCAGCCCGTCGTAGTGCCGCATGAGCAGGTGGCTCTCTATTTGCTGCAGCGTGTCGAGGACGACGCCGACAAGGATTAGGAGCGAAGTGCCGCCATAGAACTGCGCGAACGACGCCTCAACACCGGCTATGGTTGCGAAAGCAGGGAGGATTGCGACGATGGCGAGCATGACCGACCCAGGGAGGGTTATGCGCGACATCACAGTGTCGATGAACTCCGCCGTCTTCTTGCCGGGCTTGACACCCGGGATGTAGCCGTTGTTCCTCTTCATGTCCTCGGCCATCTGCTGCGGATTGATTATCAGCGCAGTGTAGAAGTAGGTGAAGAGGACGATGAGGAGGGCGAACGTGAAGTTGTACCAAAAGCCCGTGAAGTCGGAGAACGTCGAGACAAACCCTTGCGAACCCTCCTGGTCGACGAAGCCGGCGAAAGTGACCGGCAGGAACATGAGAGCCTGCGCAAAGATGATAGGCATGACATTCGCGGCGTTAATCTTCAGGGGAATGTACTGACGCACACCACCATACTGCTTGTTGCCCTCAATCCTCTTGGCATACTGGACGGGAATCCGCCTAGTGGCCTGCACCAGGGCGATGGTCCCGACGAAGACGAAGAAGAGGACAACAAACTCGATGAGCAACGCCACAAGGCCACCGTCCTGGTTGTTGACCGAGAGCTTGTTAGCAAACTCGGCCACAAGGGAGTGGGGAAGCCGCGCGATGATGCCCACCATGATTATGAGCGAAATGCCATTGCCGATGCCTCGGTCCGTAATCTTCTCGCCGAGCCACATGACGAACATCGTCCCGGCGGTGAGGATTATGGTGCTGGCGACAGTGAAGAACGCCCTGTCCATGGAGAAAGCCTCGGCAGGGAGCTGATAGTAGAGATTGGCGATATAGGCGGGAGCCTGCAGGAGCAGAATCACGACAGTAAGCAGACGAGTAATCTGGTTGATTTTGTTACGTCCACTCTCACCATCTCTCTGAAGCCTCTGGAAATAGGGGATGACCATACCGAGGAGCTGGACCACAATCGACGCCGATATGTAGGGCATGATCCCGAGACCGAGAATCGACGCATTGGAGAACGCGCCGCCGGAGAACATATCGAGCAGACCCATGACACCCCCGCTAGTCTGACTTTGGAGGTTGGCAAGCGAGTTGGGGTTGACACCAGGGAGAACGACGAAAGAGCCCAAACGATAAACCAACAGGAATCCTAACGTAGTTAGGATCCTGTTTTTCAGTTCATCGATTTTCCAGATGTTGCGAATGGTTTCGACCAGTTTCTTCATCTGTCACTAGTTTTCTGCCACCTCTGGCTTTCTCTTGCCTTTGCTCAGCACCTCCGTGGAGCCGCCGGCGGCGGCGATGGCCTCGGCCGCCTTCTTGGAGAAGGCGTGAGCCTTGACGACGAGCTTGGCCTTGAGCTCCCCATTGGCGAGAATCTTCACGAAGTCGTTCTTGGAGACCATGCCAAAATTGCGGAGCACCTCCGGGGTGATCTCATCGACCCCACCCCTCTCGGCAATCTCCTGCAACGTGGAGACGTTGATAGCCTTATACTCAATCCTGTTGGGACACTTGAAGCCGAACTTCGGCAGACGACGCTGCAGTGGCATCTGTCCACCCTCGAAACCGAACTTCCTCTTATATCCGGACCTGGACTTGGCGCCTTTGCTACCACGGGTAGACGTGCCTCCCCGGCCAGAGCCCTCGCCACGTCCCAAACGCTTGTCGTGATGTGTGGAGCCGTAGGCAGGCTTCAAATTGCTTAAATCCATGATATGAACTAGGTCAATTAATTGTTTACAGATTCAACCTTGACAAGGTGGTGCACCTTGGCAATCATGCCGCGGATGGAGGCGTTGTCCTCCTTGACGACGGAGTGGTTGAGTTTACGTATGCCCAGTGCTACGAGGACTTTCCTCTGGCAAGCCGGCCTGTTGATGATGCTCCTGACTTGGGTAATCTTGATCTGTGCCATTGCCGAGAGTTTTAGCCGTTAAACACTTTGTCCATCGAGATGCCGCGCTGCTGCGCAATGGTGTAGGCGTCGCGGAGCTCGCACAGGCCCATGATTGTGGCCTTGACGAGGTTGTGGGGGTTGGACGACCCCCTCGACTTTGCGAGGATGTCGCGGACACCCGCCGTCTCGAGGACGGCGCGCATGGCGCCGCCGCACGTCAGACCAGTACCCTTGGAGGCAGGCCTCATGAAGACCTTGGAGCCGCCGAAGCGGAACTCGACCTCGTGAGGCAGCGTGCCGTTGACGATGGCGACGCGGACGAGGTTCTTCTTGGCTGCCTCGGTAGCCTTGGAGATGGCCGAAGTGACCTCGCCGGCCTTGCCCAGGCCCATCCCGATGACTCCCTTGCCGTCGCCAACGACGACGATGGCGGCGAAAGTGAAGGCACGACCACCCTTGGTCACCTTGGTGACGCGGTTGAGAGCCACCAGGCGGTCTTGCAACTCCAAATCGTTGAGATTTCTTACCCTGTTGATGTTATCTGCCATCGGAACTAGAATTTAAGACCGGCCTCGCGAGCCGCGTCGGCCAAAGATTGTACACGTCCGTGATAGAGGTAGCCGTTGCGGTCGAAGACGACTTTGGTGATGCCTGCCTCGATTGCGGCAGCCCCTACGAGCTTGCCCACAGCTGCGGCCTGCTCAACCTTGTTGCCGGAGAAGTCCGTGAGGTTCTTCGACGAGCGCGCCAAGAGCGTGCGCCCCGCCTGGTCGTCGACCAACTGGACGTAAATCTGCTTGTTGCTACGGAAGACCGACATACGCGGGCGCTCGGCGGTGCCATTAACCTTGCCGCGGATGCGCCTCTTAATCTTTAAGCGCCTTGCTATTTTAGAAAAAGCCATTGTCAGAGAGTTTAAGAGTTAGCCTTGGCAGACTTGCCAGCCTTGCGGCGAATCTGCTCGCCAACGAACTTGATGCCCTTGCCCTTGTACGGCTCAGGCATGCGGAACGAGCGGATCTTGGCGCAGACCTGACCGAGGAGCTGCTTGTCGGCAGACTCAAGAGTGATGATGGGGTTGCTCTTGCGGTCCATGACGGCCTCGACCTTGACCTCCTTGGGGAGCTGGATGTAGACGCCGTGGGAGAAGCCGAGCGCAAGCTCGAGGATGTTGTTCTGAGCCACAGCCCTGTAGCCGACACCGACAAGCTCCAGCTTCTTGGTGTAGCCCGTCGAGACGCCGACGACCATGTTGTTGACGAGGGCGCGGTAGAGGCCGTGGAGCGAACGTTGCTCCTTCTCGTCGGACGAACGGGTGAAGAGCAGCTTGCCGTCCTCGACCTTGACGCCTATCGAGGCGTCGACCTGCTGCGAAAGCTCGCCCTTGGGGCCCTTGACAGTGACGAGGTTGTCCTTAATATCCACACTGACACCGGCGGGGATTACCACCGGGAGTTTTCCAATTCTTGACATTGCGTTTACCTCCTCACTTTAGTAGATGTAACACAGAACCTCGCCGCCAACTTTCTCTGCCCTGGCCTCCTTGTCGGTCAAGACGCCCTTGGACGTCGAGACGATAGCGATGCCGAGACCATTGATGACGCGGGGAATCTCGCGGTAGCCGACGTAGCTGCGCAGGCCCGGTGTAGAGACGCGCTTGAGCATCCTGATGGCCGGTGCATTGCTCTTGGGGTCGTACTTGAGAGCAATCTTGATGACACCCTGCTTGTTGTCATCGACGAACTTGTAGTTAAGAATATAACCCTTCTCGAAGAGAATCTTGGTCATATCTTTCTTCAAGTTTGAAGCCGGAATCTCCACGACTCTGTGCTTCGCAAGGATGGCATTCCTGATTCGCGTCAGGAAGTCCGCTATGGGATCTGATACCATATAAGTAAAGAAAAGTTTAAATTAATCTTGGCACGCCAAGACAATATTTAACACTTAAAAATAATTGACTACCAGCTAGCCTTCTTGACGCCGGGGATGAGACCCTGCGACGCAAGGATACGAAACTCGATACGCGAGATGCCGAACTGACGCATATAGCCTCTCGGACGCCCGGAAATCATGCACCTGTTGTGCAGACGCGTGGGGCAGGAGTTCTTCGGCAGGTCCTGCAAAGCCTCGTAGTTGCCCTCGGCCTTGAGTTGCTTGCGCTTCTCAGCGTATTTGGCCACCATCATGGCCCTCTTGCGCTCGCGGGCTTTCATTGATTCTTTTGCCATACAGCTTCAGACTGATTAATTATTTTTCTGCTTGAAGGGGATCCCGAAAGCCTTGAGGAGGGCGTAAGCCTCGGCGTCAGACCCGGCAGAAGTAACAAAGGTAATATTCATGCCTTGAATTTTGGCGACCGTGTCGAGATTAATTTCGGGGAAGATAATCTGCTCGGTGATGCCAAGGGTGTAGTTGCCGCGCCCGTCGAGCTTGCCCTCGACGCCCTTGAAGTCGCGGATTCGCGGCAGGGAGATGCGGATGAGCCTCTCAAGGAACTCATACATCTTGTTCCTGCGGAGCGTCACCTTGACACCGATTGGCGTGTTCTTGCGAAGCTTGAAGCCGGCAATGTCCTTGCGCGACTTGGTCTCGATGGGTTGCTGCCCGGAGATGAGCGCCATCTCCTTTTTGGCGATCTCGATGATCTTCTTGTCTTGCGTAGCCTCGCCCAGGCCCTGATTGAGGACAATCTTCTCAATCTTGGGGCACTGCATGACGGAGGAGTAGTTGAACTCCTTCATGAGCTGGGGGACGATTTGCTCCGTGTAGAACTTCCTGAGGGAAGGTTCGAGGGCGTTGTTAAGCTCAGCCATTATTTAATCTCCTCGCCTGATTTTTTAGAGTATCTAACAGATTTGCCTTCGTCGTTCTTGCGCCTCCCGATTCGGGTTGGCAGCCCAGTCTTGGGGTCCTTGACGTTAAGGTTGGAGATGTGGATCGCCGCCTCCTTCTTAACGATTCCGCCCTGGGGGTTGGCAGCAGAGGGCTTGGTAGCCTTGCTGACAATGTTGACCCCCTCGACGATGGCGCGTTGCTTCTTGGGGTCGACGGAGAGGACTTTGCCCTCCTTGCCCTTGTCGTCGCCACAGTTGACTATGACGACATCGCCTTTCTTGATATGCAGTTTAGCCATTGCCTTGCGTAGTGAATTAGATAACCTCCGGAGCCAACGAAACAATCTTCATGTAGCCGTCGCGGAGCTCTCGCGCCACTGGGCCGAAGATACGCGTGCCCCTCAACTCTCCGGCGTTGTTGAGCAGGACGCAAGCGTTGTCGTCAAAACGGATGTAGGAGCCGTCGGGGCGCCTCACCTCCTTTTTCGTCCTGACGATGACCGCCTTGCTGACCGTCCCCGCCTTGATGTCGCTCGACGGGATGGCGTCCTTGACAGTGACGACAATCTTGTCGCCAATGGAGGCGTAGCGCCTGAAAGAGCCTCCCAGGACGTGGATGCAAAGGACTTCTTTCGCTCCGCTGTTGTCGGCAACAGCAAGCCTGGATTCTGTCTGTATCATTGTTTACTTAGCCTTTTCGACGATTCTAACCAGTCTCCACCTCTTAGTCTTGCTCAGAGGGCGAGTCTCCATGAGCTCGACGGAGTCGCCGATGTGCGCCTCCTCGTTCTCGTCATGCGCATGCAGCTTCTTCGTCCTCTTGACGAACTTGCCGTAGAGCGGGTGCATCTTGCGCTCCTCGACGGCCACGACGATGGATTTCTGCATCTTGTCGCTCACGACAACACCGATGCGCACTTTCCTGCGGTTCCTTTCTTCCATCTCCGGTCTTATTTTGCAGAGTTGTTCTTCTCGGTAAGGATGGTCATCAGCCTTGCGATGTCCTTACGCATTTTCTTGATTTTCATGGGGTTCTCAAGCGGAGAAGTAGCGTTGTCGATTCTGAGCTTCTGAAGCTCGAGCCTCGATGCTGCGATTTTCTCCTCAATCTCTGAGACAGAGAGAGCCCTTATCTCCGATGCCTTCATACGGTCACTAAGCGTTAGCAGATTCAACAAAGTCTCGGCGGACAATGAACTTGGTCTTGATCGGCAGCTTCTGCGCCGCGAGCCTCAGAGCCTCCTTGGCCACCTCCAGCGAGACGCCCTCGCACTCGAAAAGCACCATCCCGGGCTTGACGGGCGCGACGAACCCTGCGGGGTCGCCCTTACCCTTACCCATACGGACATCGGCGGGCTTGCGGGTTATGGGCTTGTCGGGGAAGATGCGGATCCAGATCTGCCCCTCGCGCTGCATGTAGCGCGTGACGGCGATACGCGCGGCCTCGATCTGGCGCGCCGTGATCCAGAGCGTGCCGAGGGCCTTGATGCCGAAAGAGCCGAAAGCGAGCTCGGTGCCGCGGTGCGCTATGCCGACGTTCTTGCGCCGGCCGTCTTGCGGCCTTCTATATTTGACTCTCTTAGGTTGTAACATCTCGAAAAATCAATTAATGCTGCTGGTTGTTGTTCCTCCTTCTGCGCGGCCCGCGGTCTCCGCGGAAGCCATTGTCGCGGTCTCCCGCCTGCTTCTGCGTCTTGTCGATGATGGGCAGCGAGAGGTCGCGCTTGCCGTAGACCTCGCCTTTGCATATCCACACCTTGACGCCGATGACGCCCATCTTGGTGTGGGCCTCGGCGAGCGCGTAGTCGATGTCGGCACGGAAAGTGTGGAGCGGCGTGCGGCCCTCCTTGAACTTCTCGTGGCGCGTCATCTCGGCGCCGTTGAGGCGGCCGCAGACCTGGATCTTGATGCCCTCGGCCTGGTTGCGCATGGCGTTTGCCATAGCCATCTTGACGGCGCGGCGGTATGCCACACGTCCCTCAATCTTGCGCGCGATGTCGTTTGCCACAATCGTGGCGTCGCAGTCGGGGCGCTTGACCTCGTAGATGTTGATTTGCACCTCCTTGCCGGTAATCTTGACCAGCTCCTCCTTGAGCTTGTTGACAAGCTCGCCGCTCTTGCCGATGATAAGCCCCGGCTTAGCGGTGTAGACCGCCACGTTGACGAACTTGAGCGTCCTCTCGATGATTACTCGCGAGAGGCTGTTCTTGCTCAGACGCTCATAGATGTAGTTGCGAATCTTCCGGTCCTCGACAAGCTTCTCACCGAAGTTCTTGCCGCCATACCAAACGGAGTCCCAGCCACGGACGATGCCGAGCCTGTTGCTAATTGGATTAGTCTTCTGTCCCATGACTCTTATTTCTCCTTGTTATCGGTAGGTTTGCTGTCGACAAAAATGGTGACGTGGTTGGAGCGCTTGAGGATGCGGTGCGCGCGGCCTTGCGGCGCCGGGCGCAGACGCTTGAGCATCCTCGCCGAGTCGACGAAGATGGTCTTGACGTAGAGGTTGGCCTCCTCGACGTTCTTGCCCTCGTTCTTCTGCTTCCAGTTGTCGATGGCCGAGAGAAGGAGCTTCTCCAGGGGCCTAGAGGAGACCTGCTTGGAGAACTTGAGGATGCCGAGCGCATGGTTGACCTCCTTGCCCCTGATGAGGTCGGCGAGGAGCCTCATCTTTCGCGGGGAGGTGGGGCAGTTGCGCAGGGAGGCGAAATATTGCGTCTTGCGCGCCTCCTTGATGGCATCCGCCATTATTCTTTTTCTTTTGCTCATTATTCTTTTGCTGAAAAGTGTTTCGACTAGCGACTACTACTTGCGGTTGCCGCTGTGACCACGGAACGTGCGTGTGAGCGCGAACTCACCGAGCTTGTGTCCGACCATGTTCTCCGTGATGTACACGGGGATGAACTTGTTGCCGTTGTGGACGGCGACAGTGTGGCCGACGAAATCTGGCGAAATCATGGAAGCCCTGGCCCAGGTCTTGATGACCGACTTTTTGCCGGACTCATTCATTGCCAAGATTTTCTTCTCGAGCTTGACGTTGATATATGGTCCTTTCTTTAAAGATCTGCTCATGATGGTACTAGGTTAGGCGGTTACTTTTTACGTCTCTCAATGATGTACTTCGACGACGGCTTCTTGGGAGCACGCGTCTTGTATCCCTTGGCGAGCAGACCCTTGCGAGAGCGCGGATGACCGCCAGAGGCGCGTCCCTCACCACCACCCATCGGGTGGTCGACCGGGTTCATTGCCACACCGCGGACACGCGGGCGCCGTCCGAGCCAACGAGAGCGCCCTGCCTTGCCAGACCTCTCGAGGGCGTGGTCGGAATTGCCGACGGCGCCGACAGTGGCCTTGCATGTGACGAGGATGAGGCGCGTCTCGCCAGAGGGCATCTTGATGACCGCATAGTTGCCATCACGGGCAGAAAGCTGAGCGAAAGAGCCGGCACTACGCGCGATGATGCCGCCCTGTCCGGGGCGCATCTCGATGTTGTGGATTATAGTGCCGAGCGGAATGGCGGAGAGGGGGAGCGCATTGCCTACCTCCGGGGCCACGTCCGCGCCCGAGCCGACGCTCTGACCGACCTGGAGCCCGTTGGGGGCAAGGATGTAGCGCTTCTCGCCGTCCTCATAGACGAGCAGTGCGATTCGCGCGCTACGATTGGGATCGTACTGGATGGAATCGACGACTGCCGTTACACCGTCCTTATTTCTCTTGAAATCGATTACACGATATTTCCTCTTGTGACCACCGCCGATGTGGCGGGCGGTCATCTTACCGGAGTTGTTTCGACCGCCGGTCTTCTTGAGAGGACGCAGCAAAGACTTCTCTGGCTTGCTTGACGTAATCGTATCAAACGTGCCAATAATCTTATTTCTCTGCCCTGGTGTGACGGGCTTTAACTTCTTAACTGCCATTTGATGCTAGATGTTGCTGTAAAAGTCGATGGTGTTGCCCTCTGCCAGAGTGACGATTGCCTTCTTGAAAGAGGGGACGCTACCGGAGATTACTCCCGCCTTTGTGTAGCGGTTCCTTTTCTTGGCCGGCGAGATGAGGGTGTTGACCTTGACGACCTTGACATCGTAGAGCTGCTCGACGGCCCTCTTGATGAGGGGCTTTGTAGCGCTCCTCTTGACAACGAAGCCGTATCGGTTGATGGACTTGCCAGCCAACTTCTCTGTGATCTTGGTCATCTTCTCAGTGACCAGGGGCCGTATGATGACCTCGGTCGTGTCGGGCTGCGCGGAGCCCAGTCCGAGGTTCTTCTTGATGAATCTTCTTCCCATTTGTGCTAGAGATTATTCGTTGACGGGCTCGAACTGCTTGAGGGCGCTCTCGAAGATGACGAGCGTCTTAGCCTTTAGGACACCATAGGTGTTGATGTCGGCCGCCGAGACAAGCTCAGTGCGCTGGAGGTTGCGCGCGGCGAGGTAGAGGTTCTTGTCGACACCGGGGAGGACGAGCAGCGAGCGCGTGCCCTCGGCGATGTTGAGGTTCTTCTTGAAAGCCACGTAGTCCTTTGTCTTGGGCGTCTCAAACGTGAAGTCCTCGACGACAAGGATGCTGTTCTCCTTTGCCTTGTACGACAGCGCGGAGACACGCGCCAGTTGGCGGAGCTTCTTGTTGAGCTTGAAAGAGTAGTTGCGGGGGCGGGGGCCGAAGACGCGTCCGCCGCCGACGAAGACCGGCGAGCGCAATGCGCCGGCGCGTGCGCCGCCTGTGCCCTTCTGCTTCTTGATTTTGCGCGTCGAGCCGGCAACCTCAGAGCGCTCCTTGGCCTTGTGGGTGCCCTGGCGCTGGTTGGCGAGGTAGAGCTTGACGTCGAGGTAGATGGCGTGGTCGTTAGGCTCGACACCAAAAATAGCCTCGGGGAGAGTGACAGTCCTGCCCGTCTCCTTACCTTCCTTGTTTAAAACCTTGAGTTCCATTTGTTCTACTGCTCAATGATTAAGTAAGACCCCTTGCACCCCGGGACGGAGCCCTTGACGACGAGCAGGTTGTTCTCCGGGATGACCTTGATGACCTTGAGGTTCTCAATCTTCACTCGGTCGCAGCCCATGTGCCCGGCCATACGCATACCCTTGAAGACACGCGAGGGGTAGGACGAGGCGCCGACCGAACCAGGGGCGCGGAGGCGGTTGTGCTGGCCGTGCGTGGACTGCCCGACGCCGCCGAAGCCATGACGCTTGACGACGCCCTGGAAGCCCTTGCCCTTGGAGGTGCCGACGATGTCGACAAAGGAGTCCTCGGCGAAGATGTCCACGGTGACGGCATCTCCGAGGTTGAGCTCCTTGTCGAAGCCGGAGAACTCAACGAGCTTGCGCGCCGGAGCTATACCTGCCTTCTTGAAGTGCCCGAGCATGGGAGCAGTGGTGTGCTTCTCCTTCTTCTCGTCATAGGCCAGCTGAACGGCCTCATAGCCATCGGTCTCGATGTTCTTGATTTGCGAGACGTAGCATGGGCCAGCTTCGATAACAGTGCATGGGATGCTCTTCCCCTCGGCACTGAAAACGGAAGTCATTCCGATTTTCTTTCCAATTAAACCTGGCATTGATAAAAATAACAGTTATAAAGAACAGATAGTAAAAATCGGGTGTAGTCACTACACCTTAATCTCAACTTCTACGCCACTCGGCAACTGGAGGTTCATGAGGGCATCAATAGTCTTCGACGTGGAGCTATAGATGTCGATGAGCCTCTTGTGCGAGGAGAGCTGGAACTGCTCTCTCGACTTCTTGTTGACGAAAGTGGACCGCAAGATAGTAAAAATTCTCTTATCGGTGGGCAGGGGTATGGGGCCGCTGACCACCGCGTCGGTAGCCTTTACTGTCTTGACAATCTTCTCGGCAGACTTGTCGACCAGATTGTGGTCGTAGGACTTGAGCTTGATTCTAATCTTCTGACTCATTGGAGAATAAAGTTATTGTTATGAAAAGGGGGCGGGCTAAGAGTCATTCGCTAACCCGCCCCCAAGTTTTATGCTTATTTAAGCAGCTCCACGTGACCCTTGACCTCCTTGAGGACCTCGGTGGCGATGGACTTGGCCACCTCGGCGTACTCGAGGAACTCCATGGACTGCGTGGCGCGTCCCGACGAGATGGTGCGGAGGACGGTGACGTAGCCGAAGAGCTCGGCGAGGGGCACCTTGGCCTTGATGATGCGCTGACCGTTCTTCTCTTCCATTCCCTCGACCTGTCCGCGGCGCTTGTTAAGGTCGCCGATGATGTCGCCCATGTACTCCTCCGGGGTGAGCACCTCGACCTTCATGATGGGCTCGAGCAGGACCGGGTTGGCCTTGGCGCAAGCCTCCTTGAACGCCTGGCGCGCGGCGAGCTCGAACGAGAGGGCGTCGGAGTCGACTGGGTGGAACGAGCCGTCGAGCAGGACGACCTTAAGGTTCTCGACGATGTAGCCGGCCAGGACACCATTGCGCATGGCGTCGGCAAAGCCTTTCTCGACGGCGGGGACGAACTCCTTGGGGACATTGCCGCCCTTAACCTCGTTGATGAACTGCAGGCCGTTCTTGTCCTCGTCGACGGGGCTGATGCGGACGATAATGTCGGCGAACTTGCCTCGGCCACCGGTCTGCTTCTTGAAGACCTCGCGGTGCTCGACGGTGCCCTTGATGGCCTCGCGGTAGGAGACCTGGGGGCGGCCCTCGTTGCACTCGACCTTGAACTCACGGCGGAGACGGTCGATGATGATGTCGAGGTGGAGCTCGCCCATGCCCTCGATGACGGTCTGACCCGTCTCCTCGTCGGTGTGGAAGCGGAACGTCGGGTCTTCCTCGGCGAGCTTGAGCAGGGCGTTGGTGAGCTTGTCCATGTCCTTGGTGCTCTTGGGCTCGACGGAGATGCCGATGACGGGCTCGGGGAAGTTCATGGACTCCAGGGCGATGGGCGCGGCCTCGTCGCAGAGGGAGTCACCCGTCTTGATGTCCTTGAAGCCCACGGCGGCGCCGATGTCGCCCGCGCCGATGAAGTCTAGCGGAATCTGCTTGTTGGACTTCATCTGATAGAGGCGCGCGATGCGCTCCTTCTTGTCGGTGCGTGTGTTGAGGACATAGGAGCCAGCGTCAATCTTGCCGGAGTAGACGCGGATGTACGCCAGGCGGCCGACAAACGGGTCGGTAGCAATCTTGAAAGCGAGGGTCGCCATGTGCTCGTCCTCGGAGTGGCGGCGCGTCTCGGGCTCGCCCGTGTGGGGGTTGGTGCCCTCGACGGGGGGCAGGTCGAGCGGCGACGGCAGGAATGTCACCACGCCGTCGAGAAGCCTCTGGACGCCCTTGTTGCGGAACGAAGAGCCGCAGAAGACGGGCGTGAGCGTCTGCTCGATGGTGGCCTTGCGGAGGCCGCGGAGCAGATCCTCCTCGGTGACGGAGTCGGGGTCGTCGAAGAACTTCTCCATGACCGTCTCGTCTTGCTCGGCGACGGCCTCAATCATCTTGGCGCGCCACTCGGCGGCCTCCTCTTTGAGGCTCTCGCGGATGGGGCGATGCTCGAACGTCGAGCCGAGCGCGGCATGGTCCGTCCAGACAATCTCGGTGTTGGTGATGAGGTCCACGACACCCTCGAAGGTCTCCTCGGAGCCGATGGGGATGACGACGGGGACGGGGTTGGCCTTGAGCACCTCGCGGATTTGGCGCACGACGTCGAAGAAGTTGGCGCCCTGACGGTCCATCTTGTTGACGAAAGCGATGCGCGGGACGTTGTATCGCGTGGCCTGGTGCCAGACCGTCTCAGACTGGGGCTGGACGCCGCCGACGGCGCAGAAGAGTGCCACGGCGCCGTCGAGGATGCGGAGCGAGCGCTCGACCTCGACGGTGAAGTCGACGTGGCCCGGAGTGTCGATGATGTTGATCTTGTACCCTTGGCCCTTGTAGTTCCAGGTGGTGGTGACGGCAGCCGAGGTTATGGTGATGCCTCGCTCCTGCTCCTGGACCATCCAGTCCATCGTCGCCGCGCCATCGTGGACCTCGCCCAGCTTGTGCGTAATCCCGGTGTAGAAGAGGATGCGCTCCGTGGTCGTGGTCTTACCGGCATCGATGTGGGCCATGATGCCGATGTTGCGGGTAAATTTAAGGTCAGGCATGACTTATATTAAAGGTAAAGGTTAGAAACGGAAATGTGCGAAGGCGCGGTTGGCGTCTGCCATCTTGTGCATGTCCTCCTTGCGCTTGAAAGCGCCGCCCTCCTGGTTGTATGCCGCCGCGATCTCGGCAGCCAGCTTCTCGGCCATGGAGTGCCCGCTGCGCTTGCGCGCGTAGAGAATCATGTTCTTGATGGAGAGCGTCACCTTGCGGTCGGGACGAATCTCGGTCGGAACCTGGAACGTGGCGCCACCCACACGGCGGCTCTTGACCTCGACCATGGGGGTGATGTTCTCCAGGGCCTTCTTGAAGAACTCGAGGGGCTGCTTGCCCTCCTTCTCGGCCTTGGGCGCTATGGCGTCCATGGCGTTGTAGAAAATCCCGAAAGCCTTGGACTTCTTGCCGTCATACATGAGGTTGTTGACGAACTGCGTCACGAGGACGTCGCCAAACTTGGGGTCGGGGAGGAGGACTCTCTTCTTAGGCTTAGACTTGCGCATTATCTTACAGTCTGTTTATCAGCTTCTTCATCAGCTGTCAATCAAAGCGTGTCTTCAACCGCCGCATTCGGCGATTTACTCAACCGTGAGCAACAACCGACAAACAGAAGACTGGCTTGTTGAAAATTAAAATCTCTGCGGAGGCTTGCGTAATTTGGGCTGCGCCCCCGCGCGCAACCCGCTATTTCTTCTTAGCCCCTGCTGCCGCGCCGGCCTTTCCGGCCTTAGGACGCTTGGTGCCATACTTCGAGCGGCACTTGTTGCGGCCGTCGACACCCGACGCGTCGAGAGCGCCGCGGACGAGGTGGTAGCGCACACCGGGGAGGTCCTTGACGCGGCCACCGCGGACGAGGACGATGGAGTGCTCCTGGAGGTTGTGCCCCTCGCCAGGGATGTAGGCGTTGACCTCCTTGCCGTTGGTGAGGCGGACGCGCGCCACCTTGCGCATTGCGGAGTTAGGCTTCTTCGGGGTCGTTGTGTAGACGCGGACGCAGACGCCGCGCCTTTGCGGGCAAGAGTCGAGCGCCGGCGACTTGCTCGTCACCTCCAGCGTTGCGCGGCCCTTGCGGACGAGCTGTTGAATTGTTGGCATTTCTATTTTTAACCTTTAATGAATCAAGCAGTTACGCACGACGACCCTGCGACAGGGCACAATCGGGCATAATTTTCGGTTGCGAAGTTACGACATTTGCGCCAAACAGGCAAAGAAAATGCGCTGATAATCAATTGACAGTAGGCATGGGAGACATCGGGCGCGCCCGGACGGCGGCGCTAAAAAATCGAGATTAACTCGAGGGGCGACGCCCGGCGCACGCGCCATTCGCCGAGGCTGCGGGAGCGCGCGAATCAGCCCCCCGCAAAAAAAAAGAAAGGCTCCCCGGCATCATGGATGCCGGGGAGCCGATATCGGGTCGTCTAGACCGCCGAACTAGTTCTTCGCGATGACGCGCGCCATCTCGCAGCACTTGTTGGAGTAGCCCCACTCGTTGTCATACCAAGAGAGGACCTTGACGAAAGTCGGGTCGAGCTGGATGCCGCCCTTAGCGTCGAAGATGGAGGTGTGGGGATCGTTGCGGAAGTCGGTGGAGACGACAGCATCCTCGGTGTAGCCGAGGACACCCTTGAGCTCGCCCTCGCTAGCCTCCTTCATGGCCTTGCAGATCTCCTCGTAGGTCGTCGGGTTCTCGAGCTCGACGGTGAGGTCGACAATGGAGACGTCGGAAGCGGGGATGCGCATCGACATGCCGGTCAGCTTGCCGTTGAGGACGGGGAGGACCTTGCCCACAGCCTTTGCGGCGCCCGTGGAGGAGGGGATGATGTTCTCAAGGATGCCACGTCCGCCGCGCCAGTCTTTCTTGGAGGGGCCGTCGACGGTCTTCTGCGTAGCCGTTGCCGCATGGACGGTGGTCATGAGACCGCGCTTGATGCCGAACTTGTCGTTGAGGACCTTGGAGATGGGCGCCAGGCAGTTCGTGGTGCAGCTGGCGTTGGAGATGATGGCCTGACCTGCGTAGGTCTTGTCGTTGACGCCATAGACGAACATCGGGGTGGCATCCTTGGAGGGAGCCGACATGATGACCTTCTTGGCACCGGCCTTGATATGCGCGCTGGCGAGCTCCTCGGTGAGGAAGAAGCCCGTGGACTCGACGACCACGTCAACGCCAAGGGCACCCCAGGTGATGTTGGCGGGATCCTTCTCGGCGAAGACCTGAATCTTCTTGCCGTCGACGATGAGGAGGTTGCCCTCGACCTTGACCTCGTGGTTGAAGCGACCGTGCACGGAGTCGTACTTCAGCATATAGGCGAGGTAGTCCGGGTCGAGGAGGTCGTTGATGCCCACAACCTCGATGTCCTGAGCGAAGTTCTCGACAGCGGCACGGAAGACCATGCGGCCGATGCGGCCGAAGCCATTGATACCAAGTTTAATCATTTCAGTAACTTTGAATTATATGATTATGTCTTTATTACACAACGCATGAAAAGGGGACTCGCGCACCCTCTCCAAGCCTCGCCTAGGCCACACCCGAAGCGGTGTTCTGCACTGCCAGGACTTGGCTATAGGCCGGACACTCCTGCGAGCTGCCGCACGAGGTGAGGAGCAGCACCGCCGTGGCGAGCAAGGCTCCGAGCAACAATACCCTTTTCATATCAAAACTCAATTTTGGTGACGCTAAATTAGCTATTTGTTCCATACCGAGAAAGGCGGCGCGCCGCCAGAGGAGGTTAAAAAGTCTTTCGGCCGCCGTCGCAGTCGCTTTTACGCCGCGTCAACGCCCCGGGTTTCAACGCCGAGGGGCATATGCGCCACACAGGCCACCAGGGCCCGGCACCCCCCATAGCGCGGCTTCTTGCCACCCCAGCCCCTGCCGCCCGAGCACGAACACGCCCCGGCAACCAGCAGGGCCGCGACGGCGAGCATGGCGAATCGTCTCTTTCTCTTCTGCATATAGTCAGTTTTTGGTTTCACTCAGCCTTTGACCTCGCACTCCAGCGGGCGTCCCGCCGCGAAGGCGCTGATGCTGTCGAGCGTCGTCTTGCCTATGTTGCGCAAGGCCTCGCGGGTGAAGAACGCCTGATGCGACGTGACGATGACGTTTGGCATCATTAGCAGCAGGGCGAGCTTGTCGTCGTCAATCATCTTGTCGGAGCGGTCTTCGTAGAAGTAGTTCTGCTCCTCCTCGTAGACGTCGAGACCTGCCGAGCCTACCTTGTGGGAACGTAGGCCGGCAATGAGGTCCTCGGTTCGTATGAGCTTGCCCCTGCCGGTGTTGATAATCATGACCCCGTCTTTCATCTTTGCGATGGAGGCGCTGTTTATCATAAACTTGCTCTCGTCGGTCAGCGGGCAGTGGAGCGAGATGATGTCGCTCTGCGCATAGAGCTCGTCGAGGGCGACGAACTCCACCCCGTTGGTCCTGGCGAACCCCTCGTCGTGGTGGACGTCGAAGGCCAAGACCCTCAACCCCATGGCCCGGAGCGTGACGGCCAGCACCCTGGAGATCCGCCCCAGGCCGACAAGCCCGGCCGTCTTGCCGCACATGTCGAAGCCCAGGAGCCCCCCGAGGCGGAAGTTTCCCTCGCGGGTGCGCGCCACGGAGCGGTATACCTTGCGGTTGAGCGTGAGCATGAGCGTCAGCGCATATTCGGCCACGGCGTGGGGCGAGTAGGCCGGCACCCTCACCACCCTGACGCGCCCCGCGGCGGCATTGAGGTCGACGTTGTTGAAGCCGGCGCAGCGCAACGCGATCAGCCCCACGCCGCACTCCACGAGCCGGTCTATCACCGCGGCGTCGCACTCGGCGTTGACGAAGATGCAGACCGCGTCCATGCCCCGGGCGAGCCCGACGGTGCGGATGGAGAGGCGCTCCTTGAAGTAGTGGAGGTCGAACCCATAGTCTTTGTTGAGAGCGTCGAACGACTCGCGGTCGTAGCTCTTGGCGTCGAAGACGGCGACTTTCATTTTCTTACTTTTCATAGACGTGCAAATGTGACTGGATTGGCAAATGTAGACAAAAAGCGGTTTCGTCGGAAGCCGCCACGGCCCCATTTTCGCCCGCCCCTACCGTCCGGCCGCCACTTTTGCCACCCTGCCGTCGCACCAGACCACGTAGAGACCCCTCCGCGGCAGGGAGAGCCTGTCGGCACGCGTCTCGGCAAGCATCCGCCCCCCGGCGTCGAAGAGCCTCTTGACCTTGCCCTCGGCCCCGCGGACCACGACCTCGCCGCCCACGACGGCGACGCACAAGGGGGCGGGCTCGACGACCGGGGTGGACGTCGGGCCAAACTCCACCTCGATGGTCTTGCCGCCGCGATAGACGAACGTGGCGCACGTGTCGCCCAGGGCCGCGACGGGCTCACTTCCCATCAGCACCCTGGCCGGCTTGGATCGGTAGCGAATCGTGATGCTGTCGCCCCCATTGGCGAACACGGGATGCCGCAACGTGGTGTCGGCGTCGCCCACGCCGCGCTTTATGTAGACCTGCACCCGGTAGAGCGCCGCGGTGGAGTCGGCGGCGGGGACCGGGACGCGCTCGCCCTGCGCCCAATATGGCCTGTAGGCACCCGTGAAGCCCGCCCCCTGGTGGTTGAGCCAATTGGCGACGGTGCCGTCGGCAAACTGCTTGTCGGAGAAGAAGCACTCGCCCTGCGAATATTCGGACGTGTCGCGGGGCTCGGGCGCCGTGGCCACGGCGCTATTGCGGGCCGCCACCTTGGTGTTGCTCCTCTTCTTGTTGCGCCCTGTGGCGAGATTCTGCTTGATGGGGATCATCTTCTTGTTGCGCCCCGTGGTTCGCAGCGAGTCGATGAAAATGTAGCCCGAAAGCGCGGCGCCGTCGTTCTCGCCGACAAGGGAAATGACCACGGCTGTGTCCCCCAGCCTCTTCAAGTCCTGCTCGTCGACAATGACGTCGCCAAAGACCGCCACATTGGTCATGGACCCGCTGTTGACCCCGGCCAGGAGATGCACATGGACGGTGTCTGCCGACCGATGGAAGTGGCTGTCGGCGGGCGACACATAGAGCAGCGCGTCGGTCAGCGCCAAGTTGCTCACCCGCCCGCCCACGGCCACGGAGTCGAAGAGGCCGGAAGTCCGCGCCGCTAGTTTGCGCACCTCGGCCCCATCGAAGCGGCCGCGGAACGACGGCACGGGCGGGAGGCTGTCCAACACGGCGGCGATGTTGCCGCTCGTCAGAGTGTCCATGCCAAGGGGCGCGGCGGCGTAGACCAGGCCCCGCGACACCGTCACCGTCGCCCCTTGGTAGAAGTCGGTATTGGCGTCGGCCAACGTGTTGAAGACGCCCCAAAAAGCCGACGTGTCGGAGACCGAGACCGAGACGCTCCCCGTCTGCGCGTCGGCACTGACGCCCACCACACGGTCGCGCATTGTCGGCACGGGGTATCGGCAGAAATGGTTGCTATACTGGTCGGGGACGGGCCCGACATTGAAAGTCCACTTGGCCGGGTCCTTGAACTTATAGAGGTTGTCGTCGGTGGCCCAGAGGGGCGACAAAGCGTCGTCCTCGGCGAGCGAGAGGGGCGTCATGGACTTCCGGCTCTCCTCGTCCCACTTCTCGGCGAGGGAATAGGAGTCGTCTCCATAGCAAAAGACGACATCGGCACCCTGCTTCCACAACCCGGGCCATCCCGGAACATAGGGGTCTTGCCCCCAGTCGTCGTCGGGAGAGTCCGCGGGAGGCGCCTCGGCTAGCATCTGCGGCGGGCAGAGGTTGACAACGCCGGTGGCGGGCTTGTCCACACGCCCAAGCCAGGAGACGGACAAGTCGGGCGCCTGGGGCTTGCCCCCCTCCCCCACGGCCGGGTCGAGACGGTCTTGGGTGGCCTGGGTTGGCGCGTAGACGATTCTCTTGTTGAGCACGAACAGGCTGTTGACCGGCTCGCCCTGAATGACGTTCCCGACGTAGCAATCGGAGATTGTCCCCTGCGAGTGGCCCGCCACAAGGCCCAAATGGAAAGACTTGATGAAGTATGAAGACTCGATTTTGACCTCGGACATCTGCCGCCCGTCGTCCATTTTGGCCATTTGGGCCGCATCATGCTCCGAATACGTCTCCATCATTCTCGCCGCAACGTGGCACGACGAAATCGTGCCGAGATTCTCACCCACAAGTCCGCCAATCATGACCTTGCAGTCCTGCTCCATGCTCTTCATTATTATCTCCTTGAGGTTGAGAGACAAGTCGGCCGTGGCGAGGACGCCGTCGATGGCGCCCTTGTTCACCCTGGCGAGGCCTCCGAACGTGGCAGAATGGTCGACCACGGCCGCGACGCAGATGGACAAGTTCCGCACCGAGCCTTTCTCGGTGATGGTGTCGATGAGCGGCTTATGCTCCGTATTGTTGTGGAAGACAATCCGATGCCCATTGCCGTTGAGCGGCACGGGCAGACTGACGATGGTCTTATGGAACACCGAGGGGGGAGGGTCCAACTCGGGGAGATTGACCAGGGCGTCCGCCTTGGGGATGCCGCCGGGCACATCACCAGAGGCCTGGAAGAAGACGACGCTGGTGGGTGGGTCGCTAAGGTCTAGGTCGGCGACAATCTCGATGCCGACAATCTGGCTTGGATTGTCGATGAGGGCGTAGCAGGTTTTGTCCCACTGCTCGGGCGTCGCCACAATCGAAATGCCGTCTACGATGTTCATCCCCTCCTTGTAGTCTGTGGGGACAGTGACACTTTGCGCCGCGGCGGAGACGGCGGCCGACGCGAGCATGGCGACGGCAGGGAAAAGGCGGAAGGGACTCTTCATGGTAGTTAGTTGCATTTTGCATCAGGACTATACGATATGTCATATTAGGGGATGGTGCAAATATATGAAAACGAAGTGGCGATTTATCTCCGCGAGAGAGATAAATCGCCACAAATCAACGCGTTGGACAATATTGTCAATCCGTTTGCCGAATCCGCTTGCCCAATATTTGCTGAATCTTCTTTTCCGTCCGCACCTTTATCGACATCAGCGCATAGGGGATGTCGGGCTCGTCGTCGAGCATCTGCAAAACGCCACTAAGCTCGCAGAGGAGCTCCGGCCAATGGCGGCACATGGCGAAAGCCAACTTGACGCACGCTGCCCTCACCGCCGGCTTCTCGGAGCAGGCGGAGATCTTGGCGAGGCAGAAGTCGAGGAAGTCCGCATTGACACTGCCCTGCCCGAAAGGCTGCTCCACGAGCAGGCCGAGCATCAAGCGAAGCCGCGACGAGTCCGCCTCGCCCATGGCCATGCTTACAAGCTGGCCTTGCTTGTCGAGCAGCCACCCACGCCCTGCCGGCCCCAGGTGGGTCATGACCCACAGGGCGTTGTACGAGACGCGCCCGCCGCCGCTGGCTGCTATGCCCCACAGCTCGGCGAGGGCCTCCGGCGAGTCGCACTCGGCGGCGACGCGGCGCACATATTGCACGCCGTATTCCGACATCTTGACGCTCAACCGTTCCTCCAAGCCCTCCATGCCCGCAATGGGATTATCTCTCGCGCGCCGCCTCTGTGAACGCCTCCATGATTTCCGTCGGGCGGCCGTCTTTGAAAGCCCCCAGCGGATATGCCCCCTCGAGCTCGGGCGCCCAATAGAAGACCCCGTGGCAATGCCCCCCGGTCTTGTCTCGCGAGGCCTTGATAATCTTGCTCATGAGCGCCTTGCCCTCCTTTGGCTTGGCGGCCAGGACCCCTGTCTCGACAACGATGGCGTCGGTGCCATACTTCTCTGCCATGCGGACAATGTTCGCGGTGAAGCGCTCTATGGTCTCGTCGTCGGTCTTCGTCAGCCCCGCCTCATGGTCCCAATAGGGGTAGACGCTGACGCCGATGACGTCCCACTTGGCCCCATGCTGGCGCAGGCCGTCGAAGATGAAATCGTAGCGGGCGGGGTCGCAACCCCCGTCGAGATGGACAATGACCTGCGCATCGGGGAATACGGCCTTGACGGCATCGTAGCCCGCCTGGGTGAGCCCGGCGTAGGCCTCCATGTCGTCTTCGGCCTTGGCCTTGGGCCACAAGAAGCCGTGCGTCGTCTCGTTTCCGACCTGCACCCACCGCACGTCGATGTCGGCGTCGCGGAGCATCCGCAGCGTGTGGCGGGTGTGGTTGGCGAGCGCCGTCTTGAGCTCGTCGACCGAGTAGTACTGCCACGCCCCGGGCGTCGGTTGCTTGCCGGGGTCTGCCCACCAGTCGCTGTAGTGGAAGTCGACCATTACGGCCATGCCGTAGTATCTCGCCCTCTTAGCCATCTGCAGCACGTCGTCGGGGCCGCAGAAGCCCCCCTCGGGGTTGACCCATACGCGCAGGCGCACGGCGTTGAGACCGAGTTCGCTCATGAGGGCGGTGTTCTCGCGGATCTCGCCCTTGGCGTTGTAGAGCCTGCCTCCCCTCGCCTCAATCTCGGAAGTGCCGCTTATGTCGGCGCCCAGCCAAAAAACATCTTGCGCCCGCACGGGGACGTCCACCGCCGCGGCCAGCAACAATGCGGCCACAGCCGACATCAGATGCGCTTTATGCATAGTAGTTTGTGTGTATATTGTTGACGCTCAAAATTGTATATCCCTTTCTCGTCGAGGATGTCTGTCCGCACGGCGCCCGAGGCGTGGACAATCTTGCCCCCGCCCATGCAGATGCCGACATGGCACACCGCCCCCGACGGCTTTTGGAAGAACGCCACGTCGCCCTCCGCCGCCTGGGCCAGGGGGATCTCACTGCCCGACAAGACCTGCTCCGAGGCGTCGCGCGGCAGTGCCTTGCGGCACATCTTGAAAGCAATCTGCACAAGCCCGGAGCAGTCGATGCCGAAAAACGTCCGCCCGCCCCACAAGTAGGGCGCGCCGAGCATGGACAGCGCCGCACGGGCGGGGTTGCCCAACGGCGGCGCGGAGCAGAGCCCCCCCAGGTCATATCCTCGCCCGCACATGACAGCCGACCTGGCATCGTCGGCGACACCGAAAATCTCCGAACCGGCGGTGAGCAACATGGGCGCCGCAGCCCCGTCGGGCACGACTTGCGCAAAACGCTCCGCCAAGGGACGCCGCCCCGCGTCGGCCGCCCACGCCTCGACCACCTCGGCGCCCTGCGGCTGGAGGAGCTTGGCGTCGACCCACCCCGTGTAGTTGTCGAACACGGTCTGGACGCGCGCCCATTGCTCCCGGACCTCGAGGATGTGGTAGCCCTCGCCGAAGAGAATCTGGCTGACCATCTCCGCGGCCTCGGCGGGCTTGGCGCGCATGGGGACGAACCCATATGTGCAAATGCCGTCCATAGGTCACCTGAGCCGTAAGAGGGTGCCGACGGCGGGGCGCTCGTCGGCGCTCATGCCGTTGCGCCTCAGCAGTTTGCGGAGCTTTACGCCGTAGGAGTGGGCTATGCCCCACATGGTGTCGCCCTCCTTGACGGCATAGGTGGCGCAGTCGGGGTGGGCGCGGTTCTTCTTGGGCCTGAGGTAGACAAACTGCAAGTTGCCAATCTTGTCGCCCTGCTTGAGGTCGTTGTACTTATACAGCTCCCACTCCATGAGGTGGAACTCCGCCGCAATTGCGGCGAACGTGTCTTCCGGGCCGACGTTGACGTAGCGGACGCCGTTGTTGAAGAAGACCTCGTGGGTCGGCATGGGGTTTATCTCGAAGATTGCGCTGCCGCGCACCTTGGGCCCGCGGAGCTTGGCGGGCCGGGCGCCGCCTCCCGGCACGGTTTCGCCGTCGCTCCCGGCGTCGGCCACGGCCTGGTGACCCTCGGCGGTGTCATATTGGTGAAGCCCCTCCTCCTCAATTATCTTGATGAGGCGCTGCGCGTAGGTGCGCTCGGTGGCATATCCGCACTTCTTCAGCCCGTGGGCCCACCCCTCGTAGTCGGTGGGGCTGAGATTGAAAAGCTCTGCGTAGCGCGGCTTGGAGGTGAGAAAGTCGCTATGGTCGCGGAAACTCTCAGCGGCACTGTCGTAGCTGCGGAAACACTCGTCGCGCCGGTCGTCGTCCTTGTGCATCGTCTTGCCCGTCCAATCGGAGTGGCACTTGATGCCAAAGTGGTTGTTGGCCATGACGGCGAGGTCGGAGTTGCCGCAGTCGCTCTCCAAGATTCCCTGCGCCAGGGTTATGCTGGCGGGGATTCCCGTCCTGTTCATCTCGTCGACGGCCATGCCCTTGAACTTGGCGACATATTGCCCCCTGTCGAGGCGTTGCGCAGACAGCCGCGGCGCCACAAGGAGGGCCGCCACGGCCATCACAGCCGAAAAACATCTATGCACTCTCATACGCTATGCATGTCAGAGGATGATGACGCGCGAGACGATGCGGCTCTCGGGCGTGGGCCCATAGTTCCTGCCGTCGCAAAGCAGGGTCCGGTCGTCGGCGAGCGTCATGTAGTAGTCGAGCTTGAAAACGTAGCGCCCCCCGCTCTCGGGGGTCAGCTCCCCGCCCTCGTAGAGGCGCACCAGGGGGCCGTAGAGCATGACGTTGGCGTAGGTCAGCTCCAGGACGTCGCCCCGGCGCGGCATCCGCATGGGGCCCCAGTGGCAAGCGTTCCACAGGTATGCCACATTCCAAGGGTAGCAGCGGCTGTCGGCCTCGTTGGGGAAGAGGGGCGCATGGGTGCAGTGGCGCCCCCTGGCCTCGCGGAGCATGACGGGGAGCGTCTTGCGCCTGGCGGAGTCCGCCCCCGCCCGCCCGCGACTAGTCTCGACCTCGCGCATTTGGCGTACAGCCGAATAGGGGGCACGGCGGTGCAGGACATATTCCGCCACGACGCCGACATTTTTGTCGGCAAGCTCGCCATTGACGAACAGCGCGCCGCTCTCCACCCGGACCGTATCGCCCGGCCTGGCCACGACCCTCTGCACCACCTTTCCGTCGGGGGTCTCGACAAGCGCGCGGTCTCCACGGCCGATGACGCCGAGCTTGTGGGTGCGGTAGTAGTCTTCGGGGCTGTCGGCTCGGCGCGCCACGCCATATTTCATCTTGTTGACAAGACAGAGGCGCATGCCGTCGCCAGGCACAAAATATCGCCCCAGGGAGACGACAAAGAGCTGGACATAGAGAGCCGCCAAGCCGGCGAACGCGGCCGCCAGGCCCCACGACAGAAGCCCGCGCCGCAAAGGCGAGTGCCTCCCGACCCATGCGGACAGGCGCACGAAAGCGTCGGTGGAGACGTAGAGCCACACGGCGAGCGCCAGGGGAGCCAAAAGGGCATAGGCGCGGACCCACACGACGGCGAAGCCCACCACCACGGCCGCCGCCGCCCCCTTGACCAAACGCCTAGAGTCCAACGCCCCCGCCGCCATCAGCCCACTGCGCAGAAAGGGACTACCGGCGGTCGAAGTCGGTCTTGAAACAGCGGTCCCACCGGATGTTGGCGGGGAAGCTCTTGTCGGGGTCGAGCGAGAGCCACACGAAGAGCGGCCGTCCGATGACATGGTCCTCGGGGACGAAGCCCCAATAGCGCGAGTCGGCGGACTTGTGGCGGTTGTCGCCCATCATGAAGAAATAGTCCATGGCGAACGTGTAGGTCTCGGTCTCTACGCCGTCGACGAAGACCCTGCCGCCGGCGACATCGAGGCTATGGCCCTCGTAGGCCGTTATGACCCTCTCGTAGAGCAGGGCGTTCTGCGGTGTGAGCCGCAGCTGCGCCCCCCGTTTGGGAATCCATAGGGGGCCGAAGTTGTCGCGGCTCCACGGGTAGTCGGGGCTGTAGGGGAAGACGCTTAGGCCGAGCGAGTCGGGCGCGTCCTCGTCTTGGACGATGCTCTTGACCGTCGGCATCTGGGCCACCGCCTCGGCTTTCTCTCTCGTCAGCGGGATCACGTATGTGGGGCCGAGCCCCGCCGCCCGCCTGTCCTCTCCGGAGATGCCGAGGTTCTCGAAGAACCTCTCGTTGAGCATTTGGCCCTTGGTTGTGACGTAGTAGTTGTGCTGCACGTCGGGGTAGTCCTCTTCCAAGACTCCGTTGATGTATAGTACGTTGTGGACAATGGAGAGAGTGTCGCCCGGCATCCCCACGCACCTTTTGACGTAGCAGTCGCGCCGGTCTACGGGCCTGCTGACGATATGGCTGAGTGGCGACGACGGCTGCCGGACGGCCGAGCGGCCGCGCTCCATGACGTAGTGGTTCCGCTCCCACGCCGTCGGCATGGCGCGGAGCAGCTCCTGCGCCTTGGCGTCTTGCGCCACGATGTTGAAGCCGCGGATGAGGACTATGGAGTAGTAGTCGGGGTTCGTCATGTTGACGCACACCGTGTCGCCCGCCGGGAAGTTGAAGACGACGATGTCGCCGCGGCGCATGGTGTCCGTCCCGGCGAGGCGGTGGTAGTCCCACATGGGCCACTCCAGGTAGGAGGGCGTGGCGGTGGTGAACGGCAGGGTGTTCTGCACGAGCGGCAAGCCCAGGGGGGTGTTGGGCATCCGCGGGCCGTAGTTGTATTTGCTGACGCAAAGATGGTCGCCGACGAGCAGGGACTTCTCCAGCGAGGATGTCGGAATCTTATAGTTCTGGAAGAGGAAGATGTTGAGCAGGTAGACCGCCACGAGCGCGAAGACTATGGCGTCGATCCACTCGACGACGGCCGACGGCTTTCGCCCGTCTTTCCTCTTCTTCCAAAAGCCCCAGGGGACGACCTGCGAGGAGTATACGTCGAAGACGACCGGCAGGAGGAGCAGCAGCCACGCGTTGGTGGTCCACAGCACGACGAGCAGGAAGGTCAGGACCAGGAGCGCGGTCTTGACCCAATCGATGGCGGGAACTCTCTTGAGGCTTCTCATCTCAGAATCCGAGCATATCTTTCATTGTGAGGAAGCCGCTCTTGCCTGCCGTGAACTCTGCGGCCAAGACGGCGCCGAGCGCGAGCCCCCTCCGGCTCTTGGCGCTGTGGCGAATCTCAATCTCGTCGTCGTCGCTCTCGTAGCGCACGACGTGGACGCCCGGCACCTCGCCCTCGCGCACCGACGTTATGGGCATCCGCCCATCGGGGACAGTGGCGTTCGCCACCTCGTCGGGACGGTCTCCGGCGGCGAAAATCGTCTTGTCGGGCATCCACCCGTCGAGCCTGTCTATAACCCCGACCACGTCCTCGGCCAGGCTTATGGCCGTCCCGCTCGGGGCGTCGAGCTTGTGGACGTGGTGCGTCTCGCGCATGGAGGGCCTGTAGGCGTCGAAGCGGTTCATGAGCCGCGCGAGCTGCCTGTTGAGCTCGAAGAAGATGTTGACCCCGAGGCTGTAGTTCGACGAGTAGAAGAGCGTCGCCTCGCCGGCGTCGCACATGGCGCGGACCTCGCCCATCTTGTCTAGCCAGCCCGTGGTGCCGCTGACGACGGGCTTTCTCCTCTCGAAGCACTTCTTGAAATTGCCTACGGCCGTCCCGGGCGTTGTGAACTCGATTGCCACGTCGGCCTGGCGGAACCCATCGCTGTCGAACGAGCCGGGGAGTCCGAGGTCTATAATCTCCGAAATCTGATGCCCGCGGCTTTTGGCAATGTCCTCTATGGCCTTGCCCATCTTGCCGTGGCCTATGATTGCTATCTTCATCTTTGCTGTTTCCTTGTGGTCTGCGAATTTAAGAAAAAAAGGGGGGCGGGCAATCAGGCCGTGACCAAGTGGAACAGGTATCCCCCGTAGGCGGCCGCCATGACGGCGCCCTCCCACCGGCTGACGGTGCGCTTGGTGTAGCAGAACATCCACAGCAAGAAGCCCGAGAGGACCAGCACGCCCATGTCCGCAGCCGTCACTCCGCCGATGCGCATGGGCGAGACGACGCCCGTCAGCCCGAGAATCATGAGGATGTTGAAGACGTTGCTCCCGATGACATTTCCTATGGCGATGTCGCTGTTGCCCTTGCGCGCCGCCACGATGCTCGTGGCGAGCTCGGGGAGCGAGGTGCCGCCGGCCACGATGGTGAGCCCTATCAGCGCGTCGGAGACGCCCATGGAGCGCGCCACTCCCGACGCCCCGTCGACAAAGATGTCCCCTCCGAAGATGAGTGCGGCGAGGCCCGCGACGACGAAGAGCGCCGACTTCCACAACGGCATGGGCGGCGAAGCCGGGGCGTCCGCACTGGCCGCCCCCCGCATGCCCTGGCGGACGGTGTGGGCCATGTAGGCGACGAAGCCCGCCATGAGCACGGCCGCGTCGAGCCGCCCGATCTCGCCGTCGATGCACAAGGCGGCGAAGACGAGCGACGCCACGATGGAGATAGGCAAGTCGCGCCTCACGGTGTCGCGCCCTATGGATATGGGGCAGACCACGGCCGAGACGCCGGCGATGACCAGGACGTTGAAGATGTTGCTCCCGACGATGTTGCCCACGGCCATGTCGGGGGTGTCGTTGAGGGCGGACATGAGGCTGACGAAGAGCTCGGGGGCCGAGGTGCCGATGGAGACGATGGTGAGCCCGATGACGATTTGCGGCACGCGCAGCCTCTCGGCGACCCCCACGGCCCCGCCCGTGAGCTTCGACGCGCCCCAGATGACAAGCACGACGCCCGCCACGACGAGAAGGATGTCAATCACTGCTAGAAACGAGTTTGAAGAACGTTTGAAAAGTCTTGCTGGGCCTCAAAAGGCGGGGAGGCCACGCCCCCGGGGAGCGCCACCCCCGCGCTCCCGCCGGCATCGCCTCCCGCCGAAAAGGCCCCGACGCCCGCCGGGCTAGTCGAGGAGCTCGCCAATCTTGTCGGCGAGCTCCTGCCCCCTGAGGTTCTTGGCCACAATCGTGCCCTGCTGGTCGATGAGGAAGCTGCTGGGGATGGCCTCGACGGAGTAGCTCCGCGAGGCCTCGTTCTGCCAGCCTCTCAGGTCGGAGACCTGCGGCCACGTCATGTTCATCTTCTCGACGGCGGCGAGCCACGGCTCGCGGCTGTCGTCGAGCGAGACGCCGAGAATCTCCAGCCCCTTGGCCTTATAGAGCCCGTAGGCCTTGACTAGCGTGGGCATCTCGGCCCGGCACGGCCCGCACCACGACGCCCAGAAGTCCACGAGCGTCAGCTTGTTGGCCGCCACGATGTCTGCCAGGCGGATGGGGTTGCCGTCCTTGTCGCCTTGCGTGAAGTCTGTGAACTTGCTGCCCGGGTTGGTCTTGGCCTCGCGCGCCGCCTTGTCCTTGACCCTGACGTAGTTGGGCATGGGCAGGGCGTAGGGCGCGTGCTTGTCCATTCGGGCAATGATGTCGGCCCGGACGGAGTCCTCAAGCGCCGCGTCGACATATCCGAGCATGATGTCGCTGAAGACCGACGGGATGTTGTCGGTGATGTATGCCACGTATGTCGCCACGAGCTCGTTGTAGAGCCTGTCGGCCTTTCTGTTGGCCTCGGCCTTGGCTTCGGGCGAGGCGGCGGAGTCGCCGAGCATGTCGAAACTCTCCTGCATGTCGGCCTGGAAGGCGTTGACCTTGACCACGAGCTCCGACCACAGCTCGTTGGCCTTGTTGCCCGAGAAGACGGGCCTGCCCTCCTGGCTGTTCGGCAGCTCGACGTCCACCGAGCCACCCGGCTCGACAAGCACCTCGAACGCCGCCGCCGGGGCGCCGTCGACGATAGGCACGATGTGGGCCAGGAATCCCCCCTGCTTGGCGTCGGCGCGGAGCGTGAACGTCTTGCCGCCTCCCAAGACGGCGGTGTCGATGCCGTTGACGCCGAAGCGGTTGGTCAGCGTGCCGAGGACTACGGTGTCGGCGCGCTCCCACCCCACGGCCTTTCCGTTGATGGTGAACTCCGTAGGGCTGCCGCCCGGCCCGGCACAACCCGTCAGCGCAGCCCCCAGGGCCAGAATTAAACTCTTCTTCATATGCATATATGTTTGAAAAAGTAAGCTATCGGGAAGAATGGAAATCGCCCGCCTCGGACACAGAGACCCGGGGGGCGACATTGGCTTTCCGTTTCGAGCACCGCTCGGCTCGCCTAGAGGCTGTCCTCAAGCTCGCTGCCGGCCTTGAACTTGACAACCCTCTTGGCGGGGATGACAATCTCCTCCTTGGTGCGGGGGTTGCGCCCCTTGCGCTCTCCCCTCTCGGAGACGCTGAAGGTGCCGAAGCCGACGAGGGCGAGCTTGCCGTCGTTCTTGTCTTTGAGGACTTCTGCCGTGGCCTCGATGACGGCGTCGAGGGCCTTCTTGGAGTCTGCCTTGGTCAGACCGGACTTTTCTGCAATCTTGTCGATTAGCTGTGTCTTGTTCATTTCAATAAGTTTTGTACGTTTTGCTAGAGGGTCTTGTGCATGCACCGCATTCCACGGCGCAAATATAAGTCTTTAAAACAACTACGCAACATTGTCGTGCGGATATAATCTGTAGATTTCCGCCACTGCCCCCCGCGACGGGCCGCCGGCAAAAGGGGCGGGACGGAGCGGCCGCCGCCGGCGCACGTCAAGGAAACGCCCCGCCGGGCGCGCAACACGCAATAATTGAGTATTTTTGCGCCGTCATTTTCAGGGAACAACATAAACACACGATAGCAGAAAGATGCCAAAGGAACTGACTCCACGGGCCGAGAACTACTCGCAGTGGTACAACGATTTGGTCGTCAAAGCCGACCTTGCCGAGAACTCTGCCGTGCGCGGCTGCATGGTGATAAAGCCCTACGGCTACGCCATATGGGAGAAGATGCAGCGCGCCCTCGACGACATGTTCAAGGCGACGGGCCACCAAAACGCCTACTTCCCCATCTTCATCCCGAAGTCTTTCTTCAGCCGCGAGGCGGACCACGTCAAGGGCTTCGCCAAGGAGTGCGCCGTCGTGACGCACTACCGCCTGCGCTCGACGGAAGACGGCTCGGCCGTGGAGGTGGACCCCTCGGCCAAGCTGGAGGAGGAGCTCATCGTCCGCCCGACGTCGGAGACAATCATATGGAACACCTACAAGAACTGGATTCAGAGCTACCGCGACCTGCCCATCCTCTGCAACCAGTGGGCCAACGTGGTGCGGTGGGAGATGCGGACCCGCCTGTTCCTGCGGACCGCCGAGTTCTTGTGGCAGGAGGGCCACACTGCCCACGAGACGCGCGAGGAGGCCGAGGCCGAGGCCCGGCGGATGCTCGACGTCTACGCCGACTTTGCCGAGAACCACATGGGCGTCCCCGTCGTGCGCGGCGTCAAGACAGCCAACGAGCGTTTCGCCGGGGCCCTGGACACCTACACCATCGAGGCCCTCATGCAAGACGGCAAGGCGTTGCAGAGCGGCACCTCGCACTTCCTGGGGCAGAACTTCGCCAAGGCATTCGACGTGACGTTCATGAGCCGCGAGGGCAAGAGCGACTACGTCTGGGCCACGTCGTGGGGCGTCTCGACGCGCCTGATGGGCGCCCTCATCATGGCCCACTCCGACGACAACGGCCTCGTCCTGCCCCCGCGCCTGGCGCCGACGCAGGTCGTGATTGTCCCCGTATATAAGAAAGAGGAGGAGCGCGCCGCCATAGCCGCCAAGGCCGACGAGATTGTGGCGCGCCTGCGCGCCAGGGGCATAAGCGTGCTGTTCGACAACAACGACAAGAAGAAGCCCGGGTGGAAGTTCGCCGAGTATGAGCTCAAGGGCTTCCCCATCCGCATAGCCCTGGGCCCGCGCGACCTGGCCAAGAACGAGGGCGAGGTGCACCGCCGCGACACCATGGAGAAGATGCAGATGAGCCTCGACGGCATCGAGGAGCGGCTGGCGGCCCTGCTCGACGAGATGCAGGCCAACATCTTCGCCAAGGCCAAGGCCTACCGCGACTCCCACATAACGCGCGTCGAGACCTACGACGAGTTCAAGGAGGTCCTCCAGGGCAAGGGCGGCTTCGTCTCGGCCCACTGGGACGGGACGACCGAGACCGAGGTCCGCATCAAGGAGGAGACCAAGGCCACAATCCGCTGCATCCCGCTAGACAGCGAGCCGGAAGAGGGCCGGTGCATCTTGACGGGCAAGCCGTCGCACAGGCGCGTCCTCTTCGCGGTGTCTTACTGACGCCACCCACACGGACAAAGGACAGCCGGGCGGGCATCCCACAGACGTTGGGATGCCCGCCGGGCTTTAACCACACAAAAAAAATCATCCGCATGAAAGCTCTTTGGACAATCTTGCTCCTCATAGTCTCGAACAGTTTCATGACCATGGCGTGGTACGGCCACCTGCGCCTGAGCCAGACGAAGTGGGGCGGCGGCCTCCCCATTGTCGGCGTGATCCTGATCAGCTGGGGGATAGCCCTCTTTGAATATTGCTGCCAGGTGCCGGCCAACCGCATGGGCTACGCTGGCAACGGCGGCCCGTTCTCCCTTGTCGAGCTCAAGGTCATCCAGGAGGTGGTCTCGCTCTCGGTCTTCACGCTCTTCACCCTCGTCTTCTTCCGCGGCGAGACGCTGCGCCCCAACCATCTGATAGCGTTCGTCTTCCTCGTCCTGGCCGTGTACTTCATGTTCAAGAAATGAGCGAATCCCCCCGGGGGCAGGACGCTCCCGGGGGGACAATCGTTCTTGAGCGATGTGTCTGAAGTGATGCAGCGCAACCGGCGTCATTCCGTCGCCAGGAGGCCTCGCACCCTGTCGTCGAAGGCGGCGAGCGCGGCCTTGGCCCCCTCTCCCATGGCGACCATGATTTGCTTATAGGGCACCGTCGAGACGTCTCCGGCGGCATATACACCGGGGATTGCCGTGCGGCAGTGGTCGTCGATGGGGATCTCTCCATTGCCGCTGACCTCCAGCTCGGCGTGGAAAGGCTTGCTGTTGGCCCTCAGCCCCCTCTTGACGAAGACCCCGGAGACGGGCAGCCGCGAGTCCTGGCCCGTGGCCCTGTCGCGGACGTTGAGGGCCGTGACGCCCTTTCCGTCGCCCTCGACGCTGAGCGTCTGCCGCGATGTGAGGACCTCGACGTTGGGCAGGCTCCGGGCCTTGTCTTGCAAGACCTGGTCGGCCTTGAGCTGGTCCATGAACTCCAAGACGGTGACCTTTCGGCAGATGCCGGCGAGGTCTATGGCGGCCTCGATCCCGCTGTTGCCTCCCCCGACCACCGCCACGTCGCGCCCGGCGTAGAACGGGCCGTCGCAGTGGGGGCAGAACGCCACCCCCCTGCCGATGTAGTCGGCCTCGCCCTCGACATTGAGCCTCCGCCATCCGGCGCCCGTGGCAATGATGACGGCCGGGGCGGTGAACGTCTCGCCGCCTTTGACCACGACCCTCTTGACGCCCTCTTTGAGGCTCACGGCCTCGATTGTCCTATTCTCATAGACCTCGATGGGGTAGCGCCCCAGGTGCTTGCGCAAGTCGTCGGCCAACCGCGCCCCCGTCGTCTCGGGGACCGAGATGAGATTCTCGATGCCCACCGTCTCGCGCACCTGCCCGCCGATCCTCTCTGCCACAAGGGCCACTTTCAGCCCCTTGCGCGCCGAGTAGATTGCGGCGGCGGCGCCCGCCGGCCCGCCGCCCAGGACAAGGACGTCCGCGCCGTGCACCTCGTCGGTCAGCGCGGCCTCCCCGGCCTCGGCGGGGTAGCGCTCCTCCAGCTTGGCGAGCAGCTCGCCCAGCGAGCCCCGCCCGACGTGGAGCAGCTCTCCGTCGGCGTAGACGGCGGGGACGGCCTGGATGGCCAGTGTCCCGACCTCCTCCTGGAAGAGGGCCCCGTCGACCATCTCGTGGCTCACGCCGGGGTTGAAGAGCGCCACGACGTTGAGCGCCTGGACGACATCGGGGCAGTTGGTGCAGGTGAGCGACACGTAGGTCCGGAGGCTCAGCCCGCCTCGCAGAGAGCGGATGCGCCGGACAATGCCGTCATCCGGCAGGTTCTTCCCCTTGCCGTCGGCATTGAGGACGGCGAGAATGAGCGACGAGAACTCGTGGCCGTTGGGGATGCCCCGGAACACGACGCCCGTCGGCGTCCCGCCCTTGACGAGCGCGAACTCCAGCTTGCCGGCCTCCGCCTCGTCCCTCTCCACGGCGAGGTGGTCGGACGTCGAGGCGAAGTCGGCAAGGAACTCCAGGAGCGCGTCGCCGTCCTTGGTGCCCGGCATGGCCGAGACCTTGAACACGAAAGAGGCCTCTAGCTGGCGGAAGATCTCGCGTACCTGCTGGATGATGGCGTTGTCTAACATGACTCGGATTGGTTTTTAGTCTTTTCTTGTCGTGGAATGTGACTCTCTCAAATCTTGCCAACGAGGTCGATGCTGGGCTTGAGCGTGTCGTCGCCCTCGTGCCACTTGGCGGGGCACACCTCGCCGGGGTGGTTGGCCACGAAGAGGGCGGCCTGGACCTTGCGCACCAGCTCCTCGGCGTTGCGGCCGATGTTGTTGTCGTGAATCTCGGCCACCTTGACCCTCCCCTCGGGGTTGACCAGGAAAGTGCCGCGGTAGGCCGTGCCGCTCTCCTCGTCGAGGACTCCGAAGCCGCGGGAGATGACGCCCGTGGGGTCGGCGAGCATGGGGTAGACAATCTTCCGGATCGTCTCCGAGGCGTCGTGCCACGCCTTGTGGACAAAGTGCGAGTCGGTGCTGACGGAGTAGACCTCGACCCCGAGGGCCTTGAGCTGGTCGTAGAAGCCCGCCAGGTCGACAAGCTCCGTGGGGCAGACAAAGGTGAAGTCGGCCGGGTAGAAGAAGAAGATGGCCCACTTGCCCTTGACGTCGTCGCTGGAGACGTCGATGAAGCCGCCGTTGTGGAATCCCTTGACCTTGAACTCGGGTGCCGGCGCGTTGATGATAGGTGTCATAGAAGTCTTTTTGTTGTTGTTTTAAAAATCTCTCTCTTGCTTTCGCAATGCGAATATAGCCGCGCCGACGCCGCCGAGCCAAAGATTTCCAATTGAAAGACTTTATAGGCATATTGATAAAACCTATCAGACCAGCGTCTGCGCCGCATCGAGGCGGAGCATGCCCGGCGGCACCGACGCCCTGACGCTCCCGACGAGCGCCCCCAGGAGCGCCAGCCGGACAAAGTGGCGCGAGGTGAGCAAGACGACCTGGCGCGTCGGGACGGGGATGGCGAACGGGCGAACAAGCTCCCTCTGCGCCTCGCCGAGCTGCTCGGCGGCGAGGGCCGGGATGAACGTCACACCTATTCCGCTCTCGACCATGCGCATAAAGGTCTCCATGCTCCCGAGGTTGTAGGCCAACTGGCTCGTGCGGGCCGACGTCATGTGGCAGAAGCGGACCATCTGGTCGCGGAAGCAGTGCCCCTCGCCCAGGAGCCACAGGTCTTTGCTCTCGGCAAGGTCGGCCGTGCGTATCTTCTCGCCCCCGAAGAGCGGGCTGGAGCGCGAGACGTAGCCGAGATAGGCCTCGTAGAAGAGCTGCGTCTGCTCGAACTCGTCGAGCCCGTCGACCGCCGCAATGATTGCGGCGTCGATGTCGCCGGCCGCCAGGGCCTCCAAGACCTCGGACGTCTTCATCTCCCGCGCGCGGATGTCCATCTCGGGGTGGTCGCGCCGCAGTTGAGGAAAGAAGCGCGGGAGGAGGTAGGGCGCTATGGTGGGCAGGATGCCGAGCCGGAACGTGCCCGCCAGCGAGTGCCGGTTCTCCACGACGACATCGCGGACCGCGCCGACCTGCGCCATGACCTCGCGCAGTTGGCGGATGACCAGCTCGCCGAGCGGAGTGGGCCGCACCGGCGAGCGGGCGCGGTCGAAAAGTTTGGCGTCGAGCTCCTCCTCCAGTTTCTGAATCATGGAGCTGAGGGTGGGCTGCGTCACGTGGCACGCCTCGGCGGCCTTGCCGAAATGCCGGTGGCGGTCGACGGCCAGGACATATTCCATTTGCTGTAGCGTCATGGCATGAAAGTTTCTTTAGGGAATGAGACGAGGCGCAAGATAGGAAATAAGGACGAACAAAAGCGTGACCCGCGCGGCGCGGGACACCAGAGGCCGACAATCTTGCAAGAATAATCGACAAAAACGCAAAGCCTCACTCCCGCATGAGGCATAACTTAGCGTCGCAAATTCAAAAACATCCATTGCCATGAACAACGAGAAGAGGACATACAGAGTCCTGGGCATGCGCTGCGCGGGGTGCGCCGCCAACGTCGAGGGCATCGCCAAGCGCCAGCCGGGCGTATGCGCCGCCAGTGTGAACCTGGCCGCCAAGACGCTGACCGTCGAGACGGACGGAAGCCTGGACCCCGAGGGCCTCCGGCAGGCCATATCGGACGTCGGCTTCGAGATGCTCGACGACGACGAGACGGCCGGACGTCGCGCCGCCGAGGCCGAACGGCGCACCTACGCCACGATGCGCCGCGACACAATCGTGGCGTGGGCCCTGGTCGTCGCCGTCGTGGCGCTGAACCTGCTCACGGAGAGCCGCGGCGCCGGGCTGTGGCTCCAGTGCGCCGCGGCCCTGGCGGCCCTTGTCGTCCCGGGCCGCGCCTTTTTCCGCGGCGCATGGAAGCAGGCCCGCCACGGCTCGACGAACATGGACACCCTGGTGGCCCTGAGCACCTCGGCCTCGTTCATGTTCAGCCTCGCCGCCTCGGCGGCGCCCGACGACAGCACGGCCTACGGGTCGCGGACATACTACGAGGCCAACGTCATGATCATAGCCTTTGTCTTGACGGGCAAGATGCTGGAGGAGCGCGCCAAACGCCAGACGCGCACCTCCATAGAGCGGCTCATGCGCCTGCGCCCCCAGACGGCCCGGGTGGTCCGCGGCGGGCGCGAGCAGACCGTGGCGGCCTCGGAGCTCCGCGCGGGCGACATCATCATCGTCCGCACGGGCGAGCAGGTAGCCGCCGACGGCGACGTGACAGAGGGCCGCGGGCAGGTCGACGAGAGCATGATCAGCGGCGAGCCGCTCCCGGTGGAGAAAGAGCCCGGGAGCCGCGTCAAGGCCGGGACGACGAACCGCGACGGCGCGTTCCGGATGCGCGCCACGACGGTGGGGCGGCAGACGACCCTGGCCCGCATCATAGCCACAGTGCGCGAGGCGCAGGGGAGCAAAGCCCCCGCCCAGCGCCTGGCCGACAAGGCCATAGGCGTCTTCGTACCGGCGGTCATCTCGTTGTCGCTCCTGACCCTGTGCGCATGGACCGGCGTGGGCGGCGACCTCCCGGGCGGCGTGGGCGCGGCCGTGGCTGTGCTGGTCATAGCGTGCCCCTGCGCCCTGGGGCTGGCCACGCCCACGGCCATAATGGTCGGCATAGGGCGCGCCGCCGACGAGCACATCCTCATAAAAGACGCGACAGCCCTGGAGGAGCTGCGGCGGGCGGACACCATGGTGTTCGACAAGACGGGGACCCTGACCGAGGGGCGCCCGAGCGTGGAGGAATGGGAGTGGACAGCCGCCGCGCGGGGCCGCGAGGCGGAGCTCACGGCCGTGGCCCTTGCCGCCGAGGGGCGCTCGACGCACCCCCTGGCCGTGGCCATAGCGGAATGGATTGGGCGCGAGAGACCCACCTCTTCGGCCGCGGCCGACGAATATGCCAACGTGGCGGGCCGTGGCGTGAGGCTGACCGCCGGGGGCAAAGAGTATTGGATGGGCAACGCGCGCATGGCGGGCGAGATGGGCGCCGAGCCGGGCTACACGCCGACGACATGCAGCGTGGTCTACATGGGCCAAGGGCCCCGCCTCCTCGCCACTGTGACCCTGCGCGACAGGGTCAAGGCGAGCGCGGCTGCGGCCGTGGGCGAGCTGAAGAAGATGGGGGTCCGCACGGCGATGCTTACGGGCGACCGCCGCGCGGCGGCGGAGGAGATTGCCGCACAGACGGGTATGGACGAGGTCGTGGCGGAGGCCGCCCCGGAGGCCAAACTTGAATATGTCCGCCGCAAGCAGTCCGAGGGGCGGCGCGTGGCGATGGTGGGCGACGGCATAAACGACTCGCCGGCCCTGGCGCAAGCCGACATAAGCATCGCAATGGGGAGCGGGGCCGACATTGCCATGGACGTGGCGCAGGTGACGCTCACGACGTCCGACCCGACACTGCTGCCGCGCGCCGTGCGCCTCTCCCGCAAGACGGCGCGCATAATCCGCCAGAACCTCTTTTGGGCATGCATATACAACGTCGTGGCGATACCACTCGCCGCCGGGGCACTCTATCCGGCGTGGGGCCTGACCGCAAGCCCCGCCGTGGCAAGCGCCGCCATGGCCCTGTCGAGCTTCTGCGTGGTGATGAACTCGCTGAGAATCAGAGCAATTAAGAATTAACAATTAATAATTGACCGGGATTATACGATGTGTGGGGGGGGGCATGACTTGCGCGTCTCACTGCCGCACACACCCGATTCACCGCCGGCCTCGCTACCTGCGCTCTCTTGGCCACTCAAAGCCCCAAAGGGGCGATATAGGGCAGCCTAGGGCGTGAGCCCTAGGACGAGAATGAGACCGAAGACGACAATGAGGCCCAGGACGACAACTGACCCTAGGACAACAACGGGCCCTAGGACAACAATGGGCCCCATAGGATAATAATGGGAACGGAAACGGGGACAAGAACGGGATCGACAACAGGAAACACCAGCAAGGACTAAAAAAAAGCGCCCCACCCTGCGCCGTCAACGCACACATCGCAACGGCGGGAGGGAGGGGCGACCCTGGGGGGCACACTACTAGCGCGCGCGGACTGGGCGGACCGTGAGGCCGAACCGGAAGTCGCACACGTCGGGACGCCGGATGTCGAAGTCGAAATGGAGGATGCTGGCGTTGTGGAGCGAGTCGGGGACAAGCTCGGACGACCAGTAGTAGCCGCCGTAGCCGGAATAGAACGTCCCGCCACGGTTCTTGCGCCCGGCGGCCGGCAGGAAGATGCTCTTGCTCTTGTCGCCCCTTTTGGAGACGAGCCATCCGGCAAGCTGATTGCCCTGCCAGTTGTCTTTGGCCTTCCACTCCCAGTCGCACTTCTCCAGCAGCTCGTTCACCTCGGCGCGGGTCGGGCATCTCCACCCGCCTTGCCATCCGGCCTCGGCAGGGTCGTCGGCAGGGTCGAGCTTGGTCTTGCCGCGCCCGGCGCCGCCGCCCGAGGCATACTTATTGAGCTTGGGCTCGGCGGCCTTGGCGGCGTTCCACTTGTAGGTCTCCCAACTGTAGTCGGCCTTGATGTCCGCCTCGCCCCAGGCGAAATAGACCCCGGAGCCGTCGGCGGACTTCGCCCCTACGTTCCATGGGGACCAGAGGACCGAGACGCCCAAGTCCACCGCCTGCTCGGCAGACGCTATGGAGCCCCCCCACGGGTCGCCATTGTCGACGACGGCTTTTTTGGAACACGACAGCGCGAGAGCTGCCAAGGAGACGACTGCGCACAGCCGCACACAGCCGAGGAAATTGTTCTTTTTCATCTCTCTAGTTGATAAAGTTTGGTGACAGGACGCGCTGTTGTTGCGCATACCACACGAAGACCCTCTCCGGTCGCAAAGGCGAGCAGAGGGCGCACGCCCCACACTCAGCAAGAGAGCGGAGCGTATATGACTGTATAACAACGACTTAAATGGG
>CAZHOT010000019.1:0-63559 GCA_964534235.1 uncultured Marinilabiliaceae bacterium
GCCTCAAAGCCCCAAGGGGGCGATATGTGTCAGCCCAGGGCGTGAGCCCTAGGACAATTCGCGAGCCTAGGACGAGGTGAGATTGTGTCGTTTTGTTCGCCTAGTGTCGGCGACGGGTGTTGAATCCGAAGGTGGGTGATGCCCAATGGCGTGTTGATGTCCTAGGGCTCACGCCCTAGATTATTCCGTTGTGAAAACATCTGGGGCGGGGCGACTCGCCCTTTTTCTGTGCGTTTAACTTGCCTTTTTGCTATCTTTACCCCTGTGAAAACTCGACGGCAACACATCGCGCGCTTGCGCGCCACGCTCCTCTCCTTGCTCTTGGGCGTCTCTTGCGTCGCCTTGGCGCAAGACGAGATGGCTGTCTCCGGCCTCCAGGCGCGGCAGATTCTCGACGCCATGGCGGCCCGGGCTAGAGGATGCGCCACAATCGACATCGACTTCTCCGCCACCTACGAGAACAAGAGGAGCGGCGACAAGAGGTCTGTCGTCGGGACGCTCAAGGTCAAGGGCGACTCCTACGTCCTCGACGCCGGCGACGTCGTGACCTACTACGACAGCGAGAAGGTCTCCGTCTGGCAGAAGAAGATTGGCGAGCTCACCATCAGCGCCCACGACGAGGAGGCCGAGGGCGACATGACGCCCGCCAAGCTCTTCGGTGCCTACGACAAGGGCTACAGGCTGCGTCTGCTCGGCGAGGCCAAAGTTGGCGGCGCCGACTGCCACGAGGTGGACCTCTACCCCACGACCCCGCAGTCCCCCATCATGCGCATCCGCCTCTTCGTCGACAAGAAGACGAGCCTCCCCCGCCGGTTTGTCCAGCAGCTGAAGCTCGGAGAGGCTCTCGTCGTGGACATCATGCGCCTCACGCCCGACAAGCCGCTCTCCGACTCCGACTTTGTCTTCGACACGGCCGCCCACGCCGATGTCGAAGTGGTCGATTTGCGCTAAACAAACAGGAACGTCGCCTCAATGCAAGAAGTCTCGGCTTTCATCATAACATTCAACGAGGAGCGCCACATCCGCCGCGCCATAGAGAACGCGCGCCGCTACGCCCGTCAGGTCTACGTCCTCGACTCGTTCAGCACCGACCGCACGTGCGAGATTGCCGAGAGCCTCGGGGCCCGCGTCTTCCGCCGCAAGTTCACCTACCACGCCGACCAGCTCAACTGGGGGCTGGACAACATCCCGTTCGAGACCGAGTGGATTTGGCGGCAAGACGCCGACGAGTACCTCACAGACGCCCTCATCGACGAGATTCGTCAGGTTCTTGCCGTTGTCGACGACGATGTCTATGGCTTCACGGCGCGGCGGCAGATCAAGTTCATGGGGCGCCTTGTCACCCATGGGGTCATGTCCGCGGAGATTTTGCGCCTCTTCCGCAGGGGGCGGGCGCGCTTCGAGGACAAGAGGATGGACGAGCACGCCTACGTCGTCGGTGGGCGCGTCGGGAGGCTGGGCGGCGTCTTCTATGACGACAGCCTGTTGTCGCTCTCCGAGTGGACGCAGAAGCACAACGTCTACGCCACCAAGGAGGCATCGGACTTGCTCTGCGCCGAATATGGCGTCCGTCCCAGCTCGCTAGTGATGGCGATCGGGGCCCGCTCGGAGGCCGTTCGGCGCAACAAGATGCGCTACGCCCGTCTGCCGCTCTTTTGGCGCCCGTTGCTTCTCTTCGCCTACCGCTACTTCCTGCGCGGCGGCTTTCTCGACGGCAAGGAGGGCTTCTTGTGGCACGTCCTGCAAGGCTTCTGGTATCGCACCTTGGCCGACGCCAAGGTCTACGAGGTGAAGAAAAGGTTCGATTTCGACAATGAGAGGATTATGGAATTCTTGAGAGATAAATATCTAACGCCCCCCCCCGAAAAATTAACACTCTCGCCCCGCTCAACCGCCATAATGCCATTGCCCTATGCGGCGTGAGGGCGAGGAGCATGGCGCGGTCTGCCGCGCCTCCGAGCGGCTGTCTCCGGTCTCGGCTTTCATCATAACATTCAACGAGGAGCGCCACATCCGCCGCGCCATAGAGAACGCGCGCCGCTACGCCCGTCAGGTCTACGTCCTCGACTCGTTCAGCACCGACCGCACGTGCGAGATTGCCGAGAGCCTCGGGGCCCGCGTCTACCGCCGCAAGTTCACCTACCACGCCGACCAGCTCAACTGGGGCTTGGACAACATCCCGTTCGAGACCGAGTGGGTCTGGCGGCAAGACGCCGACGAGTATCTCACGGACGCCCTCATCGACGAGATTCGCCAGGTGCTGGCCGCCGACGACGGCACGGTGAACGGCTATACGGCCCCCTGTCTGCGTAAGTTCATGGGCCGCGAGATTCGCCACGGCATAGTCCCCCTCGTCCTCTTGCGTCTCTTCCGCAGGGGGCACGCCAGGTGGGAGGACAAGAGGATGGACGAGCACGTCTATGTCGAAGACGGCGCCGTGGGGAGCCTCAGGAACCCGTTCTATGACGACAGCCTCATGACGCTCGCCGAGTGGACGCAGAAGCACAACGCCTACTCCACCAAGGAGGCCGTCGGCCTGCTCTGCACGGAGCTGGGCCTGGAGGGGGGCGAGGCGGTTCGCAACACTGGCGAACACTCCGCAGCCGTCCGACGCAAGAAGTTGCGCTATGTGCGTCTGCCGCTTTTTTGGCGCTCTTTCTTCTTTTTCGCCTACCGGTATTTTCTCCGGCTCGGTTTCCTCGACGGCCGCGAGGGCTTCTTGTGGCACTTCCTCCAGGGCTTCTGGTATCGCGCCCTGGCCGACGCCAAGGTCTACGAGGTCAAGAAGAGGTTCGGCTTCGATGGGGGTAAGATTGCCTCCTATCTGAAAGACAATTATTTAACGCCCCCCCCCCCGGAATTAACAGTCTCGCCACCGGGCCTCGCCGCCTCGCTAAAGCCGTTGCCATATGCGGCATGAGGAGGTCGACCTGGGAGGCTTCGACGGCTCGGACTTCTCCAAAGGGGCTCCGATGCCGAAGATTGTCGCATGGTATTTTGTCAACGCCCTGCTTGTCCGGCCGGCCTGGATGCCTTTCATGTCTGTCAAGTTGTTGCTGCTCCGGCTCTTTGGGGCCACGATTGGCAAGGAGTGCGTTGTCAAGAACAATGTTGTCGTCAAGTCGCCGTGGAATCTCGTGGTCGGCGACAACTGCTGGATTGGCGAGGACGTCTGGATTGACAATCTCGACAAGGTCGTGATTGAGGATGACGTGTGCCTCTCGCAGGGGGCCATGCTCCTCACTGGCAATCACGACTATTCGGTCTGCACAATGCCCTACCGCAACGCGCCCATTCGCCTATGCCGCGGGGCGTGGATTGGGGCCAAGGCCGTGGTGTGTCCGGGCGTCGTGGCCGGTCGCAACTCCATATTGACCGTAGGGAGCGTGGCGACGAAAGATATGGACTCCTGCGGGATATATCAGGGCAACCCGGCAGTTAAGGTGCGTATGCGTAAGTTTCGCCAATGATGGCGTCGCTTTTTTTTGTATTGCACTAGCCGCAAATTTGCTAACTTCGTGCAACGTTTGTGTCTCTTCTCGCAGACGCGAATGTCCTTGAACATTAAAACTCTAAGGCGTCCTTGAAAGTCTCCATTATCACTGTCTGCTTCAACCGCGTCTCGACAATCCGCGATTGCATCGAGAGTGTCTTGGGGCAAGATTATGCCGACATTGAGTACATCGTCGTCGATGGAGCGTCGTCCGACGGCACCTGCGATGTCGTGGGTGAGTATCGCGACAGGTTGGCGGTGCTTGTCTCCGAGCCCGACAGCGGGATGTACGACGCCATAAACAAGGGTCTGCGCATGGCCAGCGGGGACATTGTCGGGTTGCTCCACTCCGACGACATGTTCTATTCGTCGCAGACCGTGAGCCGCATTGTCGAGAGTTTCGCGCAGACGGGGGCGGACTTCCTCTATGGCGACGGGGTGTTTGTCAGCCCCACAGACAGCGGCAAGGTCGTGCGCAAGTGGATCGGGGGGGCATATCGCCTGTGGAAGGTCCGAAACGGTTGGCTGCCGCTCCACCCGACGTGCTACATCCGCCGCGACGTGATGCTCCGCAAGGGTTTCTACAACGCCGCATACAAGATTGCCGCCGACACCGACCTCCTGCTCCGCTATCTCCTCTCGGGCGAGCTCCATGTCTTCTACCTCAAGGAGTTCATCGTGCGGATGCGGATGGGGGGGCTGAGCACCTCCAGCAAGCGCAGGTCGGAGATGTGGCAAGAGGATGTCAGGATCTACAACTCGCACGGCCTCTCGCCGCTCTTCTCCAAGATTGAGAAAGTGACGTGGAAGATTCCGCAGTTCGTCAGGGCCAAGCTCCGCTTCTAGCCCGGCGCATTCTGTCCGATACCAATTTACAAACCAATCAATTAATCGACAATGAAGTCTTTCTCTCCTAAGCCGTGGCTTGCCCCGCAGTTGGTCCTCGTGGTCGGGACATACGGCCCAGACGGCACGCCGAACGCCATGAACGTCGCCTGGGGCGGCGTTTGGGACGTGCGCCAGATTCAGCTCTCGCTCGGCAAGCACGCCACGACAGACAACCTCGACCGAAACCCCGACTTCACCGTGGCCCTGGCCAACGTCGAGACCATGACTGCCGCCGACTATGTTGGCATCGTCAGCGGCAAGAAAGTCCCCGACAAGGTGGCGCGGACGGGATGGCGGGTCGAGCAGGCCCCCAACGTCAATGCGCCCGTCTTCACCGACTTCCCAATCACTTTCGAGTGCCGAATCAGCCGCAAGCTCGACGAGAGCGAGACGGGCTACTACGTCGTGGCAGATGTCTTGGGAATCCTCTGCGGCGAGCGCTACCTCGCCGACGACGGCCAGCCCGACATCGAGAAGATGAACCTCATCACCTACGACGGGGTCCACCACACCTACATCCGGCTTGGCTCTAGTGTCGGCAACGCTTTCTCCATCGGCCGGTCGCTGATTTAGCGTCGGGGCAAGTATGCACGACGCGGGGGGCGGCCAATCGGTCCGCCCCCCGCGCCTTTTCTGTTTCTCTCGCCGGGCGGCTATTCCACCCCGAACGAGCTGAGGATTCTCTCCAGGTCCGCCATGGTCTGGACATAGACGGCGCGCGGCTTGCTCCCGTCTTGCGGGGCCACGATGCCCATGCGCTCCAGTTGGTCCATGATTTTGCCCGCGCGGTTATATCCCACCCCGAACCTGCGCTGGATGTTCGACGTCGAGCCAATCTGGCTCTCGACCACCATGGTGGCAATCTCGCGGATTTTGCGGTCGAGCTTCCCAGGGTCGTCCGCCCCCCCCTCGGTCATAGTCCCGTCGGCCGATACGGTGATCTCCGGCAACTCATATGCGCAACTGTAGCCGCGCTGGTCAGCTATGTATCGGGTCAGTTCCTCCACCTCGGGGGTGTCTACGAGTGCGCACTGGACGCGCGTCGGGTTCATGCTGCCCGACAGCTTGATGAGCATGTCGCCGCGGCCTATGAGGCTCTGGGCCCCCGGCCCATCGAGGATGGTGCCCGAATCGACCCTCTGCGACACCTTGAAGGCTATTCGGCTCGGGAAGTTGGCCTTTATGGTGCCGGTTATGATGTTCGTCGTCGGGCGCTGGGTGGCCAATATCATGTGGATGCCCACGGCGCGCGCCTTTTGGGCGATGCGGGCAATGGGCGTCTCGACCTCCTTGCCCGCCATCATGATGAGGTCGGCGAACTCGTCGACGATGACGACGATGTAGGGCAGGTACCGGTGCCCGTTCTCCGGGTTGAGGCGCCTGTCGATGAACTTGGCGTTATACTCCTTTATCTCCCTCACGCTGGCCTTTTGCAGGAGCTTGTAGCGGTTGTCCATCTCGACGGTGAGCGACTGGAGGGTCCCCTTCACCTTGTCGAAGTCCGTCACCACGGCGTCGTCGTCGCCCTCCATCTTGGCCAGGAAGTGCTTCTCCAGCACCTTGTAGAGGCTGAACTCGACCATCTTGGGGTCCACGAGGACGAACTTGACCTGCGAGGGGTGCTTCTTGTAGAGGATAGAGGTTATGATGGCGTTGAGGCCCACCGACTTGCCCTGCCCCGTGGCGCCCGCCACCAGGAGGTGGGGCGTCTTGGCCAGGTCGAAGACGAAAGTCTCGTTGGTTATCGTCTTGCCGATGGCTATCGGGAGCGCGGCGTCGCTGTCTTGGAACTTGCTAGAGCGCAAGACCGACTGCATGCTGACAATCTGGGGGTTGGAGTTCGGCACCTCGATGCCTATCGTCCCCTTGCCGGGAATGGGCGCCAAGATTCTTATCCCCAGGGCCTCGAGGCGCATGGCTATGTCGTCTTCTAGGGTTCTTATCTTCGTGATTCTGATTCCCGGCGCGGGGACAATCTCGTAGAGGGTCACCGTGGGGCCCACAGTGGCCTTGATGGAGTTGATTTGGATTTGGAAGTTCTCCAGCGTCTGGACAATCTTGTCCTTGTTCTCGACGAGCTTGTCTTGCGTCTCCTCGCCGTTCTGCTTGCCGTAGTCTTTGAGCAGGCTCAGCGGGGGGGTCTTGTAGTCCGCCAGGTCGAGTGTCGGGTCATATTTCGTCCCTATGCCGAAGCCGTCAGATGGCGCCATGTCTTCCTCGTCGACCTTGATCACCTCGAAGTCGTCTTTCGCCTCCTGTTCGTCCGTTGCCTCTTGCCCGTCGTCTGTTTGCCACTCGTCGCCGGCGGCGTAGGCAATCTCCAGGCCGTCGTCGGGCGTTGGCGCCGGGGTGGCGCGCATTGCGTCGTCGGCGTCGTCTTCCGTCGCGTCGCGCAGGTCGTCTTCCTGTTCCTGCTGGGCGGGGGCTTGCTTCCTTGGCCCGTTGTCCGTCCCGGCCTTGCGCGGGGGGGCGATGGGCGTCCCCTCGTCGGTGGTGGTCGGGATGCTCGGAATCCGGATGTTGACCCTCTGCAGCAGTGCGACAATCTTCGAGCGCAGGGTGGTATTGCGCGAGGCCGCGAAGCCGAAGGCCGTCAGCGACAGCAGGGCGAGGGTCCCGATGCCGCCAATGGCACTCGTGAGCCATTTCGACATGAAGTAGCCGTGCGTCCCGCCCGCCAGCAGATACCAACGGTCGGAGAGCTTGCCGGAGACGAAGCCCAGGGCTATGCTGCCCCAAATGGCGAAACTGATGCAGTAGGCCAATTGGCGCCGCAGAGACACTTTCTTGACCCCCATGACATACAGCCCCGCCGCGGCGCAGAGCCACGGGACGACGAACGCCATGAGCCCGACGCCGTTCGTCATGAGCATGTCGGCCACCCATGCGCCGAGTTTCCCCAGCGGGTTGCCGACCACGATGTCGGGGTTGACGAACAGGTCGTAGAGCGACAGGTCGAAGATGCTGCGGTCTGCCCCGCCGGTATACACGAACGCACCGAGGGCTATGAACAGCAGGATGCCCACGCAAATCATCGATATGCCGACGAGGAACCTCGCTTGCGACGTGGTCTCGCCCGCGCCCTTGCTAGTCTTCTTTGCCATGGTCTCCGTCCTCAGTTCAGCAGCAGGTTGCCAACCGACACTATGTCGCGTTTCGAGGCCTCGATGTAGCCGCGGGGGCGCTCAAACTCGTGCCGGTCGATGCTGTCTCGGCGCTTGACGTCTTTGAGGAGCAGCATGACGTTGCACTCGTCGTAGCTTATGTTCATGGCGGTGATGAGACCCGCGGGGCGGCGCAAGTCCTCGACGTCCCATCTGTCGCGCCCGGGGTTCTCGGTGTCGAACGGCACGAAGAACAAGTCCACGCATCCGTGGATGCCGGGGTCTTTGGGGCTGACGGTGAGGTGGGTCGAGAGGTATCCGGCTATGTCTTGCCGCGACTCGGCCTGGACCACGGTCAGCCCGTCCGCCGCGTCGTCGCTCCCGCCCGCCTCCCACAGGTCGCCGAGGGGCACGAGGAGCTTGGCCTTGTCGAAACTTGTCGTTATGAAACTGCCGTGCGGGCCCATCACGATGCTCAGCACCACAATCCCCAGGGGGGCGGAGGCCGTGGCCTTGATGCCGGTCGAGTCGTATACGCACGAGACGTTGCGGGGCAGGTAGGCGCCGAACGTCGGGTCGTCGCGCAGCACTTTGGAGTATGTCACCTCATACGTGGCGCAGCCGGCATTGGGGATTCCCTCCTCCGCCTCTTCGCTCCCGCAACCTGCCACGACGATGAGCATGGCCAGGCACGACAATATGGCTCTTGTCTTAATCAAGGTGGTTTTCGCGGCGCCGCACGAGGCGCAACGACGCAAAGATAGCTAAAAAAAGAAGAACCTCTCGGCCATGTCGGGGGTTTGCTCGATGGCGGTGCCGACCACGGCTATGTCGGCTCCCGCGGCGAAAGCCTCGTCCACGGCTTCGGGGCTTCGCAGACCCCCGCCGACAATCAGCGGGACGGACACGGCGCCGCGCACCGCCGCTATCGTCTCGCGGCGCACGGGCCTCGGCGCGCCGCTCCCCGCCTCCAGGTAGACGGCCCTCATGCCCATCATCTCGGCGGCCAGAGCCGTGGCTTGCGCCAGGTCGGGCTTGTCGGCGGGCAGGGGGATGGTCGAGCTGACATATTCCACCGAGGTCCGCCGGCCGCCGTCGATGAGCATGTAGGCCGTGGGGATTGTCTCTAGGGCCATGCGGCGGATGGTGTGGGCGGCCCGGACGTGCTGGCCAATGAGGTATTCGGGGTTGCGGCCCGAGACAAGCGAGAGCATCAGCACGGCGTCGGCCGAGGGCGTCAGCTGCCCATAGTCGCCGGGGAACAAGACCACGCTCGTCCCCTCCGGCGCCATGCGCCTGATGTCGCTCACCACCTCGCCCACGTCGGTCGAGACGAGGCTCCCGCCTACCAGGACCAGTCTCGGCATGCGCCCGGACTGGCTCAGCGCCGCGGCTGTCTCGCGGCGGTAGCGGTCGGGGTCGACAAGCCACGCCACCACCTTGCGCCCCTCGCGGCGCCACTCCTCCATGCGTTCGTAGACCTTTGCCATCGTCGTCGCCCCCCTCTCAGCAGTAGACTATGATGAGGTCGTCGATGAGGCGGTAGTGGAGCCCGACCTCCGCGCGCAGCGTGTCGGTGCGGACGCGCCCCACGAAGTCGCCCGCCTCCCCGTCGACTACGAGGTTGTCCACCGACAGGTGCTCGTCAAACAGCAGGTCAGCGCGGTCGAACAGCTTGTAGAGCGTCTCCTTGGCGCTCCATATGATCAGGGCCGTCGTCTCCTTGTTGTCCGGGGCTATGAAGCGCATCTCGGCCTCCGACACGAAGCGGGGGATCAGTTTCAGCACGCGCTCCGACCTGTACTCCATGTCCAGCGCCACGGGGCGCCGTCCGAGCCGTATGCCGACATAGCCTATGGTGTGTGTGATGCTTATGAAGAGGTCGCTGCCGACAAGGTAGGGCTTGCCGCTCGGCAGGTAGGCAATCCCGACCCCCGCGCCGGCCATCTCCGACAGGAGAATCCGCACCGTCAGCCACTCCTTGCGGCGCCGGTCGTTGCGGAACGCGGCGTAGGTCGGCATCTCGTCGGCCCCGACGGCGTAGCGCCCCTCAAGCTCCGCGAGGCTCTCGGTCATGCGCCACACCCCGGTCTGGGTCTCAGCGTCCTCTCTCCTCTTTATCAGCGGCATCGGTGGTTGTCCATTTGAACGTCTCTATCAGATGGTCTATGTCTTTGCGGACGTGGTTCACGACGGGCGCCAGGCTGTCTTTGTTCGGGTGGCAGTAGAAGTAGAGCGAGCCGCGGAGGAAGCGCGTCGCGCTGTCGGTTATGGCGAACTGGACTGGCGAGGCGGCGTTGCCCTTGATTTCGTAGAGCGTCGCGAAGACGCGTCTCTCTGGCGACTCGTAGTAGTGCTCGCCTATGGCGTCGGCCATGACGCTGTGCTTGTAGGCGAACTGGTGGCTGTCTTCGAGGGCCTGGCTCTGGCCGCCGGGGGGCAGCGACAGGAACGTCAGGTGAATCTTGCAGTTGAGGCCGGGGTAGACTATGTTCGTCCAGGTGTCGCGCGCGTCGCGCTCCCGGTCTTTCTCGACCCGGCTCGCCTCGGCCCGCTCGAAGCTGTAGGGCATGGTCGGCGAGGCGTAGGGGGCGTAGGAGGGGTGGGGGAGGGCGATGCGGAAGTAGCCGCGGGGCTTGGGCGTCGGTGGCGGGGCGCAACCGGGCTGCGGGGCGCCGGCCGCCATGGCCAACAAGAGGGCCGGCAAGAGTCTTCGGGCGCCTGTCGTCATGGTTGCTTCCGGGCCTCGTGCTTCACCACGAGCTTGATTTTGTTAATCTTGCGCTGGTCGGCCGACAGCACCTCGAACTTATATTTCCCAATCTCCACGATGTCTTTCTTCTTCGGGATCACGCCCGTTTTTTCCAGCAGCAGGCCCGCCAGGGTGGCGGCGTCGCCGCGCGACTTTGCGAAAGTCGTGGCGTCGATGTCGAGGACCTTGCACATGTCGTTGAGCGATATTTTGCCCTCGAAGATGTACGAGCCGTCGGGCTGCCGATACCAGTCCTTGGCGTCTTCGTCGTCTTGCTCGTCGCTTATGTCGCCGACGACCTCCTCGATGACGTCCTCCAGGGTGGCGATGCCCTGCATGCACCCATACTCGTCGACGATTATCGCCATGTGGGTCTTCGTCGACTGGAACTCCGCCAGCAGGTCGTTGACCCTCTTAGTCTCCGGGACGAAGAAGCAGTTGCGGACTGTCGGGTGCCAGTCGTGGTCGGCGCCCTTGCCCAGGTCGCGGAGGATGTCTTTGACGTAGACGATGCCCTTCACGTCGTCGGGCGTCTCCCCGATGACCGGCAGGCGAGAGTAGCCCGTCGAGACCACGGTGCGCATCACCTCTCCGAAGTCCGCCGAGTAGCGGATGCTCTCGACGTCCACGCGGGGGGTCATGATGTCGCACACCTCGAGGTCCATGAACTTCACGATGTCCTCCAGCATGTCTTTCTCGTCGGTCATCTGCCCCGAAGTGAGGTCGAGGGCCTGCTCCAAGTCGTCTTGCGACATTGCCTTCTGGTGCTTGGACAGTTTGGCGTTCAAGACGCTTGTCGAGCGCATCAGCACGGTGCTGAACGGCGAGAAGAGCTTCTCGGCCACGCGCAGGGGGTAGGCGGCGGTGCGGGCGAAGCTGATGCGGTGCTGTTGGGAGAATATCTTGGGCAAAATCTCGCCGAAGAACAGGATGAGGGCGGTGATTATGACGGTCTCGAAGACGAACTGGACGACCTTGGCGTCGCCGAAGTCTATCACGGCCTCGGAGAAATAGGCCGACAGGAGGACGATGAAGATGTTTATGGAGTTGTTGACAATCAAGATTGTCGCCAAGAGGCGCTTGGGGTCGTCGAGCAGGCGCAAGACCATGGCGTCGTTAGGCTTGCCGCTGTCCTCCATCCTCTTCTTCTCTTGCGGGCCGAGCGAGAACATCGCAATCTCGCTGCCCGAGGTGAACCCGCTCAGGAAGAGCATGACGACGAGAACCGCGCCCGTCGCCACAATCTCGGCGGTGACGGGCTTGACGCATATCCCTGCGAAGAGGGACGACAAAGAGCTTGCTATGTCCAAGTTTTCGTGTGTGTGCGCGGGAGCCTAGAACGGGGTGCTGAAGTCCGACGACAGGGCGCTGTCCCTGCCCCCATAGTCGGCCCGCGGCTCCCCCAGGGTGCCGTGACCGCCGCTTTGCTCGGTGGTGTCGCGGGGCTCTCGGCGTCCCAGCAGCTCCAGCTCGTCGGCCACAATCTCCGTCACGAAGCGCGTCTGGTTCTCGCGGTCCACGTAGGTGCGGCTTCTGATTTTCCCCTCGACGTAGAGCTTCGATCCCTTGTGGACGTACTTCTCGACAATTTGCGCCAACCCGCCACGCGCCACAATGTTGTGCCACTCCGTGCGCTCCGGGACGACCTGCTCGCCGGGTCCCTTGCGCGCGCGCTCCGTTGTGGCGAGCGTGAAGTTGGCCACGGCCTTGTTGGCCTCGAAATATCGCACGTCGGGCTCCTTGCCGACGTTCCCTAGCAAGATGACTTTGTTCACCGACATCTCCCGTCTTCCTTTAAATCTGCGTGTAAAGGTATAAAAAAACCGCATACCGCCCACTGTGGCGATATGCGGTGAAGTCTTTGGGGACGCTGCGCCCCTAGTGGCGCTCCTCTATCTTGTAGTCCACGACGCCTATGGCCGCCGAGGGCTGGACGTGGAGGCGTCTGAAGCCGTATTGCATCTTCCACCTCAGGATGCGCGAGGGGAAGCCTTTCTTCAGGTAGGCGTAGATGAAAGGGTGGCAGCGCACGGTGAACACCTTGTCGTGCTCCGAGGCCTCTTTGGCTATCGCGGCCTCAATCATTTCGGGAATCTGCACCGAGGTCTGGATCTTGCCCGTGCCGCCGCACGTGGGGCACTTCTCGGTCGTGTCGAGCGTCATGACCGGGCGGACGCGCTGCCTGGTTATTTGCATCAGTCCAAACTTGCTCAGCGGCAAGATGTTGTGCTTGGTCTTGTCTTTCGACATGGCCTCTTTCATCCGCTCGTAGAGCTTGGTGCGGTTGTCGGCGCTCTGCATGTCGATGAAGTCCACGACCACTATGCCGCCCATGTCGCGCAGTCGCAGCTGGCGGGCTATCTCGTCGGCGGCCGCCAGGTTGGTCTCCAGGGCGTTGTTCTCCTGGCTCGATGCCGTCTTCGACTTGTTGCCGCTGTTGACGTCTATCACGTTGAGCGCCTCGGTCGTCTCGATGACCAGGTACGCGCCGCTCTTGAACGAGACTGTCTTGCCGCAAGAGAGCTTTATCTGCTTCTCGATGTTGAAGTTGTCGAAGAGGGGGAGCTTGCCGCCGTAGAGCTTGACGATGTTGGCCTTGTCGGGGGCAATCTTGCCCACGTAGGCCTTTATCTCCTCATATATCGTCCGGTCGTTGACGTATACGTTGTTGAAGTCGGGGTTGAAGAGGTCGCGGATCATGGTCGCGGCGCGCTCCATCTCGCCCAGGACCATCGAGGGCGGGCGGCTCGCCTTGACGTGGCGGATGCACTCCTCCCAGCGCTTGGCGAGCGAGTTTATCTCCTCCTCAATCTCGCCGTCGGCCTGGCCCTCCGCCACGGTGCGGATTATGACGCCCATGTCTTTCGGCTTGGCTTTCAAGACGATGCGCTTCAGTCGCGACCGCTCTTCTGCCGAGCGTATCTTCTTGCTCACCGACACCTTGTCGGCAAAGGGCATCAGGACGAGGTTGCGCCCCGCTAGCGAGATCTCCGAAGTCAGCCGCGGCCCCTTGGTGGAGATGGGCTCCTTGGCCACCTGGACCAGCACCTCCTCGCCGGCCTGGAGGACGTCGGCTATGGCGCCCTTCTTGTCGAGGTCGGCCTCGCGGCGCACCCGCGGCAGCTCGGCGGCGGCTTTTTTCTGAATCACCTGCTGGAGGAATTTCTGTTGGGTCCGGAACTGCGGGCCCAAGTCCAAGTAGTGCAGAAAGGCGTCTTTCTCATATCCGACGCTCACAAAGGCGGCGTTGAGACCAGGCATGACCTTGCGGACCTTGCCAATGTAGATGTCGCCTACTTCAAACTGGACGTTCCTCTTCTCCCTACGCAGCTCAACCAAACGCTTGTCTTCCGTGAGGGCGATGACCATCTCGTCGGGGGTGACGTTGATAAATAATTCTGCGTTCACGTTTCTCGGTTTTTTCAAAGAACTTTTAAGAACAAACAGAAAGCGCGAATGCTTTCTGTTTGTGGCATCCCCCGGCCCCATCGGGCTGGAGGTGGAAAGATTTGGCCAGGGAAAGCTGGCGAGGCCTAGTGCTTGTGCCTGTTCTTTCTCAGTCTCTTCTTGCGCTTGTGGGTCGCCATCTTGTGGCGCTTCCTTTTCTTTCCGCTAGGCATAGCTTAAAAAGGTTTTTTTGAGGTTTGACAATACTGTTATTTGATATTCTTGCTGTCTTTCACTTCGTTCATGAAGACCTTGGCGGGCTTGAATGACGGAATGAAGTGCTCTGGAATCTCCATCGACGTGCCTTTGGTGATGTTGCGGGCGGTCTTCTTGGCGCGCTTGCGGGTGATGAAGCTCCCGAAGCCGCGCAGGTACACGCTCTCGCCGTTGACTAGCGAGCCTTTCACCGTCTCCATGAACGCTTCGACGGTCTTCTGGACGGCGACCTTCTCGACCCCGGTGCTCTTGGCTATCTCGTTGACGATGTCTGCTTTAGTCATCTCTCGGTTGTTTATGTTGTTCTTTTTGTTCCTCCCCGATGCCGCACAGCGTCTCCGCCCGTGCGTAAGGCATCGCAAAGATAGTGCCTAACAGCCAATAAAACAAAGTTCTGCCTCGCATTTTCCCGCGAGCCCTAGCCGGCTTCCACGCCTGGTCGGCTCTCCGTTTCGTCCTCTTGCCTGGCTTGCGCGCGGCGAGGGTCAGAGGCGTTGCGAGCGCAGGTGTCTGACGACATCGGGGTCTAGCTGCGTGGCGTCTGCGACGTCTTCGACGGGCATCCCCTTGCGGAGCAGGGACACGGCGATGCTTTTCACGGTCTCGTCAGCTATTCTCCTCCCCTCTTCCAGTCCCTCTTTCTTTCCCTCTTCTAGTCCCTCTTTTCTCCCCTCCATGTGTCCCTCGATCCATCCTGTCTCGATGACGCTCTTCTCGTAGCCGCGGGCCACGAGGTGGTGGTTATATTTGGCCCGCTCCTCTTTGCTCATGGCGTCGAGCCTCATCCGCTCGCGGACGTCGGCCAGGCCCGGGGCCGTGGCGTCGTCGCTCACCGCGCCGCTCTTCAGGTAGCCGAGCCACTCGTCGAGGGGCGTGCGGGCCACGTTGTCGAAGTTGTCGACGCGCAGGATGTAGTATTCGGGGAACAGGGAGCCCGCGCCCGGCCGCTGCTCGGGGTCGGGCGCGTCGAGGCCCAGGAACATTTGGCACTGGGTGCGGTCCAGCCGGAGCTCGTCGTGCGGCTCGTGTATGCCGCGGAACGTCGTCGTCCCGTGATACACGCAGTCCTTGCCCTGCCCCAGGCGGAAGTATACGATGTTGACGGAGTAGACCTTGCGGACGTTGCCGTAGTCCTGTCCCAGCTTCACGTAGTCGGTGATGGCCTTGGCTGTGCCGTACATCATGCGGTGGAAATACGCCAGCTCGCGTGAGTTCTGTATCTCGACAATGATGAGCTCGCCGCGGTCGTCCTCGGCCAGGATGTCCACGCGGTTGAACTTGTCGAGCTCGTCCTCCTGGTTGCCCTCGCTCTCCAGGAAGCGCACAATCCTCACCCCGCGCCCCAGCAGGGAGGTCATGAACCCCTCCAGGACGGCGTGGTTGGCCTTGTCGCGCAGGAGGCGCTTCATGGCCCAGTCGAATCGGATGTAGTCCGCCATGGCCGTGTGTCTTTAGTCTCGCCTAAGGTACGAGTTTTTTGCGCAGGTGGCGACGTCATGGACGCGGCGCAGGGTCATTTTGCCCGCAGGCTGGCGTAGAGCTCCAGGGTGGCGGAAATCATCAGCGGGACGAGCCAATACCTCTTCCCCTCCATCATGAGGTAGGCACTGGCCCCGAGCGACGCCGCGCTGAACATGAGGATGCCCACCAGGCGGCGCGTGCGGACGTCCTCGGCGCGCATTCGCTCGCCCAGCCGCGTGAAGAACAGGACGACGGCCGCCGCCAAGACGCCCACCCACCCGTGGCTCATCTCCAGGCACTGCGCCACCACGCCCACGACGCCGGCCGCCATGGCGGCGTAGGTCAGAATCTCTGCGGGTCTCATCGTTTGATTATGAATATCGTCTCGTCGTCGCTTTTCATGAAATACTCCTCCCGGGCGAACTTTTCCAACGACTCGCGGTTGTTCTGCAGCTCGTCCATCTTGCGCTGGTTCTGGTGGATGCCCTCCTCCAGCTCCCGCTTCTCGGTGCGCAGGGCGGCAATCTTGTTGGCGTAGGCGCGCTTGGTCAGGAGGTTGTCCTCGTCGAAGAATGTTATCCACGTGAGGAAGATGAGCGAGAAGACGACGAAGCGGTTGCCCAGCAGCGTCGTCAGGGTCTCTTTTATGTCGGTGCGCGGCATCCTCATGGCTGGTCGGCGCGTCAGTCGAACGTGCGGTTGCTGTTGGTCGAAATCTCTATCATGCGCTCGTAGTCCTCGGCGTCGAGGTCGTCCTGGAAGTAGTAGAGCTGCGGGTTCACCTTCTTCCCCTTTTTGACAACCTCGTAGTGGACGTGGGGGCCGGTGCTGATGCCCGTGCTGCCGACGTAGCCGATCACGTCGCCGCGCTTGACCTTTTGCCCCTGGCGCACCTTGAAGTCGTTCATGTGGGCGTAGATGCTCTGGTAGCCGAAGCCGTGGTCTATCTTGACGTGCTTGCCGTAGCCCGAGTAGCTCGTCTGGACGAGCGACACCGTGCCGTCGCCCGTGGCGTAGATCTCGGTCCCGATGGGGGCCGAGAAGTCCATCCCCTCGTGGAACTTCTTTATCTTGTAGACCGGGTGGATGCGCCACCCCCAGCCCGACGCCGTGCGGGTCAGGTCTTTGTTGTTCACGGGCATTATGGCGGGGATGCAGCGGAGCATGTCGTTGTTGCGGTTCACGAGGTCTATAATCTCGTCGAACGACTTGCTCTGCACGTAGAGCTGGCGCGAGACGACGTCCAGGCGCTTGGCGGTCTCTATGACGAGGTCCGAGTTGGGCAGGCTCTCCATGCCCTTGTAGCGGTTGATGCCGCCGAAGCCGGCGCGCCGCACCGACGCGGGGATGGAGTCGGCCTCGTAGATGACGCGGTAGATGTTCTCGTCGCGGGTGTGGATGTCCTCCAGGACTTCCTCAATCTGGCCGAGCTTGCGGTTCATCTGCTCATACTGTGTCAGCAGCTCGTGGTGCTCGCGCTTGAGGCGCTTCTCCTTGGGGCTGTCGAACAGATACATGTATGCGAAGAATAGGCCTATCGACAGGACTATGCCGAAAGAGAGATGGAAGACGGCCCGTTTGGCGTAATATTGCGCCCCGCGCTTGACCTCTTTGTAGCTGAGGCTGTCGGGGTCGTATCTGTAGTGTTTTTTTTGCATTCTGGCGTCTGAGTCTTGCGCGTTCCCTCGGCCGGCGCAAGCCGGGGGCGTGCGCACAGTCAGCCGATTGTGGCAAAGCTAGCCATAATATTCAAACTTTGCAAACCGGGCCGGCCGTCAGCCGCCGGACGTGGGGGAGCAGCAGAAGCCCGCGGGAGAGCATGTAGAGCAGGAACGCCACCCACAGGGCGTCGGCCCCCAGGGCGCCGCGCAGGGCCGCGTATGTGGCGAAGAAGAGGACAGTGGCGGCCGCCATGGTGTTGCGCATGGCGGCGGCGCGCGTGGCGCCGACCATGACCCCGTCGGCGATGAAGGCGTAGAAGCACGCCAGGGGCATGGCCAGGGCCCACCCTATGTGAGCCCCCGCCTCGGCCATGGCGGCCTCCGACGGGCTGAAGAGGCCGAGAATCACCCTCCACCAGAGGGCGAACGCCGCCGTGTAGGCCATGGCCGCGAGCGCCCCGGCCGCGGTGAGGCGAGCTATGGCCGCCGACAGCAGGGAGCGCCCCCCCGAGCCCACGAGGCGCCCCACGAGGCTCTCGGCGGCGTAGGCTAGCCCGTCGGTAAGGTAGCTGAAGAGGGTGAAGAACTGCATCATGAGGGCGTTGGCGGCAAGGGTGGCAGACCCGTGGCGCGCCGACAGGGCGGTGAACGACGTGAAGACGCACACCAGGCACGCCGTGCGCAAGAATATGTCGCGGTTTATGCCCACAAGGCGCGACACCTGGCGGCGGTCGAGCATCCGCCGCCACGCCACGCCGCGGAACAGCCCGCCGAACCTGGCTCCGGCTAGGGCCAAGGAGAGGGCGAGGCTGGCATATTGGGCCACGACAGTCCCCCACGCCACGCCCTCGACGCCCATCCCCATCCCCACGCCCAGGGCCAGCGAGGCCCCGACGTTGACAACGTTGCCCACTATGGCCACCGCCATCGGGATCTGGGGCCTCTGCATCCCGATGAACCACCCCGAGAGGGCGAAGAGGCTCACCGAGGCCGGAATGGCCCAGTAGCGGGCGCCGATATACGCGGCGGCCGCGGAGCCGGCGTCGGCTGGCGCACCCATGACGCGCAAGGCCAGGGCGGTCAGAGGGGTCTTGACGGCGAGCAGCGCCAGGCTCAACGCCAAGGCCATGCACAAGAGCCGCCCAAGCGTCAGCGCGCACTCCGAAGCCCGGCCGGCGCCATAGTGCTGGGCCGTCAGGCCGCTGCCGCCCATGCGCAGGAAGGAGCAGTTCCAATATATCATGTTGAAGACCGTCGTCCCGATGCTTATGCCGCCAATCGCGGCGTCGCCGCCGGTGTAGCCTGCTATGGCGACGTCGGCCATGCCCATGAGGGGGACGGTTATGTTCGACACGATGTTCGGCAGGGTCAGGGCCGCAATCTCCTTGTTGAGTTTCACTTTGTCTGTTGTGTGTCTTGGTCAAAGTTAGCTCTTGGCGGTCGATGTTTTTGGTCGTTTTGCGCCGCCCGGCGATTTATAACGTCTCTATATTGCCCGGGCGGGTGTAAATTGCGAACTTTTATATGAAAATTGCGTAAAGAGGACGCAGGCGGACTAGAAACGCCCATACCCCTAGTGTCCCACACGAACTGAAATTTTCTAAACATGAACCCACATCTGAAAAAAGTGGCGGCGTCGTTTCTCGCCCTGCTTGTCGCTGTCTCCGTCTCGGCGCAGCAGGGGCTGACAAGGGAGAGAATCCTCAGCATGACGACCGAGGAGCTGTCGGAACTGCCGCTCGAAGACCTCATGGCGGCTGTCGAGATGCTCGGCGTCTCGTCCGTCGACGAGCTCTTTGCGCTCATAATGAACAAGGCCGTATCGTCGGCGTCGAAGCAGGAGGAGGACTCGTTCACGTCGCCGCTCTCGACGACGGTCGTGACGCGCGACGAGATGCGCTCCTACGGCGTCTCGACAATCGAGGAGGCTTTCCGTCTGATCCCGGGGATGATTGTCACCGAGAAGACCAACGGCATATACGACATCCAGATGAGGGGCCTCAATGGGATCCCCGACAACAACATGCTCCTCTACACCGAGAACGCCAACACGCTGCTGCTCATCGACGGGCGCTCGGTCAACAACATCTCCATGGGCTCCATAAACTTCGACATGCTCCCCATCGGGATTGAGGACATAGAGCGGATCGAGGTCGTCCGCGGGGCGGCGTCGGCGCTCTACGGGGCCAACGCCGTCACGGGCGTCATCAACATCCTGACGCAGAAGCCCGACAACTCGCAGACCGTCGTCTCCGGCGACATCCAGATGGGAAACGGGAGTACCCTTGTCGGCAACGTGGCGTTCCGCAAGGCGCTGAGCCCCAAGTGGGCCATCGGGGCGACCATAAACGTCCAGCACCGCGAGCGCCCGACGGGCCAGATGTATGTCATCCCGGCGGCCGGCGTATACATGACGACGCCCTCCGGGCCGGCCGTCAAGACGCGGCTGTCGCAGCAGGAGTTGGCGGCGCACATAGCCGCGGGGAGCCTTGTCGACATGTCGGGCGGAGGCTATGTCAGCGTCGAGGACCTCGACAACCTGCGGCAGGTCTACAACCAGGACGGCGGATATGTGGTCTACAGGGCCCTCGAGCCCGAGACGCCGGCCGTCAGCATGTTCCCCAACCCGCAGTTGGCGCGCCGCACCGAGGGCTACAACGGCTACGTGGCGTTCACTCCCGCCGACGGCATCCGCTTCGACCTCTCCGGGGGCTATCAGCGGTCCTACATCAACAGCACGCCCGTCGGCGACGACTACTTCTCGTTCAACGGGCGCGAGGCCAAGACCGGCTACGTGGCCCTGCAGGCCACAATCAAGGACCTCAAAGTCCTTGCCAGCTACTCCGGCGGGCCGCACGACTACGCCGTCGGAGTCCCGGGCTTCAAGGTCAACACAAACTTTGTCAACGCGTCGGTGGAGTACGACTTCCATGCCGGGCCCGTCACGATCCGCCCCGGCGTCAGCTATCAGCGCATCTACTACGAGGACTACGTCCCGACCTACGACAATCTTGCCGTCGGCTACGGATGGAAGTACCACGACCCGGGCTACAAGTACCAGGGGGCCGAGAACCATCAGCTCTCCGGCTTCTTCGGCTCGAAATATGATGCCGAGATAAATTCTGTCGCGCCGGCTCTGCGCGTCGACTACCGCGTCGGGGGGCTTCGCCTCATCGGGGCTTTCCGGACGGACAAGACCAACATCCCCGACAAGTGGAACCACTCGTGGCAGTTCTCGGCCAACTACAGCGTCAACGACAATAACTTCATACGCCTCGTCTACGGGCGCGCCAACCGTTCGGCAATCATGGTCAACTCCAATGCCAACTTCCGGTGGACGAGGACGGACCTCCTGATGCCCTCCGTCTTGCAGTTCAGCGCCGACCCCGAGGCCGGCCTGGTCAAGACCGACAACTACGAGATAGGCTACCGTGTCAAGCCCTCCCGCGAGCTCCTCATCGACGCCGAGGCCTTCTTCTCCCACTCGTCGGACTTCGGCGCGCTCATGGGCCAGGAGGCCTACATCAGGGCCAAAGGGCAGGACGTCATGAACTACTTCACAGGGGCGTCGTCGGTGGCGCAGCTCATAAACAGCCTGCAGACCTGCGCCTCGATCAAATATGGGGTCTTGCCATACAAGGTCAACCAGTTTGGCGTGAGCCTCAATGTCGACTGGATCATTTCGCCCAAGGTCATAGCCAAGCTCAACGCCAACTTCCAAAAGACGCTCATCGACAACTACTACCAATATAGCCAGTCCGAGGTCCTGGCCTCGCTCCTGACTTCGGCCAGCACGACGGTGCGCACGCAGGTGGCGCAAATCTCGGCTCAGCTCGCCCAAATCCAGGGGAACACGTCGCTCACCGAAGAAGAGAGGGAGCAGCAGGTCGCGCAGTTCATTGCGCAGACCACGCAGCAGTTCGACCCGAACTACGACAGCGGCACCGGCTCCTACACGCTCGGCCGCACGACCGCCGACGACATCCGCGCCCTCATCGAGAGCGGCCAGCTCGACATGACGCAGGCCTCCAACCAGCAGGTGGCGGGCAACTTCGGCGTACGCACCGAGAATGGGGTGGAGAACAAGGCCACGCCGAACTTCTACGGGATGCTGGGCATCATCTACCGCCCGTTGCAGCGCCTCAACATTGCGGCTTTCGCCAGCTACCTCGGCAAGCGGACTTTCGCTACCAAATATAACTCCGAGGGGGTGGAGCTGTCGCGCCGGCTCACCGTCAATCTCAAGATTGGCTACACGCCGGTCAGCAACGTCGAGCTCTTCTTCAATGCGCACAACCTGCTCAACAACAAGAAGCGCGAGTTCGTCTATTCCGACGAGATTTCTGGCCTCTACACCGTCGGTGTCAACTTCGGCTTCTAGTTTTTGCCTAAATTAGCATACGGGCGAGGGCGGTGTCGTGCCGTCCTCGCCGCGTTTTTTTTCTCCTTTTCGCAAACTTACATACGCATATCTATGGTCAAAGTCAGACCTTTCAGGGCGTTGCGCCCCCGCAGGGACATGGCGCGCCAGGTGTCGTGCCCGCCCTACGACGTCATGACCACCGCCGAGGCCGAGCGCCTGGCGGGGGGCGACGAGCGCAGTTGGCTCCACGTCACGAGGGCCGAGATAGACTGCCCGCCGGGCACCGACATCCACTCCGAAGCCGTCTACGCCAAGGCCCGAGACAACTTCAACAAGGCCATCGACAATGGCTGGATGGTGCAAGACGAGGCCCCGGCCTACTACGTCTACGAACTCACCATGGATGGGCGCGCGCAGACGGGCCTGGTGGCTGCCGTGGCGTGCGACGACTACGAGCAGGGCCGGATCCGTAAGCACGAGCTGACCCGGCCCGACAAGGAGGAAGACCGCATGGTCCTGACGCGTTGGCTGGGGGCCAACGCCGAGCCGGTCTTCCTGGCCTACAAGGCCCTGGGGCCCATCGACGAGATTGTCGAGAGCGTCAAGCGCGCCGAGCCGGAGTATGACTTCGTGGCCGACGACGGTGTGGGGCATCGGCTGTGGGTCGTCTCCAGCCCCGACCTGGTCGAGGCCATCGGGAGCCTCTTCGAGAGCAGGGTCGAGGCCACATATGTGGCCGACGGGCACCATCGGACGGCGGCCGCGGCGCGCATAGGCCGGGAGTTCGCCGCCAAGAACCCCGCACACACTGGCGGCGAGGACTACAACTTCTTCATGGCGGCGATATTCCCCGACAGCCAGTTGAGGATCATGGACTACAACCGCGTCGTGCGCGACCTCAACGGCCTCACCGCCGGGCAGTTCCTCGAGGCCCTGGGCCGGGTAATGACTGTCGAGAGGGTGGGGGCGGCGCCCGTGGCCCCGGCCAGGCTCCACGAGTTCTCGATGTATCTCGACGGCATGTGGTATCGCCTGACGGCCCGCCCCGCGACGTATGACGACTCCGACCCCATCGGCGTCCTCGACGTCAGCGTCTTGACCGACAGTGTGCTGACGCCAATCTTGGGAATCGACGACATGCGCCGCTCGCGGCGGATAGACTTCGTGGGGGGCATCCGCGGGCTCGGAGAGCTGAAGCGCATTGTCGATGCCGGCGACGCGCGCGTGGCTTTCGCGCTGTTCCCCGTCTCGATGAAGCAGCTGACCGACATTGCCGACACCGGCAACATTATGCCGCCCAAGACCACGTGGTTCGAGCCCAAGCTCCGCTCCGGCCTCTTCGTTAAGCGCCTTTTTTGACTTTTTTGCTATCTTTGTCCAAAGCGTGTCCGTGCGCAGCCCCAAGAGATGATTTCCGAATCCATACAGCAGATTAAGGCGTCGTTGCCGGAGGGGGTCACCCTCGTCGCCGTCTCGAAGACGCACCCCGCGAGCGCCATCATGGAGGCCTATGGGGCCGGGCTTCGGGATTTCGGCGAGAACAAGGTGCAGGAGATGACCGAGAAGCAATGCGCGTTGCCGGCGGACATCCGTTGGCACATGATAGGCCATTTGCAGACCAACAAGGTCAAATATGTCGTCCCCTACGTCCACCTCGTCCACTCTGTCGACTCCGTCAGGCTTCTTGCCGTCATCGACAAGGAGGCGCGCAAGGTCGGCAGGGTCGTGGACTGCCTCTTGCAGGTCCACGTGGCGTCGGAGCAGACCAAGTTCGGTTTTGCGCCCGGCGAGTTGCGCCAGCTCGCGCTGTCGGGAGGTCTCGACGGGATGCCGAACGTCAGGGTCCGCGGCGTCATGGCCATGGCGACCAACACAGACGACCTGGCGCGCGTCGAGGCCGACTTCGAGGAGGCTGCGAGGCTCTTCGAGGACCTTCGGCGGACGTGCTTCGCGGCGGGCGGCGACTTCTCGCTGCTGAGCATGGGAATGTCCGACGACTACCCCATCGCCGTGAGGCACGGGGCCAACATCGTCAGGGTGGGAAGCCGGATCTTCGGCCAACGACACTATGCCGAGTAAAAACATTCTAATACTATGAAAATAACCACACTTCTCAGCCTGCCAATCTCCGCCGCCGTCCTCTTGTCGGCTTGCGTGCGCACGCAGACCACGCAGAATTTCGACGACGCCGAGGCCGCAGACACCACGGCGGCAGCCCCGGCCGTCAGCGACGACGACATGAACCGCTCGCGGACAATCCTCTACACCCTGCCGGCCCCGGTCGAGGTGGCGCAGATGATCAAGGGGAGCGACGTGCGCTTCGACGACCAGCTCCTGGCGTCGCTCGGCAAGGCCGACGGATACACGTCGAACCTCAAGATGGCGCTCAACCTCGGCATCTACGCCACAGACATGAGCATGGCGGGCATGTTCGGGCAGTCGCAACGGATGGTGGACTACCTCGGCACTCTCAATGGGCTGACGCGGAGGCTCGGGATAATGAAGGTTCTCGACGAGGAGACGCTCTCGAAGTTGGAGCGCTACGACCTCACGAGGCAGGAGGCTCTGAGCCTCATCTCGGAGGTCTACATGAACACCAACCAATATCTGACCGAGAACAACCGCATGAACATTGCCGCCACGGTCATGACCGGCGCATGGGTCGAGGGCCTCTACCTGGCTTTGAACTTCGTCAACCCCGACAAGCTCACGCCCGACATCGTGGGGCGTCTGGTGGCGCAAAAGCTGACTGTCGCGACAATGTTGGGCGTCATCGACGACGGGATTGGGAAAGGCGGCGGCGACACCGACTTGGAATATCTTCGCGCAAAGGTCGAGGCGGTAGGGGCGGCGTTCGAGGCCGTCGAGCTGCGCAAGACGGGGCGCGTCTCGGCAATAACAGACGAGGAGGCGCGGCTCACCACAATCAAGGCCAACCTCTCCTCCGAGCTCGATGCCGACATTCTAGCGGCTCTCAAGGAGGTGGTCTCGAAAGTCAGGGCTGAGTTCGTCTCCTAGGGGGGCGCAAGTTGCCATAAAGAAAAAATGGAGCCGCCACCTTCCCCCCCGGGAGGTGGCGGCTCCGCTTTGGGGACGCCGTTGCGTCCCATTCTTCCCTCCGCTATTCGGGGACGTAGATAATCTCGCCGTTCTCCAGCTCGTAGGCCGTGCCCACCCTCTTGCCGCGGCGGCCGATCCCGCTGTCGTCTTGGCTCTCCGAGGGGGTGTAGCGGTTTATCTTGTCGCCCTCTTTGGTTATAATCTCCATGTCCTCCCGACCCGGGTTCTTCACCATGGTGAAGTCCTCCTGGCTCAGCATCTCGGTCATGTTGTAGCGGCTCACCAGGGCCACCATCAGCACCACGGCGAAGACCATGGCCACGTCGAAGAGGTTGCTCACGACGCTCATCGGGTCGTCTCCGTCGCCCCCGCTGTTCAGCAGTCTACGTCTCATGATTCCGTTTTGTTTGGATTGTCTATCAATTCTGCCACAAACTCCAGGGCGGCCATGTCTTGCAGATACCACCGTCGCTTCACTTGTTGCGTCATGAAGCCTATGGCCGCGGAGAAGAGGCCTACGACGGTGGTGGCGAACGCCACCTGCATGTTGTAGGCCATCGAGGCGATGTCGCCCGTCGAGAGGCCGACCAGGGCGGGCCCCATCGGGATGAGGGTCCCCATCAGGCCCAGCATGGGGCCCATCTTGCTGAGGGTCTTAGACGTCGAGAGGTCTTTGTCCGCCTCAATCTCAAAGTCGGCAAGGACCTTGCGCCGGGCTGCCGCGCTGTCGGCTTTGAGCAGGCGGTCCATGTAGGCCACGACAATCGACGGGGCCTTGCGCGGGAGCCGACCCGACAGGCCCTGGACGCCAGAGGGCGTGAGGCCCTCTAGCTCCTTGCGCAGGAGCGAGCCCGTGCGGCGCATTGACATATATTGGCCAAAGAAACTGCCTATGAGGAGCAGCGAGCGCAAGAAGAAGAGAATGAGCAAGACGACGACGGGGACGAGCAGGCCCGTCGAAATCCAATAGAGGATGTCTGAAATGTAATTCATCGAACTAGTTTATTTCCTTTACTCTCTTTGCCACCCTGCGGCGGTGGGCCACGACGCCGACGGCGGCTACCGCCACCACGAGGGCGCCGACGCCGGCCGATGCCGCCCAGTCCACCGTGCCGACGTCGGCCACTGCCGTGCGCCCGTTGACCGTGGCCACCACGCCAAGCACGCCCACGAGGGCGTTGGAGAGGAACAGAAGCTCCAGACGGATCTCCCTCTCGGGCAACAGCCTCTTGGCGCCCCACGAGCCGGCGGCAACAGACAGCAAGACCACGGCGCCCAGGCTCCACGACACGAGGACGAACGAGACGCCGGGCAGGGAGAAGATGGCGTGGACCAAGAGGCTGAACAAGACCGGGAAGACAAGAAAGCCCGGATACCACCGCAGGAGGCGGTAGGCCCACACGACGCGGCGGCGGACGCGGCCCGAAGTCTGAATCTGGGCCGCCACGACGCAATATGCCATGTGGAGGGCCACTTCGACCGTCAGGACCACGGCAGTGTCGAGCATCAGGCCCGTGTCGGCCAGCCAACTGGCAATCTGGCTCTTCGACTGCTCGACGGCCACGGGCCACATCAGTCCGACGAACGCGCCGCAAGCCACGGCCGACAGCCCGACGGCGTGCGGCTTGCGGAATGTCTGCTTCAAGACGTAGTTGAAGCAGACGAGTACCATTATGACGAGGACGACGGTCTCCATCGGCCCGGTCTCCTACTCCCCCATCTTGCGGCGCCGGCGGCGCATCACCACAACAAGAGCCACGGCGGCCGCGGCAATGAGGGTGGCCACCACGGTGTCGCTCACCACGTTCGTCGTAGTGTCGCTCCCGCCCACTTGCCCGCGCCTCAGCACCACGCCCTTGTCGTCGGTGGCCGAGGCTTCGCGGACGTCGCGGATGGTCTGCTCATATCGGGCGGACTGTCCCGCCGGGGCGTGCCGGGCCACGAAACTGCTGAGCTTGGCGTTGCCGCAGACGAAGCCCGAGCACGACGCCCCGTGCCTGGCGACGAGCTCGGTGTGGAGGGCGGCAAGCCCGGCGAGCTGACGGGGCGTGGCGCGCCACATCCCCTTGCGGGCCGTCTCCATCATGACGGCCGAAATCTCCTCCAGGGCGGCGGGGTTCTGGCTCTCGAAGAAACTGCGTAGGCCGAGGCCGAATTTGTCATCGACATAGACGGCGTAGACCTCGTCCCACAGCTCGTTGTCCACGACGTCGGACTTCATGACGTTCCACCCATAGGCGTTTTGCACAATCTCGGCAAAGGCGTTCGCCGAGCCTGCCTGGCCGCCCATCTTCTCGCGGATGTAGGCGGGATTGAAAATCGTCGTGCGGCTCTCGACGCCTATGGCCTCTTTCAGCTCCTGCATCCGGGTGTTGTTGCGGTTGCGGTAGTCGCTCAGGTAGGCGTCGGGGTCTTTGCCCGTCACGTGGCGCACGGCTAGGTTCAGCCCGCCCATGAACTCATAGACGTGGTCGAGTCTCAGCGCGCCCCACGTGTTGCTCTGCCGGGGCTGGATCACGGCGTCGGTGTTTGTCAGCGCCGCCTCCAGGGCGTATTGGCGCACCTGCTCCCACTCCTTTTCGCTGCCATAGTAGGCGCCCATGTTGTGCAGGTAGACGGCGGCAATCTCGTCGCTGCTCTCCCACCGGTCGCCGCTCTGCACCATGCCCGCTATGCCCGTGCCGTAGTGGCCGTCGAGGCCGCCGAAGACGCGGTGGGACGACGCTTCGCGGGCCTCCTTGGCGCTGACGCCTTTCTCAACCAGGGCGCGCTCCGAGTCGACCACGCCGCGGGCCACGAAGTTGTCGAACTTGTCGTCCGTGGCGGCGGCCGCCATCTCGACGGCGCGCGAGACGAGGAACAGGCGCGAGGCGGCAATGTCGCGCAGTTGGCCGCTGGTCTGGACCACGACGTCGATGCGGGGGCGCCCCAGCTCCTCCGAGGGGATGAGGCGCAGGTCCGTCACGCGGCCGAAGACGTCGCGGATGGGCTCGACGCCCAGGGCGTAGAGGACTTGGGCTATGGTGGCGCCCTCGGTCTCGATGAACTCGCCGCTCCACAGCGTGTAGCTCATCTTGCGGGGGATGGAGTCGTGGTGGCGCTCGCGATACATCCGTATGGCCTCGTCGGTCAGCGCCTTGCCGCGCTCCCAGGCACGCTCGCTGGGTGTGGCTTCGGCGTTGATGGCGAAGAGGTTGCGCCCCGTGGGCAGGCTGTTGGGGTTGACGATGGGGTCGCCGCCCGGCGAGGGGTGGGTGTAGCCTCCCGCCATGGCGCCCACGAGCGAGTTCAGCTCCCGCCCCGGGCTCGTCTCGAGGTCCCGGCGGTAGTTGCCCACGTTGCGTATTGTGCGCTCAATCTCCACAATGGCGCGGGCCTTCTCTTTCTCCTCTTTGGTCGGGGCTTCGCTGGCCGTGGCGCCGCTGTGGCCGTCGGCTTTGCCGCCCGGGGCTGGGCGGCCGCCTCCCCTGTGTGTCGCCGCGGCGCGCATCCGCGTCATTGCCGACATCATGTCACGCGGCGCGGCGCCCGCCCTCTCCACCCGCCGGGCCTGCTCCAGCTCGTCGGCCGTGATGCCCGCCGCGGCGCATATGGTGGCGTCGGTCGGCGCGGCGTCGCCGTCGAGCAGACGCGTGGCGAGGTCGCGGGCCGGCTCCAGGTAGCGGCGGGTGAACAGCTGCCTGTGCTTCTCGGCGTCGGCCGTGGCTCTGCCCCTCAGCTTGTCGAGAGCCAACGTCGAGTAGGCTATGGGCTCGGTGGCCATGGCCAAGACGGTGCTGCGGATCCGCTCCTCGCGGTAGGGGACGCCCATGGTGTAGAGCTCGCCGGTTATCTTCTCGCTGGCCAGCTCTTCGGCAAAGGCCTCGATGCGGGCAATCTCGCGCTCGGTGTAGGGAGTGGACGACGCGCTGTCGAGGCGGAGCTCGCGGTGGATGCCAAGCTCCACCGTGAGCCGTTTCACTTTCCGTGCCGCGGCGTCGGTGTCGGGGGCGCCGTCGGCGTAGAGCAGGTCGTTGTATTGCCCGATTGCCGCGCTCAGCTCACCATACACCCAGCGCACGTCGCTCTCCAGGAATGGCGGCGTCAGGTATGTCTGCAACGTGGCATAGGAGCGGCGTTTGGCAATGACGCCCTCGCCCACGTTGTCTATGGCGTAGACGTAGAGGTGGGGCGTCGGGCCGACAAGGGCGTCGGGCCAGTCGTTGTCGCTCAGTGCCACCTGCTTGCGCGGCGTGAACTCCAGGCTCCCGTGCGTCCCGAAGTGGACCATGACGTCGGCGCGGAAGCCATAGCGGGCCCACAGGTAGGAGGCCACGTAGGCGTGGGGCGGGGCGGCGTCGGTCCCGTGGACAATGGCGAAGTCGTCGCTGCCGGCGCCCGCCGCCAGCTGGGGGAGCAGGACGACGTTGCCCATCAAGATGCGGGGCAGCGCCAGCTCGCCGGCGCGTGTCGAGAGGTAGGAGCCCGGGAACGCGCCGTCGAGGGCCTCGACGGCGGACATCATCTGCGGGCGCAAGGCCGCCGACGCCCACGCCTCGTAGCTCTCGCGAGAGATCAGCTCCGGGTTGCCGTCGCGCAAGAACTCTTGCTTGGCCCCCGTGGCGTAGGCGTTGAAGACCGACCCGTGGCGGGCTATGATCTTGCCCAGCTCGTCGGCCGTGGCGGGCAGGTTGTCCACTCTGTAGCCCTCGGCTTTCATCTTGACGAGCAGGTTGAAGAGCGACGGACCCACCTCCATGCCCGCCGCCGTGAGGCCGCTCTGCCCCGGGCCCTTGTAGTAGTAGATGGCAACCCGCTTCTCGCTGTTGGGCTTGGCGCGCAGGGACACGTGGCGGTTCACCGTCTCGACGAACTTCTCCAGGCGCCCCTCGATTGTCGAGGCGTAGTGGAGGCCGTCGCCGCCGGCGTAGTGGCCGAAGAGGGCGTAGGGGCGGATGGCGCCGTCAATCTCTGGCGTCACGACGCTCTGCGACAAGAATCCGCCGCTCATCCCCATCTTGTCGTCCTCCCACTCCGCCACGAGGCGGTTGACATTCAGCGGGGCGAAGAGCGGGATGTCGCGCCGGCGCAGGAAGTCCACGGCGGCGTCGCCCATGCGCCCGTGAGCCATGTTTATCATTGCCGAGGGGGCTATGGAGTCCGCCATGCCCCCCTCCAGGAGGGCGTGGAAGCTGCGGACGGGGTAGACCACGTTGCCCGTCTTCTCCAGTTGGGCAATGAGGTTCTCGGGCTGCCCCATCTGCCCGGTCAGGACGATGCGCGGCGCCCCGGGGCGCATGAGGCCGTTCTTTGAGAGGAACGCCTCATAGTCCGCCAGGATGTCGAAGTCGGGCCACTCGTCGTCGGGCCGTGCCGGGTCGGGGTGGTAGAACAGCTTCGCCTCGCGCACGGCCGGGGGCTCTATGGCTTCGCCGTTGGCGGACGTGCCGCCGGCCACCTGGCGGACGTAGGCCAGGAGGTTGCGGTAGTTGCGACGCCCGCCGCCGTCAAGGTAGCCCTTGATTGTGGCCACGGTGGCGGAGTCGGCCGTGGTGATGTCGTTGGCGGGGTTTGTGGCCATTGTCGTGACGACGCCCACGCCCTTGTCGGCGGCGGCCCGGATTTTGTCCCTCTGCTCGGCGGTGATTCGCAGCCCCATGCCGTTGATGAGCACGAAGTCGAAGCGGCCGACGTCGTCGAGGTTCTCCGTGTCGAGCGGCGCCAGCTCGACGCGGGGCAGGTCGTTGGCGCGGGCAATCTCGCCAAGGGTTATGACCTGGTAGTTTATAAAGGCTATGCGCGTGGGGGAGAAGAACATCCTCCACGCGCCAATGCCCAGCGCTGTGGCGATGGCGGCCACGGCAACCACCGTCAGTATCGTCTTTCTTGTCATGTGTCTTGTCTCTTGAACATCCGCTCGATGTCGAGCGACACTCCCGCCGAGAACGTCGTGCCAATCGTCGTGGGCGAGTTGCTGTAGTAATATTTGGGTCGGTAGTTGAAGATGTTGTCGGCCGTGGTCGAGATGGTTATTCCGCGCCACACCCGCTGTTGGAGCGTGAGCTTCCAGAGGGTGTAGCCGGGGTATGTCTGCTCGGCGGTGCGCTCGTAGGATGTCAGCTCGGTGTAGACGTCGGTCTTGACCCTTGAGAGGAATCGGCCCACGAGGGCGACGCTCAGCCCGTAGTTCCTCCAGTCCTTGTCGTAGGCCAGGCGCGCCGTGGCGGAGTGGGGGCGCGTCGAGGAGAGCGACGGCTGCCCGCGGCGGATGTGCTCGCTGACGAAGGCGTAGGAGAGCCTCCACGAGATCCCGTTGGGGTAGTTGCCGGAGGCGTTGGCGTCGACGCCCGCCACCTGCAGGCGGGCCATGTTGGTGTAGACCATGCCGCGGCGGGCCTGGTTCCATGCCGTCGTTATGCGGTCGTCGACAATGTTGAAGTAGCCCATGACGGTGAGGCTGTGCCTCTGCTTGAGATACTCCGCCGAGAGGGAGAAGTTGTGGCTCGCCTCCGGGCGCAGGTTCTCGTTGCCGTATATCATGAAGATGTTGCCCATGAAGAAGTCCATGTGCATCTCTTTGAGCGTCGGGGCGCGGAAGCCGCCGGCATATGACCCGCGCAGGGCGCAGTTGCCGACCTTGTACATCAGCGCCACCTTGGGCGACACGTGAGACAGCCGCGCGGCCGAGAAGTGGTCGAAACGGATGCCGCCGATGACGTTGAGGCGCTCGACGGGCGTCCAGTCCACCTGGGCGAAGGCGTCGGTGGTGTGCTGGGTGTGGCTGCCGTTGTCCGCGAACTGGTAGGACATCAGGTAGTCGCGCAGGTAGTCGCCGCCGACGGTCAGGATGTGCCGACCGCCGAAAGTGTGGTTGTAGAGGCCGCGGCCGATGTGCTGGACGTTGCTGTAGTCGCGCACGTCGAGGCGCGACGCCACGAGGTAGTCGCTCTTGTCATACTGGTCGAACGAGTAGGACGCCTCCAGGTTGTCAGCCGGCCCAATCTCCCAGTTGCCTTTCAGCCCGGCCGAGAAGCCGCGGTAGCGGTCTTTTTGCGAGGCCGAGGCGTCCCTCTCGCGGAAGAAGTGGCCCGCGCGGGCGGTGAGCCGCAGCCCCTCGGCGGCGCGGACCACGAGCCGCTCCTTGACGTTGAGCGTCTTATATCCGAAGACGACGCTGTAGTCGCCGACGTCCTCGTCGCGGGCGCCGCGGGCCAGGTTGATGGCGTCGACCTGAGTGCGCTGCACACTGGTCGTCGAGGCGACGCGCCCGGCGCGGAAGCCCACCGAGCCGCCGTAGCGAAGCTCGTCGTGAGCCCCGTAGCGGGCGTTGAGGTTCACCGACCAGGGCTCGGCCTCCTCGCGGCTTATTATGTTCACGACGCCGCCAATGGCGTTGGACCCATAGAGCGACGATGCCGCGCCTTTCACAATCTCGACCCGGTCCGCGTTGTCCATGTTCAGACGCGTGTAGTCCACGTTGTCCAGTGTCTCGCCGGCCTGGCGCTCGCCGTCGACGAGGAACAGCACGGAGTTGCCACCGAAGCCCGACAAGTTGAGCGAAATCTGTTGGTTCATGGAGTAGGAGAACTCGACGCCGGGAAGCTCCGTCTCGATGAGGTCGCCAATGTTCGTGGCGTCGGCGCGCCGAATGTCCAGCCCCGAGATGACGCGCGTGGCTATGGGCGCGTCTTTCAGCAGTTTGGGCGTGCGAGTGCCGGTCACGACGACCTGGTAGAGGATGTTGTTGCTCTCGCGGAGGCGGAACCCGACCTCGGCGTCCTGCCCCTCGCCGGCCGCCACGGTGGCGCTGGCTTCGTCGTAGCCCACGAACTTCGCCACGAGCGTGTACGCTCCGCCGTCGGGCAGTCGCAGCTCATAGGCGCCCTGTGCGTTGGCCGATGCCCCGATGCCCCTTGCCTCGCGCACGCTGACTGTGGCCCCGGGCAGCGGCCTCCCCGCCTCGTCGGCCACAGTCCCCGTCACGCGGCGTTGCGCCCAGGCTTCGGCCGTCAGCGACAGCAGGAGGGCGGACGACGCCAGGACCGTCTTCCAAGGCGTCATAGCTCGGCGGGATATTGGTAGTCAATCGTCATGTAGCCCTTGACGGCGGCGTCGTTCATGAAGTTGGCCAGGCGGAGCGCCGCCACACTGCCGTCGGCCATGCGGAGCAGGTAGACGCGGTTCGACGGGGTGTAGACGGGAGGCATTATCGACGTGTCGACGTTGAGCCACCGGGACAGCGTGCGGCTGTAGGGCGACGCCGCATAGCCTATGCGCCCCTCCATCATGCCCGACATGTCGACGATGATGCGCCGCGTCGTCATCGTGTCGGGGGCGAAGGCGCCGGCGGCGGGCATCCCCGTCCCACGCAGCTGGCTCAGCTCCGTGGCGTCGGTCTCGGCCACGCTCCCGCCGTTGGTCTTGGTGTCGTAGCGGTGGAGGGCGAAGTCCCACTGGGCGGGGGTCTCGTCGTCCACTCCCCGCGTCACCACCTCCTGCGTCTTGAAGTCCACGTAGTGCCACTCCGTGTAGCTCGTGGCGTTGACGTATATCCGGCCGCTGTTCGTGGCGGCGTCGACGGAGACGAAGCCGTACTCTTTCTTCACTTCGGCCTGCGGCTCGTCATAGAGGTCGCCGAAGAGGCCGTCGCAGGCCTGTAGCGGCAGCAAGGCAGCCGCCACGGGCGCGAGGCGCAAAGTCTTGACTATGGCAGACATCTTTTTCTCCTGGGTCTAGGGTTCCTGGGTCTGCCCCGTTTGCGTCGCCTCCGGGGCTGCGCCGGGGCGCAAGACGAGCGTGACGCCGCCCATGACGGCCGGCACGGTCCACGTGAACGTGTAGTCCGTCCGCGAGGCGTTGGTCGTCGCCGTGAGGGAGAACGCGTAGGTATTGGGCGTCCCGCCGGGGCGCATCGACGGCATCAGCACCTGGCCCTGGCCGGTGATGGTGTACGTCCCGTTGGCCTCCGTCACAGCGGCGTCGCGGGCTGTGAACGTCCCCCACGTTGTCGAGGCGAGGGTCACCGTCAGGGTGTCGCCGTCGCCGAGCGTCACGCTGGCCCGTTGGTCGTTGGCGTACATCGGCGTTGGACTGTATTGGAACGAGGCCGCCGTGTGGCCCGAGTACGCCCCGGCCACTATGCGCTTGGCGGAGGGCTGCCCGGTGGTGAAGTTGATCCGCGTCCCGCCCATGACGCCCGGCACCGTGAAGCGGAACTGCGCGTTGGTCGGCGAGCTGATGACGGTGGTGTCGAGCGTCGCCGGGTATGAGCTGGGGGCGCCACCGCCGTGGCCGGCCATGAGCGTCGTCCCGCTCCCTTTGAGGATTCGTGTCCCGTCTGGGGCCAGCGTCATCGTGGCGTTGGGGATTGTCGTCGTCCCCCACGTCTGCGAGGTGAGCGTCACCGCGGCAGTGCCGTCGGCGTTGGCCACGACGCGCACGGAGTCGTTTTGCGAGAGGATGTTGCTGGCGTAGGCGAACGAGGTGAGCGAGTGGCCTACGTATGTGGCCTGGATGTCTGCCACCGTGGGGTTGTTTGGCCCGTCGGTCTCGCACGCCGCTAGACCCATGGCGACCATCGCCGTCGCCCAGATTGTCCTAATATTCATGTTTATGTGTTTGGTTGTTCTTTTATGAGACAAAGTTATGCCTGTGTGTCTGCCTTGTCAATACTACGAAAAGGGTATTTTTGGGGGCAGGCGGGGGCGAAAAGTGCTACTATTTGTGCGCATTGGCGTATGATGGGTCGCCCACCATCCTGTGGTCAGCCCCCGATGTCGCATTACGTTTAGTTTTGTCCTAAAAATAAAGCAAAATAATTTACTATGCCTAGCCGTTGACTGAATATAAAGCGTTATCTTGCGCCCAAATCAGACATAACGGACGATGAAAGAGAGAAAATACTACCCCTGGCTCGTCGTGGCCCTCCTGTGGGTCGTGGCGCTGCTTAACTATATGGACCGCCAGATGCTTTCGACAATGCAGGAGGCCATGCGGGTCGACATAGCCGAGCTCCGCCAGGCGGAGGCTTTCGGGGCGCTCATGGCCGCTTTCTTGTGGATTTATGGCATCGTGAGCCCCTTTGCCGGGATTGTGGCGGACCGTTTCAGCAAGAAGTGGCTCATCGTGGCGAGCCTCTTCGTCTGGAGCGGCGTCACGTTCCTCATGGGCTACGCCTCGACTTTCTCGCAGCTCTACGCCCTCCGCGCCATAATGGGCGTCAGCGAGGCTCTCTACATCCCCTCGGCGCTGTCGCTCATAGCCGAGTGGCACGAGGGCAAGTCGCGCTCGCTGGCCGTCGGTCTCCACATGACGGGTCTCTATGTCGGCCAGGCCGTGGGCGGCTTCGGCGCTGCGGTGGCGGCGGCCGTCTCGTGGCACTCCACTTTCCACTGGTTCGGGGTTGTCGGCATGGTCTATGCCGCCCTGCTCATCCCCCTGCTCCACGACCGCGGCGCGGGCGGCGGGCGCGCCGGTGGCGAGAGGAAGTCCGTCAACCCGTTCCGGGGTCTTGCCGTGGTGCTCTCCAACGTCGCCTTTTGGGTCATCCTCTTCTACTTCGCCGCGCCCAGCCTGCCCGGGTGGGCCACGAAGAACTGGCTGCCGACCCTCTTCGCCCAGGGCTTCGGCATCTCCATGGCCCAGGCCGGCCCCATCTCGACGATAACCATAGCGGCCTCGTCGTTCGTGGGCGTCATCTTGGGCGGCGTCTTGTCCGACAGGTGGGTGAGGCGCGACATCCGCGGCCGCATCTACACTAGCGCCATAGGCCTGGGCATGACAATCCCCGCCCTCATCCTCCTGGGCCTGGGAGGCAATGCCGTGGCCATTGTCGCGGCGGGCCTGCTCTTCGGGCTGGGCTTCGGAATCTTCGACGCCAACAATATGCCCATCCTCTGCCAGATAATCTCGGCGCGCCAGCGGGCCACGGCCTATGGGGTCATGAACATGGTGGGCGTCTTCGCCGGCGCGGCCGTCACGCAGGTGCTTGGCCGGCTGACCGACGACGGGCGGCTGGGGCTTGGCTTCGCGCTGCTGGGCGGCGTCGTGGCGGTGGCGCTTGTCTTGCAACTTGTCTTCCTGCGTCCCACGACGGACAATGTGGAGTGACGCTCACGAGAATCTTTTTTTAATGCGCACATAGTCATGGAAAAAATTGTCGGGCTAATCGATGCCCCTTTCACGCCGATGCATGCCAACGGCGATGTCAATCTTGCCCCCGTCGGCGCCTATGCCAAGATGCTCCGCGAGAACGGGCTGCGGGGCGTCTTCGTCAACGGCTCTTCGGGCGAGGGCTACATGCTCACCGCCGACGAGCGCGTGGCCCTGGCCGAGAAGTGGGTGGCCGAGGCCCCGGAGGGCTTCAAGGTCATTGTCCACGTGGGCAGCTGCTGCCTGCGCGAGAGCGTGCGCCTGGCCGAGCACGCCGCGGCCGTCGGGGCTTGGGGCATTGGGGCCATGGCGCCGCCGTTCCCCAAGATTGGCAGGGTCGAGGAGCTGGTCAAATATTGCGAGACCATCGCCGCCGCCGCTCCGAGCCTGCCTTTCTACTACTACCACATCCCGGCCTTCAACGGGGCCTACCTGCCCATGGTCGATTTCCTCCGCGCCGTCGACGGGCGCATCCCCAACTTCGCGGGGATCAAGTACACCTACGAGAGCCTCTACGAGTACAACCAGTGCCGCCTCTATGCCGACGGTAAGTTCGACATCCTGCATGGGCAAGACGAGACAATCTTGCCGAGCCTGGCGCAGGGCGGGGCCCGGGGCGGCATCGGCGGGACGACGAACTACAACGGGCGCGAGCTTGTCGGGATTGTCGAGGCGTGGGGGCGCGGAGACCTGGCCGAGGCGCAGGAGAAGCAGAACTTCGCGCAGGCCGTCATCAACGTCATATGCCGATTCCGCGGCAACATCGTGGCGGGCAAGAGGATTATGAAGCTCATAGGCTTCGACCTGGGCCCGAACAGGGTCCCGTTCCAAAACCTGACCGACCAGGAGGAGGAGGAGCTTAGGCGCGGGCTGGAGGAGATTGGCTTCTTCGGGCGGTGCAACAGGGTCTAGGCGGGCGCGGGGGCCATTTTAGTCGGCGCAGTCAGAACAAATGTTTATTTTTGCATTGCCGCGTCTGTGCGGCGTCGCCACGGGTGAACAAAAGATAAACATAAGACAATATGCAAGTAATCGGGAAAATAGAGGAGATTCATGACACGGTGCAGAGGACGGAGACGTTTTCTGTCCGCGAGTTCGTCTTGGAGATTTCGAGCCCCAGCAGCCAATACTCGGAGCATGTCCTCTTCCAGCTGACCAACAACCGCACCACGCTTGTCGACCAGTTCCAGGTCGGGCAGGAGGTCATGGTGGACTTCGACCTCCAGGGGCGCAAGTGGACAAACCCGGAGGGGAGGGTTGTCTTCTTCAACCGCCTCAACGCATGGCGGATAACCCCATATAGCGCCCAGGCCCCGATGGGCTACCAGCAGCCGCAGCAGGGGGCCTATCAGCCTCAACAGCAGGGAGGCTACCAGCAGCAGCCCGCATATCAGCAGCCGCAGGGGGGCTATCAGCCGCAGCCCATAGCCCCGCAGCCGGCGCAGAACCCGGCCCCGCAAGCCCCGTCGGCCCCGCAGATGGCGCAGGGCGCGGGAGACGGGGCGGACGACCTGCCGTTCTGACCGCGGTGCCCCAAAAAGGCTTGCAGGGGGTGCGCCCAAGGCGCGCCCCCTGCCTTTTTTTGCCCGGTGCAAAAGAGAGGCGCCCCGCCGAGACTTCGCTCGGCGGGGCGCCTTTTTGTCGCGTCGCGGAGGCCCGGGCTAGACCACCACGTTCACCATCTTGCCCGGCACGACAATGACCTTGCGCACCGGCCGCCCGTCGATATACTTCGCGGCCTGCTCCGAGCCGACCACGGCGTTCTCGATGGCCTTGGGGTCGGCGTCGGCGGCGAACTCCATCGTGAAGCGCGTCTTGCCGTTGAACGCCACCGGATAGCGGACGACGCTCTCGACGAGGTGCGCCTCGTCCAGCTCCGGCCACTGGGCGTCGCACACGGTGGCCTCGTGGCCCATGTCGTGCCAAATCTCCTCGGCGACGTGGGGGGCGAACGGGGCCAGGAGCACGACGAAAGGCTCCAGGACGGCGCGCTTGTGGCACTTCAGCCCCTGCAGCTCGCCGAGGGTTATCATGAACTGGCTCACGCACGTGTTGAACGAGAACCGCTCGATGCCCTCCGTCACTTTCTTGATGCACGTGTGGAGGCTCTTCAGCTCCTCGGCGGTGGGCTTGGCGTCGTCGGCCGCGGGGGACGCCCCGTCGGCGTAGTAGTGGCGCCACAGCTTGCGCAAGAAGCGGTGGACACCGTCGATGCCGTTCGTGTCCCAAGGCTTCGACAGCTCGATGGGCCCGAGGAACATCTCGTACATCCTCAAGGTGTCGGCGCCGAAGCGGTCCACTATCATGTCGGGGTTCACGACGTTGAACATCGACTTCGACATCTTCTCGACGGCCCACCCGCACACATACTTGCCGTCTTCCAAGATGAACTCCGCGGTGGCATATTCCGGGCGCCACTGCTTGAACGCCTCGACGTCGAGGATGTCGGCCGAGACGATGTTGACGTCGACGTGGATCGGCGTGACGTCATACTTGTCTTTCAGTCCCGCCGAGACAAAGGTGTTGGTCTCCTTGATTCGGTAGACGAAGTTGCTCCGCCCCTGAATCATGCCCTGGTTGACCAGCTTCTTGAATGGCTCCTCGGTGCAGGAGACGCCGAGGTCGAAGAGGAACTTGTTCCAGAAGCGCGAGTATATTAGGTGCCCCGTGGCGTGCTCGGCCCCGCCCACGTAGAGGTCCACGCTCTGCCAATAGTGGTTGGCCTCTGGCGAGACGAGGGCGTCGGAGTTGTGCGGGTCCATGTAGCGCAGGTAGTAGGCGCTCGAGCCGGCGAAGCCCGGCATGGTGCACAGCTCGTAGGGGTGCCCGTCGGGCGTGTGCCACCCCTTGGCGCGCCCCAGGGGAGGCTCGCCGCTCTCCGTAGGCAAGTATTTGTCCACCTCGGGCAGTCGGAGCGGCAGCTGGTCGTAGGGCAGCATGTGCGGCATCCCGTCTTTGTAGAAGACCGGGAACGGCTCGCCCCAATAGCGTTGGCGCGAGAAGATGGCGTCGCGCAGGCGGTAGTTGACCTTGACGCGGCCAATCTTGTGCTCGGCGATGAACTTCTTGGTGGCGGCGATGGACTGGCGTATGGTCAGCCCGTTGAGGCACAGCCCGCCTACGGCCTCGCGGCCCGCCATGGGCGAGTTGCACACCGTCCCCTCCTTGGCGTCGAAACTCTGCTCGCTGACGTCCGCGCCCTCCACCACGGGGCGGATCTCCAGCCCAAAGGCCTTGGCAAAGGCGTAGTCGCGGCTGTCGTGGGCCGGCACGGCCATGATGGCGCCGGTCCCGTAGCCCGAGAGGACATAGTCGCCGACCCATATCGGGATCTCCTCCAGCGTCAAGGGGTTGATGGCGTAGGAGCCGGTGAAGACGCCCGACACCTTGCGGTCGGCAATGCGCTCGCGCTCCGTGCGCTTGCTCGTCTGGCTCACGTAGGCCTCGACGGCGGCGCGCTGCTCCGGGGTCGTCAGGCGGGACGTATATTCGCTCTCCGGGGCCAGGACCATGAACGTCACGCCAAACACCGTGTCGGCGCGGGTGGTGAAGATGGTCAGCTCGTCGTCGGAGCCCTTGACCTTGAACTTCATCTCGGCGCCCTCCGAGCGGCCAATCCAGTTGCGCTGGGTCTCTTTGAGCGAGTCTGCCCACTCCACGGTCTCCAGGCCGTCGAGCAGGCGCTGGGCGTAGGCCGAGACGCGCAGGCACCACTGCTTCATCACCTTTTGGACCACGGGGTGCCCGCCACGCACCGACACGCCCTCGACCACCTCGTCGTTGGCCAGGACCGTCCCCAGGGCGGGGCACCAGTTGACCATCATGTCGCCAAGGTAGGCCATGCGGTAGTTCATCAGCGTCTGCTGCTGCTCCGCCTTGCTCATGGCGTTCCACTCGTCGGCGGTGAAGGTCAGCTCTTCGGTCTGTGCGGCGTTGACGCCCTCCGTGCCGCTCTTGGCCAGGAGCGAGGTCAGGACCTCGATGGGGCGCGCCTTGTTGAGCTTGGTGTCGTAGAACGAGCCGAACATCTTCTCAAAGGCCCACTGGGTCCACTTGTAGTAGTCCGGGTCGCACGTGCGGACCTCGCGGCTCCAGTCGAAGCTGAAGCCTATCTTGTCGAGCTGCTCGCGGTAGCGGCGGATGTTCTGGTCGGTCGTCACGGCCGGGTGCTGGCCCGTCTGGATGGCATATTGCTCGGCTGGGAGCCCGTAGGCGTCGTAGCCCATGGGGTGGAGGACGTTGAAGCCGTTGTGGCGCTTGAAGCGGGCGAAGATGTCCGACGCTATATAGCCCAGCGGGTGGCCCACGTGGAGCCCGGCGCCGGAGGGGTAGGGAAACATGTCGAGGACGTAATATTTGGGCTTGTCGGGGTTGCTGCGGACCCTATACGTCTCGTCGTCCACCCAACGCTTCTGCCAGCGGCTCTCAATCTCTCTGAAGTTGTACTCCTTTGCCATTAGTGCTTTTTTGCCAAAAAAACGACGCTGACCTGTGCGTGCGTGCCGCAACAGACCAGCGTCTGTATGAAAAAAGTTTTTTTCCTGGTGACCCCGTGGAGACTCGAACTCCAATCATCAGAACCGGAATCTGACATTCTATCCATTGAACTACGGAGCCAAAACCGACCACAAAGATATGCTTTTTCTCTTTGCGCGCCGCTCCCGCCCGCGCTTTTTTTTGACGGGGGGAGGGGGTGGGGCGGCTTCGCCGCCCTCCCCCCCTAGAACTCGCTGGAGAAGTGGAAGCGGATGTTCTTGAAGTCCTGCTGCGCCATTTGGAGCATGAAGCCGCTCTCGGCCAGGAAGACGTCGCGCCCATCTTTGTCCTTGGCCATGTATTGTGCCTTGCGCTTCTTGAACTCCCGCAGCTCGGCCTCGTCGTCGCTCTCAACCCAGCACGCCTTGTGGAGCGACAGGCCCTCATATCGGCACCGGGCGCCATATTCGTGGAGCAGGCGGTATTCGATGACCTCGAACTGCAGCGCCCCCACGGTGCCGATAATCTTGCGGCCGTTGAACTGGTGGACGAAGAGCTGCGCCACGCCCTCGTCCATGAGCTGGTCTATGCCCTTGGCCAGCTGCTTGGCCTTCATGGGGTCGGCGTTGTCGATATATCGGAACAGCTCCGGGGAGAAGCTCGGCAGGCCGCGGAAGTGGATGGCCTCGCCCTCGCTCAGCGAGTCGCCAATCTTGAAGTTGCCAGTGTCGGGCAGGCCCACGATGTCGCCAGGGAACGCCTCGTCGATGATGCTCTTCTTGTCGGCCATGAACGCCGTGGGGCTGGAGAACTTCAGGTCTTTGCCCAGGCGGACGTGGCGGTAGCCCCTGTTGCGCTCGAAGCGGCCGCTGCACACCTTGACGAAGGCTATGCGGTTGCGATGGTTGGGGTCCATGTTGGCGTGGATCTTGAAGACGAAGCCGGAGAACTTCTTCTCTTGCGGCTCGACGTCGCGCTCGTCGGCGTGGCTGGGCTGCGGCGGGGGGGCTATGGAGAGGAAGCAGTGGAGCAGCTCGCGCACGCCGAAGTTGTTCAGGGCGGAGCCGAAGAAGACAGGGGCCATGTCGCCGCTCCGGTAGGCCGTCTTCTCAAACTCCGGGTAGACGCCCTCGACGGTCTCCAGGTCGTCGCGCAGGGCGCGGGCGGCCGTGTCGCCGATGCGGTCGTCGAGGGCGGGGGAGCCGAGCGCCACGCCGACGCCCTCCTGGACGGTCTGCTTGCTGGGCTCGTAGAGGTAGAGGTTCCCCTCGAAGATGTTGTAGACGCCGCGGAAAGTGTCGCCAGAACCTATGGGCCAGCTCAGCGGGCGGACGCCAATCTGAAGCTCGCTCTCAATCTCGTCGAGCAGGTCGAAAGGGTCGCCGCAGGGGCGGTCCATCTTGTTGACGAAGACGATGACGGGGGTCTTGCGCATGCGGCACACCTGCATGAGCTTGCGCGTCTGGGTCTCGACGCCCTTGGCGGCGTCGATGACGATGATGACAGAGTCGACGGCCGTCAGGGTGCGGTAGGTGTCTTCGGCGAAGTCCTGGTGGCCGGGGGTGTCGAGGATGTTGACTTTGTGGCCGTCATACTCGAAGCCCATGACCGACGTGGCCACGGAGATGCCCCTCTGCTTCTCAATCTCCATGAAGTCCGACGTGGCCGTCTTCTTTATCTTGTTGCTCTTGACGGCCCCCGCCACGTGGATTGCCCCGCCGAAGAGGAGCAGCTTCTCGGTCAGCGTGGTCTTGCCGGCGTCGGGGTGGCTGATGATGGCGAAGGTGCGGCGCCTGGCAATCTCTTGTTCAAAATCCATTTGTCGTTGTTTCGGCCCCCGTTTTTTGGGGGGGATGTGGGTTATACCGCCGAGGCTATCGTGCTCCTCAGCGTCTCAATGAGTTCGTCGCGGCGCCCCTCGTAGTCCTGGGGGGCTATGGGCTTGTGTATCGTCAGCGTGGCCCGGCCGGGCAGGAGCGACGCCAGGCCCGACTGCATGACGCGGCACGTGTCTTTTATCGACACCGGGAGCAGGGGCAGGCCCAGCTCAAAGGCCATGCGGAACGCGCCGCTCTTGAAGCGGTTCATCTCCGGCCGGCCGCTGCGGTGCCCCTCGGGGAAGATGACGACCGAGACGCCGCCGCGCAGGATCGACTTGGCCTTCTGGATGCTGCGCCACGCGCCGCGGGCCGAGGAGCGGTCGAGGAATATGTGCCCGCACTTCTCGCAGGCGAAGCCCAGGACGGGGACGTCGCGGAGCTCTTTTTTCATAATCCAACGGAAGTCGATGGGCAGGCTCCCGTATATCATGATGATGTCGTAGGCGCTCTGGTGGTTGGCCACGACGACATACGACTGCCCCGGCTCGACGTTCTCGCGCCCCACGAGGCGCACGGGCATGGGCGTCAGCCACTGGACGACCTTGGCCCACGCCTTGCCGGCCTTGCCGGCGGCGGTGGCGGAGAACGCGCTCAAGATCCACGTGCCGAGGGTGAAGAAGACGGTGTCCGCCACAAAGAGGGGCAGCAGGACGAGGTATTTGTAGGGCTGATAGAGCCAACGCCCGACTTGGGTCTGTATCATCTCGTTTTCGCTAGCTTAGCTGTGTTCCTAACCTGCAAAGTTACCAAATATGTGGTTTGAAATGTGGACATTGTTCGCCCTCGTGCGTAGAAAGGCGCGGAGGTGGCGCTTTGCGCCTCAAAAAGTGTCCCGTTAGCCCCCCCGGCCGCGACAAGCCGTGCGGCACGCGGTGCGCAGGTGCGGCAGGTTCGGGAAATATAATAAAACACGATTGATGGAGAAGAGGAGGGTTCTTTTTTGCGTCAGCCGCTTCCTCGATGGCGGGATTGACATTGCGCTGGTCCGATACCTTGCCGGTCTCGACCCCGCGCGCTACGATGCCGTGCTCGTCATAGCCGACGAATATGCGGGCTCGGAGGTCTTGCGCCGTCTCGTGCCGCCGTCGGTGAGGGTCGTCCATCTTGTGGGCGGCGGGGTGCTCACCGCCCTGGCGCGCAAGAAGGTGGCCGCGGGGCTTAGCCGCCTGGAGAAGATTGTCGAGGAGGTGGCGCTGCGCCCCGTGCGGAGGGCCATGCACTGGTTCGGGCTTCGCCGGCTGGCTCGCGGCGCTTTCGCCGTGGTCGATTTCGACGCCATGCAGGGCGGCCTCCTGGCGGGGCTGCGCCTGCGCCGCAAGGTCGCCTTTTTCCACTTCTCGATGCGCGACTATTGCCACGGCAAGCCCCGCCGTCTGCGCCGGCTGGGGCGCAAGCTGGGAGGCTATGACGGCGTGGCGGTGGTCAGCGAGGTCTTGCGCCGCGAGGCTGTGGAGCTGTTCCCCGACATTGCCGGCAAGTTCGTCACGATATACAACCCCCTGGACGCCTCCGCGCTCCGGGCAGCCGCCGCCGAATATGCCGTCCCGAGGGGGGAGTTTGTCCTCATGGTGGCGCGCATCAACGAGAGCCAAAAGGACTATTCGACGCTCGTCCGCGCCTACCACTCCGCGCGTCGCCGCCACCCCGCCATGCCGCCGTTGCGCATCGTGGGCAAGGGCCCCGACGAGGGGCGGGTCCGGGCGCTTGTGCGCGACCTTGGCGAGGAGGGCAACGTCGAGTTCCTGGGCTTCTTGCCCAACCCGCTGCCGTGGGTCGCCGCGTGCTCGGTCTTCGTCCTCTCGTCGAAGTTCGAGGGGCTCTCCGTCGCCCTCACCGAGGCCCTGGCCCTGGGGCGCATGATTGTGGCCACCGACGCCCCGACGGGCTCGCGCGAGGCTCTCGACGACGGCCGTTGCGGGACGCTCGTCCCCGTCGGCGATGTCGAGGCGATGTCCGGGGCTCTGGTCGACGCCGTGACGGACGAGGCTCTGAGGCGGCGCTGCGCCGAGGCGGCCGTGCGCCATTGCGAGAAGTTTGCCGTGGCGGAGTCCGTGCGCAGGCTTGAGGCGCTCATGGGCTGAAGCCCACCATATACAAGAGTCCGCGGCCCGGCATGAATTGGTTTCATGCCGGGCCGTCTCGTTGTGCCGCCGCTGAGGAAATACTCGTGCAGGATGCCTATTGTCTATAAAATCGCTCGTATGTTTGAATAGTTCTAATAATATCGCTACTTTTGGCCTACGCTAGGGCTATTGTGGCTCAATGGTTGAAAGACGGGGGGCGCTAGGCCTCGTCTCCCCGTCGCCAGGCGGACACACTGCACGTCGTTCTCTCTCTTTAGACACATCAATCTAGACACATCAATCCTCAGACTTCACTATGGCAAAAAATCTTAGGACACTCGCGCTCGCCGCGCTGACTCTGACGCCCGCCCTGTCGTTGGCGCAACAGAGGACGGTAAGCGGCACAGTGCGCGACGAGCGCGGCAACCCTCTCCCCGGAGTGGCTGTCGTCGTGCGCGGCACGACGGTGGGCGTCGTGACCGGCGCCGACGGCCGATATGTGATAACCGTCGACGGTTCGCCAGTCCTCCGGGCGTCGTTCATCGGGATGGCCCCGGCGGACATCAACACGGCGCAAGGGCAGACCGACGCCACGCTCAGCGAGGAGCGGACGGAGGTCGACGAAGTCCTGGTCGTGGCCTACGGGACGACGACCAAGGGCGCCTATACGGGTTCGGCTGCCGTCGTGGGCGCGGCCACCCTGGAGAAGCGGCAGGTCTCCAACGTCCAGTCGGCCCTGGCCGGCGTCTTGCCCGGGGTGCAGACGCTCCGCGCCAACGGGCAGCCCGGCTCGGGCTCGACGGTCTTGGTCCGCGGCGTCGGGAGCCTCAACGCCAGCACGGCCCCGCTCTACGTCGTGGACGGGATGCCGTTTGACGGCGACCTCTCGACGCTCTCGACGAACGACATCGAGAACATAACGGTCCTCAAAGACGCCGCCTCGACGAGCCTCTATGGTGCGAGAGGGGCCAACGGGATTGTCATGATCACCACCAAGAGGGGGAGAAAGGGAGAGGCCGCCATAACCGTCGAGGCAAAGTGGGGCGCGAACTCCCGCGAGATTGAGAACTACGACGTCTTGCGCGACCCACGCGAATATTACGAGACGGCCTACGCCGCCTTTCGCAACTACTATGTCTACCGCCGCGACCTCTCGGCCGACGAGGCGCACAGCCTCGCCAACCGAATCCTCGTCAACACGGGCAACGCCGGGCAGACGCCCGTCGCCACGGGCTACAAGATTTGGACTCTGCCCGACGGCGAGGAGCTTATAGGCGCCGACGGGCGTCTCAACCCGCGGGCCACGCTGGGATATTCCGAGGGAGGGCGTCTCTACGTGCCCGACAACTGGGAGGACGAGATTTTCAAGCGCCAGAGCCGGAGCCAGTATGACCTCGCCATCGCCGGCGGCACCGAGCGCCTCAACTACTACTTCTCGCTCGGCTCCCTCTTCGACGGGGGCGTCGTCCCCAACAGCGACTTCCGCCGCCTCGCCACGCGCCTCAAGGTAGACTACCAGGCTAAGAAGTGGCTCAACGTGGGCGCCAACGCCGCATACACATACCAGCGTTCCAACTACCCGTCGCTGCAGACGTCGTCCTCCAGCTCCATGAACGCCTTTCGCGTGGCCAACTTTATCGCGCCGGTCTTCCCCATCTACGTCCGCAATGCCGACGGCTCCATAAGCCACACCAACGGCCGAGTGGACTACGACTATGGCGACGGCAACTCGACGCCCTTCAGCCGCTCGTTCATGGCCCTGTCCAACCCTCTCGGGGACCTCCAATATAACAAGAGGCGCTTCGAGGTGGACGTCTTCCAGGGCAACCTCTCGGCGGACGTCACGCCCCTGCCGGGCCTGACCCTCTCGGCGCGTTTCGGCTTCTATCTCGACAACACGCAGTCCAGCGAGCTCTCCAACGCCTACATGGGTCAGACCGTCAACCGCGGGGGGGATGCCGAGCAGGAGAGCACCCGATTCTACGCCTTCGACCAGCAGTATGTCGGCACTTGGCACAGGCAGGTGGACGACACTCACGACATAGACCTCACGGTGGGCTACGACGGCTATCACCGCCGGACGACGACGTTCGGGGGCTACGGCACGCACATCTACAACCCCGGGTCGTGGCACCTCTCCAACGTCACGATGGACAAAGACGTGTGGGGCTCGCAGGGCCGCTACGCCACGGCCGGGTGGTTCGGCCGCCTCAGCTACGCCCTGGCCGAGAAATACCTGGCGAGCGTCTCCTACCGCCGCGACAGCTCCAGCCGCTTCCACCCCGACAGGCGGTGGGGCGACTTCTGGAGCGTCTCCGCCGGGTGGCTGCTCAACAAGGAGGGATTCTTGGCGGCGGCCTCGTGGGTAGACATGCTAAAGGCCAAGGTCTCGTTTGGCCAGCAGGGCAACGACGGGGTGGGCAACGACTACGCGTATGCCGACCAGTACTCCGTCTCCGGGGCCGCCGGCCGATTTTCCGACGTCACGCTCTCCTACAAGGGCAATCCCGACCTGACGTGGGAGACCATGTCCAACTGGAACGCCGGCGCGGACTTCGCCTTTTGGGGCTCGCGCCTGGCCGGCACGGTGGAGTGGTTCAACCGCAAGAGCGACGACATGCTCTACAACAAGCCCGTGGCTCCCTCCAACGGCTACACCTCAATCCCCATGAACATCGGCTCCATCTCCAACTACGGCGTCGAGATAGACCTACGCGGCGAGCCGCTGAGGCTCGGCTCGCTCAAGTGGGCGCTCTCGGCCAACGCCGCCTTTACGCGCAACAGGATTAACAAGCTCCACCCCGAGCTTGGCGGACGGTGGGAGACCGGCAACAGGGTCTACGAGGAGGGGCAGAGCATGTACCGCTACAACATCGTCGAGTGGGCCGGCGTCAACCCCGACAACGGCGCGCCCCAGTTCATGACCACCGACGACCAGGGCCGCCGCGTCGTGACGACGAGCTACTCCGCGGCAGAGACCCACCGCAAGGCCACCGGAGACTGCCTCCCCAAGGTCTATGGCGGCTTCGGGACCACGCTGGAGTTCTTCGGATTCGATGCCTCGGCCTCCTTCTCCTACCAGCTCGGCGGGACAATGTTCGACAGCGGATATTCAGACCTCATGCATTCCGGCAACGTCCGCGGATATAATTGGCACACAGACATACGCCGGGCCTGGACGCCGACCAACACCCACACCGACGTCCCCCGGCTCGACTATGGCGACGTCTACGGCTACAGCACCTCGACGCGGTTCCTCGTAAGCTCCAACTACTTGTCGCTCAACAATGTCACCTTTGGCTACACCGTGCCGCCGAAGATGGTCGAGAGGCTCTTCCTCAGCTCCGTGCGCCTCTACTTCACGGCCGAGAATGTCGCCCTGTGGTCCAAGCGCAAGGGGCTCGACCCGCGGCAGGGATTCATGTCCGCCACGACGTCGGTCTATACCGCCGTGCGCTCCGTCTCCGGGGGAGTCAAGATAGCGTTCTAGCCCCGGCGCAAGAAAAACAACAACAACTCAATACGGACATCATGAAACTCATATATTCTCTCGGCGCGGCGGCCCTCGCCGCCCTCCTCTTGCCTCTCCAGGCTTGCGAAGACCTCGACACTGCGCCGGAGGGCTCCACCGTCACTGCCGACCAGAAGAGCGACATACACAACAGCCTCCCCGCCCGGGCCCAGGCGTCGGTCGACGGGATGTTCCTGGCGATGTCGCGCCTCTTTGGCATCGCCTCCGTCCACGCCGACTTCGGCTACGGCACCATAATGCTCATGACGGACTCCAACGGCGAGGACATGGTGAGCTCCGACGTGAGCTACAACCATTTCCGCGCCAGCCTCAATTGGCTCGACCGACCCGTCACGACCAATGCCGTGCGCTACGTGTGGAACAACCTCTACTCCTACATCTTCAACGCCAACGGCCTCCTCGTCTCCATCGACCCGCAGACGACCCAGCCCGACCTGCTCTTCTCGCGGGGCCAGGCGCTGGCCCTGCGCGGATTCTCATATTTCCAGCTGGCGCAGCTCTTGCAGTTCAACATCGTGGGTCACGAGGAGGCGCCGTGCGTCCCCATCGTCACCGAGGCCAACACCACGGAGTATGGCGTAGACGGCGGCCGGCGCGCCACCGTGCGGCAGGTCTATGGGCAAGTGAGGGCCGACCTCGACGAGGCCATACGCTCCCTCTCGCGGGCCGCGGAGGCCGGCGTCGGGCGCAACGGCAAAAACCAGGTGAGCCTCGGGGTGGCCTACGGGCTACGCGCCCGCGTCAACCTCGTGGCGCGCCAATGGGCGGAGGCCGCCGCCGACGCCCAGGCGGCGATTGCCGCCAGCAAGGACCTCGCGCCGGCCTCCATAGCCGACCTCTCGGCCCCCACCTTTGTCGACATCGGGGAGGCCAACTGGATGTGGGGCATAGACATCAACGAGACCGACGACGTGGCGACGGGCCTTGTCAACTTCCCTAGCCACATATGCTCGCTCTCCTACGGCTACACCATCATGCGCAACTCCATGCGCATATCGTCGAAGCTCTTCGCCACAATCCCAGAGACCGACGTGCGCCGGGGCCAGTGGCTCGTCGAGGGGCAGAGGGCGTTCCACCTCACCGCCGACGGCGACACCGTGGACCACCTCACCACGGCCATGAGGAACTACGCCGCAAGCCGCAACTACTCCGCCACGGTCAACGTCAAGTTCGGTCCCTACAACGGCGTGGTCGGGACAAGCACCAAAGCAAGCGACATACCCCTCATGCGGATTGAGGAGATGTACCTCATCCTGGCCGAGGCGCAGCTCAAGGGAGGCAACGAGGGCCTGGCACGGACCACGCTCACCAACTTCGTCAAGACCTACCGCGACCCCGCCTATGCCGTCCCGGTGGGGCGCGACCTCCACCAGGAGATATGGCGACAGAGGCGTGTGGAGTTCTGGGGCGAGGGGATAAGCTGGTTCGACATCATGCGCCTCGGCATGGGGATTGACCGCCGCAATGCCGGCTTCGAGGATACGCGCGTCTATCGGTTCGAGGGCACGGACACGCGCCTCTTGTGGCAAATCCCGCAGAGCGAGATTAACAACAACAATGCGCTGACGACGGCCGACTACAACCCCATAGCGCCCGACCCCGTGGCCGTGGCAGACAACGCCACGGCGTCAATATGGGACGAGACGATTCCATTCTAAAGAAACTCAAACAAAAAAACATTCAGACAAGAGATGGACAAACAGTCAGACCTCTCGGTGGCGAGCTACGGCGACGTCCGCGCCGCCGGCCAATATTCCGTGGCCCTGCTCCCCTGGGGGGCCACCGAGCCCCACAACTACCACCTGCCCTACCTGACGGACTGCATCTTGGCCCACGACGTGGCTCTCGACGCCGCCCGGCTGGCCCTGGCCGACTTCGGGGTGAGGTGCGTGGTGCTGCCGCCCGTGGCGTGCGGCTCGCAGAACCCCGGCCAGCGCGAGCTGCCTTTCTGCCTCCACTTCCGCTACGAGACCCAACGCGCCGTCTTGGCCGACACCGTGGCGTCGCTCTCGGCGCAGGGCGTCGGCAAGCTGCTCATTGTCAACGGTCACGGGGGCAACAACTTCAAGAACATGATTCGCGACCTGCGTCTCGACTTCCCGGGCTTTCTCGTCGCCACGAGCGAGTGGTTCAAGATGGCGCCGCCGCGCGACTTCTTCGAGGTCGTGGGCGACCACGCCGACGAGGTCGAGACCTCGGTCATGATGCACTACCACCCCGAGCTCGTCTCGTTGGCCGACGCCGGCCCCGGCCTGGGGCGCCCTTTCCGCCCCGACGCCCTGCGCGACGGCTCGGTCTGGACGCCGCGCAACTGGGCCCTGGTCACGCCCGACACCGGCATTGGCGACCCCTCGCGCTCCTCGGCCGACAAGGGACGCCGCTTCGCGGAGGCCGTGGCCGCACGCTACGCCCGCTTCCTCAGCGAGTTCGCCGCCGCGGCCTCCGAGGCCGATTTGTATTGAGAGGTGGCGAGGCGGCTTAGGTCTGCGGTGAGACTGGAGCTATAGTTTTTTTGCGATGCTAAATGTGATGATGCCAAGCGGATGGGTTCCCTTTTGCTGTTAGGGAGTGTTGCTGTGGCTGTCTCGCAACCTCTTTAGGAATTCTTCGCCTATGGCTTTGGTGAAAAGCGAACTCCAATGCTCATCGCATCTGCGGATTTCTGTGTCTAATTATATCAAGATTGCCCTGTCTTTGGGCAATCTTTCTTTTTGTCTGTATTGTAGAAAAGTGTCATTGGTTTTCTGCCGCTTTCTTTTCTCGTACTGCAATATACGTCCTAGGGGACGCATTGAGGTGGTGAGCGACAGACTGATTGCTAGTTTGCTGTGGGTGCGTCGCTCTCGCCTTGCGCGCCGTGCGTCGCGCCGCCTTTCCCTAGCGTCGTGCGCAGCAGGGACACCAGGTCCGACACCTGCTCCTGGAGCCTGGCGTTCTGCTCCATGAGGTACTCCACGAGCCTCTGGTTGCCGCCGTCCGCTGGTGCGCCGACGTTGCCGCCGTCGCCGTCGCCCGCGGGTGCGCCTATCGGCATCGGCATCGGCACGCTCGCCTTCCTGCCGTCTTTATACCGCTCCCCCTCGCCGCGCAGGAGCCACGCCTCGTTGACGAAAGGATACTTCTCCAAAATCCTCCTGTACTGGAGCTCCGACAGGTCGTTGCCCGGCCTCTTGGCCGCGCTCACCGCCCCCATCGGGATGCCGCACTCGCGCGACATCTCAGTCTCGTTCATGTTCATGTCGAACAGCACGTAGCGGAGCCTGTCCACAATCCTCTCGCCCGTGACGACTTTCTTCCTACGCATTCTATCTGATATTAAAATATTGCACCTTCGTCGTGAGTGCCACTGCGCATGGGTGACGCAACAAATATATATAAAATAGTCGTTATATGAAAATATGGGAGATCCTCACGAAGGCGCAGATGAAGCGGATGAGGCGCAATATGGCATCCGTGATAAGTGTAATGGACTGATGGGTAACGGTTTATAATATTGGGCGCAATCCGCAATATTGCTGAGAAATACGAACTCAGTGAGATTCTGGTGCGCCAAATCGTCAGAAAGAAGACTGAGTTATGAGCGGAAAGGCACTGCGCCCCTCCTGCGCCTCGGCGTAGGCCGGCGCAACGTCAGGCCCCGCACCGTCGGGGGCTTCGCTTGCCGTCTTGCGGTTTCTGACGGCATCAGTCGCCCCCCTAGGCTTCAGAATCAACCTTGAGGTACTCTGCCACGTACCATTTTTTGAAATCCTCGACCCGGCAACCCATCCAATGCGAAAAGCGGTTGAACAGCGTGGCTTTCAACGACAGGGGGATGCCATCGTCTTTGCGCCAATCAGAGAGCCCATAGGCTTGATAGTCAGCCTCCATATGGCGCACGTCGGCTTTCCCGTCCAACATGTCGTCGCACCAATGCTGCTCGTAGTACCAAAACGACGCAGCGACGCCTTTGGGGCATTTCCTTTCGCCCCTGTAGTATCGGCATTTCCCAATCAGCTCTTCTCTCGTCATGCTTTCCTGTTAATCATCAATCCCCCCCTGGAGTAGAAATAACTCCAAGGGGGGACTGCTTGTTCCCAATGTCGCTTCGGCCGACTGCCGCCTAGCTCCGCGAGTAGTTGGGCGCCTCTTGCGTGATGGCCACGTCGTGGGGGTGGCTCTCGTTCATGCCCGACGCTGTGATGCGGACGAACTTGGCATTGTGGAGGGCGTCGATGTCTTTCGCCCCGCAGTAGCCCATGCCCGAGCGGATGCCGCCCAGGAGCTGGTAGACCACCTCGTAGAGCGAGCCCTTGTAGGGGACGCGCGCCGAGATGCCCTCCGGCACGAGCTTCTTGACGTCGCTCTCGCTGTCTTGGAAGTAGCGGTCCTTCGAGCCGTGCTGCATGGCCTCCAGCGAGCCCATGCCGCGGTAGGCCTTGAACTTGCGGCCGTTGAAGATGATGGTGTCGCCAGGCGACTCCTCGACGCCGGCGAAGAGGCCGCCGGCCATGGTCGAGCTGGCGCCGGCCGCCAGGGCCTTGACGAAGTCGCCCGAATAGCGCAAGCCGCCGTCGCCGATGATGGGCACGTCGGCGAAGCCCGCGGCGTTGAGGGCCTTATAGACCTCGTAGATGGCCGAGAGCTGGGGGTAGCCGACGCCGGCAATGATGCGCGTGGTGCATATCGAGCCCGGGCCGATGCCGACCTTCACGGCGTCGGCCCCGGCGCGGGCCAGGGCCACGGCTGCCTCGCCGGTGCATATGTTGCCGACGACAATGTCTATGTCCTGGTAGCGGCGACGCGCCTCTTTGAGGACTTCGATGACGCCGCGCGAGTGCCCGTGGGCCGTGTCGATGACTATGGCGTCGACATTGGCGGCCACCAGGGCGTCGATGCGCTCAAAGGTGTTCGACGTCACGCCGACGCCGCCCGCCACGCGCAGGCGCCCCTTGTCGTCCTTGCAGGCCATGGGCTTGTCTTTGGCCTTGGTGATGTCCTTGTAGGTCACGAGCCCGACGAGCTTGCCGTCGTTGTCCACCACGGGGAGCTTCTCAATCTTGTGGTGCTGGAGGATTTCCGCCGCCTCGGACAGGTTGGTCTTCTGGTTTGTCGTTATGAGGTGCTCGCGGGTCATGACGAGCGAGATGGGCTTCTCCATGCTCGTCTCGAAGCGCAGGTCGCGGTTGGTGACGATTCCCACCAGCTTGCCGCCCTCGTCGACGACGGGGATGCCGCCAATCTTGTAGTCCCTCATCATGGCCAGGGCGTCGCCCACGGTCTTGTCGTGGGTGATGGAGACGGGGTCGTATATCATGCCGTTCTCGGCCCTCTTGACCGTCTCGACCTGGCGCGCCTGCTGCTCTATGGTCATGTTCTTGTGGATGACGCCGATGCCGCCCTCGCGGGCTATGGCTATGGCCATGCGGCTCTCGGTGACGGTGTCCATGGCGGCGGTCACGACGGGGGCGTTGAGGGAGATGTGGCGGGAGAACTTCGACGCCAGGCTCACCTCCCGGGGCAGCACCTCCGAGTAGGCCGGGACGAGCAGCACGTCGTCAAACGTCAGGCCGTTGGACGCAATCTTGTCTTTTTCGAACGACATTTGTGGGCTTTTACTTAGACATTAATGTTTGACTATGCACAAAGGTAAGACAAAATCCACGCAATTGCCCCGCTGTTGCACTCATTAACACGCAAGCTTCTGGAGTAGGGGGGGGCAAACGGAAGCCCCCGACCTCCAAGAGGCCGGGGGCTTCTCACGCCGAGAGCCGATACTCAGACTCGAACTGAGGACCCACGCATTACGAATGCGTTGCTCTACCAACTGAGCCATATCGGCGTTTCGTCTGCAAATGTACTAACTTTTCGCTTCCGCGCGCCGCAGGATGCGTTTTTTTTCTCGCCCCTTGCTTTTTCCCCCGCATTGTGCTAAGTTTGCGCCACGAACCGAGGAGAGATGGCAGAGTGGTCGATTGCACCTGTCTTGAAAACAGGCGTACAGCGATGTACCCGGGGTTCGAATCCCTGTCTCTCCGCAATATTCGAGAAACCGCCGGGCGATTTTATGTTGCTCGGCGGTTTTTCTTGCCATTCTACTCTGTCTTGCCAGCGCTATGCGAGTGTCTGTCAGCCCCTTGATTTCTCACCCCCGCAGATGGTGGCGGTCGCCCAAATGTTTGAACCCGAGTTTCTCACAATAGTAGTTTGAGTAATTCTTCGTGGACTTGTCCGTTTGTCCCTGCCACTTGGCATCCTTGAGCCGGGTCGAGTGCCTTTCCGTTCCAGTCGGTCACTTTCCCTCCTGCCTCTTGCACCAGGAGCATCCCCGCCGCGTAATCCCACGGATTCAAATATGCCTCGAAATATCCTCCTTGTCTGCCACAGGCGGTATATGCCAATTCCAATGCGGCAGAGCCTAGTCTTCGGACATCTTGCGAGTTTTCGTAGACTTTGAGAAACCTTGTGAAATTTTCTCTTGCCATCTCTCTTTTAGCGGTGCCGATGCCGGTGATGGTTTCCGAGAGCTTTCGGGCGGAGGAAACGCGTATGGGTCTTTCGTTCAAGAAGCTGCCTTCGCCTTTGGCGGCATGGAAAAGCTCGTCATGAAACGGGTCGTAGACAATGCCAAGAACAATCTCTTTCTTGCGGCATAGAGCCAACGAGACCACGCTGTGCTGATAGTCGTGCATGAGGTTGGTCGTGCCGTCGACGGGGTCAAGAATCCAGTAGCGGTCCGCATTCATCCGTTGCAAGCCTGTTTCCTCTCCTAGGAACTTGATGTCCGGCGCGAGTATATATAGTTCCCTTTGCAGAAAGTCCTGTACTGCCACGTCGACTTGCGTGACATAGTCGGCCACTCCTTTCTCTTTCACATGGGCGGCCATTTCCCTGTTTGTGATTATCCTCTTGGTCTCTTTGACCAGGCTGATGATACGTTGTATGTCCATGTTTGTCTATAGGCCTAATTGCACATCGTTTAAAGTCCTGAGGCACGGCAAGGCTACGACGGCGCCCCCCCCGACTGCGCCGTCTGCCTATTTCCCGATGCAGAAGTTCTTGAAAATGTTGTTGAGGACATCCTGGTTGGACACTTCGCCCGTTATCGACGCCAGGGCCTCGGTGACGTCGCGCAGGTCGGACGAGAGAAGCTCGCCGCCGGCGCCCGACCGCAACCCGGCGCAGACGCGGAGCAGCGCCCCGCGCGCCTCTGTAAGCGCCTCATAGTGGCGGGCGTTGGTCACGACGATGTCGTCGCCGCTCGTCGCCATGCCGCCCTCGACGGCATCGACCATTGCCGCGCGAAGCTCGTCGAGGCCGTCGCCGCGTCGTGCCGACATCGCGACGACGGCCGCGGCGCCCACCTCCCGCCGCCAGGCGTCGTCGGCCCAGCGGAGCGTGGCGGCTTCGCACATGTCTGCCTTGTTGAGGGCCACGATGAGGCTCTGCTTGTCGGCTTTGAGGATGGCTGATATTTTCGCCGCGGCGCTCCGGGCGGCGTCGGCTCCCTCTGTGGCGTCGGTCACGACCACTACGACCATGGCCCGCTCCGCCGCCGCCATGCTGCGGCGGATGCCCTCGGCCTCGACGCTGTCTGACGCGGCGCGGATGCCCGCCGTGTCGATGAGGCGGAACGCCAGGCCGCCTATGTCGAGCGTCTCCTCGATGGTGTCGCGCGTCGTCCCCTGCACGTCGCTCACTATGGCTCTCTCCTCGCACAGCAGGGCGTTGAGCAGTGTGCTCTTGCCGACGTTTGGCGCGCCGACAATGGCCGTCGGCACGCCGCCCTTTATGGCGTTGCCCCTGCGGAATGAGTCGGCGAGGTGCGTCACGACGTTGAGGATATGGTCCAGCAGCGAGGTCAGCTCCACGCGGTCGGCGAACTCCACGTCCTCCTCGCTGAAGTCCAGCTCCAGTTCGACGAGCGAGGCGAAGTGCACGAGCTGCCCCCGCAACTCCGCCAGTTGGCGCGAGAAGCCGCCGCGCATTTGGCTGTATGCCACCCTCCGGGCCGCCTCGCTCTCGGCGGCGATCATGTCGGCCACGGCCTCGGCCTGGCTGAGGTCCATCTTGCCGTTGACGAAGGCCCTCTTGGTGAACTCGCCGGCCTCGGCCATGCGCGCGCCGGCGTCAATCAGAACCTGCAAGATTCGCCTTTGGACAAGGCGGGAGCCGTGGCACGAGACCTCGACCGTGTCTTCGCCCGTGTATGACCCGGGGGCGCGGAACAGCGAGACGACAACGTCGTCCACCACCTCGCCGTCGGCGTCGACGACTGTCCCATAGTGGAGCGTCCGCGGGGGGCTGTCTGCCAACCTGGCCCCTTGCCGCAGCGGGCGGAAAACTTTGTCCGCCACGCCGATGGCGTCGGGCCCCGAGAGCCGGAGCATGGCTATGGCGCCGCGCCCCGGCGGGGTGCAGACGGCGCAAATGGTGTCGGATGATGTCATGCCGTTTTTTTTTCTTTTGCCTAGCTGTGTACGCCGCCGCGGGCGGCGTCGATGGCGCGCCGGCGTTGCTTCCACAGCTGATAGCTGTTGACGATGTTCTGCCACAAGACGTAGGACCCCGGGGCCACGCTGGAGAGCGGGTTGAGGTAGGTGAGCGACATCCATATTGCCAAGACAGTGTTCTTCTGGCCTATGGCCTGCCCGCCGCTAATCCGCTCGCCGTAATGCCCGCCCACGACTTTGCCCGTGAAAAACTGCGCCGCGCACATGGCGAGGCTCACCAGCGAGAGCGAGACGATGAGCATCGGGTTGCCGGAGTCGTCGACGATGCTCTTGACGGTCTTGCCCATGACCATGGCCAAGGCCAGTGCCCATATGTAGAAAGACCATCCGGAGCGGACGCGCAGCCACGCGTAGGCCGACGGGAGAAGCCATTGGAGCAGTCGCGCCACGACGAAGGGGCCGAGGATGAGCGGGAACACCTTGCCAAGAATCAGCAGAAAGGCGCTCCCGAAGTCCACGCCGGCCTGGACGTGGACGAGAGGGAAGACGAGCGGCACGTATATGGCCGTCAAGACGTTGACCATGAGGGTGTATGTGATGAGCGTCTCGGCGCTGCCCCCCAGCTTGGCCGTGATCACGGCGCCGGCCGTGGCCGTGGGGCAGATGAGGCACACCATGGCGCCCTGCGCCAAGACGGCGTCCACGGGGGCCAGGGCGAAATATGCCGCCGTGGCGCCAACAAGTTGCACCGCGAGCAGGATGTAGTGCCAACGCTTCACGCGGAACTCGCGGATGTCCACGCGGCAGAACGTCAGCAGGAGCTGCACGAAGATGAGGGCCGGGGTGAGGACGCCGTCCACGGCCCAGACGAACCCGTGCATGGGGCGGAGGAAGTCCACGCAGTGGAACGCCAGGTAGATGAGGACGCCGGCCAACATCGAGGCGGGCAGCGTCCAGTTGCGGAGGAAAGATATGATGCTGTTCATAATGGCTGATTGTGAATCTGATATAGACACCGCCGACCGTCGCCACGCGCAGGGGTGGCGACGGCCAGCGGAAGCCTGGCTTTTCTTATAGCGCTTTGAGGAGCTGGTCTATCTTGGGGGTCAGGACAACCTCCGTCCGCCTGTTCTTGCGCCTCCCGTCTTCGGTGGCGTTGTCGGCCACGGGGGCCGTGTCCGCCCTGCCCACGGCCTGGACTTTGGAGGGGCTGACGCCGCCGGCCACGAGGATGCGGAGCACGCTCGTGGCTCTCTTGGCCGAGAGGTCCCAGTTGTCTTCGATGACCTGCCCCCGCAGGGGGACGTTGTCGGTGTGGCCCTCGACGGTTATGTCGACGTCGGCCGTGACGTCTTTCAGCACTGCGGCAATGCGCCGCACGGCGCCGACGCCCTTGTTGTTGACCTCATATTGGCCCGAGGCGAAGAGCAGCTTCTCCTCTAGCGAGACGTAGACCTTGCCGTCTTTGTGTTCCACCGTCAGCTCGTCCGACTTGAAGTCGATAAGTGCCGAGGCTATGGTGTTTTTGAGTTGCGCCATGGCCTCGTCTTTCGCTTTCAGTTGGCTCTCCAGGTCGCGGAGCATGGCGGCCTGCCTCTCCAGCTCTTGCTGCTGGCCTTGCAGTTGGCGGTCCCGGTCTTCCAGTGCCGCCTGCTGGCTCTGGAGCTGGCGGTCTTTGTCTTCCAGGGTCTGCCGTTGGCTCTCCACCATGCGGCTCTTGTCTGCCAGTTTGGCGTTGCTCCGCTCCAGTTGGTTTTCGCTCTCGGCCAATGCCCGGCTCGCCTCGGCAAGTTGGCTTTTCTTGTCCTCCAGGCTCTTGCGCGAGTCGAGAAGCTGGTCGTTGCTCGTCACCAGCTCGTCTTGCATTTGCGAGAGGTGGCTCATGAGCGAACGATATTCCGGCACGTCGCCCATCTTTGCGGCCAGCGCGGTGAGGTCGTTCTGGAGCACGTCGAGCCGGTTCGAGAGCGTCCTGTTGCGCACTCCCGCCAAGGCCGTGTCTTGCGCCAGCCGGTCGTTGGCCGCCTTTTGGGCGTCGATGTCGACGCCGAGCTCCTTGATCCGCGTGCGGAGCTGCTCAATGGTGACGTCGCGCTCTTCGACCTTGCGCTGGTTGTCTGCCGTGGCCTTTTGCGCTTTTTGGAACTGGCTCGTCGGGACGCAGGCCGTCGATGTCGCCACGGCGAGCAGGAGCGCCGCGCGGCGCAGGCCCGCCAAAGTGTCTCTCATTTTTTGTCTTCTATCGCGTTTGTCCCATCGGCGGGACGTTCTTCAGCACGTCGCAGAGCAGGCGCCAGAAGTGGCCTACGCTCTCAATGTCCACGCTCTCGGCGGGCGAGTGGGGGTGGCAGATGGTCGGGCCGAACGAGACCATGTCCCAGTTCGGGTAGGTCTGCCCCATGATGCCGCACTCCAGGCCGGCGTGGACGGCCGTCACCTTGGGCTCGCTGCCATAGAGCCGCACGTAGGAGTCTTTGACCGCGGCGAGGGCCTTGGAGCGGACGTCGGGCTTCCACCCCGGGTAGTCGCCGGTGGTCTCCACGTCGGCCCCGGCAAGGCGGAAGATGCTGTCGAGCGACGACGTGACGTCCTCGCGCTCCGACTCCATCGAGCTCCGGACCAGGAACTTGACCGTTATCGTCTCCCCCTCGCTCTTGACTATCGCCATATTGGTCGACGTCTCGACAAGCTCCGGCAGGTCGGCGTTCATCTTGATTGGGCCGTTGGGCGCGCCTTGCAGGGCGTTGATGAGGTCGTCGGCGGTCATCTCGTCGATTACCGTGGCGGGCAGCTCGACCCTCTTGGCGGAGAACGACAGCTGTGGCTCCGTCGAGGCGAACTCTGAGCGGAACATGTCCTCAAACTCGTCCACGGCCTCCATGAAGTCGTCCATGTCCTCGGCGTCGATGGTCAGGACTGCCTTGGCCGACCGCGGGATGGCGTTCCGCATGTTGCCGCCGTCGATGTCGGCCAGCATGCTCTCGTAGTTCGCGGCGGCATATTTCAAGAAGCGCGCCATGAGCTTGTTGGCGTTGGCGCGGCCCAGGTTGATGTCCATGCCCGAATGCCCGCCGCGCAGGCCGTCTATGGAGACCTCGACGGCGATGTCCGTGTCGGCCGTCTTGATGCGGTTGGGATGGAACGTGGCCGTGACGTCGATCCCGCTGGCGCAGCCTATGCACACCTCGCCCCACGTCTCGGTGTCGAGGTTGAAGAGCATCAGGCCCTGCAAGACGCCGGACGAGAGGGCCGAGGCGCCGCCCATGTTCGTCTCCTCCTCGCGGGTGACGAGAATCTCAAGAGGCCCATGCTCGACGCCGGGGTCTGCCAAGACCGCCAGGGCCGCCGCCACGCCTATGCCGTTGTCGGCCCCGAGCGTCGTGCCGCACGCCATGACGCTGCCGCCCTCGATGCGCGTCGAGATGGGGTCGGTCGTGAAGTCGTGGCTCACGCCGGGGTCTTTCTGCGGGACCATGTCGGCGTGGCCCTGGAGGATTACGGGCGTCAGCCCCTCAAGCCCCGGGGTCGCCTTGGCGCGGATTATGACGTTGCCGCCGTCGCGCACCACCTCATGGCCCAGCCTGGCGCCGACTTCGGCCACGTAGTCCAATGCCGCGGCCTCGTGGTGCGAGGGGCGCGGGATGAGGGTCAGGTTGCGAAACTGCTCCCAGAGGACGACGGGCTCCAGGCTTTGCAGCTGCTTGTTGTCTATTGTCTTAGCCATATCTTAGGTCGTTATTTCTTCGTGTCGATGGGGGCTATGGAGACAATGGCCCCCGTGGCCGCGTCCAAGACTATTCGGCTGCCACCCATTTGGCTAGCGGGCAGGCAGGCCACTTGCCCGTTCTGGGTGCATCGGACGCTCTTTTGGACCAGGAGTATGTTGCGGTCCATGACGCGGACGTTCACGTTGCCCGGCAAGATGTGGAAGAGGCCGTTGAGCGCCGCGTTGTTCCTCTGTTTCGACCCCGGCGAGTATTCGTTCACGCGGGCCGAGTTGTCGAACTCCATGTCCACATATATGGGTTTACCGTTCAGGTCCATGGCGTCGGCAAAGCCGCTTGTCGCCGAGAAACGGAGCGGCACGACGTTGCTGGCCCCGTTGTAGTCGGGCACGACTTCGACGACCCTCGACACGGTGAGGGTGTCCCGCCGCCCGGCGAACATCTCGACGTGCTGCCGCTCAAGTCTGTCTATCTCGGCCAGGGCCATCGCCATGCTCCCCGCGTCGGCCATGCGGGCGTCGGCGGAGCCGCTCACGATGCTGACGCGCGCGGCGCGCAGGGCGTAGACCGTCTGGGCGCATTCCTCGGCCATGGCCGCCTTGGCCGTGCGCGAGAGGACGGACTGCGATAGTGGCACCTCGGCAAATGTGGCATATGCCACGCTGGGCGCTCCACTGTCCTCCGGGGCGCGGTCCGCGGACTCGGCGTCGGCGTTGACGGCCACGAGGACTCCGTCGGCCGTCAACGACATCTTGGGCAGCGTGCCGCCCTCCTGCGCCGACACCTTATATCGGCGCGAGAAGTCTGCCCGCCCCGCCGTCTCTATCTCGGCCCCGACGAGGGCCCAGCGAGTGGAGTTCTCCGTCACGACGTCGGTGAGGTTGAGGAAGCGGGTGGAATATTGAAAGAACGGGCCGACGGAGGACACCACCACCTGCGCCGTAAGCCGGATGCGCAGCACCGTCTGCGGCAGGGCGTAGACAATTCCGCCGTTGGCGGCGTCGGCGTCTTGCGCCACGGGCGTGACGCGCAGTGCGCCCTTGTCGCCGGCCGCGAGGGGTTGCGAAAGCATCGCCGCGCACAACAGGGCGGGCACGAGTCTCGTCTTCTTCATGTTTGCGAAGATAGTCAAAATGAGCGACAAGAAAATCATGGGCTAAGGCTATCTTTGCGTCATGACATACGCAGGACTCATAAGCAAGTACGTGTGGCTTGTCGACACGATTCGCCGCTTTCAGCCCATAGGTCTCGACGAGATACGCAGCCGCTACGAGCGGAAGTGGGGGGCAGAGTTGAGCGAGCGCACGTTCCATCGCCACAGGAATGCCATAGAGGACATTTTCGGGATAAGCGTGAGCTATGTGGCCTCGCAAAGAGGGTACAGCGTCGAGAGCGGAGACGGGGCGGTTGGCGAGTGGATTTTGGACTCGCTCTCCGTCGGCGCCGTGTTCGTCGGGGCGCATGACCTGCGCGACCGCATCTTGCTGGAGAATGTCCCGTCGGGGCGGAACTTCCTGGAGCCTGTCCTTGCCGCCATGCGCGAGGGGCGGATTGTGGAGCTGACGCACGAGAACTTCTTCCGAAACCAGCCGCGGACGTTCCGCGTCGAGCCGTGGTTCGTCAAGCTCTTCCTGCAACGGTGGTACCTGGTGGGCAGACTTGAGGGGCAAGAGGGGGTTCGCACTTTCGGGCTGGACCGCATCGTCTCTTTGGTGCAGACCGACCGACGGTTCAGCCTGCCTCCCGACGCCGACCCGCAGAGGCTGTTTGGCGACAGCTACGGAATCATTACCAGCGACGAGGACTTCGGCGTCGTCCCTGTGGCCCTGTGGGTGGAGGCGCATCAGAGCAAATACCTGGAGTCGTTGCCGCTCCACCACTCGCAGGTCTGCGTCTGCCGCGGCGAGGGCTACTCCATCTTCGAGATGCGCCTTTGCCCGGCGTTCGACTTCCGCCAGAAGCTGCTCTCGATGGGCGGGACGGTCCGGGTCTTGGCCCCCAAGGAGTTGCACGACGCGCTGCGCGGCATGGCCTATGGCGCGGACGACGCCCCGGGGGAGTATGTGTTCAAGTGCTACACCGAGGGGAATGGTTAGATGCCCCCCGGCCTCTAGGCCAGGGCGTCGAGTTTGGCCTGCAGGGCGCGCATCTCGTCGCGGAACTGCGCCGCCTCGATGAAGTTCATCTCTTTCGACGCGTTCTTCATGTTTTTCTTCGCCTTGTCGATGGCCTTGCGCAGTTGCTCCGCGGTCTCGGGCGTGGCGGCGTAGTCGGCGGCCTCCTCCGCCACCATCGCCATGCCGGCGTCCGCGTCGCGGCCGCCACCCGCCAGGAGCGAGCTCTGGACTATGGACTTGTTCAGCCCCCGGGGCGTGATGCCGTGACGGGCGTTATAGGCCATCTGCTTCGCCCGACGCGCGTTGGTAGAGTCTATCGTGGCCTGCATCGAGGGCGTAATCTTGTCGGCATACATGATTGCCAGGCCGTTGAGGTTGCGCGCCGCGCGCCCCACCGTCTGTGTCAGCGACCTCTCGGTGCGCAAGAATCCCTCCTTGTCGGCGTCGAGGATGGCCACGAGCGAGACCTCCGGCATGTCGAGCCCCTCGCGGAGCATGTTGACGCCAATCAGCACGTCGAAGGTTCCCTCGCGGAGCTTCTGCATAATCTCGATGCGCTCCAGGGTGTCCACGTCGGAGTGGATGTAGGCGCACTTTATCCCCATCCGGGCCATGTATTCGCTCAGCTCCTCGGCCATGCGCTTGGTGAGCGTCGTGACGAGCGTGCGCTCCTGCCGGCCTATGCGGTCGTGGACTTCGCTCATGAGGTCGTCGATCTGGTTGAGGCTCGGCCGCACCTCGATGGCGGGGTCTAGAAGCCCCGTGGGGCGCACCACCTGCTCGACCACGACGCCGCCCGAGAGGCGGAGCTCGTAGTCCGCCGGAGTGGCGCTGACGTATATGACCTGGTTCGTCATCTGCTCAAACTCCTCGAACTTCAGCGGGCGGTTGTCGCGGGCGGCGCGGAGGCGGAAGCCGAAATCGACGAGCGAGACCTTGCGCGAGCGGTCGCCGCCATACATGGCGTGGATCTGCGGAATCGTGACGTGGCTCTCGTCGATGACAATCAGGTAGTCTTTCGGGAAATAGTCCAGCAGGCAGTAGGGGCGGGCCCCCTCGGCGCGGCGGTCGAAGTAGCGCGAGTAGTTCTCAATCCCCGGGCAGTAGCCCAGCTCCTTTATCATCTCCATGTCGTAGGTCACGCGCTGTTCCAGCCGCTTGGCCTCAATCTCCTTGCCCTGGGCGCGGAACTCTTGCGCCTCGCGGACCAGGTCGTCCTGGATGTGGCGGATGGCGTCGGCCACCTTGTCTTTGGGCGTTATGAAGAGGTTGGCGGGGAATATCGTCACCTCCGTCTCGTCCGAGAGCGTGTCGGCCGAGACGGGGTCTATGGTCTCGATGCTGTCCACCTCGTCGCCGAAGAAGATGAAGCGGTAGGCGAAGTCCTCATACGCCACGAAGACGTCCACCGTGTCGCCCTTGACGCGGAAGTTGCCGCGGTCGAAGGCGACCTCGTTGCGGGAGTAGAGCGAGTCCTGGAGGTTGCGCATGAAGCTCGTGGGGGTCATCTTCTGCCCTACGCTCACCTTTATCACGCCGCCGTAGAAGTCTTCGGGGTTGCCCAGTCCGTAGAGGCACGAGACGGACGAGACGACGATTATGTCGCGGCGCCCGCTCATCAGGGCCATCGTCGAGCTGAGGCGGAGCTTGTCGAGCTCCTGGTTTATGGCCAGGTCTTTCTCGATGTAAGTGTCGGTCGCGGCAATGTAGGCCTCGGGCTGGTAGTAGTCGTAGTAGGAGACGAAATACTCCACGGCGT
>CAZHOT010000020.1:0-52640 GCA_964534235.1 uncultured Marinilabiliaceae bacterium
GTTGTGTCGGGCATGGCGTGTGTCGTCTTTTGCGTGGGTCGGTTTAGTCTACGTATGTCTCGGAGATGATTATCTCGGGATGCGCGGCGCGGCTCGCCGGGGGCGTTGCCTCTTCCGGGCCGGTCTCCTCCGTCGGGGCGGCGAGGTTGAGGTGTTGCGCCAGGCGGCGCAGCTCGTCCTCGATGTCGGCCAGGCGCGCCGCTATGGCGTCGGTGTCGCCGCGCATCTGGCGCGCCATCCTGCCCAGGGCGGCGGTGATGTTTGCCGAGACTCCCATCTCCACGGTCTCCATGAGCCGCTCCGCCATGTGGCGCAGGGGCGTGGCGCCCCCCGCCGCGGCCTTGACGCCGCGGAGGAACTTCAGGGCCGTCCCGCGCCGTTTGTCGGTAGGCGTGGGGTTGGTCTGCCTCGCCGCCACCCTCGCCTGCCGCTCGTCTGCCTCTTCGCGGCCGAATTGGCCCATGGCCGCCACCACGGCGGCGTAGTGCGCCGACGTGTCGGTGGGCGTGGCCGCGGCCTCGTCGGGGGCGGCCTCCAAGATTCGCAAGGCCTCCGCCGGGCTCAGCTCCCGGGGGGCCTCGCCGGGCGTGGCGGCGAAGAACTTCTTCTTGCCGCCCCCCGAGAGGTAGGCCACGGTCTGGCGCCGCTCCAGGCCCTCCGGGGCGTCGGGGCGACGTGTCCGGCTGCGCCACGTCCTGCTCTTGGCGGGCAGGGCCTTGATGCGGTTGTAGAGGGCGCGGTCGCCCTCGAAGAGGTCTTGCACCTTGCGCCGCAGCTCCTGCCGGTCGTCCTCCTCGTCGTGCTCGGGGTGGTCATACATCTGGTATGAGTGGACAATCTCCTGGCGCGACATGACCTGGTTGTCCTCGCCCAGGGAAGAGTGGAAGCCCTGCAGCTTCGCCACCGAGCGCTGGGCCAGGCCTATGGCGTCTTCGCCCTCGCGGGTGGGGAAGAAGACGTAGCTGTAGATGTGGCCGGCCGTCGAGCCGATGCGGTTGACGCGGCCCAGGCGCTGCATGAGGCGCGTGGCGTTCCACGGCGTGTCGTAGTTCACCACGACGTTGGCCCGGTGGAGGTTGACGCCCTCGGCCAAGGCGTCCGACGCCAGGAGGATGCGGATGTCGTCGCGCTGCTCGACGGCGTTGGCGTCGAAGTTGGCGCGCACAGCCGCCGCGTGGTGTTGGGCGTTGTCCGACGTCACCATCAGGACGTCCGTGCGGCCGGCCTCGGCGAAGCGCCGGCTGAGGTCCTGAAGGGTGTCTTTCGACTCGGAGAATATCACCACCTTGCCCGACGGGTTGCGCTCCGGGGCCGTGATGTCGCCCTCCAGGCCGCGAGCCAGGCAGTCCCACTTCGGGTCGCACTCCACGGCGTCCCACCTCTTCTTCATCTGCTGGAGCAGGCGCAAGTCGTTGCGGAGCATGTCGCCCAGGGTGGGGTCGAAGTCGCGGACGTCGTAGACGCGGCAGTCGCTCTGCTCCAGCTGCTCGGCAATGTCGTCCGTCGAGCTCAGCTCGTCGAGCAGGCGGCTGAGGTCCAGGCTGCGAGCCACGTAGACCTTGCCCTCGTCGTAGAACTTGAGCGTCACCTCGGTGCTGAGCAGGAGGCGCCTCAGCGACTCCCGAAAGGCGTGGAAGCTGCTCTCCAGCCGCTTGACGAAGAGGACGCGGTAGATGCCGGCCAGGGCGTGGGAGAGGTTGCGCACGGAGACGCCGGGGAAGTCGCGCTTGGCAATGTCGGGGTTGACGAACTCCAGGGCGCGGTAGCGGGCGAAGCACAGGCTGCTGGGGTCGAAGTTCGAGGGGTTCTCGTCGTCGATGGTCTGCTGCGTCAGGCGCGTCAGAGTGTAGTAGAAGCACTCCTTGGTGGCCTTGTCCATGCCGTAGGTCATCTCCACCGGGGGCTCCACGGTGGGGAACTCCACGCCCTGCGCGCGCAGGTCGGCGGCGTAGACCTTGTCGTTGACGATGTTGCTCCGCGTCCGGCGGATTGTCAGCTGCGACAGCACGTCGCGCCTCACCGGCCCATAGAGCTTGTCCACAGCCTCGGCCAGGGCCTGGTCGTCGAGCTGTCCGTCGCGGGCGTCGAGCAGGGCCGCCTTATATTTTGCGCGGACGGGGGTGAAGTAGGTCTCCAGGTCGTCTATGCCGTCGAGGGTGTTGGCCGCCGAGTTCTCGAAGAGGAGCAACTGGTTGAGCAGGTCGTCGGGGCGGTTGTTGAGGGGAGTGGCCGAGAGGAGCATCACGGCCTTGCGGGTGCGGTTGAGGCGTCCGCGCCGGGTGCACTCCTTTTTGCATATGTCTTGCAGTTTGCCGTAGCGGTCCGACGTGCTGTTGCGGAACAGGTGCGCCTCGTCGACAATGACCAGGTTATACGATTCGGGGCCGCTGTAGTTGTCCGTCGCCCCGAGGACCTTCTCCAGGCTCCCTATCGTGACGTAGTGGACTATGCCGCGCATGCCGAAACGGCGGAACGTCTCCTCCCACGCGTAGCGCACCGTCGGCGGCGTCACGACGAGCGTCTGAGTGCCGTCGCGGCCGTTCTCCATCTCGAACTTCTTGGCAATCATGGCGGCCACGACGGTCTTGCCCAGGCCCACCACGTCGGCAAGCATGAAGCCGTTGTGGCGCATGAGCATCTGGTAGCCCTGCTTGACGGCGTCGGTCTGATATTGCAGCGTCTTGAACCCCTGGGGGATGACGAGGTTGAGGTTCTCCTCCACCTCCGCGCCGAAGAGTTCGATGAGGACTTTCATGTATATCTCGTAGGGCGTCGGGGCGGCCCCCAGGTGCGTCCTCTCCATCAGGCGGCCCATCTCCTCGGCGGTCAGCGTCACGCCCTCAGCCCACAGGCGCTCGAACTCCCCGCGGCAGTAGTCCACGTCGTCATGGTCGCGGATCTCGACGTTCAGCTCGTAGCTGGGCGACGGCCCTATGCCCAGGCCGCTGTCCGTGAGGTTCGACGAGCCCATGATGACCGCGCCGTGGTTGGCGGTGTTGAAGTCGGCGGGCAGGAAGATGTAGAACTTGGCGTGGAGGTTCCGGTGCGGGTATAGGCGCATCTCCAGGCGCCCGGCGCGCATGTCGTCCACCATCTGTAGCATCCCCCGCTCGACGTCTTCGGCGTAGCGCGCCTCCAGGACGTCGCGGGCCTGGGCGTCGAAAAACTGGGCCCGGGCCTGGGCGTCGCCGTCGAAGTTGAGGAGGCCGGGCTGGTGAAGGGCGGCGAGACGGTCGGCCTCGATGCCCACCAAGATGCGGATAGCCTCCACGCTCTCCCGCATCGCCTCGCGCACCTTGAAGTAGCCCGAAGAGCGGAAGTAGCCCGACACGGCCAGGAACTCGCGGGGCGCCACGTTCGAGTTGAAGACGGCGCGGAAGCGGTCGAAAAGACTTTTGCCGCAGTCGGTCTCGTCTTGGTTGTTGAAGAATTTGCTGCTCATCGCTTTGTCCTTTTGTCAGTCGTCAACTCTGTAGGTCAGATATTTGTGCCGCCCGCCGGTCGTGCGGACCAGTGCCGCCATCTCGGCCGAGGAGACGCGCTGTGTCGCCACCACGCCCTCCACGCCGCTAGCCAGTGGCGAGACCTCGCCCGCCGTGCCGTCGGGAGAGACGCGCACTGTGGCGAGCTCGCCCTGTGGAGTGAGGCCCGTCACGACATATCCGCCCCTCGTGACGTCCACCGAGCAGACCCGGGCCATGCCGCCCAGGGGCGTGGCCCACTCACTGCCCGTCGCGCCGTCGGCGGCTTTGCGGAGGGTGGGGGAGTGCGACTCGTTGCCCGACAGCCAAAAGATGTCGCCCGTCACGCCGTCGCGCCCCGCCATGTCCACCGTCTCGGCATCCGAGCTCACCGAGGCCAGCTCTTTCCCGTCGTTGCCAATGTATATCAGCGCCGGCTTGAGCTTGCGTATGGCCGCGACCAGGAGGCCTTCGTCTGTGGCCGAGACCGACGTCACCGAGTTCACGCCGTTGAGGCGGGTCAGCCACAGCGTCGTGCTGTCGGGGGCTATGCCCGCCACGAACCAGCTCTTGGCGTTGCCCTTGGCGTGTCCCGCCGTCGCCACAATTTGGTTTCGCCCGTCGCGGCACACGTGGGTCGAGACATATTTCGACGTCAGGCTCTTGGGCTCCAGTGTCACCCACAGCGGGACGGACGGGGCCGCGGCGCCATTGGCCGCGCTATATGCGCCGGTCGTCGCGGCGAGCGTCGCGGCTGTGCGGGCCGCATATGCCGCCGTGGCGTCGCTCATGCTGTCTATGACCGATTGGCAGAACGCCTCTTCGCCCGCCAGGAAGGAGCGGAGGCCTGTCTCGCCGCCATAGCGGCTCTTGAAGAACTCCGCGAAGTGGGCAATCTTGCCGCCCTCGATGCTTCCGAGCAGTGCCTCGCGCTTTTGGGCGGCCGCCTGGCTCATCTGCGTCAGCTGGTAGAGGCGGCGCATCTTGCGGCTCTCCAGGTCGGTGGCCGAGGAGGCGTCGCGGCCAAGTGAGTCGCCCGCCAGGGCCAGCATTTGGCGGGTGGCGTCGAGGTAGTCGAAGAGGACGCCAACGACGGAGCCGACATCGAAGTGGAGGAGGCCGTATTCAAACAGCTTGTCGTAGGGCTTCGTCGCGCACGCGCTCACGACGCCGCCGCCCGCGAACTCCTTGCGCCCCGCCACGTATGCCGCGTCGATGCGCTCCACCTCACGGCGCAGGGGGACTATGTTGCCGCGGAGGGTGGCGTCGAACTTGTCCAGCCATCCGGCGTAGTCCCACATCGTGAAGCGGTTGTTGAAGAAGTCGCTGTTCGTCAGGCCGTCGAGGCGGAACGTCTCTATCGGCACTTTCTCGAAGAGCTGCTTGTAGTTTGCCACGGGGTAGAGGTCGGTCAGCCGCTTATATTCGGCAAAATGACGCTCGCAGTCCGAGGCGTAGGACCTCAGCTTGCCGAGGCGGCCGGCCAGGGCGGCGTCGTGGCGCAAGAGCATGTCGTTGAGGTCGGAGTAGTCGTTGCATATCGACTTGAACGACTCGATGGCCAGGTTGTAGTTGCGGCGAGAGGCCTCTATCGCCTCGTATATCAGCGTCGTCGTGTCGTTGTGGTTCTTGCACAGCGCTTTGTGGCGCTCCACGTAGTTCCACAGGTCGGCGTCGGTAATCCTCTTGCCGCTGAAGGGTATCCGCAGGTTCTCATAGAACTCCGAGCGGACGTCGTTCTCCGTATAGTAGACCCTCAGGTTGCCATAGAACAGGGCGGCGTTGCTGGCCCAAAATTTCATCGAGCCGTGTTCGCGCAGAGGGTCGTAGATAATCATCTTCTTCTCGCATATCGACGCCAGTTGCAGATATGTGTTGGCGAAATATGGGTTGCCCTTTTGGAACTCCATCAGGGCGCAATAGGCCTGGTCGAGCGTCATGTCGGGCAGGGCGTCGTAGACCTTGGTGTAGTTTTGGGCCGCCGCGGGGGTGAGCAGGGCGCAGAGCGCGGCGAGCGTCGTCGCGGCCTTGGTCTTTATGTTGCTGTTCATGTGGGTTGTGCTCTATTCTGTGATCAGTAGCTCCACTCGGCGGTTGAGTTGTCGCCCCTCTTCCGTGGCGTTGTCCGCAATTGGCTTCGTGGCGCCGAGGCCGGTGGCTTTCATGCGGTCGGGCGTCACGCCGTTCTCAAAAAGATATTGGACGGCCGAGGCCGCGCGCCGGTCGCTCAGCTTCTGGTTCGACGCGGCGCTGCCCACGTTGTCTGTGTGGGCCAGGATTTCAATCTTCATGCCGGGGTTCTCGCCCATGAGCCTCACCACGCGGTCCAGCTCGGCATACGACTCGGGCCGCAAGAATGCCATGTTGTTGTCGAAGAGGATGTTGTGCAGGAGCAGGACTGCCCCGGGGCGCAGGGCGGTGAGGGCTATGTCTATTTGCGTGCGCTTGTCGGCCGCCAGGTCGAGGGGGAAGTTGACGAACATGTAGCCGTTGTGGCGAATCGTCACGTCATATCTGTCGCCCTCGCGCAGGGAGACTTTTGCCGTCCCGGCTTCCTTGCCCAGGGCCTCGTCGCGGTCCAGGCTTCTGAATTGCGCGGTCGCCGCTATGGGCGCGTTCGTCTCCTTGTCGAAGATGCGCAGCGACACGTCGCGGCGCGCCGGCGACAGCGGAAGCTCGCGCTCGTAGTGGTCGAACGTTATGTCGCCCGACGACTTGAAGATGAACTTGTTCTCGGCGAAGCCCTTGGCCGTGCCTATGATGTTGTAGTCGTCGCCAATCGGCAGACGGAGCCCGTACCATCCCTCGCGCCCCTTGGACGAGCGGAAGATGGCCTTGTCGCGTTGGCGGACGGCGATGACCTTGCCGTCCACGGGTTGGAAGATGTCGCCGTCGAACATGCTCACCCCCACGCTCGCAGTGTCGAAAAGCTCTATGGCCCGCGGCATCTGGGGGCGGCCGGACTTGTCGTAGGTCAGGAGGCCGGAATAGAACGAGTGGCCCGAGGCGCGGACTTCGACGGTGTAGCTCGCGTCGGGGCTGTTTACGATGTGGAATGCGCCGTTGTCGGGGTCCGACGTGTAGAGGCCGACAAGGTCGTTGGTGGTCGGGTCGCGAATCTCCAGCGTGGCGGCAATGGGCTTGCGGCTCTGACTGTTGAGCACCGTGCCGACCTCCGTTGCCATGGGCTTGGTGGAATATTTGGCGTCTATGGGGCTGGTGCGGAAGATTGTGCCAAATTCGCTCTTGCGCGACGTCGGGACGACCATGTAGAGGCTCGCGCCCGCGTTTTGGAGGCAGAAGAAGTCGCGGCTGTCGTCTTCGTTCATGAATTCCGGCAGGAGCCACTGCTCGGCCACGGTCTTGCGAGTGAAGACGGGGCGGGCCTTGTCGCGCCGTTCGGGGCGCGTGGAGTAGAGCATCGTCACGCCGTCGCGCATGATTCGGGCGTCGTGGACATAGCCGAACGATATTGCGGGATTGATGGGCAAGATGCGCGCCCACTTGCCGTCTTTGCCCAGCTTGGTGTGGTATATCGCCATCCGCGCGTCGCCTTTGCGGTCGGTCGGGGCTTGACCGCGCACGAAGTACATCTCCTGCCCCCCCTCGGTCATGGAGGGGAACATCTCGTCGCCGTCGGTGCACAGGTCGGCAATGCGCTTGGGCTTGCCCCATTCGCCGCCTTTGCGCTCGCTCCAATAGAGGTCGTAGTCGGTGCCGCCGTCGGTCTTGGCGTGGAAGTATATCCGGCGGCAGTCGTCGCTCATGAAGAGGCCGCCTACGGTGCCGAGGGCGTTGACGGGAGCTATGGGTTTGGCCGTCCCCCACGTGCCGCCGTTGCTTCTCGCCTCAAATGCCTGCTCTTTGCCGTCGGCCGTCTTTTGGCTGAAGACCATAAGGCGCTCGTCTTGGCTCACGGAGACGCTGCCCACTTCCGTCCAGGGGCCGACGGAGGTCAGCGTCCACGTGCCGGCGGCTGTGGCTGGGAGGCACAGCAGCGACGTTAGGGCGATGGCGAAGATTCTGTTTCTCATGTCGTGTCGTTTTTGCGAATGTTAGCGGTAAGGGAAAAAGGAGAGACCGAGATGGCCGCAGTCTGCTGAGCCATCCCGGTCTCCAGTTTTTTTGCCCTATGCGCGCTCCTTGCGGCCTTTGCCTGTTGCGGGTGCTGCCGGGGAGGTTGCCATGGCTGGGCGGTTGCCTACTCTACGATGCTCTTGAAGTTGGCGTCGTTGAAGTATGCGTAGAACTCCATGTCGGTCTTGGCATACTCTTTCCACTTGGCCTCGGCCTTGGCGGCCTTGTTGAGGTTCTCAAGGGCGTTGTCCTTGTCCTTCTTGCTGGCGTAGGCGACGGCCTTGAGGTAGTACTTCAGGCCCGTCTCCTCCTTGTTGGCGTTGAGGGTCGAGATGGCGGCGTCGAACTTGTCGAGCAGGATCTTGACGAGAGCGGCGTTGCAGCTGGTGCTGTTGGCCATGTAGGTCTCGGCCTTCTCGTAGTCGCCCTCGTAGAGAGCCGTCACGCCCAGGTTCTCGTCGAGCTCCTTGCCGGTGCCGGCGGCCTTGCCGAAGTACTCCTTGGCGGTGTTGAGGTCGTTCTTGGCCAGGGCCACGACGCCGAGGTTGTTCTCCACCTCCGGGGCGGCGTTGATGCTCTCGGCCTTCTCAAACTGGGCCTTTGCGCCGTCGACATCGCCTTTCTTGTAGAGGACGACGCCCTTGTTGTTGTAGCCGCGGTAGTCGCTGGCGAAGTTCTTGATTGCGGCGTCGTAGTACTCGCCCTGCTTGTTGAGGTCGTCGGTGAGAGTGGCGGCGAAGAGGAGCTCCTCGAGGCTCAGGTCGTCGACGTTGGCGGCCTTGAGCTCGTCGTCAGTCCTGCCCTTGAGCTCGCCGGTGACGGTGATTGTCGAGCGGCGGAGCGAGGGGAGAATCTCCTTGGCGAGGACCTTGTAGACAGACGAGAGGTTCTTTATCTCCTTCTCGCGGACATCCGGGTCGGTGTAGAGCGAGAGGACGCGGATGATGAGGTCCTTGTCCTGGATGTCGCTGGCCTCGACAGCCTTCTTGAAGCCGTCCCAGTCCTCCGGCGTGGCCTTGGTGTCGACCTGCGCCTCGACCTTGGCCTTCTTGAGGGTGTTGTTCAAGTACTTCGACGCCGAAGCCTCGCGCTTGCCGGAGAGCTTCGTGTTGAGGTCGGTCGAGCCGTCGGGCGAAGCGTAGGCCGAGATGGCTATGCTCTTGATGCTCTTCTTCTCTGCCTCGTTGAGCTCCTTGATGTAGTCGTTGATGGCGACGACGTCCTCCTTCTTGAGCTGGCCGTTGCGGACCTCTGCCTGGTTGATGAGGTAGAGAATCTCGGCCACCTTGTCCTCCGTCACGTCGCGGACGAACTTGTCCTTGGAGGCGGCGCTCACGCCGGGCTCGCTGCCCAGCAGGGTCGAGGTGGCGATGACGCCCTTGGCGAGGGCGGGCATCTGGAGCTCCTGGCTCGTGACCTCGAACGACTTGCTGCCGCGGGTGAACTTGATGCGGACTATGAGGTCGGAGACGCGCTGCTTGTCGTTGAAGTCAATCTCCTGCTTCGGATATTTGATTTGCCCACCGTTGGTGTAGCTTATCGTCTGTCCGTTGCCCTGAGCGGCCTCGCCCTGCACGTTGATGGAGGGGTACTCGTTCTGGCCGCCCTCGTAGGTCAAGACGGGGGTTATCACTGCGGTCACTTTCTTGTCCCACATCTTGGCGGGGACGTTGGCGGTGAAGGACATGGCGACCTTGCCCTGGTGAGCTTCGAGGACTTCAGGATCCACTTTGTACTGAATCTGCTTGGCAGCCTCTTTCATCTTGTCCAAGCTGCTGCAGCTTGAAATCAAGAGAGCCAAACCGAGAGTTCCAAAGATTTGGAGTCTTGTCTGTTTCATGATTTTGTTATTTGTGCTTTTTAATTAGTTGCCTCTAATCTATCACGCAAAGATATAATTTCTTAAATCAATTCGGAGTGCCTAGAGGCAAAAAGGTTTTTTTTGCCGGCTCATTCCTCCTCCCACGCGCCGCCCAGCGAGCTGTAGCGTAGCGTCGTGGCGTCGTCGACGAAGAGCCGCAGGTGATATTCGCCCCCGTCTGGCGCGTAGAGGACGCGGTAGCTCTCGTGGCGTCCCAGCCCGCCCTCCTCCTCGACGCCCATGGCGCCCAGGCTCGGTGGGGGGAGGCCGTTAGCGCGCCTGTAGGCTTCGAGTTCGTCTACGAGCCTCGCCCCGGCCTCCGTGGCGCGCCCCACCTGCGTCCGCGCCGCATGGGCCAGGCCGGCCACCACGGCCACAAGGAGGGCGGACACCGCCACGATGGCGGCCAGGGGGGCGTTCGTCTTCATTCGCTCTGGTGGTTGACGTTGTGGCGTGAAGTTAGGCAGAATCTGCGGGTCGTCCTAGCGATTATGCGAAGATTTTTAGCCCTAATGTCTATCTTTGCGACGAAACTTGCAAATTGACGACAATGGCTATTTTTGGAACTTTGCAGACTTTGGAGCGCCAGGCGGACAAGGCCCGCTTCGGACGCGTGTTCGACTTTTTGCGCAACGCCGACCTGGCGGGCCTTTTCGCCGAGGTCTCGCCGACGCGGAAGAAAGTCGTTGAGATCGATGGGGAGGATGTCTACGCCATATTCCAGGAGTACGACACCCGGCCGCAAGACGGGGCCACGCCAGAGGGGCACCGGAAATACGCCGACGTGCAGTATGTCTACGACGGCATCGAGTGCATCGGCTACGCAGACATTGCCGACATTGCGGGCGAGGCGGACTACGACGAGGCCTCCGACATCTACTTCGTGCCGGCTAAGAAGCTCTCCATGGTGCAACTCTCGCAGGGCGAGATGGCCATCCTCACCCCCGACGACCTCCACGCCCCGTGTCTGAGCGCAGGGACGGAGGCCCGGCGCGTCCGCAAGATTGTCTTCAAGGTCAAGCTCTAGGTCGCCCCGCGGCGCGAGAGGCTCATTCCCCTGCGGATTCCATTCGCGGGGGATGCTCCCTCGTGGCGAAATATTTCCACAGGGGCGCTGCCATGCAGGCCTGGACTATGCGCTGCCCCATGAGCATGTCGAACACTTCCGCCTCGGTCTTAAGCTCCACGTCGATGTCCTCTGTCGGCTCGCGGTGCGCCTCGTCAATCTTCTCCACGCCGCGCGCCACGAAGCAGTGCGTCTTGTTGGTCATTGCCGAGCTGTTGGGCGCCACGGTCAGTATCTCCTCCCAAGTGCCGCCGCCGTAGCCCGTCTCCTCCCATAGCTCGCGCCGTGCGGCGGCGAGGGGTGTCTCGCCCTCGTCGACACATCCGGCGCAGATCTCGTAGTTGGTGCTCCCCAGCCCGTGGCGGTATTGCCGCTCCATGACGTGGAGGCCGTCGCGCGTCAAGGCGATTACGTTGACCCACTCGGGGTACTCCAGGACCCAGTAGCCCGGAATCTCCGTCCCGCCGGGTTGGCGTATGTGGTCGCGCCGCACTGTGAGGTGCTTGTCGCAGACTATGTATTCGCTGCGCAGGACTTCCCACCGCTTGTTGTCCTTTTCCTCTGTTTTCATGCGTCCAAAAGTAGCGATTATGTGCTACCTTTACAATTGTCTATGGCATTTCCGATGAACAGTCCTCAGGCAGGTGGCAGGGGAGGGAGGCCGGGGCCGCTCTCGCCGCCGCCGTCCGTCCCCGTCATGCTCCACGCTTGTTGCGCCCCATGCTCTTCAGCCATTGTCGAGTGGATGGTGGCGCATGGCGTCCGCCCCGTTGTCTACTACTACAATCCCAACATCTACCCCTACGAGGAGTACGCCCGCCGCCGCGACGAGAGCCGTCGCCACGCCGAGGCGCAGGGATTGGCGTGGGTCGAGGGCCCCTACGACCACGACGCGTGGCGGAGTTTCGTCAGCGGGCTGGAGGGCGAGCCCGAGCGCGGCGCCCGGTGTCTGCGCTGTTTCATGCTTCGGCTTCGCTGTGCGGCTGTGGCGGCGCGGCAGGCCGGGTGCGGGTGCTTGACGACCACTTTGGCGTCGTCGAGGTGGAAGAGCCAGGCGCAGATTGACCAGGCCGGCGAGTGGGCGGAGAGCGAGACGGGCCTCCTCTTCTGGCATCAGAACTGGCGCAAGGGGGGGCTGAGCGAGCGGCGGGCGGCGCTGTTGCGCGAGTTCGGGTTCTACAACCAGCAATATTGCGGTTGCGAGTTTAGCATGGGCGGCAAGGAATGAGACTGGCGGTGTGTCTCGCGCGGTGTCTTGCCGCGCTTGTCGTGGCGGGTCTCGCGTCGGGGTGCGAGCGCGATTTCTCCGCCGTCCCGGCAGCGTCGGACTTGGTCTTCTCTGCCGACACGCTCTCGTTCGACACCGTCTATGCCGGGATTGTCCCGCCGACGCGGCGGTTCACCCTGCGCAATGTGGGCAAGGGCGACGTCACAGTCGGGCGGATTCGGCTCCTGGGGGGCGACGCGTCGAGCTTCGGGGTCAACATCGGTGGCAGGCCCGCCGTCGAGGCCGGGGGGGTGAGGTTGGCGCATGGCGACAGCCTCTACGTTTTCGTCAACGTACGCCGGCCCGTGGCGGGCGAGGGGGTCGCCTTGCGGCGCATTGCCGACAAGGTGGTGGCCGAGGGCGGCGGCAACATGTGGAGCGTGGCTCTCGAGGCCGTCGTCTTGAACGTCTGCCGCAAGGGCGGTGTGGTGGGGCGCGACGAGGAGTGGCTGTGCGACTCCATCCCCTACCTGGTTGGCGACACTCTGACCGTCGCGCGGGGTGCGCGCCTGACGGTCGGCCCCGGCGTCTCTGTGCTGATGCGGGGCGGGGCTGTCGTCGATGTCCTGGGCGCGCTCTCTGTCGCCGGTGAGCCGTCGCGCAGGTCTGTCTTCCGTCCGCTGAGGAGCGACGGGTTCTATTCCGACATCCCCGGCCAGTGGGGCGGGGTGAGGGTCAGGCCCGGCGGCGAGGTCTCACTCGCCCATGCCGATGTCGTCTCGCCTGTCGAGGGAGTACGTGTCGACTCTGCGGCGGCGTTTGTCGCCGACGGTCTCTGCTTGCGAAGTGTCTCCCATGCGGGGATTGCGGCGCGGTGGGCGGACGTGTCGATTGCCAATTCGCTTCTGCTCGATTGCGGGGGGGCTGTGGTGAGTGCCGAGGGCGGTCGCCTGTCTATGCTCCATGTCACAGTTTCCAACCACTTTTCGTGGGACGTGCGGCGATCTCCGTCCTTTAGTTTTGCGTTGGCCGACAGTGTGTCCGACGCCGCCTTCGAGGTTGTCAGTTCCATCGTCGCCGGGAGTCTTGCGGACGAGGTGGGGACTCTGCCTGCCCGGGGGGTGCGCATCCGCAATTCGCTCCTCCGTGTCCCGCGGTCGAAAGTCGGGGCGGCGGGCGGCGTCTTTGCCGATTGTGTCGCCGCGTCCGATGCCGGCTTTGCCAACCGTGCCGCCGGCGATTTCCGCCTCTCCGCCCGGTCGGGTGGGGTGGACTTGGCGGACAGGGAGGCCGCGGAGCGTGTCCCGCTCGATTTCGAGGGGGTCTCGCGTGCCGGGGCGGACTCCATCCAGGCGGGTGCCTTTCAGACGGTCGTCAAATGACGTTTGAATGGCTTTTGACAGCTCCTGCCCGCCGCAGCCAAGAGTGCGAAAGAAAGAATCAATTCTCTACAGACAATCAAATGGATAAGAAATATTGCGCCAAACTTGCCTTGCCCTTGCTGTCCGCCTTGGCGCTCTGCTCGTGCGCCTCGCGCAATGGAGCGGGCCAAAGGGGGCACGGCGTGGCGGACACCCTGGTGGTGATGAGCTACAACATTGAGAACTTCTTCGACCCCATGGACAACCCGGCGAAGGACGACGACGAGTTCACACCTGAGGGCTCATACCATTGGACTGAGACCCGGATGCGCGCCAAGGCAAGGTGCATAGCCCAGGTCGTCGTCGGCGCCAACGGGTGGAAGGTGCCCGATGTCGTGGGGCTGTGCGAGGTCGAGGGTCCCGACTCCGCCGGGCTCTCCGCAGCCGACCTCCTGCTCCGCCACGGAAGCCTCTCCACCCAGTCGCTCAACTACAAGGCGCTCTGCTTCCCGACGCCCGACAGGCGCGGCGTGGCGACGGCCATGCTCTACAACGCCAACACCGTCGAGCCCGTGGAGGCGAGGCCCATCAGCGTCTCGTCGGCGGAGTTGGGGCTCTTCACCCGCGACATCCTCTACGCCAAGATGAAGACGCTGAGGGGAGGGGTAGTGTTCCATTTCATGGTCAACCATTGGCCGTCGAAATATGGCGGGGTCGAGAAGACCATCCCGTTGCGCAAGTTCGTGGCTCAGCGGACGAGGCATGTGTGCGACTCCATCCTCGCCACGGACCGCGAGGCGAGGATCGTCCTCTTGGGAGACTTCAACGACACCGCCGACGAGCCGTCGCTCACGCGCGACCTGGGGGCGCATACGCGGTGCGACACGTGCCTCCTGAGGAACCTTTCGGCCGACACTGAGGATTTCTCCTACAAGTATCGGGGAGTGTGGAACACCATCGACCACGTCATTGTCTCGCCCGGTGTTTGCGCCAAGGGGCGGCCGTCGTTCGGCGTCGTCAAGATGGACTTCCTGCTCGAGCCCGACGAGCGCAACACGGGGCTTAAGCCGCGGCGGACGTTCTACGGCCGACGCTACAATGTCGACGCCGACGGCGTGGCGGGCGTCTCAGACCACCTGCCCGTCATCGTGAAAATCGCCTACTGACCAGCCACTTCGCGCCTCACGGCCGCGGCAAGCTCCTCGGTCGAGTGGAACAGCCTGTCGGCCCCGGCGTCGGTCAGTGCGCTGTCGGGCAGTTTGCCCGTGTTGACGGCCCACACCGTCAGCCCCGCGGCCTTGCCCGACGCTATGCCGAGCGGGGCGTTCTCCACCACCAGGCACTCGTCGCGGCTGCGGCCGCTGCGCTCTAGCGCAATCAGGTAGGGTTCGGCGTCGGGCTTGCCGCGCTTCACGTCCGACCCGCAGACCAGGGTCCCGCGCTCTATGCCGAAAGCGTCGTGGAGCTTGCCCACCAGCGACGGTTGGCGGGACCCCGTGACGACGAAGACCCCGACGCCCTCGCGCGGCAACGCGAGGAGCAGCTCGCGCATGGACGGCAGGAGCGGCGGGGTGGGGCGGTCGAGCATGAGCTCTGTCTTGCGCGCGTATATGCGCTCTACCTCCTCGTCGGAGGCGTCGCGCCCCAGGCTGCGGTTGAAGACCAGGTTTATCGTCCCGCGCGCTGTGCGCCCCTCGTTGGCGTAGGCCTCTTCGGGGCGGAACTCTATGCCCTCCTCCGCGAAAACCTTGCACCATGAATACTCGTGGTTGGGCATGCTGTCATACAAGACGCCGTCCATGTCGAAGAATACTGCTCTTACCATAGCCCGCGAAGTTACCCATAATTGCCTATTTCGTGAGGATTTCGTAAATTGCGCGGTTTTTCGCCGCGGCGGCACCCGCCGCGGCGCCAGTGACTAGGAGAGTATCGTGGACGACGTCATAGTCTGCTCGCTCGCTTCGGGGAGCAACGGCAACATATATTATGTCGAGTATCGGGGCAATGCCATTGTCGTCGATATGGGCATAAGTTTCAAGAGGTTGAAGAACAGGGCGCAGACGCGCCATGTCGATTTGCGCAAGATTAGGGCGGTGCTGGTCTCGCACGAGCACTCCGATCATGTCTACGGGTTGGCGGCGCTGTGCCGCCACGTGGGCGCGCGGGCCTACATGACCCGCGGGACGTTCGACGGCATGAGGGTCAAGTACCGTCCCGAGGGCGCCAACGTGACGTTCTTCACCCCTGGCGAGCCCTTTGCCGTGGGCGATTTCGTTGTCCACAGCTTTGTCAAGCCCCACGACGTCGAGGAGCCGTGCAGTTTCCGCATCGAGGCGGGGGGCGTGAGCATAGGGGTCTTCACGGACATTGGCGCCACGTGCGACGGCCTGGAGGAGAATCTGCGCCTCTGCCACATGGCTTTCCTGGAGTCCAACTACGACGAGGACATGCTCCGCGCAGGGCGCTATCCCGAATATCTGAAGCGGAGAATCGTCTCCGGGTTGGGGCACCTGTCCAACGCCCAGGCCGCCGACATTGTGCGCAAGGTGCGCCCGCCGAGGCTCCACACGCTTTTCCTCTCCCACATAAGCCACGACAACAACCGGCCGGACATTGCGCTCCGCGCTTTCGACGACTTGCGCGCCCTCTACACCGTCAAGGTCATGAGCCGCGACGAGGCCAGCGACCTATGGAGGGTGGGCGACGGCGGCTCCGTGCGTCTGCCTCCCGTCTTCGACATCCCAGCCCGCCTCGACCGGGTCCCGTTGTCGGTCAGCGATGTCCTGTCATGAAGAGGGGGGGCGAAGCGCGGGTTCTTGTTGTCGACATGGGCAACACGAACGTCAAGTTTGCAATTGCCGAGGCTGGGGCGTTGGTCTCCGAGGTGCGCGAGGCTGCCTACGATGTCGCCGCCGCCGCCGTCCTGGAGTTGGCCGTGGCGGGGGGGGCTGTGGGGTGCCTGGTCAGCAGTGTCGTGGGGCGCGTCGACGAGCTTGCCGCCCCTTTGCGGCGTGCGGGGGTGGGCGTCGCGCTGCTCGACGGGGCCATGCGTCTGCCGTTCGTCGTCGACTACGCCACGCCACAGTCGCTTGGGTCCGACCGTGTTGCGGGGGCGGCAGGCGTATGGGCGATGTGGGGGCCGACCGACGCACTGGTCATCGATGCCGGCACGGCCATAACATATGACTTCCTCTCGGCCGACGGCCATTTCCGGGGCGGGGCCATCTCGCCGGGGGTCTCGATGCGTTTCCGCGCGCTCCACTCTTTCACCGCCAAGCTGCCGCTGTGCGACGTCTCCTGCTGGGACGGGGGGCTGGTGGCGCGCGACACGAGCGGGGCTGTGGCCTCGGGGGTCATGAATGGGGTCTTGGCCGAGGCGCGCCACTTCATCGGCCTCGCGCGTCGGGAGAGGCCTGCCACGCGGGTGGTCTTGACCGGCGGCGACTACAAAAATTTTGATTTGACGTCGGAAAAGGGCATATTTGCAAGCCCAAACCTCGTACTCAAAGGTTTAGCGTTCTTGGCAAGAGAGAATTTTGACCTTGTTGTGCGAAGCGCAAACACCTAAGCATCAGCGAGATGCTTGTGGGTAGATGCGGGGTTTTGGAGCTTTTAGAGTTTTTTGGCAGACTTTTTGTCTGCTGATGGGCAAGGGCTATTTATCCATATATCCTCAGGGGCTAAGGTGGTCGGACGGTGACGGGTCCATCGTCGTTGAGCGTCTGTCTGTTGTCTGCCGTTAGCGGCTATCCCCCCGCCCGAAACCTTTCGATTAGAATTAAACAAAACAATAAGAGATGAACATCATTAAGATTTTGGCTGCCACATCTCTCTTGGCGATACCGGCCTCGGCTTGGGCTCAAAAGGGCGTTGACGACGGCTCCAAGTATGGTCATGGAGAGGACAGCGTCGCGTGCATCATGAACCTTGTCCAATATGGCGACCAGGTCAAGATGAAGAACTACAAGGAGGCCTACGAGCCCTGGAAGCTGGTCTTCGCGGAGTGCCCGCAGGCAAAGGGCGTGCGCCTCTATACCGACGGCCTCAACATCATGAAAGGCCTCATCAAGTCCGACAAGGCGAACAAGGATACATACTACGACTTCATCCTCAAGATTTACGACCAGAGGGCCAAGTACTACGGCACCAACAAGAAATATCCGACTTCCTACCTCATGGGCATGAAGGCTCTCGACATCGTGGCTTTCGGCCCCGGGACCAAGGAGGCGCGCGCCGAGGCTCTGCGCCTCCTCGAGATTGCCATTGCGGGAGACCCCTCCACTGTCCAGCCGGCTTTCTTGCAGACCTACATGGTGCAAAAGGCCGCACAGTATGGCGATGACGAGATCTCTGCCGAGGAGGTGGTCAACGCCTACGTCAAGTGCGGAGACATCATGCCCAAGGTCGAGGCCGCCGGCGGAGAGAAGCTCAAAGAGAGCGTAGCGACCTCCAAGGACAACATAGAGCAGGTCTTCGCGCACAGCGGCGCCGCCGACTGTGCGACGTTGGAGAAGATTTTCGCCCCGCAGCTCTCCGCCAATAAGGGCGACGCCGCATGGTTGAAGCGGATCAACAAGTTGCTCGGCAATGGAGACTGCACCGACAACGACCTCTTCTACGCCACCTCCGAGGCACTCCACAACATCTCGCCAGAGGCTTCGTCGGCGCGCGGCTTGGCCAGGATGTACCTCAAGCAAAACGACGTGGACAAGTGCCTGTCCTACTACGAGGAGGCAATCAAACTTGAGGACGACGCGCTCCAAAAGGGCAAGTACTACTACGAGATGGCTTTCGTCCTCTTCTCGACAAACAACCTCAGCGCCGCCAAGCAGGCAGCCGTCAACGCGTCGCAGAACCGTCCTGAGTGGGGCGCCCCCTACGTCCTGCTGGGCAAGCTCTACGCCACGGGCGCGCGCAACATCGGCGAGAAGGACTACGAGAAGAAGGCCGGCTATTGGGCCGCCGTCGACAAGCTCAACAGGGCCAAGAGCATAGACAGCACCGAGGCCGTGCAGAAAGAGGCTACAGACCTGATCCGCCAATATTCGCAGCACTTCCCGAGCAAGGAGGACCTCTTCTTCGAGGGAATTAAGGACGGCTCGCCATATCACGTGGGTGGCTTCATCAACGAGAACACCACGGTCCGCGCCAAGAAGTAGGGGCATATGGCATTGGCAAGACCACACAGGGTGGCAAGCGGCGCATTGGCGCTGCTTGCCGCTTTTTTTCTCTCCTCGTGCTTCCGCAACGAGCGAAACCAGTTGGAGGCCGTCGAGCAGGAGATGGAGAGGGCCAGCCTCGCCGCTTTCGACCTCCACACGTTTGTGACAGATTCGGGGCGATTCAAGTATGAGTTCGCCTCGCCGGAGCTGCACCAATATGACAACGCCGAGGACCCCTATACCGACTTCCCGGGCGGCCTCGACTTCAAGATGTATGACGACTCCGGAGTCGTCGTCAAGAGCAGCGTGAGGTGCAACAAGGCGCGCTACTTCAAGAAGCGGAACCTGTGGGAGCTGAACAACGACGTGGTGGCTCTGACGGAGAAGGGGGATGTCTTGAACACCGAGCAGATGTTTTGGGACACGAAAGAGGGGAGGATATACTCCGACAAGTTTGTCAAGATTATCACCAAGGGGCAGACCATCACCGGCCGGGGGTTCGAGAGCGACGACCGGATGAGCAAATATGAGATTAAGAGGCCTGGCGGGGAGATAGACGTCGAGGACAGGAAATGACCCGCGCAGGGGCAGGACGAGGCAAAAGGGCGCCCGTGCGGGTGGCATGGCACAGTAATTGCAATCATAGTGGGAAAGTTAACCCCCTTTTTCATCTCTGAATATGAGGCGAAATGTTGTTCTGCTAGTTTTTTCTTTCGTTGCCGCCCTCTTCGCGTACAGCGGGTGGGCCAAAGAGGCCGATGTTGTTACGATGACAGACCAGGAACTTAAGAGCGCGATAGACTCGCTCGTCAAGGCTGAGCAGCCACTCTCGGCAGCACCGTTGCTTGCCGAGGCGAAGAAAAGGGCCATGGCGCGGCAAGACACAAAGTGGATGCTGTCGCTCATTGCCGACGACATAAACCTGAACCACCGCAGGTTGCAGAGGGAGACCACGGCAGCCGACGAGATTCGCAAGGCAATCCCCGCGGCGTGGGCCCCCCTTCGCCAGTTGCTCTATCTCGACCTCTACGGTCGTCTTGGGGAAGACTCCCTGGCCAGGGCCGCAATGGCGGACCCCGACGTTTTGCGCTCTCTCAAGGCCTCTGAGGCCGGGGCGGAGGGGTGGGCGGCGACGCTCAATATGTTGGACTACGTAGCGATGTCCATCGCCCTGGAGCAGCCGATGGCAGACGACGATCCGATGCCAATATTTTTTGCCCGTTCGGGCGATTTCGCAAAGTCCGCGGAAGCCCTGCCCACGAGCTTGGAGGCCCTGCGCGTCATGATGGGCAAAGCCGAGGAGGCCGCCGACGAGCGGTCTCTCATCTTGGGGCAGGCACTGCGCGTCCTGACCGTCGCCAACGGCCATGGGGCCGTCGCCGACAGTCTCCTCGACGAGTTGGCCTCGATGGACGCCAAGACCGTCGAGGACGGGGCGTTGGTAGGCTTCGCCAGGGCTGCCGGCTTGGTGGCGCGAGCCAAGGCCATGCCCAAGAGTGAGATGGACAAGGCCGAAGAGGCTATAAGTCAGGCCGTCGTCCTCTATGCCGACGTGGCCAGGGTCTTGGACGGGTCCCCTTTCAAGAAAGTGGCAGAAGAGCAGATTGAGAAAATCTCAAAAAGGCAAGTGACAATCGGTTCCGACCCGCAAGTCCTGCCCGACGGCTTTGTCCCGGTCTATGTCAAATATCGGAACGTCAGCGAGCTGACTGTCAAGATTTTCGAGACAACAGGAGGAAAGACGAGGTTCGGAGACAAAGTCCCATTGTCGGAAGACCTGGGCAAGCTGAAAGTGGTGCGGAGTGAGACTCTGCGTTTGCCGAAGACTGCTACGAGGGTCGATTTCTCCAGTGCATATGCCGAAATGGAGGGAGTCCCTGCCGGCTCATATGTTGTGGCGGCCTATGCCGACGGAGTGCTTGTCGCCGCCAGCCCTTTCGTATGCTCCGGAATTGGCGTCTACGACTTCGGCGACGCCGCGGGGGACTATCTGCTAATCTCCGACTTCAAGGCGGGGGCACCTCTCGGCGGGGCGAAAGTCTTGGGCAAGGGGAGCGCCGACGCCGACGGTTGGATCAAGGTCAAAATGAAAAGAAGCGGCGAGGAACTCTCGATTGTCTCCGGCAACGACACTTTCCGTTTCAGCTCTAGCCCAAGCAACGTCCGGGCGGACGACAATAGGCATAGGGTGTCGGCTAAAGTGCTGACCGACAGGGCTATATACCGTCCTGGGCAAAAAATTTCCTATAAGGTCTTCCTCTTCGATTCCTATGTTGACCGCGTTGTGCCCCTTGCCGCCCAGAAGTCTTGCCGGCTGACCCTTTGCGCCTCCAACGGGAAGAAACTTGTAAAGGAAGAACTCACCCTCGACGCTTTGGGGACTGCCTGGGGCGAGATGACCATCCCTGGCGATGCCATGAAAGGGCGCGGCTTCCTGCTTGTCGAGCATTCGGGAAAGACCGCGGCGCGGCAGCCTGTGCTGATAGAAGATTTCAAGCGGAGCGACAACACTGTCGAGATTGACCCGTTCGCCGAGGCCCTGTTGCCCGGCGCCTCGGTGGTTGTGACGGGAAGCGGAGTCTCGGCGGCCGGGCTGCCCGTGGTCGGGGCGACTGTCAAGTACTCCATATCGCTACATGACAAGGTGGTCGACGAGGGCGAGACGGCATCCGACGCCGCCGGGCGCTACTCTTTCGTCTTCAAGACACAGGAGGCGAAGCAGGAGATGGACTACAGCGTGGAAGTGCGCATGACCGACATCAAGGGCGAGACCTCTGTGGCTCAACGCTTTTGCCGCGTCACTCCCTGCGGCACTCAAATCGGTTTGGAGCAGTTTGAGGAGATGGGGATTGTCGGGCAAGGGCGAAAGATTTCGCTCGTCTCCACCAATGCCAACAGTCAGCCCTACGAGGCCACGCTACATCTCCGCGTGACGCCCTACGAGGCAATGGCGGCGCTCGGCCCCACGACGTCATATCGTGTCGATACGGCTGTAGGCAAGAGGCGCAGTCTGATTTTAGGCGATGAGACTTTTTGGGGCAACGACCCCAAGTTGGCGTCGAAGCCTGTTTTCGAGGGTGACTATGTCGTCAAAGGGCGCATGGAGGTGGATCTGGGCATGGTCTTGAACGAGGCCAGGCGATATAAGCTGGAGCTGACGGCCAAGGCTCTCGACGGCTCGCCGTTGGTTGCCGAGGCCGAGATGATTGCTCTGGCCGACAAGGGTAAGTCTGACGGGCTTGGATATTTGAGCCTCCATATGCCCCGCGAGGTCAAGGCCGGGGGCGCGCTAGACATCCGCGTCTGTTCGGGGTTGTCGGGAGCATATGCTAATGTCATTGTGATGCGGCGCTCGAAGATTGTCTTGCGCAGGTGTGTGCGTGTCTCGCAGGGCGTGGAAGTCCTGCCGTTCGACGTCCCTGCCGACGCCGTCGACGGGGAGGAGCTGCGCGTCTGGGCCGGCGTGTGCAAGGACGGCCGCACGTACGATGTGGAGGAGCGTGTCGTGGTTCGCAAAGACGAGCCGCAAGTGAGGCTTTCGCTCAAGACTTTCCGCGACCACTCGCGCCCCCGTGCGCACGAGGAGTGGACGCTCCATTGTGAGGGCGATGGGGAGCGCGCCGTCGTGGCTTCGATGTATGACAGCCGGCTCGACAAGTATGCTAAAGGGGAGTGGGCGCTCGACTTTAGCAGGATGCCCGTGACGAACTGGGTTTCGCGCGCGTCGGTAACCCCCAAGGGCGCGTACCTGACGAGCCGCACGGAAGCAATTGGCTACCAGCGTTGGTGGAGGGCGGACGACTATTCCGGGACGGATGTCTTGGCCGAGGCCATGAGCGGCTTGGCCTACCGCTCTGCCGTCCGCGACCTGTGGGAACGGCAGTTCGTTGTCGCCGAGGGCGTTGCTTTCGCCAGGTCTGCCGCGCCGCTAATGGCGAGGGCCAACAAGTTCGCTGTTGTAGGCTCTGTGGCAGACATGGCGGAAGAGGAGGTCGCAATGACGGAGGACGCGGCATCCGGCGCGGTAGGGGAGGGCGGCGAGCTCGCGGCCTCACTGCGCGAAAACTTTGCGGAGACGGTCTTCTTCCTGCCCTGCTTGAAGCCAGATGCCGAGGGGTATGTCTCTTTCTCTTTCGATTTGCCGGACAATCTGACCACATACAATTTCCAGGCTTTGCTTCATGACGAAAAGATGCGTTCCTCCATGGTTGCGCAGACTGTCGTCGTCTGCAAGCCGCTCACTGTCCGGATGGGCGTGCCGCGGTTTCTGACCGAGGGCGACAAGGTTGTCTTGGCGGCCGACGTCACGGCGGCGGACAGCGCCATAGGCCAGGCTGTCGTCTCGATGTCGGTCAAGGATGCCGCGTCGGGCAGGGAGCTGACGCGGTTGGCGGACCTGCGTCTGTCGTTCGGAGAGGCGCGTTCGCAGAGGGCCGAGTGGACGGTGGACATCCCCGCTGGCGTAGACACCTTGCGGATGGAGGTCGTCGCCACGTCCGGCTCTGTCGCCGACGGCGAGAGGCGCGACATTCCCGTCGCTAAGCGCTTCCTGGAGGTGGACGAGAGCCACACTTTCGCCTTGACAGAAAAGGGGCGGCACAAGATTGAGAATCCTTTCCGCGATGGGGTCACGACAAACCTCACCTTCGACTACACTAGCAATGCGTTCATTGAGGTCTTGCGCGCCCTGCCCAGGCTCAACGAGGGGTGGCAGCCCTGTGCCGACACATATCTCGGCAGGTTCGAGGCGGCGTCGATTGCCGTCATGCTGAAAGGCAGGCCGGAGGTCCGCAAAGCCGTGGACTATCTCCGCGACAACGCTGCCGACGACAAGGCCCCGGACCGCATTGCCGACGCCGACAAGACGCCGTGGCTCTACGTCGCCCGCCGTCTGCGTCAGCACGACAAGGATGTCGTCCGCATCATGAGCGGCTCATATGCCGAGGCTGAGAGGAGGGACGCTATACGCAAGTTGGCCGCGCTACAGTTGGCCGACGGCTCCATGCCGTGGTTCGCCGGCATGGACGGGTCGGAGTGGATGACGGTGGCCGTGGCGCAGACTTTGGGCGAGATGGTCCGCCTGGGTGTCGTGAGAGCCGACGAGGCCTATGTGTCGCAGATTTGCAAAAAGGCTCTCCCATATCTCGACGGACTGATTGCCAAGGAGTGCGCCGAGAAGAAAAAGGCCGACAAGGTTTTGAGCCCATGGGGCTTGTCGGTGCTCCACGCGCGCCTGTTGTTGAACGCCAAGCCCAATGCCGATGTGGAGCCGTTGCTTGGCGCGCTTCAAGACCATTGGCAATATCCGTCGATGTGCGACCGCGTGACGGCCGCCACAATCTTGGCGCACGCCGGGAGGACTGACGTCGCCAATGCCATTGTCGAGAGCCTGGAGCAGAACCTGGTGCAGACGCGCGACAAGACGGCCTACATCCCCGAAGACGGTCTGTTCCGCCGGCGCGAGCAGGTTGAGGCTCAGTCCGCGCTCATCTTGACACTCCAGCGGCTCAACCCCGAAAGCAAGTATTTGCCCCGGCTGATTAATCATCTTGTCCTAATGAAGCGGGGCGAGGCATGGCCCGACGCGCAGAGTACCTCTAGGGCGGTCTTGGCGCTCCTTGGCTCGTCCGCCAAGTTGGCGGCGACAGATGTCGTGACGGTCGGCGGGCAGACGGTGGAGTGCAATGTCGGGCGCCCGGCCGTGAGCCTGGTGCTCCCCGCAGACGGGAGCGCGGATGTGGCCTACGTCCAAAAGGAGGACGACATGACGTCGTGGGGCAGTTGGAGGCGCGTCCTCCTGGCCCCCCAAGACGAGCTTCGGGCCGACTCCACGTCGAAACTGAAGATTGTGAGGCGCATCGAGGTGAGGCGCGCGGGCCAAGGGCAGGGCCGGTGGGTGGCGCTGCGAGACGGCGAGAGCCATCTGACTGTCGGAGACCAGGTGCGCATAAGCCTCAGCCTGTATAACGACGAGCCTCTGAGCTTTGTCCGCGTCCGCGACTTCCGTGCCGCGGCATTGGAACCCGACGACAAGCTGTCGGGCTACAGGGGATGGTGGTGGTGGCTCGGCTCCGACGCCGACGTGCCCACGCCGCCGCACTATATGTCTGTGGCCGACGGCGACATGGAGTTCTTTGTGGACTACCTCAATAGCGGATGGCATCGTCTCAGCTACGTCTCCACCGTGACGCACGAGGGAGACTTCGCCGGGGGGTACGCCGACGCCATGTGTATGTATTCAACCGATATTAAGGCTCATTCCGAGGGCGTTCGGATTGGCGTAAAAGATTGATGTTACTATGGATGTTGGAGACAAGGCGCCCGAACTGCTCGGGCGCGACCAGGAGGGGGCGGAGGTGCGGCTGAGCGATTTTGCCGGCAAGAAGTTGGCTCTCTACTTCTACCCGAAAGACGACACGTCGGGTTGCACGGCCGAGGCATGCAACCTGCGCGACAACTACCAGGCTCTGCTCGCCGCGGGCTACGCCGTGGTCGGGGTGAGCGTGGACGACGCCGACAAGCACAAGAAGTTTGCCGCGAAGAACGAGCTGCCGTTCCCGCTTATTGCCGACACAGACCACAGACTCGTTGAGCTGTTTGGCGTTTGGGGGGAGAAATCCATGTACGGCCGTAAATATATGGGGACGTTCCGCACCACTTTCATCATCGGCGGGGACGGCATCGTGGAGCGCGTCTTTGGCCCGCGGGCGGTAAAGGTCAAGGCTCACGCCGAGCAGATCCTGAAAGGGGCCTGACCAGCTGGGGGGGGGCGGGGCGACGTCCGCCCTCCCGTCTTTTGTCGCGGGTGCCAGGAAGCCGCGGGCGTCGGCGTCGTGCGGCGTCAGTCGTGGTGGTACGGCTCGCCCCGCAATATCGTTTGGGCGCGATAGAGCTGCTCGACGAAGATGAGGCGGACCATCTGGTGCGAAAACGTCATGGGCGAGAGCGACACCTTGTGGTTGGCGCGGGCGTACACGTCGGCCGAGAAGCCGTAGGGCCCCCCGATGACGAAGACGACGCGCCGCGTGCCGGTCGACGACATCTTCACGAAGAACTGTGCGAACTGCCGCGACGTGAACTGCGCGCCCCCCTCGTCGAGCAGGACTAGGGTGTCCGACGTCTCGACTTGCGACAATATCAGCCTCCCCTCGTGCTGCCGCTGCGTCTCCTCGCTCATGCCTCGCGAGTTGCGGACGTCGGGCAGTGTCATCAGGCTGAACGGCAGGTAGTGCGCAAGTCGCGCGGAGTAGTCGGCAATGCCTTTTTGGAGATATTCGGCGTCGGTCTTGCCGACCGCCAGTAGGGTTGTTTTCATTCCACGAATCGTTTTGATATTATTGGCGACGCCTAATGCGCTAGATATTACCGTGTTACTTAAGGGCGTCGATTGCAAAAGTAACAAAACGGCAACAAAAAGAGACCATGCGGACGGCTTTTCCGCATGGTCTCGTGGCTCTCGGCGGCGGGGGCGTCAGACCCCGGCGAGACCCTCCAGGCCGCTAAGCTCCTGCGGGTAGGCCAGGACTTTGCGGTCGCCGACGAGGAAGCCCGATATGGCTTTGCGCATGACCTCCCACTCTTTGAGAGCCGCGGCGGGCTTGTAGTCCCTTATCCTCTTCAGCTCCTCCAGGTCGGTGTCGGATACGGCGCCGCGGGGCTTCGTGGCAATCTTGATGAAACGCAGGGCCAGGCGTTTCGCCGTCGGGTCGGCGGTCTTCTCCTTGCGGGCGTAGCGCGCGAAAGCGTCCTTGTCGCCAATCTCTATGACCTTGCCGCTGTGGGCGGGGTCGGCGAGCTTCATGAGGTTCGTTTGCGCCCGGTAGAACAGTTCGCCAACTTCCGTCCCCTTGCGGACGCGGCGCGAGAATATGGCCTTTTGCACCTGTTGCAGGATGCCGAGCGCGCCGCGCACCGTGGCGTCGTTGATGGTCTTGCCGTCCAAGGCGGCGTAGCGCGCCAGGATGTTGTGCAGGGAGTCGGCGCTTGTCACGAGTTCCGCCTCCTGCCTCTTTGTCCTGGCCTTGGCCTCGGCTTTGGGCTTGGGGGCCTTGGGCTTCGCCTTGGCGGTCGTGGCCTCGCCCCGTGGGGCTTTTGCCGCGGCGCCTCTCTTCTTTGCCGCCTTGGTCGCCTTGGTCTCCTCTGTGGCCGTGGCCGTCCTTTGGGCGGCTTCTACCTGCGCTCTGAAGTTGGCCTCGGCGTCGCGCACCAGGTTTGCCGCCTCGACGAAGTTGCGCTTCGCTTCTGTGTGGCCGGGGTTGCTGAACGCCTCGTCAAGGAAGTCAGAAGCACTCTTGCGATGTTCACCGGTTAGCGCACTAAAGGTTAAACTCCAACTAGGGACGTCGAAATTGCTTTCTGTTTCTTGCGTGGTGTTGTCTCCTAAGAAAGAGAAAAAAACATCGTACAGATATTCGTCTATGTTGTCATATGTTTCCCGCCACTCGCTTTCTTGCATTTCTTGCTCTAGCTGGGGGGGGATTGTGTCGGGCAGTGTTCTTTGGCGGCCGGGAATCTTGTCGTAGTTGCCGCTAACTTGCCGGAGGTATGCAATTGTGTCGGGCAGTGCTCTTGCACTTTTCAAGACCTTGCGGCTCCACCTTGTGATGTCATTCTCTTCTGTCGTCTTGGTCTCCTCTGTGGCCGTGGCCGTCCTTTGGGCGGCTTCTATCTCCGCTCTGAGGCCGCCCTCGGCGTCGCGCACCAAGTTTGCCGCCTCGACGAAGTTGCGCTGCGCTTCTGTGTAGTCGGGGTTTTGGAACGCGTCAAAGATGGTGTAATATAGGTCATCTCTGCGAATGCCAAGGTCTAGGCTTTTGGTAAAAATATCACTCCAAAAGATTTTATCGAAATTTTTCTCTGTTATTGTTTGCGCCATTTTTTGCCATTTATCATAGGAATCTACTTTAAAAAGCTTATCGTGCATACTCTCTTCTATATTGAACTCATTTATATCCACATCTGTACCGCCGTGGAAAATATGACATGGTGGAAGCATAATCTCCCTCACGGACACTAGGCTTGAGGGGAGATTCCGACCTCCTCTTTTGCGTTGATTCTTTATCAATACTCGGCATCTTCTGCGTGCGTTGGACATTCTGCGGGGCAACGCTTTCGCCGCCTCCAAGACCTTGCGGCTAACCTCTGTTACGTTATCCATTCGTTCGTTTTTTTGTTTTGCCTCTTTTGCGTCGTTGCTCAGCTCCAACGGTTTCCGCGACTTGGGAATCTGCGTCGGGTCCCACTCCAGGCGTGGCCACAGCGTGGGGTCTTCGTGGTCTAGTTGCTCCGGGTCTTCGTCTTCCAAAATGTCTATGCCCCGGACGTGCGTGTGTACGCCTGTGACTATTTTGCCTTTGTCGGTCGAGAACTTCCACACCGTCGTGGGCATGTCGGTCTCCAGGGCTTTGAGCAGGGGCGTGATTAGGTTGCCCTCCACCACCTCGAAGTCTCGGGGGCTGTTGGCTTTGCGCCCCTCCTCCCAGCAAGCCGCGCACTCGTCTAGCGTGCCGAATGTCTTGTGCGTCCGTCCCAACTCTTGTGCTCGCCAACCGTCAATAAATACCTCGCAGTTGTAGTGCCTGTCTGTGATGTCGAAATGAAAACATGGGAATTCATAACCTAAAGAAGTACGTCCGTCAAATGCGTCTGTGAGAATGGCGATTGCGTTTCTCCCCCGTTCTGAACGCGCCTGTGTGAAGCAATCTGCAGTCAGAACGAACATTGGCGGGATGCCTTTCCGCAAATCGTCTAGGCATTTGTCCACCAGGGAGCAAAAAAAACCATAGTTTCTGTCTTTGCTTACTTTTGTAGGGGCCTCGTTCAGCCATTTCTCAATCTTCTCGCGGTTGCGGGCGAAATGCCCGTGGGCCGTGGCGAATGTGTGGCCCGCTTCCACCTGGTATGCGTACTTGCGGAGTATGCTGGCCCCGCCAAAGAAGTTGTTTGAGCGGTTGCCCAGCCCCACGACCTGCTGTGATACGCACGTGGCCTTTAGGTTCTTATACTCGCACTCCAGGTTGTACACTCCCGAATCCTTAGCTTCCTCAACTCTGTAGGCGTAGCTGTCTAGAATGTCGCTATAGAATTTGTCCTGCTCCTTGCAGTTGAGTAGCGCGGCCCGCGCCGTCGCCGTCCGGGCTAGTCCGTCTGCCTGTGCGTCGCCGTATATTCTCGGCAGCCCCATCTTCTCGCATTCTTTTCCGTTATTACTCAGCCAATTTCGGGCGGCTTCGTCGCCATATCGGTTGAAGAAGTCGGGGGTGTCAAGCATGGTGTCGTTCTGCCGTTGGTCGGAGCTTGTATTGGCGTCAAGGCTTTTGAGCTTCCGTTTCAGCATCATGAGCATTCGCCGCTCGGCGGGGATGGATGTGGAGATGTATTCGTAGACGGGCGGCAGGTTAGGCAACTGCCCTGTGCGGTTTATCCGCCCGCGCTTCTGCATCTCCTGCGTCACGTCTAGTTCGGGCTGGGCGATAATCATGACCCTCTGCTTGACCTCCTGGGCTGGCACTTTGTCGGTCGGGACGGCGTGGCAACTGGCGCCCGTGGCCCCGGCCTGGTTGATGAACATGACGTCTATCTCGTTGTTCTGAAACCGGGCGTAGGTCGCCGTGACGTCGCTTTTCGGCTTTGCCTCAACTGTGGCGCGCGTCACGTCGCCGTCGTCGTAGCGCAGACGCGTCGTGCGCCCCGTGCATTCGCCAACTCTCACGCCCTCGGCCTCCAGCACGTGGCGCATGTAGTCTATCGGCGACAGGGGCAGAGGGTTCGAGAGAGCCTCGATTTCCGCCCGCGTCGCCTCGGCCCCTTCCGGCCCTGTGAAGAGGGTGGCGGCCTCGCGGCTGAGGTCGGCGGCCCGTTGCAGCCTGTACATGCCCTTGCCGCCTTTGGGGCTTGTGCGCGCAAGCGCGTAGCCGTGCAGTTGGAGAAAGTCCGCGGCGGCCTTGTCTTCCGTCTCCACGACTATGCGGGCCGTGAGAGCGCGCCGGTAGATGTCCAAAAGCATGCTTTTGAGGCTGCCGTCTATCATGTCGCCGTCGTCGTTGAGCGGGCGTCCGTAGGCGCTCTCCTTGGTCTTCGCCACGCAGATGACCACCTTGCGCCCCTCCGCCACGTGCTGGGCCGCGCGGCGCGCCACGCTTTCCGCCTTGGTGGACAGCAGTAGGCTCTCGGTGAGGGCGAAGAGGCTGTCCAGGGGTGAGGCCGTCTCCGCTAGAAACCTCATGTAGCCAAGCTCTTTCGCCGCGTCTCGGGCGGCGTCGGCAATGCGCTTGCGCTCCGTGTCGCAAAGTCTGCTCATGTGCTGCTCCACGCTCTTGTGAAGCGTCATCAGACGGCGCATCCTCGACATGACGGCATCGGAGTTCGCCCTGTCCTGCTCCGACGAGTTCGGCACGCCGAACTCCTTGTTGCCGCGCTCGTCTAGCGTGATGTAGCGCACCACCACGTTCTGCATGCTCCTCTCGCGGCGCACCATTTGCCCCGCCCGGACAAGGTTGCTCGCCAAGACCTCTTGCAGCGGGGCGCCGCCCTTGGCCAGCACTGCCATCAGCTCGTCGCCGCTCATGCCGCACTGCCCCAGGAGCGTCTTCGTGGCGTATATCCCCATGTTGTCGGCGCGCTTGGCGAATGTGGCCGAGAGGAACACAGCCCCGGCGGCCTGGGTCAGCAGGTCGCGGAAATACTCCCCGGTGTTGGAGTGCGCCCCCGCCGCCATGTGCGCCTCGTCAAGGATGAAGACGCACCTGGAGCGCGCGGCAAGCTCCATAAGCCATTCTTTCTTCGGGCTTTTCCGGGCGTTAAATTGGCTGTAGGTCGCCATCACGTAGTCGTAGCCGTCCGGGAGCGCGCCGGGCGTCTCGAAGTCCTGCGCACCGTCGCCGGTGTAGACCACCTCGTAGGCGTGCGCCTGTGCTTTCATCAGCCGCTTGTCGAAGTCGGCGTCCGTCTCGTCGTCGCCCTGCACGGGCTCCTCGTAGTCGGCTTTGGTCCGCGTGGTGTCCACCACCGTCGCGCCGCTGTTGAAGATTATGGGCCGGGCGTCGGCAATGCCCAGGGCCTTGCAGTCGCGGTATATGTCGCTGAAGAGGTTGGCGCGGGCCGTGATGAAGACCGGCGTGTAGCCCTGCCGCAGGGCGTAGCGGATGATGGCGGCGGCTTGGCGCCCTTTGCCCACCCCCGTCTGGTCGCCAATGACTATGCCCTGCTTGCGCGCCTCAATGTTGTAGATGGCCAGGGCCACGCTGTCCACCTGCTCCGCTTTGAGGCTCCGCGCTAGTTCGTCGGGGCCCATGCGGAGCTTGGCGCACACGAAGCCCTCGACGTCGCCGCCAATGGCGCCCCGCAGGTTCGCCAGGGCTTCGCGGGTCTCCTCGTCCATGTTGTCGGGGACTATGGTCTCCAACGTCGGGAGGCTGTTCGCCGGGGCGTAGGGGCCGCACAGGGTGCCGTCGCCCTCCTCGTAGGGGCGCGCCAGGCTGAGGTTCGACGTGTAGCGGAAGCGGTGTTGCCAATCGGGCGGGAGCTTGCCGTCGGGGCCCACCCGGACGTAGTAGATTCCGCGGACGTTCAAGTTGCGGTCGCAAACGGTGTCTACGCAGAAGTAGTCGTTCGCCTCGTCGCCCTCAAAGGTGAAGAGGCGTTGCAAAATGTCTTGTTGTTTCATCGTTGTTTGTCTTGTCTGCTAGCGTATTCGCGTGCGCGTTTCAGCACCCGCCGCGATATTTCCAACACCTGCGCCTCCCTTGTCTTGTCGTGCAGGCCGTTCCGCATTCCGCACGCGGCGAAGAACCTGGCCAGGGTCGCAGGGAGGGTGCTCGTCGTCCCGGCCGCCGCCTTGCACTCCTTGACCATAGGCATCGCCAGGCGGAAGAAGATGTCCATAGCGTCGTCGTCTTTCCCGCGCGGGGCCGTGTGGTCGGCCCGGAAGCGGCGGGCGCAGTCCTCCAGCTCGGCCACGTACTCGTCTGTCAGCCCCAGGCCGCCGCCGGTGCCCAGGACGCGCCTCATCGCCTCCTGCTTGCTCAGTTCGCCGAACTCGTCTTGGGCGAACATTGAGGGCGCGCTGCCCTCCATCTTGCCGTAAATCTCGTTAAGCGTCTGCGTTATGCCCCGCATGGTGCCGACTTTGAAGAGCACGGCCAGGGCCTTGTCCTCGGCCGAGAACTTGTCGGCGGGGAACTTGTCGGTGTTGAACATCGTCGACTGGTTCTCCCACATGTAGACGGCGTGGCGCGCCTGTTCCGCCGTCCGGGCTTTCTCGAAGTCGGGTTGCCGCATAATCAGCATGGCGCACAGCTCCACGCCCCGGCGGATGTCGGGGAGCAGTTTCTTGCCGTCGGGCATCTGGACGTCGCGCGCCGCTATGCCGACTATGGCGGTCTGCGTCCGGGCGGGAATCTTGTCGAACATCGTCTCGAACTCGCCCTGCGCCTCCTCGAAGAGGATTGAGGCGAAGACGTCGAGCAGAGCCTCGCGCCCAGCCTTGGTCATGATTTTGCCGTAGCGCGTCACCTCGACGCACGCTTGCGCCTCCGACGGGGTTATGAACCGCATGCGGGCGAGCCACGCCACGGCTTGCATTCCGTTCTCGCCGCGGATGAGGTCTTTCAGCGAGCTTTCGTCGTCGTCGGGGACGTCGAAGATTATGCGCGTGAACTTCGAGAACGCCTTGTTGCTGACCAATTGGCGGGCCACGGCCCTGGGGCTGAACACGCCGCCTCCGCCGCTTGTCATCTGCGTGTCGGAATACTGACCAAGCGTTATGGCCTCCTCGTCGTCGGCGTCGAGCATTCGGACAAGGACGGGCCGCCCCGCGTTTTCGCCCGGCCAGGGGGAGACGGCTTTCCGCAGCTCCTCGGCCGTCGCGCCGACGAACTCCGCAATGCCCGCCGCGTACCGGTCCGCGCTGTGCGGGTAGCGGTCATACATGATTCGCAGGGCGTCGGCGCGCCCGTTGCCCTGGATCACTTCGCCGCGGCTGTTGACGACCGGCGCGCCGCTGTAGGCGCTGTTGTTGCCCGTCAGCAGTTCGGGCTTGATGTCGCGGGCGTGCTTGTCGGCCGTCACGGCGCTAACGGTGTCGGTGCGGTTCTTGGGCTGCGCCTCCGGGATGAAGTGAAGCCAGTTGCGTTTGCCCTCGCGGTGTGAGGGCTGCAGCCTCTCGGCGTCAATCACGACATAGCGGGCGCGGCGGCGCACGTCTTCGGTGAAGAAGACCTCGGCGTCGCCGAACTCCATGCGCTCCCGGGCGCCAATCTCGTCTTGGCGGAACACCGCCTCGCGCTCCACGACCTTATACCCGCGGCGGCGGGCGGCGGCGGGCTTGTCGCTCACGGCCTCCGGCACGTCCTTTTTAGCCAAGTGGACGTACTCGGCCAGGGCGTAGTGCGTGGCGGGCGAGAGCAGGGGGCCGCCCCCCCATTGTCCCGCGTAGTTCTCCAGCCTTTGCCGCGTCTCGTCAACGGTCTTCGCGTCGCCCGTGAGGTAGGAGATGGCGAAGCGCATCCGGGAGACAAGCTCATTGTGCAGAAAGCGCCGCGCCAGGCCTCTGACGCCGCGCCAACTCATAGCGTTACTAGTTTTGCGCATACTCCGTTTTTTTAGTGTTGGGAGTATGCCTAAGCAGGGTATGCGCGAATTTAGCTAAACTTTCTCGTTGCCATGCCGCCGCGCCTGTGGGGGTGGTCAGAAGAGGTCTATCTCCCTTATGTTTTCATATAGCAATTTCATCTTGGCAAGCATCGTCTTCGACTTCGGTTTCACCGAGACGACTTCCCAAATCCCCTTTTGGGGCAAGTAGCGGATTTCCATTGTCGCCACCTTTGTCAATCTCCCCTTGTACTCAAAATCTACAAGCAACAGCGTATCCGCGCTAAATTGCCGGATTTGGTTGTAGCCGGTGAAAATGCATCCCACCAAGAGCGAGGGGCTCAGCCAGCCGACCTTGTCCTCCTCCTCCATGCGTTGCAATAATTCCGAACTTATGAAAATGTTCCCCGGGCTTATCCCCGCAATTCGGGCCACGCTAGCCTTTATCCTGCCAACTTTCATGGGCTTCTCTTGCGGTTGCCGTTTTTTTGCGGCCCTTGGTGCGCCGTTTCGGGGCGTGGTGGTCTGCTTCATTTTTTTTCTGCAAGATAGGAAATTTGTTGCCATGCTGCCGCGCCGCCGTGTGGAAAAGTGGTTATATTCGCACCCGCCTTTGTTTTTCATACAGTATCTTTTTCTTGGCTATCGCCTTTATCCGTCGCGGTTGCGCCGTGGCGACTTCCCAAAAGCCCTTTTTTGTTGAGTGGTTTATTTGTATGGCCGCCGTTAGGGTCATGTCGCCCTTGAAGCCAACGACTATGAGCAACAGGGAGTCCCCGCTGCCTTGCCGTATCTGATTGAAGTTGTCGGCGACATACTGCACCGTCGCTAGGGGAGTTAGTCCGTAGGTCTGTATTTCCGTGCTGTGTTGCTCTTCGATGTGGCGCAATGCCGTTGAACCTAGGACTATGTCTCCCGGCTCTATCCCTGCGGCCCTGGCGACGCTCGCCGTTATCTCCCCCACTTTCATGAACCTGTCCGTGTCGCAAATCTTTGCGGCGGTTCGGCGTGCGCCGTTCAGTGTGGCGGCCCTGTTTTTTGCCCTGCGCATGGTTGGTCGTCTTCGTTATGCGTGAAAAAATGGGGCGGCGCGCACCGGCACGATTAGCCGGGGCGCGCCGCCCGGTCTTTGGGTGCGTGGCCGCCTACTCGAACGTGATTGTGAGAGGGTAGGCCGCCGCTTGCGACGTGAGGTCTGAGGTGTAGACGTAGAGGTCGGTGTCGGCGTAGCCGGCCGGGATGCCCGCCTCAATGTCGGCGTCGGCCAACGTGCCGGTGTTCTTCGTCGTGAGCGTGAAGCTCCGGGTGATGTCGAACGACGAGGGGTTGAGGATTTTCGTGACCTTGCGCGGCGAGACGATGCACATCTGCCGGTTGTCGAACGCCGGGATGTTCACTTTCTGCGTCTTCACGCTGTCGGCGATAATCAGCTCCGTCCGCCCGCTGTCCAGGTTCTCAATGGTGCCGTTGTAATATTGCGCCACGTCGCTGTCGGTGCTGAGCGTCTTGTTCTGCCCGATGACGCCCACGTAGATGGGCTTGGCGAAAGTCAAAGTCACAGAGGCCTTGCGTGTCTTACTTAACAATGGCTCTATTCGTGCCGGGCATTTTACTCCTTTGGAGAACGAGAAAGAGAATGTAACACGCACTTCTTTAGCATAGTCGAGTAGCGCAGTGGAACTAAGGAAGTTAAAGCTCTCTAATTGCGCCCCATGTTGATGGGCGTCGCAATTTACAGTATTTTTATAGCTGGAACAGTTCCCTTTCTCATCTCCATCTTTGCCTATTCCATTCTGATATGGCGTGATTTCCCATCCGAAGAATGCGTGGACGCCAAGTGAATCAAAGGGGTAGGAGATATTAAAGTCGTTAAGAGTGAGGTACGCTTCAAAACCGCAGTAGGTCTCGAAACCTGAATATTCGCTGTTGTATTGTCTAAATACGTTTGTGCCAAGTTTGAATAGGCGTTCTTTCGTATATTCGTCGCCAACAAGTGAGTTGACTTTTATCTCTATTGTTGGCTCGATGACCGGGAACAGAATCCAATCGAGGATGTCCGCCAGCTTCCACCCGCGTATGTTCGTCCCTGCGGGCAGTCCGCCGTGCGCCGTCGTCGTCTTGTGGTCGGCGGTGTCGTCGAAGCGGCATTCGGGGTTCAGCTCCTCTATGGTCTTCCGAATCTCGGTTATCTCCGTCGTGTGGGTCTCCAGGCTCTCGGTGTTGCCGCTGACCCGCTCGGCGAGGTCGGCCAGGCTCTTCTCCACCGCCGAGGTGTCCACGCTCGCCGTCACGTCCACCCATAGGCTGTTCGGCCCGTCCCACACCATGAGGCGCCGCTCGTCCTGCACCCACACCGCCAGGCCGTTGGCCCTGCGGATTTGGGGCATCGCCTCCAGCTCCTCCATGTCCTTGACTAGCGCGCGGCTGTCGAGGAGCGTCTGCGCCCCCAGGTCGAAGCCGCAGTTTAGGGCTATGCCCTTGCCGAACTGGCTGATTGTCGTGTTTTCTGCCATAATCTGTTGTTTATTTATTGGTTATTGGTAGTCCTATTGCTCGTTGGCGCTTTCCCCCTCCTGCTCAACATATTCGTATTCCGTGGGGTCGTAGCGGCTCCACTGCCACGTTGTCGCCCCGTCTGGCACCGTGAGGAACAGCAGGTGGCATTTGAGGTTCAAGTAGGGGCCGAAGACGCCGCTGTCTTCGCCGAAGCTGAAAGTCGCCGTAACGCCCTTGTTGTCGGTCTTGCTGCCGAAACGTGTGTTGCCGACGGTCAGAGTGTGCGCCGGGAGTGTTGAGGCGAGCATCAGCACCTTGCCGTCGGCGTCGCTCAATGTGCCGTCGTCATTTTGGGCTGCGGTGTTTGAGAACATGTCCGGCGTCACGCCCAGGGCCTCCAGGTTCGCCGCCGAGACCTCCACTTCGGCGGCGTCCCCTGCTTTTATGGCGGCGCACACGTCGGGCGCGGCGGCCTCCAGCTCCTCCATTGTGAACGTCGCGACGAGGTAGTTGGGGGCGACATAGTGCGTTTGCTCGACCAGGACTTCTTTCCCCGACGCCGCGTAGGCTTTGTGGAACTTGTTCTTCAAGGTCTCGTACCTCAGCCGCATGCCCAGGCGGTGGGGGCAGTCGAGGCGGAAGTTGGCGATATGAGCTTTCGCCTCCTCTGTTGCGGTTGAGAGGCCAGACGCCGTTAGCGTCCCGTCTTCGTTGCGGGAGATAATAGTTCCAATATTCGCCGAAAGACTAACAACATTAATGTTGCTACGGCGGCTTGTATATGCATACCCATCAAGGCAGTAGACGGCGTCTTGTTCCGGGGCGAAGTTTATGTCTCCATTGCTGTAGTAAACACCGTTAATGTACGCCACCACATTTACGCCTCTCGGCTTGGTGACAACTGAAATCTTAGAATCATTCCAACTAATGTATGGTGGAACATATGGAAATAGCAACTTGTACAAAATCTTGCTCGTGAGTCCGCCGGTAAAGCCTGTCATCTCTGTCCGCTCCGCAAGCCCGCCGATTGCATAGGGCAATAGTAATGGGATATTCCGCTCTTCTGCTGGCGCGCCAGGGTGGTAATATTGTCGGATATTATAACGCCATTGGTCGGACTCCGTCCATTGTTCATGATCCCAAATATCCGGGAGTGTCGAGATTTCAACCCATTGCCCACCCTCCGCGTCCCATACCACAATTCTCTTCTCGCTCCGCACCCATACCACGAGGCCGTCGGCTCTGCGGATTGTCGGAATGCTATACAACTCGTCCCAATCTGCGACTGCGCACCTGCTGTCGAGCAGGTGTTGCGCCCCCAGGTCGAAGCCGCAGTTTAGGGCTATGCCCTTGCCGAATTGGCTGTTGTCGTGTTCTTCTGCCATAAGATGTTGTCCGATTTTTGATTTGCCTATTGCGTTTAAAAATATTTGTCATATCTTCGCTCCCGATGACGCTTGCAACGCGTCTTCAAGGGTGGTGAGACCGGCATTGGATGCGCGACGCGTGGAGTCAGGTTGAGCCACCCTCTTTTCAGCGACGACGGACTGAAACGCCGAGAACCGCCCCCACGGAAAGAATGCGGTGTCTGGCTAACGGTCCCGCCTGTGGGAAGTGGGAGTGAGGTGCGTTCTCACTACGTATGTCGCTTTTTGTATATTGGGGTCTTTCTTTTGAAGAAAGAGGTTCGCCACGCCCCGGCTGTTACCACCTCCCAAAATCGTTTGTCCTGTAGGACTAGGCTTATAACGGCCGTTTTTTGGTGGTCGCAATCTTCTTCGCAAACAAGCAACAGTTTGCCGTCATGTCCCTCATATATCAAGCTGAATGTAGCGATAATCATTTTTGCAAACAGGAGCGGGCTGCACCCCATTTCTTGCAATTCCTTTTGGTGCCCTTTCATCATATGGGTTACCGCGTGGCTGTCGATTCGGATGTCTCCTGCCGTTACGCCTATGCTTTTTGCGATTGCAGGGCTTAGTCTGCCGATTTTCTGATACTCTCTTTTGTGTACAGTCACCGTGTTGTCTTTCTTGCGTCCCATTATTGTCCAATCTTTGGTTGTGCTTCGCTGAGTATTTAAATATTTGTCATACCTTTGCCCTCGATGACGCTTGCAATGCGTCTTCAAGGGTGGTGAAACCGGCATTGGATGCGCGACGCGTGGAGTAACGGGGAGCCACCCTCTTTTTGTGTCTAGTCCTCACTTAGCGACGTGCAACACTGCTTGCGTCGTTCCTTTCTTCTCTCTCATGCCAATCTGTATGTGAATATCACCGGGTAGGCCTTTTCCTGGCTGTTTGGCTCGCTGTAGTAGAGCGTGTATGTCAGCTCCTGCCCGTCGGCGCACGCCACCTTAGCCGTCGTCTTGCCCAGGCTCTGCGTGATGTCGAAGAGGCTTGGGTTGAGCGCCTTGCTCACGGCCCCGTAGAGGGCCAGGACGAAGCGTTTGCGGTCGTAGGCGGCGTAGTTGGCGGTGTAGTTGCCGCTCCGCGCCGTCGGGACTACTTTCGAGAGCCCCGCCACGCCGTCCGGCACGTCGTCCACCACGCCGTAGTACATGGGGCGGACGAAGCTGTATGTCCCCGAAGCCTCGGCGGTAAGCCCCTCGCCGTCGGTGACGCGCACCTTGTGCGTGACGCTCTTGTCGGTGTCGTCTGTGAAGCGCGCCACGCCGCCGTCGGGCATGTCGTCCACGGTCTGCGCCAGCTTGCCGCCCCGGAACCACTCCACCTTGACGATTTTCGCCGTTCCGGGCGTCACCGTGGCGGAGATTATGTTGCCCGTCAGTCCGCGCCCCGTCTCGTGCCATCCGAAAGCAAGCTTGGCGGTCAGCTCCACCGTCGGCGGCTGGGGCCTGTGGAGGATTCGGTCTATCACTTCCGCCACAGGCACGCGGTCGAACGTCGTCCCGGCCTTGATGCCGCCGTGGGCTTCCGTCGTCGGGACGTCGCTGGAGTAGTAGGCGGCATCCTCAATGGCGGCGTCGGCCGTGCCGCCCACCAAGTCCAATTTCCCGGTTATGGGGTTGATGTCTAGTCTCATGTCTCCTCTAGTCGTCGATTGTGTATTCGTCCATCATCCTCTCGGCCCTCTCCGAGAGAATCACGCCGCCGCCGAACGCCTTGGCGCAAGCTCCTTTCTTTGAGGGCGTGGAGCAGTTGCCCGCGCCTAGCACTATGTCGTTGCTCAGCTTTTTGCACCGCACGCCCAGGCGCGCCGGGGTCCACATTCGGGCGGGCAATCGGCTTTTTTTGCGTTCGACGCGGGCGTTGGGGTCCAGGTTTCTCAGACGTTGGCGCAGGGAGGGCGCGAGCATGAGGCGCCCGGGGAGCATGTTCGTGACGAAGCTTGTGCTGATATGCGCGCCGTTGGCATAGGTGAGGTCGTAGCCGACGGGTATGTAGCAGCAGTCCACGCCGTCGACGAACAGGGTCAGCCCTGGGGCGAAGAGGAAGAAGTCTATGCCCCGCTTCAAGAAGAAGCGGACGACGCGCGCATAGATGGAGAACGGCGGGTTGTCCACCACGGCGCACCCACGCGGGTAGGCGTGGTTCTCAAAGTCCCCGCCCGGGAAGAACGGGCGGACAATCTTGCGCCCCGACAGGTCGGGGCGGCGTTCCGTGAGCCAGTCCAACGCCGCGGCGTATGCGTGCGGGGGCGTGAGGCAGTCGTCGGTCGTGTGGCTGCCGGCTCTCTCGAACTTGGCAACGAAGCCCTCATAGTCCCTCTGCGCTTTCGTCAGTCGTCTTTCAGTCGTTTGCATGTCAAAATGGTTTATCTTTGTTTCGACGTTGCGCAGGTAAGGGCTCTGCGCGCAAAAGCACTTTGCCGATGACCTTATAGTGCTTTCGGCTTTGGGGCGGTCGCTGTCATAGGCGGCCGCCCTTTTTCGTTATGGGGCGTAGTCGTTTGCATGCCAAAATGGTTTATCTTTGCCCTGCCGTTGGATAGGGAACAGGTCTATCTGTAAAATTGAACCCACGTAAATCGTTAGGGCAGTCTCGGCTTTGGCTTTCCGCTTTTGCGGGAAGCCTTTTTCAGTTGTGCGGCTCTTTTGCGCCGAATTCGATGCCAGCGTCCACGTCATTAAGTGTGTGGCCGTTTCTGCGTGGCCTTTTGCTCGTCTCCCTCTGCGCTTTCGTCAGTCGTCTTTCAGTCGTTTGCATGCCAAAATGGTTTATCTTTGCCCTGCCGTTGGATAGGGAACAGGTCTATCTGTAAAATTGAACCCACGTAAATCGTTAGGGCAGTCTCGGCTTTGGCTTTCCGCTTTTGCGGGAAGCCTTTTTCAGTTGCGCGGCTCTTTTGGGATTTTTTGCTGCAATCGGTCTCAAATCGAAGCTAGTGATGACAACCTTTCTGTTGCGGTCGAACCATTTGGTCGCAATGACTATAGCATAGTTGCCTCCCTCCAGAAACAGTCGATTTGTCTTACCCGCTTTGCTTGATTGTGCTTTGCCGAGCTTGAAAACCAATGGTATGACATTCTCGACACTAGCCCCGATTTGCCGCAACTCTGCCTCGTGTTCGCGATATATGTGCGCAAGCCCATAGCCGTCCCTATACTGTTTCTCCTTAGTCCCTGTTGTTCCCCAAACAAGGCTGACATATCCAATATCTTTCCGATAGAGGGCGTCGGGTATTTCGCCCTCCTTTCTCTTCGCAAGGAACTCAATCGCCTCCTTGGGCTTGCCCCGAAAGCCTTTGTAGACTGTGCCGAATGTGGTGTCGGCTTCAATGTCTTTCAGTTTGCCGCGGCGCATCTTGCTTATCAGCAGTGCGTTCTTGCGTTTGCGCGGCCTCTTGTCTTCCGTCCCGCTCATCGCACCGCCTCCCTCAGCTCCTCGTCGGTCATGGCGGGCGCCGCCGCCGTCATGTTGTAGGTCAGCGTCGCGCGTTGCGTCCACCGCATGTTGTAGCGTCGCACGCCGTTGGCGAACGAGATTACGCGGATGTTGGAGCCGTCTTCCATCGGGATGGAGACGACGCGCTTGATGAGCCATTTCGGGTCGTCGGGCCCTGTGCAGCTGTTCAGCGGGAAGCCCAGGTACATGAGCTTGTCGCTTCGCTCGTCCACTAGCGTCGGGGTCTGTGCCTCGTCGGCCAGGGCGTAGCGCAAAAGGTTGTCGGATGGGTTCATGTCCTCTCTCTATTTCTCAATACACACCGTCTCAACTCCCGAAATCGTGTTGTGCGGGTTGTGGCTCACCACCGAGACCTCGCCGCTGTATTTCCGCCACGTCCAGAAGAGGAAGCGGCGGCGGCGCGAGTGCATCACGACGGTTAGGCTGTCCGTCGTGCGGATGGATAGGCTGTCGCCCACAAGCTGCGCCGTCAGCCACTTGTCGGCATATCGCAGGGCCGGGCGCGCCGTGTCGCGCACAGGCACGAAGACCGTGTCCAGGACGACGCAATATTCCGTCTCGGTGGCTATGCGCGTGACGCTCTCGGCGCGCCTCAGTCTGACGCGCATGTTCTCCAGCGCCGCCGTCAGGTCCGCCCTCTCGGAGCGCAGTTCCGCAATGGTGCGATACTGCGCCGCGCGGCACACCGCCCCCAGGCTGTCGCGGGTGTAGTAGCGGCGCGTGAGGCTCACGGCGGAGCGTAGGCTCGCCTCGCAACGGCGCGCTTCGCCGCGGGCGGCGCGCGTCTCTATCAGGGCCCAGGCCAGGGCGGCGGCAAGGGCCACAACGGTTAGCAGGAGGGTCAAGGTGCGGTTCATGTGGCTATACATATTTGAGGTAGTCGGTGGCGGGGTTGCTCATGGTGGCGTAGCGGCTGCCGTTCCAATCCAGCACCTGCCCGCGGCGGCGGCTCTTGTCAGAGACCCACGAGACGTGGACCCACACCGCGCCGCCCGAGTGCTCCAAGATTAGCTGGTCGTAGCCCCCCACTTTCAGAGCCGCAAGGAAAATGCGCACCACCTCGTCGCGGGTGCGGTTCTTGCCCACAAGGTCGGCGGCGCACCCCGAGAGGTGCTGACTGTTCGACGCCCCGCCCACGGCCTTGTTGAGGGCGGAGCATCGGTAGCCCGACGAGACCACAATCTCGTCGCCGTAGGCTTCGCGCACGGGGTCAAGCATGTTCTTCATCAGCGCGTCCAGGTTGTTGACAATGACGGCGCTCGTCGGCGTGTTGTCTATGCTCAGCGCGGCGGCGGTGTCAGAGTGGCACAGCTCGCCGAATGTGAAATATTTGCTCATTTTGCTCTTCTTTATCCTGTATATGGCCCATACGACGCCCAAGGCCGCGGCAACCGCGCCCCCGACGACAATGGCTATCCTGCTCCCCCTGCCCATGTCAGTAGCTCAGCCCCCACGCCTCAAGCTTCTTGTCTATCTCGCCCATCAGCGACGCGGAGCATTCAGACTGAAGCCATTGGTACAGGTTCTTGGGTTGGCTCGGCATCCAGCTGTAGAGTGGCTCGCCGGTCATGCCGTAGTCGCGCACCCCGAATCTTGTGTTGACCAGGCCCCAGTCGGCGGCGTTGCCCAGCTTCTGGAAGACGCTCCGGATTTTCGTCTCGTCTGTGCCGGTCGACGCCATAGCCTCATAGAGGCTTGCCGAGAGGTTCGCCGCCACGGTGTCGGATATGGTGGGCGTTATCCCTTTCGCCACCGTCTCCTGCAACTCGTCTTTCGCCGCCTGTGTGGCGCTCTTGTCGGCCTTGCGCTTCTTGACCATGTTGCGTATCAAGACGAACGCGCCAAGCCCGACGCCCACGGCGACGGAACAGGCGACGACCCATTTCCGCCCCCGCGTGGCGTCTGTTGTGGCAATCTCCTCCCCGCGTTCCATAGTCTCCCCCCTTGCTCTAGATGAATTTTAGGGCCGTCTTGACGATGGACGGATTCTTGACCACTTTCTCCAACAGGCGAATCATGTCCCGTTTGTCCAGGACGCCGACGGACTGTTGCAGGAGCGTCGCCAATTTGCTCGCTTCCTCTTTGCTGTCGGCGGCCAATGTCAGTTTGAATGCGTAGGTCATAGTAGTTCTTCGTTTGTCTTGTTTCCTTTCCACAGGTTGCGCGCCGCCCGCTGCTCTATCTCGTCTATCTTGGCGGTGAGGACGCTGACGCTTGTCTGTAGTGAGGCGTTTTCTTTCCTCAGCTTGACTATTTGCTCATACAGTTTCTCGTTCTCTTTCATGAGCGTCGATATTGTGGCCTGGAGCGAGTTGAAGTCGTCGCTTTTGCGCTTCCACCGCCCCAGGTACCACGACGCTATGCCCGTGACGGGCGTGAGCAGGAACGTGGCCCATTGCAGTAGGTCTGTCTCCATCTGTAGTCTGTCTTGTCGTTGGTAATCATTGCTCCTCAACCTCCACAGCCGGCGGCGCGCCGCCGCCCTGCTCGGCGTTCTGCGCAAAGGCCATGACGGACTTGTAGACGCGCTCGAAGTCGGCGTCGCCAAGCTTGCGCACCGCCGCGCACATCTCGGCAATGTGGCGCCCCCGGTCGTCGTCTTGCTCCTCCACGTCCACGGCGGGGACCGTCGCGCCGCCGTCGCCCTCGTCCTGTCCGTCGCCGCCGAAAAGCCCCGTGAGGGCCCCGGTGGGGATGTTCAGCAGCCGGCCCAGCTTGTCGGCGTTGCTCCGCAGGAGCATTTGCCCGCCGATGGCCAGGGCGCTCCCCAGGCGTACGTTAGTGGGGTCGGCTTTCTCTAGCTGGCGGTAAGCCTCGCCCGCTCTCTCCAGCTCGGCCTCCAGGCGTTCGATTTGGGCGTCTTTCTCCGCCCCCTCGGCCTCCATTTGGGCGATGCGCCGCTCCACCTCCGCGGCGTGAGCCTCGGCCTCGGCAATGCGCCTCTCGTTCTCCCGCCGCTCATACTCCAGCTCTAGCTCCCTCTTCTGCTCCGAGAACTCCCGCTGCATGTTCTGCTTGTTGAAGTTGAGGGCCACGGTGTAGAGCGCCCCCTTGGCGTCGCGCACGCCGTCGGCGTCGACGCCCATGAGGCTGAGGAATTGGCGGGCGAAGTCGTCGACGCCCGTCGCCGCCTCGCCCTGCCCGGCTTGCGCGCGCTCTTTGGGGCGAATCACCTCCGCGCCGCCGCGCGCGCCGTCTTGGGCGAACTTCTCGACTATCAGCTCGGCCACGGGGCTGTTGTGGCTGTCCGAGACGGTGACCTTGACGGCCGTCACGAACTTGTCCGCCACGGTCTTGTCCAGGGCGTCGAAGAAGCGCGCCAGCTCGCCGTCGGCCTTGCCCCGGCGGAGCTTGAATGGCATGGGGTAGCCAAATTCGCCTATGCTGTTGCGAGACGACCAAATCTTGACGTTGACGCTCTTTAGTTTCAGCGTGTTCTGCACGCTGTCTTTAGCGGCCTGGACTTGCGCCGCTATGGTCTCCTGGTCTTTCTGTATCATTTCCCTGCGCGCTTTATGGGTGTGAGCTTGACAAACTCCAGCCGGTAGGCCGGCACCGACTGCTCGCCGTCGGATATGGCGCCGCCCGCGCCCTCTATGCTCGCCTCGCCAAGGGTCTTGATGACTATGACGCGGCGGAAGGTCCGCACGATGCCGGTGCCAAGCATCGACATTTGGCGCATTGTGGCCTGTAGGGAGTTTGAGGGCGACCATATGACGACCTCCGTGTTGCCGTCCTGCACGTCGTCCGTTGAGCCGCGCACGCCCGTGAGGATGTAGCAGTCGTTCGATATGGAGAGCGTCGCTATCCTGCGGTCCACGCCGACGCTCACGGGCGACATGATGGTGTCGTAGCCCTTGGCGGCGAAGCGTTGGCGCTCGGTGCTGATGATGTCGTCTATAATCATTTGCTCGCGTAGTCTATGTAGAATTTCACACGGTAGGCGGGGTTGCCGCCTAGCAGGGCGTCGGCCTTGAACGGCGAGAACAGCCGCTCCTGGTAGGTCAGCCGCAGTGTTGAGCCGGGGCGGACAAGCATCTTCTCGCCGAACGTGAGCAGGTTCTTGTTCCAATGGCTGTTGTGTGTCCGCCCGGTGAGGCGGACGGGCAGGTCGGCCAGGACGAAATGCTCGTTGACCGCCGCCGAGACCAGGCCGCATTGCATGGTGTGGGGGCGCGTCAGCGTCTGCGTCTCGCTCTCTTTCTCGCCATAGAACCCGACGGCGGTGAAGAGCTTCTGCGAGTAGGTCATTTTGTCGGTGGCAAGCTCGACCCGGTGCTCTTCGGGGTTGCCCGCGCCGTCCTCAACCACGGTGAGGGTCTCAAAGTCGGCGACGGCGTTGGCCATCACGCCGCGGACCCTGTATATCTTCGACGGCAGGACGACCTCCCTGCTGAAGACGTCGCCCCAGCGCGCGCGCGCCGGCACCTCTATCTCGGTAACGTATATCATGGCGCTCTACTCCTTTTGCAAGACCACGTAGAGGGAGAATTTCTTTTCCGCGCCCGACTTTGAGACCGTCAGCTCCAGCTCCGAAGAGCGGGCGGGGATGCCCTCGTCGCCAATGTCCAGGATGGCGTCTTTCATCGATATGTACTGGGTGTGGGCCAGGAGCGAGAGGTCGAAGCCTATGGGGAGCACCTCCTGCTGTGCTATCTTGAGCGAGACCTCGACGCCGTCCAGGCTTGTCGAAGCCGTCTCCGGCACGACGAAGATGCCCGACACCTTGGCGTAGCCCTCTTTCAGCCGCTCGGTGACGGTCTTCTGCTCGCTGTCGGTCGGCGTGGTTATGTCTTTGATTATCTGAAATGTCCGTTTCATGGGTATGTCGTGTTATGCTAGTTTCTTGTAGCCAAAGAAGAAGAAGATGCTCCACATGGTCGGGTTGGCGGCGGGAATCTCGCCCAGGACGCACGCTCCGCTCGACGGCTTGCCGCTGGCGTCGGCGAAGTGGGCCGTGGGGGGTGTGAGGCGCAGGGTGACGTTCTTGCGCATTCCGACCTCGCCGTCGAACTCGTAGAGGGCTTCGCGCATTGGCGTATGCTTGGTGGCGGACATGACGCTTATGTCAGTGCCGTAGGGCAGGGCCTCGTTCTCCGTGCCGTCAATCTCCACCCGCATCCGCACGAAGTTGTCCGTGAGGTAGGCGGCTTTCTCGCCAAGCTGCATGACGCCGTAGGCGAAGACAAAGGCGGGGGCGTGGTCGAATTGCAAGTCCCACGTGTTGCGCCCAAACCGCTCCGGGCTCATGAAGTGGTAGCCCGACAGGACGTCCACGTAGGCTAGCTCGATGGAGAGCGTGCCGTCCAAGGCCCAAAAATCTCTCCTGTTCCTGTACATGGGGTAGACCACCTTGTACTCGCGCCTAATACCGCCCAGGACCAGCGTTATAGAGGCCGCCAAGACCCTTTCGCCGTCTTTGTTGGTGATGCCCTGCCCCTCCTGCTCCCACAGCTTGTCGAAGACCGCCTCGTCGGTGGCCTGGTAGTCGGTCTTGGCGTTGGTCGGCAGGGGCGGCGCGCCCTCCTCGGCGTTGTCGTTGGCCTCCTTGTTGGCGGCGTTGAGCCTCTCGTTCTCCTCGTTCATCTTCTGCGCCATAGCCATTTTGAGGCGCAGGACCGCTTCGTCCCATTTGAGGTTTATCTCCTGCGTGAAGTCCATCGGGGCGCGGCACAGGGCTATGCGCTTCGTCTCGAAGAACTCGAAGCCCTTGCCCTCGTCGGTCTCCTTGGCCGAGCAGACGAAGACGACGTTGTAGTCGTCGGTGTCGTAGGCCGCGGCGTCGCTCCGAGAGATTTTTATCTCGCTCTGCGAGATGTTGAGGTTGACCTCAATAGCCACTTGCCGCCAATCGAACGTGCATGTCGAAGTAGGCGTCTGCGTGCAGAACGGCAGGATTAGCAAGTCCTTGCATATCTGCTTCCCGTCTATGAGGATGGAGACATACGCGCCGCTGTTGTCCACGTCGGCGCGCCACAGCCGTTCATTCTTCGGCTGGAAGAATATGTGCGTTATGGACTTCGCCTCTATGGGCGTCACTATGGTGTTGCTTGCCGAGCAGGGGACTGAGAAGAACATGGGGCTGTGTGTTGTGGGGAAAAAGGGGGGCGGGCGGGCGCGGTGGCGGCCCGCGCAGCCCCCCGGACTAAAAGACAATGAGCATCAGAAGATGGGTGCGCGCGCGGGGGCTACCCCACGATGCGCGCGCCGTGCAAGACGACTTTAAGCACCGTCTTGGCGGTGTCAGTCCCGACGGGGAGCCACACCTGCGGGATGAGGTCGGTCTGAGGCGTCACCATCACGGGGCACTCCAGCCTCCAATAGCCGGCGAGGTTCTTGGTGTCGGGCCCGTCGGTGACGAAGTTCTGCATTGAGGAGCGGGGGATGAGCACCTTGTTGTCGAGCTTGAGCTCAAACTCGCCATTGGCGAACCGGGCGGGAATCTTGGCGAACTCCGCCGTCTTGAAGTCGTCGCCGGCGTTGGGGAGCTCCACGGCCAGAACCTGCACGGCGGTGATGAGCATGTACTGCGAAGCCTCCAGCTTGCGGTTGTTGATGTTGCACACGCCGACCTCTTTCTGGTCCTTGGCCTCGAAAATCTCCTGGTTGAGGTTGCCCGCGAGAGCCTTGGCGGTATAGAGGGAGCAGTCCGTGATGCGCGCCTTGCCGTTGGCGATTGCCGCGGCAATGCTGCTGTCGATGGCGTTGAGGCGCGCCTCGAACTCGGCTTTGGCCGTGCTGAGGGTGCTGCCGACGTAGGGCGAGATGCGGAGCGTCTTGTCGCCAATCTTGATTGCGCGCTCCGTCCCGGAGCTTACTGTAACACTTTGTGCCATTTCTCTTTGTTTTCTTTATGGTTTATGTTCTGATAGTCTTTTTGTGGCGCGCCTACGCAATGAAGAAGTTGTCGTCGTCCACGCCGTTGATTGTCTCGCCGCTCTCCGGGGCCAGGCTCGGCTCGATGTCCTCCGTGTTCTCCACCCCCGTCTCGGCAATCATGTAGCCCTCTTGTGGCTGTCCGGAGTAGGTCGGTAGCTGCTCATACTGCGGGGTGGCGTCGCCAAGACCCGGAATCATCTCGTCGCCGCTGAGGCTCACGATGGCTTTCTCGGTCAGCTTGTTGACAAGCCCGGCGGCCCCTGCGGCGGCGACGCCGACGGCCACGTCTTTGGCGAACTCGCCCTTGACGAGTTGGCTGCCGATGACGCCAAGGGCGCCGATTCCGGCGGGGACGACGAACTTGCTCGTCGTGCCGTCCAGGCCCACCAGGGTGTCGCCGTTGAGGTTCGTTTTCTTCTGTAGGAACGTGTTGAGGGCTGTGGCCACGGCCAGGCCCAGGGCGACGCCGCCCATCTTTTTGAGTGTCTTGTTGGTCTTCTCGGCGGTGATTTTTTCAACCCCGTTCAGACCGCGGTATCTCCTCTTTTTCATGTCTTGTTGTGTTGTGTTGTTGTCGTGTTTCTGTTCCGTTAGTTGAGGCGCAGGGTGCGCGTCTTTTGCCCGCCGCTCTTGCGCGTCCGGGCTTTCGTCCCGGTCGCCCTCTTCGCTCTCTTGCTTTTTCGCCTTGTCTCCAAGCCGTTGAGGGCTCTGCCCCTGGTGGTCGTCAGTCTGGCCGCGTCTTGCGCTTTCTTCTTTTGGATGACCTTGTAGGCCCCAAATGCCAAAAGCCCCACGCCGGCGACGATGCCCCCGATTTTGAGGGCTTTCTTCAGTTTCTCGGTTGCCATGTTCTCGGTTGCTTTCAAGTAGTCGTTTGTCGTTGTGTTGGCCCCGACGTTGGGCTTCGTCGTGGCCGTGGTGCTTGTCTTTGTAGTCGTGGCTGTGGTCTGCGGGGCGCTTTGCGGTCTCGTCTGCGAGAGGTAGACCGAAGAGACGTAGCCCCTTTGCGTGCCATACATGACGGCCGCCCAGCCCGTGACGCCGGAGTCGATGCCCAGGCGCGTTACGCTCGCGCCGCGGGGGATGGTGGTGATTTGCGCACCCTGCGTGCCGGGCGTCTTGCGCAAGACCAGGCCGCCGCTCGTGGTGTTGACGTAGGCCGTTTGCACTTTCGCCGCGGCGTTGAGTTGCGCTTGTGTCGGTGTTGCCATGATTTGCTGTTTTTAGCGTCGGGCGACAAGCGCGACGACCAGGACGCCCGCCAATATTGCGCCGCCTATGATTAGCGACTTCTTGTTGATGCCAAGCGTTAGGCTCGTGCCTCCTTGGCTCTGGCGTTGCGCTGTGGCTGTCGCCGTCCCTGTCGCCGCCGTCGTGGCGGTCGCGGGGGCGGGGGCGGTCTGAGCCGTCGTCGCGCCGCTCTTTGCCGACTTTATGTTCTGGACCAGCTGCACCGCCTGTTGGGCGGTCTGTAGCCCCTGGTTAACGTAGTTCGATACTTTGTCGAAGTTTGCCATAGTCGTTTTCTGTTTCAATTCCTTCTGCCGCCCGCCACGAGGGAGAGGAGCAAGATTCCGCCGAGTGCCGCCCCGCCGATGATGAGTATTTTCCTCTTGTCGCCGTCCTGCGCCGCCACGGTGGTTTTCGTGCCGCTCGTCTCCCCGGCGTCGGCCTGTTGTGCCGCCGCGCTCGTCGTCTGCCCCGCCGCGGCGGCCTTGGCGTTGGCGGCCGTGTCGGTGGCTATTTTCGCCACGGTCTGCGCCACGCTGATACCCTTGCCCACCTTGCTTAGCACGTCGTCAATCTTGCTCGTCGTCGCCGCGGCGGCCGTCGTCGCCGTTTGGGCGGCCTGGGGGGTCGCCGCGGCGGCCTTGCCCCCGCCCGCGCTTGTCGGGGTCGCCGTGGCGCCGTTCGCCGCCTTGCCGGCTTGGATGGCGGCGCCAACCCCTGCGCCCACGGCCACCACGCCTGTTGCGGCGCTAGCCACGTCCAGGGCTTTCGTCACCTTGCTGTCGCCCTTGCCGAACGCTTTGAGCATTGCCGAGACAAGCCCCGTGAGGGTGGCGGTGGCGCTCGCTATGGCCGCCGCCGCCGTAAAGGCGAAGCCCAGGGCGTGGCCGTCTTTGTCGTAGAGGATTTCGGCCTTGTCCACGCGCCCCACCTGCCCCGTCGTCTTGTCGCGGCACAGCACCTGCCGCACCAGGGCCTTGGCTCTCCCGCCGTCGCGGCGGGGGGCAAGCTGCGCCACGCGGCGGCTGCGCCCCGCGCCCGAAAGACCCCCAAGCGACGACGCCACGCAGCTCTTCAAGACGATGCCATATTTGCCGTTATACGCCGTGCGGTAGTAGTTGCCGCCCGTCGTGCCGTCGTCGTTGTAGCAGACCGGGACGCCCTTGGCGTCGGCTTCGACAATCAGCTTCGTCCCCTTGGCTATGGTGGCGGCGCTCTTGCTCGTGTCGATCTCCAGGTAAAACGCCGTGGCTTGCGTCGTCACATACTCGTTGGCCGTCACGCTGACCTCCTGCCGCTCGGTCTTGCTCTCGCCAACTTTTACCGTCGTGTCCTCCACGGCCGTGGTGTTCTTCTGAGCCTTGACCTTGGCCATCTCCACGCTCTGTAGCTCCGCCTCGGCCTCGGCCACAATCTCCTTGTCGCTTCCGCCGTCTTTCTTCAGCTCCTTGATTTTCGATGCCGAGACGTCATAGCCGCCGCTCCACTTCTTTTTGCTCCCTTTCTCCAGGGCGGTCTTCAGCTTGCTTTCCGTGCCGCCAATCTTGGTGTAGACGTTGGAGAACTTCTTGTAGAAGTCGTTGCACTTGCCCCAATACTCTTCCGTAATCTTCAGACTCCCCACCGCCGTGGCCTTGGCCAGGGTCCCGGGGTAGGCGCGCGCCGCCAGGTTGAACCAATTGAACCGCGCGGCGAGAATCAGAATGCCGCGGATGGCGGCCGTTAGCGGGTTGAAACGGATTAGGAACTTGACGACTTTCTTAAGCACCCTGCTAATCTTCTTCCCCAGCTTCTTGAACGCCTTGCCGACGCTCTTGGCCGCCTTTGCCACTGCCTGGCCCGTCTTCTTCACGGCCGTGGCTGTGGCCTTGGCGGCGGTCTTGACGGCATTCCCTGTGGCTTTGACGGCTTTCTTGACGGCGCTCCCCACTTTCTTTATGGCCTTTTTCAGCTTCTTCCGCAGTTTGCCGCACAGGGCGGGGTCGCTCCCCAGGCGCGACATTATGGCGTCTAGTCTGCCGTTGTCGAAGTTCGCCAAGATGAGACCCACGGCGGCGACGAACTGCCGCCCCTCCTCGGCGTCGGCGAAGAAGTCCCGCGTCCTGCCGCGCATTGCGGAGTAGACGTTGCGCAGGTAGCGGCGGCAATACTCCTTGTCCTCGGCGTCGACGTCGCCAACCACTTGCGCCCCGCCGTCCGTCCCGCCCAGGCCCGGCTCGGCGTGGTAGTCCCAGCCATAGAGGAGCGACGTGGCGACGCGCTCGCCGTCCTCCATGCCCGAAAGGCCGTTGAGCAGTTCCGCCGACACCTTGCCGCCGTTGGCGCGGGCGTGGGCGGCGGCGGCGCGCAGCTTCCCCTTATATTCCGCCAGGGCGTCTTGCATAGCCTCGGCGATTTCGGTCTGTGGGCGGACGCAAGCCCACAGGGCGGCGAAGAAGCCGCCGCCCGCGCCCTCCTCGTTGACGCTCTCGATGTCCACCTTGCCGCTCTCGATTAGCCTCTGCTCGCGGCTTGCCATCTTGCTTACGGCCGTCTCGCGCTGGTCTGTGTCCCAGTAGCGGAGCACGTAGTCCAACATGTTCGAGAACTCTTCGGGGTTGACGTAGCTCTGTACTAGTTGGGGGCAGTTGTCAACCGCCTTTTTCGTCTTGACAAGGTAGGAGCGCAGGACTTCGGCGTCCTCCACGCCGTTTATGCCGCTGTACGCGTCTAGCGCGCCGCTGTCGGTCAGCTCGTCCACGGCGCGGCCGTTGGCGGCAAGCCGGGCAAGCCCCGCCATGTCGTAGTCCAGGAGGCCGCCGACGGCGCGGTCTGCCGCGTAGTCGGGTGGCAGGATGCCCGGGAGCGTCGTCGGGGCGTCGATTCCGTTGAGGTATTGCAGAAGTGGCATATCGTGCGTTTTTTCTATCTTTGTTCCGCCAACGTGTTATGGTTGGAAGCTAAGCGTAAGGCTTGACTGCGTTATCGGACGTAATTACTCAGGGGGCCCGTCTCTTTTCATAATTGAGGGGTCAACGTAGGCAGATGTCTATAAGGGCATGGGTTAGGTCAAGGTGTGGAGCGGAGGGACATCCCCGAAAGGCGTCGCGCTGGGTAGTCAATTTCCATTGCTATCTCAACGCACCCTCTCGGGGTCCTTTTTCTTCTGGCAATTCGCGCGCCCATAGCCCTAGTAGTCCAAGCATTTTGTGACGTTGCACTCCTTGAATGGGACGTCCATGACGGGGTCGCAGACGTAGTAGCCACCATCAGCGCCCACAGGGACGATGACATAGACGTGCTGATAGTAGCTCCGCCCGCTTATAGCCGCTACGCGGAACTTGTAGGGGATTCCCAGGTTCGTCAGTATGCTGCCAATCAGCGTCGAGAAGCAGTCGCAGTCGCCCCGCTGGTCATAGAGGGTGCGCAGCGGCCGACGCACCTGCTCGGCGAAGACGGAATCCGTCTCATATTGGATGTAGCCGTAGACGAATTTCCAGATGCTCAGAACCGTCTCGCGCACAGTCCCGCGCTCCAGCCATTTGGCCAGGCGGCGGGTGTCCTCCAACGTAGTGGCGACCACTTTCTGCATTAGGCGGACCGTGTCCTCGTGGTTGGCGAACGTGGCGACGTACTTGTCTTCGCGGCGAAGCTCGCTCTTGGGCGGGATGTAGGGCTGATAGTCCGACAGGCTGCCAATCTTCCGCTTCCCGCTCGCCACGACGCCTAGCCCCGCTGTGGCCCCCGCGCCGAACTTGTGAGTGGCGCTCACGGAGATGACGCCGCCGACGACGCCCTCTAGCTTGGCTGATAGGCGGCCGAGAATCTTGTCGTAGTTGCCGCTAACGATGTCGAACGCGTTGTCCGACAGCTTCTGCAAGATTACGTTTATAGGCAGGGCCACCTTGAAGCCCGTGAGGACGGAATAGGCGTGGGCGGCAATGGTGAGCTTGTTGCGCTCCGGTATCGTGGCATAGGCCACAAGGCTGTCGTCCATGTAGACTTCGACGCGGGAGACCTCGACCGAGACGCTCCCGCCCGACGTGTTGTTGACGCCGACGGAAATGGGTATGACAAGTTGGCTGTCACGATAGGACGGGACGCCGGCGAACGACGGCACTAGCGCAATGTTGCCCGCCATGCCCTTTAGCGAGAACATTTTCCGCACTAGCCAAGCCGCGCCCGCAAGCGTCAGCCCCAAGGCAGCCAACCTGCCATATCCTTTTCTACCCTGTTTAGACATACGCCGCAAATCTACGGCGACGCCCCGGCGGAAAGTACCTTTAGCTCCGTTCCGCTCCCTCTAAGTCCCTCTAAGTCCTTTCCGCTCCATCTAGCGCGGCAAGATGCGCCTTGCAGCGGAAGCCCCGCCGCGGCTCGAAGTCCTCGAAGCCCACGGAGCGG
>CAZHOT010000021.1:0-48365 GCA_964534235.1 uncultured Marinilabiliaceae bacterium
ATGTAGGCCTCGGGCTGGTAGTAGTCGTAGTAGGAGACGAAATACTCCACGGCGTTGTCGGGGAAGAAGCCCTTGAACTCGTTGTAGAGCTGGGCCGCCAGGGTCTTGTTGTGGCTCAAGACGAGCGTCGGCCTCTGCGTCCGCTCTATGACGTTGGCTATGGTGAACGTCTTGCCCGACCCCGTGACGCCGAGCAGGGTCTGGTGCTTGTCGCCGCCGCGGACGCCAGCCACGAGCTGGTCTATGGCTTCGGGCTGGTCGCCCGTGGGCTTGTATGGGGATACCAGTTTGAAATTGCCCATCTGTGGAGTGTCGGAGTTGCTAATAAGGACAAGAGGCGGACCGTGGCTTCTGCTTCCCGCCCGATGCGCCTCTCCGTGTTTTCCCGGCTGAAATTGACGCCGCCCTTGTTTGCGGCGCCTCTCGCTCTAGCGCCGTCTCATGCGCTTGGCGTTCCGCTCATAGGCCTTGCGCGTGCGCAGGTAGTTCTTGCGGGAGTATTTCGACGAGCTCTGATATTTGGAGATGTTGTAGAAACGGTACTGCGCGCCGAGCGAGACCGTCCACAGGGCGTCGAACTTCCCGTCGCTGTCAACCCACTCCGTGCCGCCGGCCGGCCACCCCTGGTGCCCGTCGAAGTCGTCGGTGAAGAGGATGTCGCCCTTATATTCGAGCAAGAGGCTCACTTTCTCCGACACGGCGAAGCGCACCCCGACGATGCCCGACGCCATGGCCGCCGCCTGCATCCCGTTGTCGGAGTAGAGCCACTTGTCGGCATATTCGTCGTTGCCTACGTTGGCTTTGTATGCGTCGGCGTCGAAGTCCGAGCCGGGGTTCTTCTTGCACGAGAAGAGGATTGCGCCGCCGCCAATGGCGAAGTAGGGATTGAACAGCCGCCCGGCGTCGAAGCCCTGGATGAGGTCGAGGAAACGGAACTTGGCGAACGCCTCGAGGTCGAAAAATGTCGTGCTGAAGTCCAACGCGTCGACGCCGTAGAGCTTCTGCCCGCCGTGGCACTGCCCAAAGTCAACCTCGCCGCGCACGTCCATCCAGCTCATGACGGTCTTCTCGACATAGCCCGACGCCGTCCAACGCACGCGGCCGCCGTCGACAAGGTCGCCGAAGTATATGGTCGTGCCCGCCTTGCCGCCAACCGAAAGTCCTATCATGCTATTGGGGACGCGCCCCGTCGGGTTGTTATATTGAGCTGCCGCGCCTTGAACGAACAATACGAACAACAGCGCAAGCCATAGAGTCCTTTTCAGCATCTTGTATAGTCTAGCCAGCTAATACATACGTCGTTTAATCTTGCAAATGTCGCAAAAAAAATGACAACCAAGACCGCGGTTGCGCAAAAACTGCGCCCGCGCCAATTTTGCAACTTGGTTGCAATTGCGTGCATGTTATTTTGTACCAAATATCAATTGGGAAAGATGCGAAAGGATATTGCTCAGATTGTGGTGGCGGCGCTGCTGTTGGTGGCGGCCGCCTTTGTGGAACACTGCCTGGACCTGCCCATGTGGGCGCTTCTGCTTATCTACCTTGTCCCCTATGCCGTCGTCGGCCTGGGCGTCTTGCGCGAGGCGGTGGAGAAGATTGCCCGGGGCGACGTCTTCAGCGAGGACTTGCTGATGAGCGTGGCCACCATCGGCGCGCTGTCCGTTGGGTTTCTGCCCGGGGGGGAGAGCGAGATGGCAGAGGCCGTGTTTGTCATGCTCTTTTTCCGCGTCGGAGAGCTTTTCGAGGGTGTCGCCGAGGGGCGAAGCCGCAAAGCCATTGCGCACCTTGTGGAGATGAGGGTCGAAGTGGCCCACGTCGTGAGGGGGGGCGTCGAGACCGACGTGAACCCCGACGAGCTGAGCGTTGGCGACATCGTTGTCGTCCGCCCCGGCGAGAAGATTCCCGCCGACGGGGTTGTCGTGGCCGGAGTGTCGAGCCTCAACACCGTGGCCCTGACGGGCGAGAGCCTGCCGCGCGATGTCGGGGTTGGAGACAAGGCCCTGTCGGGGTGCGTCAACGTCCAGGGCGCGCTGACAATCGAGGTGGAGAAAGTGCCGTCGGAGTCCACGGCCGCCAAGGTGGCGCAGCTTGTCGAGGAGGCCGACCGCCGCAAGTCGCGCAGCGAGAGGTTCATAACCCGCTTTGCGCGCGTCTACACCCCGACTGTGATTGGCGTCGCCCTGGCCCTGGCGTTCGTCCCGCCCCTGTTCGCGCCGGGGGACTATGCCGCGTCGCTCGCCGTCTGGCTGAGCCGCGCGCTCTCGTTCCTCGTCATCTCTTGCCCATGCGCTCTTGTCATCTCGGTGCCGCTGACGTTCTTTGGCGGCATTGGCGGGGCCAGCCGGCGCGGCATCCTTGTCAAGGGCTCTTCGCACATCGATGCCCTGGCGCGGCTCGGCGTCGTCGTGTTCGACAAGACGGGGACCCTCACCCGTGGGCGGTTCGCCGTCTCGGCGGTATGCCCCTCGCTTGTCGACGAGCGCGAGCTGCTGCATCTCGCCGCCCATGTCGAGAGTTTCTCCACCCACCCCGTAGCCACTGCGCTGGCGGCCGCGTGTCCGGCGTTGCCCGACCGGTGCGAAGTCCGCGATGCCGAGGAACGTCCGGGGATGGGAATGTGCGCCACTGTCGGGGGGCGGCGTGTCGCGGTGGGCAACGCGAGGCTCATGGAGGCCGTCGGCGCGACGACCGTGGGTCACGCTCACGCCGGCACTGTGGTTCACGTCGCCATCGACGGTCGCTATGCGGGCCACATCGTCGTGGCCGACACCCTAAAGGACGACAGCGCCCGCGCCGTCGCGGAGTTGCGCCGGCTTGGCGCCGGCAAGGTCGTCATGCTCACCGGCGACCGCGAGGAGGTCGCCGAGGGGGTCGCCAAAGAGCTGGGCATCGACGAGTGGCGGGCGGGTCTCATGCCTGCCGACAAGCTCGGGCATGTCGAGAGGCTCCTGGGCGAGCGCCCGGCGGGGCGCACTCTCTGCTTCGTCGGCGACGGCATCAACGACGCCCCCGTCCTGGCCCGGGCCGATGTCGGCTTGGCCATGGGGGCCATGGGCAGCGACTCCGCCATCGAGGCCGCCGACGTCGTGCTGATGGACGACAGCCCGTCGAAAGTGGCCCTGGCGGTGCGGCTGTCGCGGCGCGTGGTGGGGATAGCCCGACAGAACGTGGTCTTCGCCATAGGGGTCAAGGCGGTGGTGCTGGCCCTGGCCTCCGTAGGCCTTGCCACAATGTGGATGGCGGCCTTTGCCGACGTCGGCGTGATGGTCCTGGCCGTCCTCAACGCGACGAGGGCGTTCGGGGCGAGGGCGGCCGATTGAGGCCGGCGGGCGCCACATATGCGGAAAGGGGTGCGACGCCATCTGTGGCGCCGCACCCCTCCCAGTGTTGGTCGGGCTTTTCAGCAGACTTTCTCCAGTTTTTTCATCATCGAGAATATGAAGATGAAACTTGCGAGGCACAGGGCCACAAGCACGCCCCAGACGACGGTCAGCGGCACTTTGTTCCACAGGTGGGCCGGAATCTGCACCAGGAAGTTGCCGATGGCCGTGGCGCCGAACCAGCACCCCATCATCAGGCCCTGATACTTCTGCGGGGCCACCTTCGAGACGAAGCTGATGCCCATGGGCGAGAGGAAAAGCTCGGCGAACGTCAGCACGAGGTAGGTGCCGACGAGCCACATCGGGCTGACGCGCTGCGGGTCGTCGGCGGGGTAGCCGTCTGCATGGTAGCTGAGGCCCACGGAGGCCAAAATCATGACGACGAAGCCGACGGCGGCGATGAGCATCCCGTAGCCAATCTTGCGGGGGGCCGAGGGCTCCTTGCCGCGCGAGGCGAGCCACCCGAAGAAGGCTATGCTGACGGGGGTGAGCATGACGACGAAGCAGGGGTTGAACTGCTGGAAGATGGGGACGTCCACATTGACCGTCTCACCGGCCGTGAGGCTGTACTTGTAGCCCAGGAACGCCGCGCAGGCCACGACGACAAGTCCGGCGACGGTCTTGGCGCGCGAGGTCTTGCCCTGGAACAGGGCGAAAAGCGCGTAGACGGTCACGATGAGCGCGAGGATGTTGGTGACGTCGAACAGCATGCCCATGATGCCGGTGGCCGTCGTCTGGGTCATGTCCCGCGCGAAGTAGGTCAGCGTCAGCCCGTTCTGGTGGAACGCCATCCAGAAGAATATGACGACGGCGAAGACCAGGAACAGGGCCACGAGGCGGCTGCGAGTGTCGGCCTTGTCCTCCGGCGTCTCGGCGCGCTTGTCCGCGCTCTTCTGCGCCGCGGCTCGGACTTCGCCCCGCTTGGCGGTGTTGTCCACGTGGGCGAACGTCGAGCGGGTGCCGTAGTAGATTGCTATGGAGACAACGAGCGAGAGGCACGCCACGGCAAAGGCGTAGTGGTAGGCAGAGGCCTCCGAGGCCCCGAGCGACTCCATGGCCCACGCGTGGAGCTTGGTGGCGGCGGTGGGGGCGAAGAGGGCGCCGATGTTTATGGCCATGTAGAATATGGAGAAGCCGGAGTCGCGGCGGCTCTGATATTTCGGGTCGTCATAGAGCTTGCCGACCATGACCTGCAGGTTACCCTTGAAGAGCGACGTGCCGACGCTGATGAAGAGCAGGGCCGCGGTCATGAGCGTCACGGCCAGGGCGCCAGACCCGGCGGGGACGGCCAGCAGCAGGTAGCCCAGGAACATGACCACGATGCCGATTGTCACGCAACGCCCGAAGCCTATCCTGTCGGCCACGGCGCCGCCCGCTATGGGGAGAAAATATACAAGCATCAGGAACGTGGCGTAGACAGTCCCCGTCAGCCCCTCGCTCCATCCGAAATTGGATTGCAGGAAGAGCACGAATATTGCCAACATGGTGTAGTAGCCGAAGCGCTCGCCCGTGTTGGCTAGGGCAAGAGCGTAGAGGCCTTTGGGTTGGTTGTCAAACATGGCGTGCGAATAAGTATTTTTCACGTTACGGCATACGCCGACGCCACGAAGTTAGCAAGAATTGTGAGACGACGCGAAAAATGAAAAAATCCCCGCCCGCCCCTCATGCCGAATGGAGGCGGCAGGAGGGCGGGGCGACGTGGGATTTATGAAAAGAGAACCGCCTTAGCGCAGCTCCGCGCCGCGGTAGAAATCGAGAATCTTGCAGCGGAAGAGCATGTCATACTTATATTGTATCATGTTGGCCAATGCCACGATTCTGTTCGTGCGCGCCTCGGCGTAGTCGGTGGACGACGACAGCCCCGACGCGTAGCGCGCCTCGGCCAGGCGGAACGCCGCCTCGGCGCTCTCAGCCGCCGCGCGGCTGCTCTCGAACGTGGCGCGGGAGGCCACGGCGTTGTAGTAGGCCTGCTGAATCTCCTTGTAGAGCGTCTTGCGCGCCTCCTCCAAGTCCACGAGCGACGACGTGTATGACATCTTGGCCGAGCGGACCCCGTTGCGCGACGCGAAGCGGCTGAAGATGGGGATGGAGAGCGAGAGCGAGACCGACTTGTTGAGGTTGTTGTCGAGCTGCTTGCCGAAGCTGTCGCCGTCCTGGCCCGACATGGCGTAGTAGCCCGTCGAGACGCCACCCGAGAGGGTCAGCGACGGCGAGTAGGCCCCTTTGGCCACCGCAATCTGCCTCTCGGCGCTCTCGGCGCGGGCCTGGGCGGCGCGTATGTCGGGCTTGGAGGCCAGGGCCTCGCGGAATATCTCGTCGGGGTGGGGGAGCTCGCCCAGGGCCAGGGCGGAGGTGTCCGGCGACACGACGGCAATGCTGTCGGGCGACGGCAGCTCCAGCAGCTGCGAGAGGTCGAGCAGGGCCAGGCGGTAGTCGTTGGCGGCGCCCACGGCCGTCATCTCGTCTTGCGTCACGAGAGAGCGGGCGGCGTAGACCTCGCTCTCGGAGGTCTTGCCGTTGGCGTAGAGGGCCTCGCGGCGCTCCAACTGGGCCTCGCTGAGCCGCACCTGCTCCTCGGTGCGGAGGGCTATCTCCTTGGTCGAGAGGACGCGCAGAAACGCCTGCGCCACGCCTATGCCCAGGTCCTCCTTGGCGGCGGCCAGGTCTTCTGTGGCGGCGGCCAGGTTGAGGCGAGCCACCTTGACGCCGTTCACCGTCCGGAACCCCTCGAAGAGCGGCACGCTGGCCTGGATGCCCAGGCTCGTGTTGCGGGTGTTGCGGTTGGCGTAGGTGTTGTCCACCGTCAGGCCGCGGCCGAAGTCGAAGCTCTGCCCGGCGTAGGCGCTGACCGTGGGCAGGTGCCCGCCGCGCGAGGTGCTGAGGTCGTTCTCGCGCATCTCCATGGCGATCTGGCGCTGGCGGATGGTGTTGCTGTTGGCCACGGCGTGGTCCACGCACTGCGCAAGGGTCCACTCGCGCGCCTGGGCCGCCGCGTCGCCGCAGGAGGCAATGATGGATAGTACGGACGCGAGGCCCGCAATTGCTGAATGTCTCATGTCTGTCCGTCTCTATTTCTGCGCGCCCCTGAGCTCCTGGCCCTCGGCGACGCCGCTCTTGACCTCGATGTTTATGCCGTCGCTCATGCCGAGCTCCACCCGCCTCCGGTCGAAGACCTGCCGAGGCACGCTGTCGGTAAGCACGTGGACGAACGACGTGTCGCCGCTGAACTCCAGTGTGTTCTCCGGCACAATCACCACGCCCCGGGCGCTCTTGAGGACTATGGAGGCGTTGGCGCTGTAGCCGCTGCGGACAGTCACGCTGTCGGGCACCGTCACGGCGGCCTTAATCTCGAACAGGTTGGCGCCGTTCTCCTCGACGCCCTTGGGCGAGATGTATTCCAGCGTGGCATCGAAAGAGACATCTTGCAGGGCCCCGAGCGTAATCTTGACGGGCATCCCCTCGCGGATGCGCCCCACCTCCGTCTCGTCGATGTTGCCGCGGAAGATGAGGTCCGTCATGTCAGCCACAGAGGCTATGGTAGTCCCGTCGTTGAACGTGTTGCTCATGATGACGGAGTTGCCCACCTTGACCGGGACGTCGAGGATCAGGCCCGTTATCGTCGAGCGGATGAAGGTGCTGCTGAGCGAGGCGTTGCTCTTCGAGATGCCCTCTTTGACAATCTCCAGGTTGTCGTCGGCGGCGAGCTTCTCCTCCTCGGCCTGGCGGCGCGCCATGTCGGCTTTCTCATAGTCCTCGGCGCTGACGAGCTTCTGCTCGTAGAGGTTCTTCATGCGGTCGAAGTCCCGCCTGGCCTGCTCCATCGAGATCTCCGCCAGGCGGACGCGGCTCTGGGCGGCGTTGAGCGAGCTCATCTCCGGGATGACCTTGACTTTCGCGATGACCTCGCCCTCGCGGACCGTCTCGCCCTCCTTTTTATACAGTTCGGCTATGATGCCGGAGATTTGCGGCTTGATCTCAATCTCGTCGCGGGGCTCAATCTTGCCCGTGGCGACGGTCGTCTGCTCCAGGTCGCCGCGAGTGGCGCGGACAACGTCGAATGTGACCTCCTTGGGCTGCGACTTCTGATAGAGGAAGACGAACGTGGAGACGAATAGCAGCGCCACGACGACGCCCAATGCCAATCTCAGAAACTTCTTCATGACTCCTGTTTAGAAAAATATGATTTTCGTTAATGGTATGTTTTTGCGTTTCGCGCGCTATTCGTCGCGCATGGCGTCGACCGGCTTGACGGCCATGGCCCTGTAGGCTGGGGCCAGCCCCGCCACGACGCCCAGGGCGACAATGACGCCGAGCATCCCCAGTGCCCCCCAGAACGACACCTGGAAGGCGAACGTCCGCCCCATGTCGGTGACCGTGAGGGTCTCGAAGACCGACAGCAGGCCGACGCCGGCGCTGATGCCACCCATGCCCGCCACGAGGGTCAGGACGACGCTCTCCGAGAGGATCTGCTGCATGATGTCGAAAGGCTGGGCGCCGATGGCGCGGCGGATGCCTATCTCGACGGTGCGCTCGCGGACGGTCACCATCATGATGTTCGAGACGCCTATGATGCCCGCCAGCAGGGTCCCCGCGCCTACGAGCAGGACCAGAGCGCCTATCCCGACGAAGAGGTTGTCCATCATCGAGAACATGGCGTCGGCGTCGAGGACCCACAGGGCCTGGGTGTCGGTCGGGGCGATGAGGTGGGCCTCCTTGATGACGGCCTCCAGCTGCGGCCGGACCTGCGCCACCCTGTAGCCGGGCTTGAGGTTGATGCAGATGACGTCGATGTGGTTGCCGGCGTTATACGCCGTCTGGAAGACCGTGTAGGGGAGCATCACCTGCTCGTCGCTCTTGCCCTGGATGCTGATGTCGCTCTCGGAGTAGGCCACGCCCACGACGCGGTAGTAGATGCCGTCGACGCTCACCAGGGAGCCGCAGGGGTCCGAGCCCTTGTCGAAGAGGGCCTCGTAGACGCGGCGACCCAAGACGCAGACCTTGCGGCGGTCGCGGACGTCGATGGCGTTGAGGAAGCGGCCGTAGAGCATGCGCATGCTCTCAATCTCGTTATACTCCGGGGCCAGGCCCTTGACCGAGCTGTTATATTTGCGGTCGGCGCGGACGACGTTCTTGCCCCATTCGGCCGTGCAGCTCGTGATGACGTCTATCCCCTCGACACGCTTCGAGAGCCTCTCGATGTCGTCGTTCTCCAGTTCCCACCACCGGCCTTTGCGGAAGCCCTTGTAGGCCTCGCCCGTCAGGTTCGAGGCTATGAAGCAAGAGTTCGTGGCGAAGCCCTCGAAGTTGGACTTCATCATCTCCTGCAGCCCGTTGGCCCCGCCCATGAGCGAGACGAGCATGAAGATGCCCCAGAAGACGCCGAACGCCGTCAGGAGGCTGCGCGACTTGTTGCGCGTCAGCGTCACGAGAATCTCCTCGATACTGTCTTTGTCGATTTTCATATCCTTGTCTGTCTTGCGCTAGTCGGCGTTGAGGGCCTCGATGGGTTTCACTTTCACTGCCTTGCGGGCCGGGATGAAGCCGGCTATGGTCCCAGCGGCGACGAGCGTCAGTGTGGCCTCTATGGCCACGGACAGGTCCACCGTAGGGTTGGTGAAGACCGTCTCGCTCCACGCCCCGTTGTCCAGCGTCGACGACCCGAGCATGCTGTTGGCAAGCTCCGTGACGCCGATGCCCGCCACCATGCCCACGTAGCCGAAGAGGGTCGTGATGACGATGCTCTCGGTCAGGACCAGGGCCAGGATGGAGCGGGGCTTGGCGCCCAGGGCCTTGCGGATGCCGAACTCGCGGGTCCGCTCCTTGACGGTTATGAGCATGATGTTCGAGACGCCCACCACGCCGCTCAGGAGCGTGAAGATCCCGATGACCCATATGGCGACCGTCAGGGCGTTCATGGCCGTCTGGGTCGTGAGGTATTGCGTCATGCGGTTCCACAGCCATATGGCGCCCATGTCGTCGGGGCGGAAGCGGTGGGCCGCGCCGAGGACTTTGCGGAGCTCGGTCTCGAAAGCCTCGTTGGCCTCGATGGAGGTCAGCCCGCGGGTGGTGAACGAGTAGGCGTGCATCTCGTCGCCCATGTTGTGGATGATCTGCAGGGTCGAGAACGGGACGGCCACGGAGTGCTGCCCGCTCTGGCTGTCGGACTTGGAGACGCCCACGACCTTGTAGACCACGTTGCCGACGCGGACAAATTGCCCTATGCTGGCCCCCAGCCCCTGCCCGCGGAAGAGGATTTCCTCCGCCCGCGAGCCCAAGACGAGCACCTTGCGGCGCCTCTCGATGTCGATGCTGTTGATGAAGCGCCCGCGGAGCATCTCGATGTCCTCAATCTCGGTGTGGTTGGGGTAGTATCCGTTGACCGAGGCCGAGACGTACTCGTTGCCGTTGCTGACGGTGAATGTGCCGGGGCTGAGCGAGGCGCCGACCTCCAGCACGTTGTCGGGGAAGTTGAGCTTGGTCAGCTCCATGTCGCCGTTCTTGAGCCGGACGCGGAGGCCGCCCTCCAGCCCGTCGCAGGGCATGCTCGTCCACCCCGGGAAGACGCGTATGGAGTTGAGCGCCCTCTTGCTGCTGCTCTCCTCAAAGGCGTTGATGAGCCCGTTGCCGGCCCCGAGCAGGACGATGAGCATGAAGATGCCCCACGCCACGGCGAAGCCCGTCAGGGCCGTGCGGAGCTTGTTGCGGCGGATGGCGTCGAAAATCTCGCGTATCATGGTGTGCTATTTCATGTAGCCGTCCTTGCCGAAAGGCGACGCGTTGTGCTCCGAGTTGTCGTCGATGCTGCCAATCAGACCGTCCTTGATGTGGATTATCTTCTCGGTCTGGTTGGCGACGCCGCTCTCGTGGGTGACGACGACGATGGTCATGCCCTCGTCCTCATGGAGCCGCCGCAGGATGTCCATGACCTCGACGGAGGTCTTGCTGTCGAGGGCCCCCGTCGGCTCGTCGGCCAAGATTATCCGGGGCTTGGTGATCAGGGCGCGCGCTATGGCCACCCTCTGCTTCTGCCCGCCCGACATCTCGTTGGGCATGTGCCCCGCCCAGTCGGCCAGGCCGAGCCTGTCCAGGTACTCCATGGCCAGGGCGTTGCGCTTCTTGCGGCTCACGCCGCGGTAGAAGAGGGGCAGGGCCACGTTCTCGACGGCGTTCTTGAACGAGATGAGGTTGAACGATTGGAAGATGAAGCCAATGAGCCGGTTGCGGAACTCGGCGCTGCGCGACTCGCTGAGGTTCTTGACGAGAGTCCCGTCGAGCCAATATTCGCCGCTGTCGTAGTTGTCCAATATCCCCAGGATGTTGAGTAGGGTCGACTTGCCCGAGCCCGATGCGCCCATGATTGAGACGAACTCGCCCCTCTCGACGTCGAGCGTGATGCCCTTGAGGACGTGGAGCGGGGCCCCGTTGTTGTAGGTCTTGTTGATGTCTTTCAAATGAATCATCTGACCAAGCGTTTAGTGTAGTAGATTAATAGTACACGCAAAGGTATGCATGAATTTCAAATTGACAAGCACGAGCTGTGAAAAATTACCAAGGAGATTAAGATTCGGGAAAATGCGAGGCGCCCCGGCTCGCCGTCCTTCCCACCGGTCGTCCCCCGGCCGCCCCGAAGCCCCAAAGGGGCGGCATACGTCAGCCTAGGGCGTGAGCCCTAGGGGGGGGCGTGGCGGGGGAGAGGCAGGGGGGGGCGATGCGCGTATCCCATGGGACGATGCCCGCCGCCCCGGCCGCCCCGAAGCCCCAAAGGGGCGGCATACGTCAGCCTAGGGCGTGAGCCCTAGGGGTGGGGGCGGTGGGCTAGGGGGGGTAGGACGTGGCGTTTTTTTTGTCGTGGCGCGTTTGCCCACGGCGCGTGTTTGTCCGTGGTGTGTTGCGTTTGTCCACGGCGTGCGCTTTGCCACGGCATGCGTTTTGTCGTGGTGCGTTTTGCCCACGGCGTGCGTTTGTCCGTGGTGTGTTGTTCGTCCACGTCGGCGCGTTCGTCCATTGGTTCCGTCCTCCGTTTTCAGTCCTAGGGCTCACGCCCCAGGCTGCCACATGTCGCCCCTTTGGGGCTACGCGCCACCGACCGGGAGAGTTGCGTCGCGTGTTCTTCCGCGCGACACTCTTTTGGGCGGCCCTACCGTCTGTAGATGCCCCCCCCCTTATAAAAAAAGGAGCCCCCGAACGTTTTCGAGGGCTGTACTCCTTAATCAGCTAACTAAATCCAAGTTTCTATGAAAAATTCCAAGAGCAAATATAGGGACTATTCCCGAACCAGCAAGCGTTTCGTCAAAAAATATTCGCCCATTCGTCAATTCGTCACCGCAAAACGCGCTTTTATCCCCACGGCGAGGCATCTTTGGAGGATTGTCGGACATATTTTAGTAACTTGCGGAAAGAGGCGCGACGGGGCGCAAAACAAATATACACGGTACAGGAAAGATGATGGACACGAACAACAACATAATACGTCTGCGGGAGCAGATGGCCCTCGACGGCATAGACGCTTTCATCATATACTCTGCCGACCCGCACAACAGCGAGTATCCCGCCGACCATTGGAAGTTCCGCGAATATATGAGCGGCTTCAACGGCTCGGCGGGGACGCTTGTCGTGACGAAGAACCATGCCGGCCTGTGGACTGACTCGCGCTACTTCATCCAGGCCGAGAAGCAGCTGCGGGGCTCGGCCGTAGAGCTTCACAAGATGGGCGTGCCGGGCGTGCCCGACTACATATCATACCTGACCTACCTCCTGCCGTCGGGCGCCACGGTGGGTGTCGATGGCAACACGGTGACGATGAGTGAGTTCCGGGCTTTGCGCCACAGCCTCGGCAACTTCGGGATAGGGCTGAACCCCGACCTCGACTATGCCACCGAGCTCTTCGTCAGCCGGCCGCCGCTGCCACAGTCCGCCGCATGGCTCATGCCGGCGGAGTTCGAGGGGCGGACGCGCGCCGAGAAGCTGGAGGAGGTGCGGGGCAAGATGAGGAGTGTCGGGGCGTCGCACTATCTCGTCTCGGCGCTCGACAACGTGGCGTGGCTGACGAACATGAGGTGCGCCGACGTCGAGTTCAACCCCGTCTTCTACGCCTACATGATGATCACCCCCTCCGAGGCGAACCTCTACGTCAACCCCAACAAGCTGACCGCCGAGACGAGCAAGCAGCTCGAGGCCGACGGCTTCGTCCTCCACCTCTACGAGCACTACGAGCGCGACCTGCGGGCCATCCCGCCCATGGCGCGGGTGGTCTACGACCCCGCCCAGGCCAACTCGCACAACGTCATGGCACTGCCCGCCGAGTGCGCCAAGATTGAGGGCGGCGACATCATCACGCACCTCAAGGCGCGCAAGAGCGACGTGGAGATTGGCAACATGGAGGCCGCGCACGTGCGCGACGGGGCGGCAATGGTGCGCTTCGCGAGGTGGATGACGGAAAACGTCGGAAAGGTGCGAATGACCGAGATGGACCTGTGCGAGATTCTGACCGCCGAGAGGGCCAAGGACGACCGCTACATCTCCGACTCGTTCGGGACCATCATGGCATACGGCGCCAACGCCGCCATCGTCCACTACGAGCCCAACATCGAGAGCAACGCCGACGTCGAGCCCCACGGTCTGCTCCTCATCGACTCCGGCGCGCAATATATGGACGGGACAACCGACATCACGCGCACTTTCGCCCTCGGCATGCTCACCGACGAGGAGCGCCTCCACTACACGCTCACGCTCAAGGGCACGATTGGCCTGGCGCAGGCCATATTCCCAGCGGGGACGCGCGGCACACAGCTCGACACGTTCGCGCGCCAGGCCATGTGGCGATACGGCATCGACTACGGCCACGGCACGGGCCACGGAGTGGGGTGCTGCCTCAACGTCCACGAGGGGCCGCAGAACATCAGCAAGCGCTTCGTCGACACGCCCATTGAGAAAGGGATGGTGACAAGCGACGAGCCGGGCATATATGTCGAGGGAAGCCACGGCATACGCATTGAGAACCTGACGGTTTGCGTCGAGGCCAAGAAGACGGACTTCGGAGAGTTCTTGGGCTTCAAGACGCTGACGATGTTCCCCATCGACAAGGCGCCTATTGTCGTCGAGCTCCTGACGCCGCAGGAGCTGAGGTGGCTCAACGACTACCATCAGGCCGTCTTCCGGGCTCTCTCGCCACTGCTGGACGGGCACGACAGGGAGTGGCTCGAGGCGGCGTGCAGCCCGCTCTAGGCGCCGTCGCCGAAATCGTTTGCGGTGCGGGTCTAAGGAAATTTTGAGTTTTTTTTCATTGCCGCGCGGCGGCCACCGCAATCGTTTGAAATCTGATTTTTTCACCGCCGCGGCGGGCTTCAAGGCCGCCGCGGCGGTTTTGCGTTTTTTGCGGTCAACACTTTTAGGTTTAGATTTGTAAACGTAAATTCACGCTGACATACGGCAGGCGGCATCGCCCGGCCCCGGGCAAGCCGCCTGTTGGCTAACAGAGCATCATATGGAACAGAAGCGAGATTTATCTTTCCGACAGCTGACCGACCTCAGCTTCGGTTTTTTCGGGGTGCAGATTGCCTACGCCCTGCAGAGCGCGAACATAAGCCGAATCTTCTCGACGTTGGGGGCCGACCCGCACAGCCTGAGCTACTTTTGGGTCTTGCCGCCGCTCATGGGCATGATTGTCCAGCCGCTCGTCGGCATGGCGTCAGACCGGACGTGGACCAGGTTCGGCAGGCGGATTCCATACCTAATTTTGGGCGCGGCGGTAGCGGTCGTCGTCTTGTGCCTCCTGCCCAACTCCGGCAGCCTGGGGCTGACCACCGGCGCGGCCATGACTTTCGGGGTCGTGACGCTCATGCTCATGGACACCTCGATCAACATGGCCATGCAGCCTTTCAAGATGCTCGTGGGCGACATGGTCTCGGAGCGGCAGAAGATTAAGGCCTACAGCATCCAGAGCTTCCTGTGCAACGCCGGCAGTGTCGTGGGCTTCGTCTTCCCTTTCGCCCTGGCCTATGTCGGCATTGCCAATGTGGCGGACGAGGGTGTGGTGCCGCCCACGGTTGTATACTCTTTCTACGCGGCGGCCCTTATCATCGTCTTGTGCGTGGCCTACACCGTGGCGCGGGTGCGCGAGATGCCACCTGCGGACTATAGGGCGTTCCACGGCATTGACGCCGCGGGTGCGGGCAAGCCCAAGGAGGCCAGCGTCAACATCTTCCGCGTCATAGCCGACGCACCAGCGACGTTCTGGACTGTGGGGCTGGTGCAGTTCTTCTGCTGGGCCGCGTTCATGTATATGTGGACATACATGACCGGCGCCGTGGCGGAGAACGGCTGGGGGACGACCGACGCCAAGTCGGCGGCCTACCAGGAGGCTGGCAACTGGGTCGGGATTCTCTATGCCGTGCAGGCCATGGGCTCGGTCTTGTGGGCCATGCTGATTCCGAGGTTCCGGAGCGCCAAGGTTGCCTATGCCGTGAGCCTGCTTATCGGCGGCGCCGGCTTCGCCTCGCTCTATTTCGTGACGGACCACTACCTCATGATGGTGAGCCTGTTCCTTGTCGGCCCCGCTTGGGCGGCGATGCTCGCGCTGCCTTTCACCCTGCTGACGAACGCCCTGGAGGGGACGCCGAGCATGGGGACATACCTGGGGCTGTTCAACGGCACGATATGCCTGCCGCAGATTGTGGCGGCGCTGCTCGGCGGGACGGTGCTCCATGCCGTGGGCGGCAGCCAGCCCGCCATGATGGTTGTCACGGGCGGACTGCTGTGGTGCGGGGCGGTGGCTGTGCGCCTCATCAAGGTTAGGTAACATTGAAACTAAATATTGCCTCATGAAAAGAATCTTGACTTCGGGCTTGTCCCTGCTGTGCGCCGCGGTGGCCTTGGCGCATGGCGTAAGGGTCGAGCCCGCCAACTGGTGGGTGGGCATGAAGAACCCGCAGGTCCAGCTCATGCTCCACGGCGAGGGCATCGCCTCGCTCAAGCCGGGCGTCGAGGGGCGCGGCGTGAGCATTGCCGACGTCGTGAAGACCGACAACCCCAACTACCTCTTCCTGACGCTGCGCATCGGCTCCAAGGCTCGCCCTGGGACGGCCAAGATAACCCTGGAGGGCGACGGCAAGAGCCATGAGGTGGACTTCCCGCTCCTGGAGCGGCGCGGGGGCTCGGCGAGCCGGCAGGGCTTCAGCAGCGACGACGCCGTCTACCTGCTCGTCCCCGACCGCTTCGCCAATGCCGACCCCGCCAACGACAGCAAGCCGGGGATGGCTGAGGCCGCCGACCGCAATGCTCCATACGGGCGCCACGGCGGGGACCTGCGCGGCGTCATCGACCATCTGGACTACATCGCCGACCTCGGGATGACGGCGCTGTGGATGACGCCCGTCATGACGAACGACATGCCCCAGTCGTCATACCACGGCTACGCCATAACGAACTACTACGAGGTCGACCCCCGCTTCGGCACGCTCGACGACTTCAAGGCACTCTCGGCCGAGCTCCACAAGAGGGGCATGAAGCACATCATGGATATGGTCTTCAACCACTGCGGCACGGGCCACTGGTGGATGGACGACCTGCCGTGCAAGGACTGGCTCAACAAATGGTATGACAAGGACGGGCGCGAGAAGTTTGTCCGCAGCAACTACCGTCTGTCGATTGCCCGCGACCCGCACGCGTCGGTCGCCGACCGCGACGTGGCCCTCAAGGGGTGGTTCGACGTGACAATGGCGGATATGAACCTGTCGAACCCGCTCGTGCGCAACTACATGATTCAGAACTCCATCTGGTGGGTCGAGATGGCGGACCTCGACGGGATACGTCAAGACACCTACCCCTATTCGGACTTGGGTGCCATGGCCGAGTGGTGCGACAGGGTGAAAGAGGAGTACCCGAACCTCAACATTGTCGGCGAGTGCTGGATCTCGGAGGCGGGCAAGCTCGCCGTGTGGCAAAAGGGCTACGGCAAGAGCCACGGAATGGACGACAGCGGACTGCCGGCAATCATGGACTTCCCCCTCCAGGAGGCCATGACGCGCGCCATGGGCGAGGGCGAGGGGTGGAACGAGGGGGCAAACCGCCTCTACGAGAGCTTCGCCAACGACGTCCTCTATCCCGACCCCGCCAACATCATGATTTTCGGCGAGAACCACGACACGGGCCGTCTGCTGACGCAGCTCAAGGACGACATCTCGTCGCTGCGCCTCGCCACGGCCCTGCTCGCCACGGCGCGCGGAATCCCGCAACTCTACTACGGCACCGAGGTCCTCATGCGCGGCAACGGGTATGACGGCCACGCCAACATCCGCCGCGACTTCCCGGGCGGCTGGGACGGCGACGAGCAGAACCTCTTTTCCAACCGGGCGGACAGCGTGGCCGGCATGTACGACTACACGGCGCGCCTCTTCAAGTTCCGTCAGGGGAGCATGGCGCTGCGCCGCGGCAGCATGACGCACTACGTGCCGGAGGGCAACGTCTACGTCTTTTTCCGCTTCGACGCCGTGACGAGGCGCCAGGTGATGACCGTCTTGAACCTCTCGCGCGAAGAGCGCAAGTTGGACCTCGGCAGGTTCAGCCAAATCGAGGGGGGACGGATTGACGGTGTCGACATTGTGAGCGGCAGGGCGGTCAAGGCGCAAGGCGAGATGAGCGTCGGGGCCCGCGAGGCGATGGTCATCGACTTGGAGAACTGAAAAACATACTACTAACAACAGGCAATAAATAAGCAAACATCATGAAGAGACTAAACGCTTTGTGGCACACTGCCGCTTGCGCCGGGCTCTCCGCACTGGCTCTGACGGCGTGCGGCGGCAAGACGCAACAGGCGGCGGGGGTGGTCTTCAGCGGGGCGACGCACGAGATGACGTCGCCCGACAGCCGCCTTGTCGTAACGTTCGGGCTTACGGCCGACAGCGTGCCGGCATACCAGCTGGCTTGGGGAGGCAAGGTCGTCGTCAAGCCGTCGCGCCTCGGCTTGAAGCTCAAAGACGGCGGGAACCTGGACCGTGGCTTCGTCTTCGACGACAAGAAGACGACCTCCAAAGACGAGACTTGGAAACCCGTGTGGGGCGAGGAGAGCGAGATCCGCGACAACTACAACGAGATGACGGTATGCCTCAGCCAGCCGTCGACGGGCAGGAAGATGGACCTCGTCTTCCGCGTCTACGACGACGGCCTGGGCTTCCGCTACTTCTTCCCCGACCAGAAGGAGATGACATATTTTGTCGTCATGGACGAGCTGACCGAGTTCGCCATGACGGGCGACCACACGGCGTGGTGGATTAGCGGCGACTACGACACCCAGGAGTATGACTACACCGAGAGCCGCCTGAGCGAGATCCGCGCCCTGGCGCCCTCGGCTAGGCAGGAGAACTCCAGCCAGTGCGCCATATCGCCCACGGCCGTCCAGACGGCATTGCAGATGAAGACCGACGACGGCCTCTATGTCAACATCCACGAGGCGGCGCTGGTGGACTACTCGTGCATGAGCCTCGACCTCGACGACAAGAGCTTCGTCTTCAAGGCGGCGCTGACGCCCAACGCCGTCGGCGAGATGGCGCGATGCCAGACGCCGTTCGCCACGCCGTGGCGAACGGTCATGGTGACCGACGACGCGCGCAAGACGTTGGCTTCGCGTCTGATTCTCAACCTCAACGAGCCATGCGCGTACGCCGACGTGAGCTGGATCAAGCCCGTCAAGTACATGGGGGTCTGGTGGGAGATGATTACCAACAAGAGCTCGTGGTCATACACCAACGACTTCGCCAGCGTGCATCTCGGCAAAGACGACTACGCCGCCGCCAAGCCCAACGGCACCCACGCCGCCAACAACGAGAACGTGCGCAAGTACATCGACTTCGCAGCCGCCAGCGGCATGGACCAGCTCCTCATCGAGGGGTGGAACATCGGATGGGAGGACTGGTTCGGGCATCAGAAGGACTACGTCTTCGACTTCGTGACTCCCTATCCCGACTTCGACGTCAAGGCCCTCAACGCCTACGCCAAGAGCAAGGGCATACGGCTCATGATGCACCACGAGACGTCGGCCTCAATCCGCAACTACGAGCGACACATGGATGCCGCCTACAAGTTCATGGTCGACAATGGGTACAACGCCGTCAAGAGCGGCTACGTGGGCCCCATCGTCACGCCCGGCGAGCACCACTACGGGCAGTGGGCGGTCAACCACTACCTCTATGCGGTCAAGAAGGCCGCCGAATATGGCATATGCGTCAACGGACACGAGGCCGTGCGCCCGACGGGCCTGTGCCGCACATATCCGAACCTCATCGGCAACGAGAGCGCGCGCGGCACGGAGTATGAGTCGTTTGGCGGCAACAAGCCTTTCCACACGTGCGTCTTGCCCTTCACCCGTCTGCAAGGTGGCCCGATGGACTACACCCCGGGCATCCTCGACACGCGCATGACGTTCCTCGGAGACCGCCCGCACAGCACCGTCAACACCACGCTCTGCAAGCAGTTGGCACTCTACGTCACGATGTACAGCCCCCTGCAGATGGCGGCAGACCTCCCCGAGAGCTACGAGCGCTACGCCGACGCGTTCCAGTTCATCAAGGACGTGGCCGTGGACTGGCAGAAGAGCGTCTACCTGGAGGCTGAGCCGGGCGGCTACCTGACCATAGCGCGCAAGGAGAAGGGCGGAGACAACTGGTATGTCGGCTCCATAACGAACGAGAACGAGCGTACGGCGACGGTGGACTTCTCGTTCCTCGCCCCGGGGGCGCAATACACCGCCACAATCTACGCCGACGGCCCCGACGCCTCCTATGACCAGAAGCCCGACAGCTACACCATAGAGAGCAAGGCAGTCAACTCCGACACGAAGCTCGAAATCAAGTGCGCCAGGAGCGGAGGCTTCGCCATTGCGGTGAAGAAGTCGTGACGGGCTAAAAGGGTCTGCGGACTTATACTTTCGGGGGGTGCGACGCCTGCGAGGTGGCGCACCCCCATTTTTTTGTGCGATGTTTTGTTAACTCTTTTGTTGTGTTGAAAAATTCGACTGCTTGATTGGAATGCCTCCAAAATAGCCCCTGGCGGGCATCTTTTGTGATTTTTGGGCTAGGAAATCGCTGTCGTTCGCAAAAACCTTTTTAAATTTGAGTGTTCAAAACATTCGGCACGGCGATTGTAGCGTATTTGTCGCTCCTCGCCCTAGGCGCAGCAGATGTTGGTCGCGTGTGTGCGGAGGTTTTGATGGCGGCTTGAGCCGTCGCAATGAGCTGACAGGAAAGTACTTTTTTCATAGATGTGTTTGAATTGGTGCAGGGTAGCTGAAGTCAACGGACTCGTGTGGCTACCCTGTTTTTTTGTGCCTTTCCCCGACCTGCGCCGTGCGTAGCCGGTCTCTGTCGGGGCGTGGCGTCGGGGTGCGGGCGCGGCGTCTGGCAAACAGTTGGTTGTGGCCGCCCTTTTGCCTACCTTTGCGCCGCATTGCGCTACTTTCGTTGAAATGATTGACGCTTTGTGCCGCCATTTTCGTTTCTTTGTAGCCTCAAAACGTTTGTCTATTCCTAACACACGAATGACTCTCAACAAAACTGGTCGCCTGCGCAAGGTGTGGAAGTCCGCTTCGCCGATGTCGGCGGCGCTCGCTCTCCTGGTTGCCCTTGCCGCCGTGGCGTGCAGCGACGAGGATTTCCGCCTCAACGACAGTGTGATTAAGAGCAACAGCTACGCCGAGATGTCGACCTCCACGGCGCTCCAGCTCTCCACTTTCCGCCTCGACTCGGTGCAGACTTCGAGCCAGAACAGGGTGTGGGTGGGCAAGACCGAGAAGCCCGTCATCGGGACAATCCACAGCGAGTCTTATATGCGCCTGGCAGAGCCTCGGCTCGCCGCCAACGGCTCCGTCCACTACAAGTGGCAGGGCAACGGCAAGGAGGTCTACGACTCATGCACCATCGTGCTGAAGCACTCCGGCCAGTATGAGGGAGACACTTTGCAGCTCTTCGACATCAAGGTCGAGTGCCTCGCCAGGCAGTTGGAGTTCGCCGACGAGACAGAGAGTGATTTCTACAACGTGCGTTCTTTCCCCGCCGACTCCGTCATAGGCTCTTTCGTCTTCAACCCCAGGCCCTACACGCGGCAGAGGCTCAGATTCCGCCTCAACGACACCTTTGGGCGCCACCTCCGCGACTTCATATGGGCGCAGAGGAATTTAAGCACGAGCGACATCAGCCAGAACTTCCGCTCGTTCATGAAGGGTATAAAGATTTCGTCGTCCGACGACAGGCACGACACGAAGTCGCTCCTGGCCTTTATTGCGGACTCCACGATGATATGCCTCCACAGCCACTACCGGGGGATGGAGGCCGTCAAGATTGAGAGGCAGCTGAAGATGACGGGGAGCAACTTGCAGTTCAACAACGTATGGAACGAGGGGATGGACGAGCCTTTCAAGAAGTTGGAGAGGCGGTACATCCAGGTCACCGAGGACTCGGCCGACCTGCATTCCGTCCTCTACGAGGGGCTGGGATATTACACGCGGGTCAACTTCCCGTCCATCGAGGGCTTGAAGAACATGGCCAGCTACCAGCACATCGTCAAGGCGACGCTCAAGATATTCCCCGAAGTCGGGAGCTATGACAAGAGGCGCATCCCGACAACGTTCTACCTCTCGGAGGTCAACAAGGGGAACGTCATAACTAGCCAGCTCTCGACGGCCAGCGGAGGCAGGGTCTTCTCGACGCTCGTCTATGACTCCTACGACCGCTCGCAGATGTACTACTACGCCGACATCACACACTACGTCAACACCATTCTCGCCAACGACCTCGTCGACGAGAACAACGGGCTTGTCTTGACTTGGGGCGGCTCCATGACACCTACGAACTACAACTTCATGATTTTCAACGGACACGGGGTGAACCTCAACCGCTCTGTGCTTGAGATAACATACTACAATTTCGACCGTGAAGAACGTTAGGCGGCTTCTGGCTTTGTCTCTGTGCGCCGGTGCGGCGTTCTCGCTGCTCGAGGCGCAAAACAGCACGTCGTCGCCATACTCCATGTATGGTGTCGGCATCATAACACCGAAAGAGGACGTCGCCGCGGCGGGGATGGGGCACTCCGGCATCGCTCTCGCGCCCAGCGAGTGGGTCAACATCTCGAACCCCGCGGGGCTTGCCAACCTGGACAGCCTCACGTTCTATTTCAACTTCCAGATGAGGGCCTTCTACGCCCGGGAGTACGCCGGCCAACACGAGAAGGCCTCCGTCTACTCCGCCAACATCGACGGCATCTCCATGGCCTTTAGGGGCCGCAAGTGGCTGGCTTTCGCCCTGGGCTACGCGCCATATTCGACTGTGGGCTACAACATGAGCGAGGTCAAGACCATCGTGGGCTCGACGGACACCTACAGGATTCAGCACAAAGGCAGTGGCGGCCTCAGCCAGGCCTTTTTCGACGCGGCGGTGACGCTCTTCGACCATTGGACGATAGGCGGGAACTTCTCGGTCATATGGGGCAACATCGAGAACCTGGAGGTGGCCTATTTCTCCGAGACCATTGGAGGCGAGGATATATTCAACAAGCGTAACTACTCCGTCAACAATATCTATTGGGAGCTGGGCACCCAGTTCGATTTCAACATCGGGCAGAACAATTTCCGCTTCGGTGCCGTCTACGCCCCCAAGATTTGGCTCCACTCCTCCTACGACCAGACCATCTACAACAGCATCCAGGAGCTGGAGAGCGACGACTCGACGCCCGACCGCTTCTACATCCCGAGATATTACGGGGCGGGCTTCTCATACGCCCGGAAGAAGTTCCTGGGGACTGTGGAGTATAAGGTCAGCGAGTGGGGCGACGTCCCCAACACTAAGTTCAAGGAGAAAGTCAATTTCCGCAACACGTATACTCTCTCGGGCGGGCTTCAGTATGCTCCGGGGAGCCCCGACGACCCGTTCTACAAGAGGTTGCGCTACAGGGTCGGCGGCTTCTACGGGCGCGACTATTTGGACTTGGCTTCGGTCAATCTCATGCAGAAGGGGTTCACGCTCGGTGTCTCCATTCCGTTGGGGCGCACGCAGAACGCCGTCTCGATTTCCTATGAGAGGCTCAACCGGGGCACGCTCTCAAACGGGATGATTAAGGAGAAGTTCAACAACTTCAAGATTGCCATAAACATCCGCGAGACGTGGTTCCTGAGGTCTAAGTTCGAGTAATATCTAAAAACGCATATGACAAGGCTATTCGCTTATTCCTTGAAAGTCGCGTCTTTGGCTCTGCTGTCCGCTCTTGTCGCGGGTTGCGAGGACGAGGACAACGACATCCATCAGGGCAATTGGAGAAACACATATAAGTATTATCTCGGGACCGCGCGCGGCGGTGCGGTGACGTTCCAGCTCGTCGTCGACGACACCCTGCGTGCCGTCGTCGGGACAGGTGGCAACACTGCTAATTCGAGAGACAGGGAGCGCTTTGCCGACTTCTATATGTTCACCTACACCCGTTCCGGCTTGCAGGAGACCGTGCGCTACGACCGCCTCAGCGCCGAAGAGGTTGCGGCGGGCGTGAAGTGCACCCGGGCGGTGGCGCCGTTGCCAACTGCGCAGGGCGCCAGGGCGCGCAGCGGCGCAGTGGGCTTCGCAATCAATGGGAAGGGCTATGTCGGCCTGGGCTTCGACGGCACTGACTGCCTCAGCGACTTCTGGTGCTACGACCCGGAGGCCAACGCATGGTCGCCGGCGCCGCCCTATCCTGGCGACGCCGTGCGCAATGCTTTCTCGTTCGTCATCGACAATGTGGCATATGTCGGCGGGGGTGAGGATGCCGACAACAACATCCTCGGAGACTTCTACCGCTTCGACGGCCAGACGTGGGAGCCGCTCCAGACTTTGGGCGTCCCCCGCTCGCAGGCGTCGGCTTTCGTCTGCAACGGGCGCGGCTACGTCTATGGCGGGACCAACGGCGGCAGGGTGGTGACGTTCGAGTGCTACGACCCGCGGACCACCCAGTGGACTCAGCTAAACCGCCTGATGGACGCCACGGAGGAGACGTTCGATGACCAGTATGGGCGCCTGGCGGGCTACGGGGCCACGGCTTTCGTCATCGACGACAACACGTCCGAGGCGCGCGCGTTCATCACCACCGGGGGACCCAACGGCAGCGGCCAGCTCACGTGGGAGTACAACCCGTTCACCGACCGTTGGGTGCAGAAGACGTCTTTCGAGGGCGGCCCGCGCAAGTTCGCGACGTCGTTCGTCCTCAACGCCAATGTCGACGGAAAGGGGTGGAGGCAGACCGGTTTCGTCACGACGGGCGGCACGAGCGACCTCGCTGTGTCGGGGTCGGGCGGCCTCTTCTACGCCGACACGTGGGCGTGGTGTCCCGACGAGCCGTGGGAGGAGCGAGACTGACCCGGGGGCGGCTCTTTTGCCCGTGCGGAGAGTCGTTTTGTTGATTTCTTGAAGCACTACTGATAATCTTCTTTTACCTTTGCAAGCAAATGATACAGCAGTATATGACACGAAGAGTAGCTAAGTCGCTCAAGGTGGCGCCGCTCTTGGCCCTGGCGGTCTTGGCGGTCGGGTGTGAGGACCTGGACCAACCCAAGTCGTTTGGCAACTGGCTCAACGCATACAGCTATTTCCCCGGGACGCCGCGCGGCGGGGCGGTCTGTTTCCAAATCGAGGTGGACGACACCATCAGGGCTTTCATCGGCACGGGGGCCAACACCAACAAGACCGAGGAGCAGGAGCGCTTCCGCGACTTCTACATGGTCTCGCTCAATGCCCAGGGGGCGCCCCACTGGACTTCGAGGTTCGAGAGGCTTTACTCGCAGGCCGATGCCGAAAGGGCCGAGACTGCGCAGAAGTACTATCGCGAGAACGTTCCCTACAACGTGGCCGTGGCCTCGATGCCGCAGGAGTCTCATGCGCGCAATGGCGGCGTGGGCTTCTCAATCAATGGCAAGGGATATGTCGGCCTGGGGTATGACGGCACGAACTATCTGAAAGACTTCTGGTGCTACGACCCCGCCACGAACTCCTGGTCCAAGGCGCCGGAGTACCCCGGTGACGCTGTCCGCTACGCAACCTGCTTCGTCATCGACAACGTGGCATACGTCGGAGGCGGCGAGGACTACGACAGCAACGTCCTCGGCGACTTCTACCGCTTCGACGGCACGTCGTGGACTGCCATCCAGAGCATAGGCGTGCCGCGCACTCAGGCCACGTCGTTCGTCTGCAACGGCTATGGCTACGTCTTTGGCGGCACGAACGGTGGCATCATCGACGCGTTCCAGCGATACAATCCGCGCATCAACGCGTGGGAGAGCCTCCGAAACCTGCGCGACCAGTCGCATAGCACTTTCGACGACGAGTATATCGGGCTGGCGCGCCTCGGCGCCACGTCGTTCGTCCTCTACGACGGCACCGATAACTGCAGGGCCTATGTCGTGCTTGGGCAGCCCCAGGGAGGCAGTGCTTTGCAGACGTGGGAGTACAATCCTAAGTACGACTATTGGATTCCTCGTTCGGAGTTCGAGTCCGCCGCGCGGCGCTTCCCCGTGTCGTTCGTGCTAGAGGGCGATGTCGACGGGCGCGGGGTGCAGCAGATTCCCTACGTGACGACCGGTGGCACTACAAATGCGAACGTGACCGGCGAGGGCGGGAGCTTCTACGCCGAGACCTATATGTTCCAGCCGGCTGCGTACAAAGAGAGTCGCGACTAGGTAAGGCCTAGGAGATGCGGTCTTGCCCATGTGGCTGTTGTGGCCGCGTCCGGGCCTTGGCAATATGACAGGAGAGCCTCCCAAACCCCGAGCGGGTGTTTTGAGAGGCTCTTTTTTTCTCTTTCAGAGAGCTTTTTCGCAATGACTGACTCTTGCGCCAATTCGACAAGGACGAGGCGTGCCTTTTTGGAGCTGGCAATCGTCGTCGGCTTCGCCATCATCTTCGCGTCGCCGTCGCTCATTAAGGCTGACGTCCTCTTCGTCCCCATGTTGGCAAAGATGACGCTTGTCTGCGCGGCGGCCTTTGCCGTCAACGTCCACCTGCTCATGCCGCGCTACCTCTTCGGGGGGCGCTATGCCGGCTACGTCGTGGCGGTGATGGCCCTCATGGTGCTGACGCTCCTCGTCATGTCGCTCCTGTCGCCGTGGCGCGAGGTCGTGGCTACGGGGGCCGGGCCGGAGTCTTTGCCAATCCACCTGGAGTGGCTGCTTCCGCTCGTCGGGATGCTCTTCGTCAGCACGCTCTACTCGTTCTACCGCCGCGAGCGCGACAACAAGAGGCGCGAGATAGACATGAGGCACCAGAACATCGAGTTCGAGATGAAGTTCCTCAAGACGCAGATCAACCCGCACTTCCTCTTCAACGCGCTCAACAACATCTACGCGCTCTCCATCATCAAGAGCGAGAGGACGCCCGACATGGTGCTGAAGCTCTCCGACATGCTGAGGTTCACGCTCTACGACAGCGAGAGCAAGAAAGTCAAGCTCCGGCGCGAGATTGACTACATCAACAACTTCATCGAGTTCCAAAAGCTAAAGGCCGACACCGACCTCAACATACAGGTCGAGGCCGCTGGGTGCAACGAGGAGTTCATGATAGAGCCCATGCTCCTCATCCCTTTCATTGAGAACAGCTTCAAGCATGGAAACATAGACAACCCCAAGAAAGGGTGGCTGCAGGTGGGCATCAAGACGTTGGGCCCCATCCTAGTCTTCCAGGTGCGCAACTCTCTGCCGCCAATCGCCATAAACAAGGACCTCGTGGGCGGCATTGGCGTAGAGAACGTGCGCAAGAGGCTGGAGATTCTCTACCCTGGCCGGTACGAGATGCGCATCGACAAGACGGAGACAGAGTTCGGCGTCTTCCTCAAGATTGACACTTTCGCGGCGTGACAGCCCTTTTTGCTAAATTCGCGTCATTCATGGAGAATCAAAACAAAATCCGATGCCTTATCGTCGACGACGAGTTCCCGGCCAGGATTCTTCTCAAGGAGTTCATTGACAAGGTTCCCAACCTGGAGCTTGTCGGCAGTTGCAAGTCGGGATTGGAGGCGCTGCCCGTGATTCAGGAGGAAGGGGTGGACCTCATGTTTCTCGACATCCAGATGCCCGACATCTCCGGTCTCAACTTCCTCAAGATGCTGCCCGTCCGACCGCTCGTGGTCTTCACCACGGCCTACTCCGACTACGCCATCGAGAGCTATCAGCTCGACGTGCTGGACTATCTGCTCAAGCCTTTCTCGTTCGACAGGTTCATGCAGTGCGTCGGAAAGGCGATGCAGAGGCTCGGCGAGGCCAGGCTCCGCCAGGCTCCCCCGCGCCAGGCCGCCGCGGAGGAGGCCCTGCCGGCGCCGGCGCTCAACGACGGAGTGCTGATTGTCAAGGCGGACCACAAGATTCATCGGATTAAGCTCGACGACATCCTCTACATCGAGGGGCTGAGGGAGTACGTCTCCATCTACTCCAAAGGGGCGGAGAAGAACGAGAAGGTGGTCACCCTCGAGTCGCTCCGAAAGCTGGAGGAGACGCTCCCCGCGGCGAAGTTCATGAGGGTGCATAAGTCATATATCGTGAGGATTGACCGCATCAAGGCCCTCTATGGCGCACAACTCAAGCTCGATGGGGTCGAGCCCTACATTCCCATTGGAAAATCGTATAAAGACGCGGTGCAGGAGAAGCTCTTCAGCGTCTGACAGAAATAGATAGACCGTTTTGAAACTACTCAGAAATTGCCATCTGCTCGTGGCGTTGGCGGCGCTCCACCTGTCGCCCCATGCTGCCGTGGCGCAAGACGAGGTGGACACCCTCGCCGTGTGCGAGGCCGAGCCCGACTCCATTGTCTACAACAACGAGATTCCGCGCTACGAGGTGGACAGCCTCATCTCGGCGTGGTATGTGCGGACGCGGCCCGTCGTCAACGACTTTGTGCCCGACACGGTGGCCGTGGCCGACAGCGTCATCGCGGGCGTCCCGGACTCTGTCTTCGTCCAGCGCCTACAGGCCATGATGTCGCCCATCCCGCTTGTCTTCAACGAGCAAGTGAGGCGCTTCATCGACCTCTATGTGGTGCGGAGGCGCTACCTTGTCCAGCGGATGCTGGGGCTGTCGAGCTACTACTTCCCGCTCTTCGAGGAGGTCCTGGAGGCGCACGGGATGCCTCTCGAACTCAAGTATATGGCGGTCATCGAGAGCGCGCTCAACCCCAACGCGCTGAGCAGGGTCGGGGCCTCGGGGCTATGGCAGTTCATGTATTACACGGGCAAGCGCTACGGTCTCGACGTGACGAGCTACGTCGACGACAGGCGAGACCCCGTCAAGGCGTCGAACGCCGCCGCATGCTTCCTGCGCGACCTCTACAACATCTATGGCGACTGGCACCTGGCCATTGCCGCCTACAATTGCGGCCCGGGCAACGTCAACCGCGCCATAGCGCGCTCGGGCGGGCACAAGGATTTCTGGAAGATATACTACAACCTGCCGAGAGAGACGCGCGGCTACGTCCCGGCGTTCATCGCCGCCGCCTACGCCATGAACTACGCCAAGGAGCATCAGATATATCCGAGCGAGACGGTGGCGCTGCCGATGTCGGACACCGTGACGGTCTACCAGCCGCTCCATTTCAATCAGGTCACGTCTGTCCTTGGCGTGCCGGCCGAGACCCTGCGCCAGCTCAACCCGCAATATAAGCACGACGTGGTCCCGGCCACGGACGGCAAGACGTATGGCCTTGTCTTGCCCGTCGAGGCCACATTCGCTTTCGCCGCCCACGAGGATTCTATTTATGCCCGCGACAGGCTGAAATACTTCCCCGACAACAAGATTGTCAAGATTTCGGGCGGCATGGGTGTGGCATACTCCGGCAGGACGCCCGATGGCAAGGCCAAGCTTGTCTACACGGTTCGCGCGGGCGACGTCCCGGGGGCCATAGCGCAGCGTTTCGGGGTGAGGCTCCGCGACTTGGCGTATTGGAACAACATCCGTCGCAACATGATACGCGTGGGGCAGAAGCTCGTCATCTACGTCCCGAAAGAGAGGGCCGGCCGATATGCGGGCGTGGCTAGGGTCTCCAAATGATTCGCGGCGTGGCTTGGAGGGGCGTGGTCAGGATGTTTGCGGTGGCTGTGGCGTTCGCCGTGGCGTCTGCCGCGCCTGTTGTGGCGCAGATTGAGGGCGGCGACCTCTTCTCCGGCGCCATCCGCTACAACCCACGGCGTGGCGACGACCACGGCAAGTCCAAGCTCCGACTGCTCAACCGCAAGCTGGCGGGGCTCCGCGACGACGTCTTGTGGCACGTCGAGGCAGCCAACGTCACCTACCCCATGGCGGGCAATGCCAGTCTGCTCTCCGCGTCGCGGCTGGGCCTCACCGAGAGGCTGGAGTTCTCGTCCTACTTGCTTTTCGATGTCGGCCGCCCGACGCTCCATGCCAAGATTCTGTGGCACGTGTTCGACAAGAGGTGGTTCCTCTCGTCGCGCATCAATGTCTCCAACGCCTATCCGGCCATGAGCCTCGCGCGCTCGCACGGCCTCAATGGGCTGATCCGCGAGGAGGCGGAGATTCCGTTGGTTTTCGAGGTGGGCCATGAGGCCTTGCTCTCGCGCGGGTGGTTCTCCGACCCCAACTGCTCCGACGGCTCCGTCTATCTCATCTTGACGGCGGGGCTCGGCGTCTACGGCGGATTCAAGTTCAACAATGTCGAGGACCTTGACCAGGCGCCGCGCCACTTCTTGGCCAACCGCGGCGAGACGCTTATCTCCGACGGGTTCCGGGGCCGGCTCAAGTTCTGGGCCGACGCCCAGCTGACGGGGAGGATCAACGTCCACGGTGGCCTATCCTATCATTTCGGCTCGTTCACAAAGCACCATGCAGTGGAGCTTCAGCTTGAGGGCGAATATTTCTTCACGGCCAGGCTGAGCGGCAAGTTGGGCTTTCTGACCAGCTTCGCCAACTACAGGCGGGTGGACCGCGGCGCCGCCATATGGCCGATGCTCGACGTGTCATATTATTTCGGCGGCCGCAACACGCGCAGGCAGTCGTCGCTCTTCCGCAGGGGCATCTACAAGGGGTCGAATCTCTAACCGTCAATTGTCGCCTGTTTTGCAGATTGAGTTGGACAATAGGGAGTTCCAGAATGTCTGGAGGCTCGTGGCCGAGTCCTCCTCGTCGGTCTTCATGACCGGCAGGGCGGGGACTGGCAAGTCCACTTTTTTGCGCTACATCGTCGAGAACGTCAAGAAGAAGACCGTCGTCCTGGCCCCGACGGGCATCGCGGCGGTCAATGCGGGGGGCGTCACGCTCCACTCTTTCTTCAAGATTCCGCTCCAGCCTTTCGCCCTCGACGATGTCAACTACGCCAGCCCGCGCCGACTGCGCGACATGCAGTGCTTCAACTCCGAGAAAATCAAGCTCTTGCAGGAGGTGGAGCTCATCGTCATCGACGAGGTCTCCATGGTCCGTGCCGACGTGCTCGATTTCGTCGACAGGGTGTTGCGCACCTATGTCCGCGGGCGGCGGACGGAGCCTTTTGGCGGCAAGCAGATGCTCCTGGTGGGAGACGCTTTCCAGCTCGAGCCCGTCGTGAAACGCGAAGACTGGGACATCTTGCGGCGTTTCTATACCACGCCCTACTTCTTCGGCGCGCAGGTTTTCAAGACCATGCGGCTCGTGCAGGTCGAGCTGCAAAAGGTCTACAGGCAGCGCGAGCTGGACTTCCTGTCGCTTTTGGACAGGGTCCGCGTGGGGCAGATGGCGCAGGCCGACATGGACATGGTCAACAAGAGGGTGGCCCCGGCGTTCGAGCCGGCCGAGGGGGAGACATACATGACCCTCACCTCCACAAGGGCGGCGTGCGACATCATCAACGAGAGGCGACTGGCGGAACTCGACACCCCGGAGGTCGAGGTGGAGGGCGTCGTCGTGGGCGACTTCCCCGAGTCGTCGCTGCCGACCAACAAGCTCCTGACGCTCAAGGTCGGCGCCCAGGTGGTTTTTGTGCGCAACGACACCGAGAGGCGGTGGTTCAATGGGACGGTGGGCACCGTGGTCCGGTTCGAGGACGACGGCGTGTGGGTCCGGGTCGAGGTGGACGACGGGGGGCGCGAGGCGGAAGAGGGCGGGGAGCCGCCTGCCGGGCATGAGACATATTTCGTCGAGCGCGAGACGTGGGAGAACGTCAAGTACCGTTACGACGAGAAAGAGCACAAGGTCGTCTCGGAGCTTCTCGGGACGTTCACGCAGTTGCCTCTGAAGCTGGCGTGGGCCATAACCATCCACAAGAGCCAGGGCCTCACCTTCGACCGCGCCATCATAGACCTAGGCCGCGGGGCCTTCGCCTGTGGGCAGGTCTATGTGGCTCTCAGCCGATGCCGCACCCTGGCGGGCATCGTCTTGCGCCAGCCCGTCTCGCCGGCCGACATCAAGACCAACGCCTCTGTCCGCGACTTCTCATATGGCGCCAACGACGAGGCTCTGATAAGCCGCAAGCTCGACGACGCCAAGGCCGACACTTTGGCCGCCGCGGCGTCCGAGGCTTTCGCACGCCACGACTTTCAGGGGGCGGTCGGGGCGCTCTTCGAGGCCTTGGCTCTCAATCCCGACGCGCTGACGTCGCCCGTCGTCCGCCGATACGTGGCGAGGAGGCTTGCCGTCATCGACCGTCTGGAGGCGCGGATAGACAACCTTGTCGACGAGCAGAGGCGGACGAGGGAGAAGAGCTTCGAGTTCGCCTACGAATATTTCCTCATGGCGGGCGAGTGCCTCCACAAGTATGACGACGCGAGGGCGGCCAAGGCCAACGTCAACAAGGCCATAGCCCTGGCGCCCGACTACGCCGACGCGCTCGTCTTGCGCGCGGTGCTCAATATGGACGGTGGAGACCTGGAGGCGGCCGTTGGCGACCTCGATGTCGCCCTGTCGCCCGGCCGCATAAAGAAGAGGGCGAAGATGGCGGAGGCCCTGGTCTTGCGCGCCAGGGTCCTCATGGGTCTGCGCAGGTGGGAGATGGCGTTGGCGGACATGAGGGAGGCCCTCCCGTTGCGCAAGGACGAGGAGACGCTGAGGCTCATGGCCGAGGTGTGCCGGCGCAACAATCTCGACGACGAGGCGGAGCTGTTCCGCCGCATGGCGGACGACATGAACAACGACGACGACGATGATGACTAGGATGCTGACGAGGTGGCGCCTGGTGGCGCTGCTCCTGTTGCTAGCCCCGGTGGTTTCGGCGCAGGTCAACACCAACAGGATGATGCAGGTGGGCAGAAATGCCCTCTATTTCGAGGATTATGTCCTCTCAATCCAATATTTCAACCGCGTAATAATCGTCAAGCCATATCTAGCCGACCCATACTACTACCGCGCCGTGGCCAAGTTCTATCTCGACGACCTCACCGGGTGCGAGGCAGACTGCAATGTGGCACTGGAGATTAACCCTTTCCTTGTCGGCGCGTACAATCTCCGCGGCATCGCGCGTCTGCGCCAAGACAGGCCCTCGGCGGCGAGGGACGATTTCGACAGGGGGCTGTCGCTCGAGCCCGAGAACGTCAACATGATGCTCAATTCGGGCATCGCCAGCATCAACCTTGAGGAGTTTGACAAGGCCATCGAACTCTATGACAAGCTGCTGAAGATTGACAAGCGCAACGTCCCTGCCATTCTCTACCGCGGGATTGCCTATGTCGAGAAAGGCGACACGGCCACGGCCGCCGAGGAGTTCGAGAGGGCCACGAAGATTAACGTCTACTCCCCGGAGGCCTTCACATACCTGGGCATGGTGCGCCACATGACGCGCGACTTCAGCGGGGCCCTCGTCTGCTACGACAAGCTCGCGGAGATTCGCCCGCAAGACCCTTTCGTCTACGTCAACCGCGCAATCGTCAAATATAACCTCGACGACCTGGCGGGCTGCGAGGCCGACCTCGACGAGGCGTTGAGGCTCGACCCCAAGAACGTCATGGCATATCAGAACAGGGGGCTGCTCCGCGTCGAGGCGGGGGACCTCAACAGGGCGGCGGACGACTTCTCCCGGGCCCTGGCCCTCAATCCGTCCGACGACATAACTCTCTTCAACAGGGCCATCGTCTACCTCCAGCTCGGCGAGGCCAACAATGCGTTGCAAGACCTCAACATCATCATAGCCAAGCACCCCGATTTCGGCCCCGCATATGCCCAAAGGGCGGTCGCGAAACGCCAGATGGGCGACGAGAAGGGCTCCGAGGTGGACTATCTGACGGCAATGAACTTCGAGCAGGAGAAGACCAAGCGGCAATTGGCGGCCGGGCAGGCCGACGACAAGGATGGGGAGGATGACCGGGAGTCCCTGCCCAAAAGGGGCAAGAGGAAAGGAAGCAGGGGCAAGAACGACGCCGACATGAAGAAGTATGACCAGATGGTCGTCGTGGCGGACTTTGGCGACACCGACGACAAGCTGAGGCAAGACAACAAGGAGACGATACGCGGCAGGGTCCAGGACCGCGACGTCGTCATAGACCTCGAGCCCGCGTTCAGCCTCTCGTTCTTCTCTGCCGACACACTCTTGCCCAACGCGCCCTACTACAGCCCCTCCGTCGTCAAGTTCAACGCCTTGGGGATTGCGGACCGCAAGATGGTCGTCACGAACCGCGATGTGGTGGGCAATGAGGTGTCGGCCAAGGTCTTCTCGATGATTGGGGACGTCAACAAGAGGCTGCAGGACGACGCGTGGGAGCCGTCGCTCTACCTGCTCCGCGGCACTCTCTACTCCATCGTCATGAACTACAACAGCGCGCTGACCGACTTCTCCGCGTGCCTGCTAAAGGAGCCGAACAACGTCGTGGCGCTCTTCAACAGGGCAGCGGCGCGCTACAAGATGGTCGAGACCATCCGCGACATGGATGCCGAGGCGTCCGCGCCCGTCGGCGGCGACTTCATGTCGGGGGGGCGCAGCCTGCGCAATGAGGTCATGGTCTTGGACCACGACCTCGTGTTGCAAGACCTGCAAAAGGTTGTCGACCTGGAGCCCGACAACGAGTTCGCTTTCTACAACATGAGCCTCGTCTACTGTCAGCGCAAGCAGTTTGATAAAGCCGTCGAGATGCTCGACAAGGCCATCGGGATCTATGACCAGTTTGCGGAGGCTTTCTTCAACAGGGGGGTGATCAAGATATACCTTGGGCGCGAGGAGGACGGCGTGGCGGACCTGAGCCGCGCCGGGGAGCTTGGAATGTTCAAGGCCTACAACGTGATAAAGCGCTACAAGGCCAAGTAAACACATTTTATTCTTTTTTTGCCGACGCGCAATGCCGCGCCTGATTACTTTTGCCGCGGTTTCAAAAATTGCAGGTAAGAGATGGCAGGACAAGGGGAGAAGATGACGGCGCGCCATTGGGCGGCCCTCGTCGGGCTCACATTGGCGGCTTTCATTTTCAACACTTCGGAGTTCATCCCCATCGGTCTGCTGACCGACATAGCCGCCGACTTCGGGAAGACCGAGAGCGAGACGGGGTTGCTCATCTCGGTCTACGCCTGGTTCGTGGCCGCTATGTCGTTGCCGCTCATGATTCTCGCCAGCCGCATGGAGCTGAGGCGCCTCATGCTTCTCATCTCCGCGGTCTTCGTGGTCTGCCAATGCCTGTCGTGGCTATCCTCCTCCTATGCCATGCTCATGGTCAGCCGCATAGGCGTGGCCTGTTGCCACTCCATCTTTTGGAGCATCGTCTCGCCCATGGCGGTGCGGATAGTGCCGAGCGGGCATAAGGCTTTGGCCCTTAGCACAATCGTTACGGGGTCGGCCGTGGCCATGATATTGGGGTTGCCACTTGGCCGGGCCATTGGCCTGTGGATCGGGTGGCGCATGACGTTCCTCTCCGTCGGTGCCTTTGCCGCGTGCATACTCCTCTTCATGGCGTTGACGTTGCCGTCGTTGCCTAGCCGCGGCAAGTTCGCGCTCCGGCGTCTCCCGGCCTTGCTCGGCAACAGGGCCCTTGTCGCCCTCTACGTCTTTACGCTGGTCTGGGTCGTGGGCTACTATACGGCCTATAGCTACATCGAGCCGTTCCTGGCCAAGGTGGCGGGGATGGCCGAAGACCACATAACGCTGACGCTGATGCTTTTCGGCGTGGCAGGGATTCTTGCCGGGCAGGTTTTCACGCGTTTCTATGGCCGCGGCCCGCTGCGCTTCATCGGGGTCGCCTCGGTGGGCATGACGGCGTGCCTCTTCCTGCTCCTGCCCGCGGCGGGGGCGATGACGGCCGTGGTGGTGGTGGCCCTCTTGTGGGGCGTGTGCAACACCTGTTGCAACGTGGCGTCGCAGAGCGAGCTCATTGCCATGACGCCGCAGCAGGACACTGCCGTCGCCATGAGCATCTATTCGGGCATCTTCAACCTCGGCATTGGGACCGGGGCCGCCATTGGCGGCGTGGTCTGTTCCGTGGTGTCGGTGGGGTGGGTCGGCGTCGTCGGCGGACTGTGCTCCGTCGGCTCGCTCTGCGTGTGGCTGTGGTGGCTTTTGCCGCGGCTTCGCGAGAGCAAGGCGGAGTGAGGGGATGCCTCCGCCCTTTTTTGGGGGGGGGCGTCTCATGTCGGTCCCGACTATTGTGCCTTAGGCTGAAAATTGTCATTTGTTTGCAGTAGATTCTTGTTGTGTGATGCCAAAGTGCACTTTTTGGCACTATTTGTGCAGTGGCTCTTTTGTATATAATCACACAAGATATGAAATCGAAACCATTGTTCGCGCTCGTGGCTGTTGCTCTCTGCGCCTTTGCGCAGAGTTGCGACTCCGACGGCGATGACAGTCCTGCCCCCGACGACGGTGGCACAGGCGGCAACATCGGCATCCCCTCCGGCGGCACATCATCCTCTGGCGGTAGCGGATTCACCTACGACGGCTCTGCCGACGACATTGCCAACTCCCGGTTCTCAAAGACAATCACCATAGAGTTCAGCGCCAACGCCGCGACGGTCCGGGGCGAGGCCGACAGTGTGGACATCAGCACCGACGGCGCGTATGTCTCCGTAGTGAGCCATGCCGCCGAGGTCGAGTATGTCTTGCGGGGAGAGACCGGCGACGGCGCGCTTAAGGTCTATAGCGACAAGAAATATAAGCTGACGCTCGATGGCGTCAAATTGGCGTCGCGACGAGGCAGCGCCATAAACAACCAAGGCAAGAAAAGGCTCTTCGTCTTTCTTGCCGACGGCACGACGAACAGCCTTGCCGACGCTTCGTCTTACGTCGCCACGCCAAGCGGCGAGGACGAGAAGGCCGCGCTCTTCAGCGAGGGGCAGATTGTCTTTTGTGGTGCCGGGGAGTTGGAGGTGACGGGAAACTATAAGCACGCCATTTGCTCCGACGACTACGTGGTCGTCTCCGACCAGGCCAAGGTCTCGGTCCTGGTCAGCAAGAAAGACGGCATACATGCCAACGACTACGTTGCCGTTTTGGGCGGCTCGACAACCATCATGACTACGGGCGACGACGGCGTCGACGTCGGCGAAGGCTATTTTGTCATGATGGGCGGCACTCTCTCCGTGAGTGCCTCCGCCGAGGCGTCTAAGGCTCTCAAGGCGGCCGGCAATGTCTTCGTCCAAGGCGGCTCGCTCCAGCTCACGAATGCCGGGGAGCCGGAGTATGAGGCCGACGAGGACGACTACAAGGCCGCGGCCTGCCTGGCTTCCGACAGCTCCATCTTCATCGAGGGGGGCGAGGTCGTGGCGTCTTGCTCCGGCGTCGGGGCCAAGGGGCTTAAGGCCGACGGCGCGATCAGCGTGAGCGGCGGGAGCTTGACCGTGGTGTGCTCGGGGGCGTCGAATGATTACGTCAGCTCCAAGGGCGTCAAGGCCGAGGGCGACATCTCAATCTCCGGAGGGCAAGTCAGCGTGACGGCGGCGAGCCACGAGGGCATCGAGAGCAAGAGCAGGTTGAGCATCTCGGGAGGGGTCGTGGAGGTGGAGGCCTACGACGACGCCATCAATTCGGGAGGCGACATGCGCATTAGCGGCGGCCGCGTCTACGCCCGCGGCAAGACGAACGACGCTCTCGACGCCAATGGCAACCTGATTGTCGAGGGCGGCCTTGTCGTGGCATATGGGGCTTCGGCCCCGGAGTGCGGGCTCGACGCCAACGAGGAGGAGGGCTTCCGCCTCTACGTCACGGGCGGGACTGTCTTGGGCGTGGGTGGCGGCACGTCATATCCTGCCAGTGCCGCGGGTTCGCAACCTGCGGTGGCCATAAGCGCATCATTGGGCAATGTCGCCCTCAAGGATGCCGACGGCAATGTGGTCCTGGCGTGGGAGTGCGAAGATGTCTCCACGGACAGGATGGGCGGTCCTGGCGGCGGAGGGCGGCCCGGCGGCATGGGCGGCGGTTGGACGTATTTTGTCTCCACGCCGGGCATGGTGAGCGGCGGCAGCTATACGCTCCATTCCGGGGTCTCAATCTCGGCAGACGACGCGTTCCATGGCCTCTCGACAGGCGGCGTCACGGTTTCGGGCGGCACTGCCGCGGGCTCGGCCACGGCGTCTGTCACGGCCGGTGGACGATAAAAAAGGGGTGGCGCGAGACTTGCGCCACCCCTTTTTTTGTACATGCAGTCGAGACTGCGCTTTGCGTCAGAATATGACTTTCAGCCCGACGATGACGTAGCCCGGCAGGCGCGCCTCGCGCGAGATGTCCGTGCGGTCGGCCGAGACGTCCTCCGTTATCCTGTCGCGGCTGTCGGTGTGGAGCAGGTCGCGGGCTTCGGCGTAGACCGACAGGTGCTTGCCGATGGTCTTCGACGCGTTGAGCCCCAAGTCCCAGTAGCTGAGGCGGTCGTCGGTGGCCTCGTCGACAACGTACGACAGCGGGATTTCCACCGAAAGACCCTTCTTTTTGCGGACAATCATGGGTTGGACGCGGATGCTGTACGACTTCCACTCCGTGTCGTTGCCGAAGAGGCTCAGACGGGTCTTCGAGTAGTTGAACGTCCCGCCCGCCTCGACGTTGAGCAGGTGGCGGAAGCGTGTCTTGGCAGACAGGCTGCTCGTGACCGTGTTCGACGTGTTGTCGCTGTTCTCGCCGTTGTAGGCCTCGTTGCTCATGCGGCGCGTGTAGTCGCACTTCAGCCTCGTCTCCAGGGGGATGCGGAATCCTTTCTTTATGTCGACGGTGGAGTAGACGTTGCGGTAGTCGCGCGGGGCCATGGAGCGGGCCACCCTCACGCCGCCGCGTTCCGAGATGTTGTTGTCCACCACGGGGGCGTCCTCCATCGACAGGCCGCCGCGGAGTGTCACCGACAGGTCCGTGTAGGTGTCGTAGAGCAGGTAGAAGAGGGTGAGGCGCTGGAAGAAGTGGAGCATCTCGTCCAGGCGGCTGTAGTTGTAGAGGGTGCGGTAGCCGCCAAGCCTGGAGGTCTCGGCGAATGGGATGCCGCCGTCGCGCGAGAGCGACGTCTCATATTCAATCGACAGGCTGTTGAGGTTGGAGAACTCCAGCTCCACCGACGCTTGCGGCATGGCTTTCCATCTCATGCGGGTGGCGTCGGCGTCGATGTAGACCAGTTGCCCGCCAACGTCGAACTGGAAGAGGCCTTTCTGCTTCTGTAGGAACAGGCCTAGCGTCGTCGTCGTCGCGCGGCCCGTCACTTTGCGGGTCCTGAGCTGCGTAGCGTCCGCCTCCGCCTCATATGTGGTCTTGTCGGCGTCGAGCGACAGTGCCGCCTTGAACCGGAGGCGGCGGCGTATCCTCTGTACGAAAGAGAGGCTCGCGCCCCCCATGGCTATGTGCCTGCGCTGGTTCTGCCATACGCTGTCGACGGCACTCTCCAGTGGCAGCAGGGGGGAGTTTGTCGTCAGCCGTATGTCGGTCTTGCTCGTGCTCGCCACGCCATAGGCGCGGAGGGTCAGCAGTCGGCGGTTGGAGAAATTTTGCGAATACGAGAGGTCGTGTTCGGTGTGGAACGTGTGGTCGTCGATGGACCATTTCTGGTCGCCATGGTAGTTTGTCTCATACTGGTCGTCGTCGGGGGTCACGATGGCGTAGCCGCGATAGGCCAGGACTCCGCGGAACGGGGTCTCATATTTTATGTCGAGGTTCAAGTTGCTGATGCTCTGCGTTGTCTTGTCGCTCTCGGTCAGGTGTGTCGCGGTCCGCGTGGCGTCGTTGTGGAGGGTGCGCCACGTCTCGGCGCCGGAGCGCGTGGCCTCGCGGTTGAAGACGAAGTAGGCGTTGACGCGTAGCTTATCAGACGGGTTCCATGCCACGTTGGTCGATATGAGCTGGTCGTCCCGACGCCTTGTCGACTCGTCGGGAGACAGGTAGGCGTTATACCCATACGTCGGGCGGTCCACGACCGACGTCCTGCCGGCAATGTTTTGGGCGAAGCTCTTGATGCCGCCGCTCAGCGTCAGGTAGTCAACAAGGCTCATGGCTTCCTCGCCGGTGTTATACGCCTTGCCGTTCACGCTCCACATGGCCTCGTCGCCAATGAAGAAGAGGTTGGCGCGGGCGCGATATTTGTCGCGGTGCCCTCCCCACAGCTCAGCGTTGCCCGTCGGGCGGCGGGTGTAGGTGCTGTCCACGCCTATGTTCAGGGCAGTGCCCTTGCTCTTGAAGCCGTCGAGGACAGAGTACTCGTTGTAGTTCTTCAAGAGCTCGACGTTCTCCACCATGTCCGACGGCAGGTTCTTCGTGAGCATGTCGTGACGCTCGCCGGCGAAGTCCTGTCCGTTGAGCAGCAGCTTGTCTACGGTCTTGCCGCCGGCTGTGACCATTCCCTGCTCGTTCACCTCGATGCCTGGCAGTTTGTCCAGGACGTCGCCCAGAACCTGTTCCGTCCCGTCTTTATACTTCTCGATGTTGTAGCGGATGGTGTCTCCCCGGACCACGGCGCCCAGGGCTCTCTGCTTCACGGCTATTTCGCTCAGGTTGAATGCTTTCGTCTCCATCTCGACCCGCAGCCCTAGTGCGGGTAGCGCCTTCAGGCTCACGTATTTCGTGGCGTAGCCCATGCAGCTTATCCGGAGTTGGCACGGCCCCGTGGCTCCTTTTGCTATGGCGAAGCGGCCGTCGCGTCCCGATATGGCGAACGCCACGACGGAGCTGTCGGGAAGCGACTGCAAGACGGCGTGGGCGCCGGGGATTGTCTGCCCCCCCTTGGCCTCCACCACCACGCCCCCGACGGCGACGCGTTGCGCCGTGGCCGCCACTGTGGTCGCCAAAGCCGACAAGAGCGCTAACGCCGTGGCGCTCATTCTCCGTAGTCTGTCCTGTCTGTCCATCTTCTCCGCTTTATTCGTATCCGAGCCTTTCGCCCATGTGGCTGAAATGGTCGTCAACCACCGCCAGGAACTCTTTCATTGTCACGTGCTGCCCCCTCTTCGGCTCTTTCGGCACGCTCTTTTCCGCCTCTTCTATGCCGACGCATTCATATTGCTCTTGGTTGTCGTCCAATTTTAGAATTAGGCCCGGCAGTCCGCCATATGTGTGTGGCCCGTCTGGGATTGGCACGTCTATGGCGAACCACGCAGTGATGGTGTCTGCGCTAGTCGCTTTTTGGCATGTTAGCCCCATAATCTCTTCGTGTTCGTCTTCGATCCTCCAGTGGCGAATGAACGTTGTGTCGCTAATGAGGTAGGGGCGGGCATGGAAATATTGCTCCATTACGACTCGTGCGCTTGCATAATCTTTAAAAATCCTGCGCTCCTCCCCCCAGTGTACTTGCGAGACGTATATTATTTCGGGGCTGTCGTCGTCGGCTAGCTCCTCGCTGTCTTCTTTTTCTGTGAACATCGACCTCTGTCCGTCTGTCGTCAGCTCCATAATCCTCTCCGTTTGCTGTTTGTCGTCGGAAAACAGGGTAGACTGTTGTCCTTTGGCGAATTGTCGCATACGGTTGAAAGTCTTTGTCAGTGAGTTGTTTGAGGCCTTATAGGTCACGATGTGGCTCGTTTGGGCATATGCCAGCGTGGGAAGCAGGGCTAATGCTGTGGCGATGAATGCTCTCATTGCGCAGAAATAATGGGTGGGCGCAAGTCTTGCGACAGCTACGCCTGCTGCGGACCTTGCGATTACTTGTCAGCGTACACGGTAACTTCTATATAGCCTTTGCTCATGTCGCTTTCGACAACCACTTTCTTTGGCTTGTCTGTCCTCTGTTTCTGCTTTGCTTCCGCAAGTGTCGGGAAGAGGAGTGCGCATACTGCGATTGCTACAAGAATTTTCTTCATCTCTTCGATTTGTTTTAGCCTGGCATTCGTCGGAGCGTATGGAAGCCCCTAGTTTATATTTTATTATGAACGGATGGTAATGTTTGTCGTTTGCCCTATTCGTCTTCCCGGCGGTTCCCGATTTTCGCCATGTCGCGCTCCACGAACTAGTCAAGTTCATTTGGCGTCAGCCCGTCGGTCTGTAGCCTTTTGAGCGAAAGATACGTTGCTACACAGGAGCAAAGACGCAACTACAATTGAATGTCTCATATGTGTGTGAGAGAGAGGCAGGTGCGTCTGCGCATACCCATGGCAACTGTAGTTTTTCTTTGGTTGGAGTTTACTATTTATGTTAGGCTTCAGCATGATGGCGGCGGGTCTGGGTCTCCACCATTCATTGCATTGCCTTATGAGGCATTCCCGAATGTCTCCTATAGTGCGTTGTTCTGACGATTGGTTGCTCTGTTTTTCATTCGTACCCAAGCCTCTCGCCCATATGGCTGAAGTCGTCCTCGACATATGCTCTGAATTCGGCCATGCTCATTCGTCTGCCGCGTCTTGGGATGTCGGGAATCTTCTCGTTGGTATTCTCTATGCTTACGCACTCATACTGTTCGTGGCTGTCGTCTAGTCTGACAATCAGGCCTGGCAGACCGCCGTATGTGTGTGGCCCGTCGGGGATGGGGACGTCAACGGTGAACCACGCTGTTATCGTGTCGGCGCTCACCGCCTTTTGGCATTGCATCCCTAGCACCACTGCGCGCTCCTCCGTGATGTCCCACTTTCGGGCGAAGCTGCTGTCTGTCAATAGGTGTGGACGCCCATTGAAGTACTGCTCCATCATGATTGCGCCGGTCGCGTATTCCTTATATATGTTGCATCGCTCGCCCCAGTAGTCTTGTGACACATACCTGATCCGAGGGCTGTCGTCGTCCGTCAGTTCGCCCTCGTCCTCCAGCTCTGCGAATTGCGAACGCCGCCCGTCGGTCGTGAGGCCCATCATCCTCTCTTTCTCCAGGTTCTCGTCTGAGAACAGCACCGAGTTCTCGTTCTTTGAGAAAGCGCGCATCTTTCGGAAGTATTCCGCAAGTGCGTTGTTCGTCGCCCTATATTTCACTAGAAAGTGCGTCTGGGCCGTGGACGACGCATTGACGCACAGGAGGATAAGGCTTGCTGCCAAAATAGTTCGCATCGGTTTGCTACGTAATCGGGGGCTCTGCTCTCTTGTTCTCAATGGTGTTCTGATGGTGATAGTTGTACGTGTTGAGGTTGCAACGAAGCCTCGTGCCACCTATCCATACGCACGCAATGGGTTCGCCCTATTCCCAATCATCATATTTGTGCTCATAGTAGTAGTCCACGGCCGCAAGGAAGCCCTCCATCGTTATTGTCTCGCCTTTGGGCGTTGCCGGGACTTTTTCTTTCGTCTCCTCTATTGCCGTGCATTCATACTGCTCCTTGTTGTCGTCTAGTGCCATAATCAGTCCCGGCAGGCCGCCGTATGTGTGTGGCCCGTCGGGGATTGGCACGTCGATGGCGAACCACGCCGTGATGGTGTCCGCGCTCGTCGCCTTTTGGCAGTTCATGCCCAATATCTCCTTGTACTCTTTCTCAATCTTCCATTGCCGGTTGAAAGTCGAGTCCGCAATAAGGTATGGTTGACGCACTCGGAAATATTGCTCCATTAGGACATATTTCGTGTCGTACTCTTTGAACACTCTGCATCCCTCGCCCCAGTAGATTTGCGACACGTATATGATTTTTGGTCCGTCGTCGTCGCTCATCTCGTCGTCGTCCTCCTCCTTTTCTGTGAACATCGACCTGCGGCCGTCTGTGGTCAGGACCATAGTTCTGTCGTTAATGTTATCGTCGGAGAACAGGGTGGAGCCTTGACCGCCTAGCGAGAGATTCCGCGCCCGTCTGAACATTTCAGCTAATGCGTTGTCTGAGGCTCTGTAGGTGACTTGGATGTTCGACTGTGAGAATGAACACAGGGGGAACGCTGATAATAATATTGCAAATGCAACTTTCATATCCTCAACAATTCAGAAACAATGAGGTATGGGGATTCTCCCACACCTCATCGCTCATATGCCTACTTGTCTGCGTACACGGTGACCTCCAACAGACCCTTGCTAAAGTCAACTTCGACGGTTACTTTTTTCGGTGTGTCTGTCCTCTGCCTCTGCTCTGCGTAAGCACTTGTCGCTGGTAGTGCTAGTGCGCATACTGCCAATGCGATGAATAGCTTTTTCATTTGCCTTTTTGGTTTAGTTACTAGGAGCGGCGAGTGCCGCCAATGATTACTTCGTCACGAAGGTAAGTTTTTTTGCTTGCATTCGCTTGATAGATGGAATAATTCGAGTCGCTGTTGTTTTTAGTTGCGTGTAGTGGATGGTTACTCGTTAAATGTGTTAATATTACAACACCCCCTGAACGGTGTGCATACCTCATATGTCGGTTGTGCGCCTCGGTGCGTCGTTGCTTCGCATTCGGGCTAGAAGCCAACTACAACCACATTCCCATACTCCACAGCCGCCGACATCCACGTGTCGGTATACCTGCACACGGTTTTTGCGCCGGGTCTGGCGGGTTCTATGGCGTCGGCCTGTTGATGCCATATGTCTTGGCGGCGTGCTTCGCCGATGCAGTTGTCGCGCGTCCATCGAGGCGAGGCGCTGACTCCGAACGTGCGTGTGGCGTGCCCTGTGCGGTGGCGGATGCCCAGGACGGTGGCGCACCATTCGCTCGTCGCCTCGTCGCCGATGTCGCTCCCCACGAAGCTCCCGCTCACGACAATGCGGGTCCCATTGTGGGCCAAGGCCGCGACGTGGCGGCGGAAGCCGTCGGTATATATCGAGTGGCGGACCCCGGCGTCGCCATAGGGAGTGGAGCGTTGCCGGTCGAGGTTTATGCGGACAAGGGCGTAGGTCGTGGTGTCTTGTCCCTCAATGGTGTCGGCGTCGAAGAATCTTTTCGTCGCGCCAACGAACGAGTACCCCTCCTGCCGCATGGCCATGGCGACGGCCGACGGCTCGTTGGAGTATACGGCGGCTCCCGCCCAGTGCGTCATCTCGCGGTCGGCGTGCGACGCTCCGCACCCCGGGGCGTCGTCGTCCGTCCATGCGCTGTTCGGGTCGAAATTGTGCTGTTCGCCTGTGCTGAAGATGTCGTTGTGCCACGGTGCGCCGGGGTCTTGGGAGGTCAAAATCCCGGCCCATTGTGGCGACACTATTGTGGCAGGGGCTGCCAGGCGGTCCATTCCCTCGACGAGAAGCCCCCGGCGGGGCCCGTTCCACAGGCACGCCGGGACGCCCTCCGACGGCAGGCTGCGCCCTCCGGGGCCCACGGCCACTATGCGGTAGATTCTCACAACGCCGTCTTTCGGTTGCGACAGCACGGCGAATGTGTCGGGCGTGGAGCAAATGAGCCTCTCGCCGTCGAATACCTCAAAGGTGTTCGCCATGGCGGTGCGCTCCAACGTGTCGGGCGTGGGGCTCCATTGCAGAATCAGCGAGTCGCGGCCGGCGAAGCGGAGGCCGACTTTCGACGGGGCGAGGGGGCAGACCGGGGCGTCGTCGCCCTCCAGATAGCGCAAGAGGCCCTTGTATATGGCCCGGGCGGCATCGTGGCGAAAGGCGGGGTGGAGGGCGAAGCCCATGTCCGCCACGTTTTGGTGCGACAGCAGCTCCAGGAGCAAGGCGGGGACGTCGGGGCGGCGGCTCTCCGAATATCCCTTGTCGGCAATGCCGCGTATGGTCCAGTCTTTGTCCCACGTGCGCCGTATGTCGGCCTCTAGCGAGGTCGTCACTCGGCCCGCCATTTGGCGCGATGTCATCCGCGGGCGTCCGTCTGGCAGTCGGCCGTCGCCCTTTTTGGTCGTTATGAGTGCCAACGTGCCGACCACGGAGTCCGTGCCGGTCACTCCGGCGTCGGTGTGCAGGGCCAGCGAGAGGTCTATGGGGATTCGTTTTGAGCCGGCAAGGGCGTTGACCCATTCGCCGCGGCAGTTGATGTCGTCGGCATACTCATTTTGCCCCTGGCTCATGCTCAGCACTTTCTCGTGGTCGAAGCCGTCGCATTGCAGGTAGTAGCGGGCCGCCTCGGCCCATGCGGGCATCCCGCTGGTGCCGCCGGCGCGCTCCACGCGTCCCATGCCGCCGCCAATGCGTACGGCGTCGGCCGTCACTTTGCCTCGCCCTCTGAACACGATTTCCCACTCGCGCCCCTCGCGGTAGGGCAGCGTCCCGAGCGGGATCCACATCCCGCCGCCCATGGTTTGGTCAATCTCGTAGTGGGCTTCGCCCTCGGCGTGGCGGACGGTTACTTGGGCTCTAGCCGCGCCCGGCGTCGCCTGGGGGTAGGCTATGTAGGTCGTCATGAGGCCACTGGCCGGGGCGATGCCGCGGAATGTCATGGAGTCCGCCTCTGTCATGTCGAACACCTGCCCTTTGCCCATTCTGAACGGGTTTGCCAGGTCGCGCAGGGTCTCGTGGCGGCCAAATCCGGGGACTTTCTCCCTGCACGGCTTTGTCGGCGTGAAGCTCTGGGGGCCGTCTTCGTCGTCCACCACGACGCTCACCGCCGACGTGTCGCGCTCGCGGGCGCACAAGACCATGGCGCCGGCGTTCTCCAGCATCGGGATTAGGAACGGCAGCACGAAAGAGGGCGTCAGCAGGTCTTCCACGGTGGTCAGCAGTCGGCCGCGCTGCCACTCCCACCGCTCCAGCGCGGCTTCATAATATCGGCCGTGGCTCGGCCACAGGGCTATGTTGCGGCCCGCCATCGGCCCGCCGAAGCCCGGGTCTGTGCGGCGCACGGGGGAGCCTTTCGCCTGTGTGCCGCACGTGGCTGTGTCCACCAGGGCTTGCTGCGTCAGGTCTGCCTGTCCGGCCAGCAGGACGACGCGCGCCGCGGGCATCTTGCACCAGTGGCGGAGGCTGTCGCCGACGGTGGCTATTTGCGCTGTGGTGAGCGGCAGTTGGGCGGCGTTGTCGGTCAGCCGCACTCGGATTGTCGCCGGCCCCTGGGTCACGATTGAGCGAATCTCCACCGGCTTGTCCGTCGCCACGTTCGGGCGGCGCAGCATCGAGAGCAGGGTGTCGGCCGGCACCATGTCGCGCACCGAGCGGACTTGGCCCGCGGCGGCAAGCGTCGCCAGGCTCAATATGGCTGTTGTCAGAATCCTGTTGTTGTGCATTGTCTATAAACAAATTGCCCCGCAAGCCTGTGCCTTGCCCAAGCGGGGAGGCGGCGGGTGCGGGGTTTTTGTAGCGGCGGCCGGGCGTCGCCGCCCGGAGATGCGCCGTGTCGCTATAAGGCGATGTGGATAATCCTCTTCTCCTCCTTGAAATATTCCGTGTCGGGGAAGTAGGGGGCTATGTCGCACCACAGGGCGTTCTTGCCAAACTGGTGGACTTCGCCGCGCACGTCGCCGCCTTTCAGATAGACGATGCCGTTCATTATGGCGTTGCGCTGGGTGCGCGTGTCTACAAGGCGCTGGGTCATGCGCACAAAGTCCTGCAAAGGGCTCACGCCGCGGCCCAGGACGAAGTCGAACTTCTCGCGCATCTCCTCCGAGCGCGTCTTTATGGCTCTGACGTTCGTCAGCCCCAGCGCGTTCGCCACCTCCTGCACGACGTTCACCTTTTTGCCAATCGAGTCGATGAGCGTGAACTCGCACTCGGGAAACATGATGGCGAGCGGGATGCCCGGGAATCCGCCACCCGTGCCGACGTCGACCACGCGCGTCGACGGGCGGAAACGCGCAAACTTGGCGATGGCCAGCGAGTGGAGCACGTGGTGGGTCATCAGTTCGCCTATGTCCTTGCGCGAGACGACGTTTATCTTTGAGTTCCAGTCCTCATAGAGGGGCTGAAGCTGGTCATATTGCGCTTTTTGCTGGTCGCTAAGTTCGTGGAAGTAGTTCTCGACGATACTCATTTGTCGGGGGCGTTTTCGGTGTTTTTCAATATGTTGTACAGCAACTCGCGCGAGCGGAACAGCTGGGCCTTGACCGTTCCCAGCGGCATTTGCAACTGTTGGGCTATCTCCTCGTAGCTCAGCTCTTTGAAGTAGCGCAGCTCGACGAGCGTCTTGTAGCGCGGCTTGAGCTTGTCCACCACGGCGCGTACGGCCTCGGCCGTCTGGCTCTTTATCATCGACTCCGACGGGTCGGGGTCGTCGGAGCTGACGGATATTTGGCGCGGGGCGCCGTCTTCTTTGTCGTCGGGGTCTTGGTCGATGCTGACCAGTTTGCAGCGTTTGCGGCGCAGGAAGTCTATGCCGTTGTTGGAGGCAATCTTGAAGAGCCACGTCGAGAAAGCGTATTTGGGCGAGTAGAGCTCGATGTTGCGAAACGCCTTGCCAAAGGCTTCGATGGTAAGGTCCTCGGCGTCGACTTTGCTGCCCACCATCTTCAAGAGCATGAAATATATGGTGTCGCGGTAGCGCGACAGCAGTTTGGCATACGCCTTTTGGTCGCCACCCTTGGCGCGCTCCACGAGTTCCATGTCGTAGAGCGCCTTGTCTGAGTGCGGACTCGGATTGTTCACTTCCATGTGTTGCGACTTTGTGTTGCTGTGCCTGTAATCCACGCAATCGACTGCATGCAGGGGATTACGATGTCCATCAGTGGCGCCAATAGCCACATCTTGCTCTCGCCCATGTTGTGGGCAGCCAGGCCCATGGCGACATACATGACCGCGGTCCGCGTCGCCAGCCCGATGCCGGCCGCCGACATGGCGGCCTCCGACTGCCAGGCCAGGCCCACCGCGACCGAGGCGGCCAGCGACGCCCAATATGCCGTGCGCGTCAGCAGTTCGGACACTAGCCAGAACTTGACCCGCCCCGGATAGAGCGACGCCGTGGTCAGGTGGCGGCTCTTCTGTGCCGTGTAGCCGTGCCACGTCGTCTGGGGGATGCTGACGGTGTGCGACGGTCCCTCGAAGACAATCGAGGTGTTGCGGCGGGTGCCCATCTCGCTGACGAAGAGGTCGTCGTCGCCCGACAAGACGTTGAGGTGGTCGCGAAATTGAGAGCTGCGGCCAAACAAACCCTTGGTGTACGACAGGTTGCGCCCCACGCCCATGAAAGGTTTTAGGGCGCGGGCCATGCCCATATATTGGACGGCGTTCCAAAAGGTCTCGTAGCGCAGAAGCAGGTTGAGCAGGCCGGGGCGGCGGGCGTAGCGGCCGTAGCCCAAGACAAGCTCCGTGCCGCCGTTGGCGTAGGCTTCAGCCATGTGCGTCAGCCAATTCTCCGAAGCGGGCAGGCAGTCGGCGTCGGTGAAGACAAGGTGGTCATAGCGCGCGGCCTTGATGCCCACGCTGACGGCCAACTTCTTGCCGTGCTTGAACTTGGCGTCGCCGGGGATGGTTGTCGTATACACTTCGGGATATTCGGCCCGCAGACGGGCCAGCGTCAGCGGAGTGTCGTCGGTAGAGCAGTCGTCGACCACGACAATCTGCTTCGCCGCGGCATATTTCTGGCTCACCAGGGCCGGGATGAGGCGGCGCAAGTTCTCCTCCTCGTTGCGGGCGCAGACCACGATGCTCACCGGGGGGAGCGACGACGCCAAGTTGCGCGGGTGCTTGCGAATCCGGAACATGAAGAACGCCCAATAGAAGAGTTGCCACGCCAGCGACAGACCCAATATCGATACGACGATTACCTCAGTCGTGTTCACCTCTTTTTCTGTTTGTTTTTGCGCGTCGCCGTCGGCTATATGCGGACGGCGAACCGGCGAAAGTACTTATTTTTCGGCAGAATACCCATCACGCCTCTTGTGGTTCAGGCTTGCCGCCCGCCGCTTGCGGGGCGTCTTGCCCCATCTTCATCCGCCCTATGGCGCGGCTAGCAGTGCCGTA
>CAZHOT010000022.1:0-46052 GCA_964534235.1 uncultured Marinilabiliaceae bacterium
TCTTGCAAGTTCATGCTTATCTACCCCCAGCAGTGCTTACGGCATAAGTAGCCTTTCCTGTTGTCTCATCGTGTTTTGTTGCGAGGGTGTGCGCCCTCTTCCTTCCCTCTCCTCTTGGTCTGTTGGGGATTTCTGCGTACCTTTGCAGCTGGAATTATATATAATAGGTATTAGTACGATGAACATACTGGAATTGAGCGAACAGGAGATTGTCAGGAGAAACAACCTGCAGCAGTTGCGTGACCTGGGGATTGACCCCTATCCTGCTGCCGCCTATCCCGTGGACGCTTACAGCACGGAGATACGTGAGTCTTTCGTTGACCTTCCCGCCACCACGGGCCCCAACGGAGAGCAGGTCCCGACAACCCCCACCCGGGAGAACAGCCGCATGGTGTGCGTGGCCGGGCGCATCATGAGCAAGCGCGTGATGGGCAAGGCCAGCTTTGCCGAGCTGATGGACAGCCGCGGGCGCATACAGATCTACCTCACGCGCGATGACGTGAACGCCTCTCCCGAGGACACCACCATGTACAACGTGGTGTGGAAGAAGCTCCTCGACCTGGGCGACTTCATCGGAGTGCGCGGCTACGTGTTCCGCACGCAGACCGGCGAGATCAGCATCTACTGCACGGAACTGACCGTCCTGGCCAAGAGCCTGAAGCCCCTGCCCGTGGTGAAGGAGAAGGACGGGCAGACGTTCGACTCCTTTGACGACCCCGAACTGCGCTACCGCCAGCGCTACGTTGACCTCATCGTCAATCCTGGCGTGAAGGAGACTTTCCTCAAGCGCGCCACCATCGTGCGCACCATGCGCCGCATCCTCGATGAGGCAGGCTACACCGAGGTGGACACCCCCATACTGCAGAACATTGCCGGCGGCGCCAGCGCCCGCCCCTTCATCACGCACTTCAATGCCCTCAACCAGGACATGTACATGCGCATCGCCACCGAGCTCTATCTGAAGCGCCTCATCGTGGGCGGCTTCGAGGGCGTGTATGAGATTGGCAAGAACTTCCGCAACGAGGGCATGGACCGGACGCACAACCCGGAGTTCACCTGCATGGAGCTCTATGTCCAATATAAGGACTACAACTGGATGATGGACTTCACGGAGCGCCTGCTGGAGACCATCTGCGTGGCCGTGAACGGCAAGCCCGAGACCGAGATTGACGGGCGCGTCATCAGCTTCCGCGCCCCGTTCCGCCGCCTGCCCATCCTGGAGGCCATCCGCGAGAAGACGGGCCACGACCTCGACGGCAAGAGCGAGGAGGAGATCCGCGCCATATGCCGCGAGCTGAAGATGGACGTCGACGAGACGATGGGCAAGGGCAAGCTCATCGACGAGATATTCGGCGAGTTCTGCGAGGGGAGCTTCATCCAGCCCACGTTCATCACCGACTACCCCATCGAGATGTCGCCCCTGACCAAGAAGCACCGCAGCAAGCCCGGGCTGACGGAGCGCTTCGAGCTGATGGTCAACGGCAAGGAGCTCGCCAACGCGTATAGCGAGCTGAACGACCCCCTGGACCAGGAGGAGCGCTTCCGCGAGCAGATGCGCCTGGCCGACAAGGGCGACGACGAGGCCATGATTATCGACCAGGACTTCCTGCGCGCCCTGCAATATGGGATGCCCCCGACGTCGGGCATAGGCATAGGCATAGACCGCCTGGTGATGCTCATGACGGGCAAGAGCGCCATAGGCGAGGTCCTCCTCTTCCCCCAGATGAAGCCCGAGAAGAAGCCCGCCCGCGACGGCGCCGAGGCGTTCGGCAAGGTGGGCGTCCCCGCCGAGTGGGTCGAGCCTCTCTACGCCGCCGGGGTGAACACCGTGGCCGAGATGGGCGCCATGAAGCCCGGCAAGGTGCACCAGATGCTGTGCGACATCAACAAGAAGAACAAACTGGGCCTCGCCCCCCTCAGGCAGGAGGACGTGGCGGCATGGTTCTCGGCCCTGCAATGAACAGAGACGTCGACCATAGGGAGTCCATCCTCGGCGACAACCCGCGCGTCGGGCTGATCGGGAGCGGCAGCTGGGCCACGGCCATAGCCAAGATGCTCCTGTGCAACGTCGGGCGGCTGAACTGGCACGTCCGGAGCCGCAAGAACATCGACGTCTTCCGCGCCACGGGGCACAACCCGTCATACCTGACGAGCATCCAGTTCGACACGGGCAAGATAGCGTTCTCCGACGACGTCAACGAGATCGTGTCGGCGAGCGACGTCGTGTTCCTCGTCGTGCCGTCGGCTTTCCTGCCGTCGGTGTTCAAGGACTTGCGCGTCCCGATGTCCGACAAGTACGTCATCTCGGCCATCAAGGGCCTCGTGCCCGGCAACAACATGATTGTCGGGACGTGGCTCAACGAGGTGATGGGCGTGGCCATAGACCGCGTGGGCGTCATAAGCGGCCCGTGCCACGCCGAGGAGGTGGCCCTGGAGCGCCTCTCGTACCTCACCATGGCGTGCCAGAACGTGGACTTGGCGAGGGAGTACGCCCGGCTCATTACGTGCCACTTCATCAAGACGAGCGTCTCGGACGACATATATGGGACGGAGTACGCGGCGGTCCTCAAGAACATCATGGCGATAGCCTCCGGCGTGTTCCACGGGCTGGGCTACGGTGACAACTTCCAGGCCGTCCTCATCTCGAACGCCATCCAGGAGATAAAGCGCTTCGTGGACACCGTCCACCCCATCCCGCGCGACATCAAGAGCTCCGCCTACCTGGGGGACCTGCTCGTGACGTGCTACTCGCAGTTCAGCCGCAACCGCACTTTCGGGACGATGCTCGGCAAGGGCTACTCCGTCAAGTCGGCGCAGATGGAGATGCTGATGGTGGCCGAGGGCTACTACGCCACGAAGAGCATCAAGACCATCAACGAGCGCTACCAGGTCTCGATGCCCATAACGGACTGCGTGTACAACATAATATACGGCAAGGTGTCGCCCATAATCGAGTGCATGCTGCTGACGGAACAACTTAGATAATTAATAATTAATAATTAACAATTGACAATTGACAACCGACCGTAGTTGCCATTTTGGGGGAGGGGCATATAGGGGCATACGACTCGCGCGTCCGCCTCGCCCGGTAACTCAAAGCCCTAAAGAATTGACAATTGACAACCGACCGTAGTTGCCATTTGGGGGAGGGGCATATAGGGGCATACGACTTGTGCGTACGCCTCGCCCGGCGACTCAAAGCCCCAAAGGGGCGACATAGGACAGCCTAGGGCGTGAGCCCTAGGACGGCGATTAATCGACAATTAACAATTAATGATTAATGATTAACAATTCCCACGGAATCCCATGGGCTGTGGAGGCAACATGGGGCGCGGGGGGAGACCTGGGCCAGGCGAAAAGGGCGGCCCGGGGGAAGGCAACAGGAGAAGACTAACGACAACAAAAAACAGACATAATGAAGATTGACATTTCAAAGGCATCGGTGGAGATAGCCCCCCTGCGGGGCGAGGTTGCCGCCGCACTGGAAAAGCTCGACAAGGGCTCGGGCGCCGGCTCGGACTTCATCGGCTGGCACCATCTGCCCAGCGAGACGAGCGAGGCGTTCCTCGACGAGATTGAGGCCTCGGCCAAGACGCTCCGCGAGGCGTGCGACTACGTCGTCGTGGTCGGCATCGGCGGCAGCTACCTGGGGGCGCGCGCCGTCATCGAGGCCCTGTCGAACAGCTTCGACTATTTGCAGACCGAGCGCAAGGCCCCTGTGGTCCTCTACGCCGGGCAGAACATCGGCGAGGACTACACGGCCGACCTGCTCGACCTGCTCCGCGGCAAGCGCTTCGGCATCATCGTCATCTCGAAGAGCGGCACGACGACCGAGCCCGCCATAGCGTTCCGCCTGCTCAAGGAGCAGCTGGAGAGCCAGGTGGGCAAGGCCGAGGCGCAGAAGCGCATCGTGGCCGTGACCGACAAGGCCAAGGGGGCTCTCCGCACCCTGGCGACGCAAGAGGGCTACAAGACGTTCGTCATCCCCGACAACGTCGGCGGGCGCTTCTCCGTCCTGACGCCCGTGGGCCTGCTCCCCATAGCCGTGGCCGGGTTCGACATCAAGAAGCTCCTGGAGGGCGCGCGGGCCATGGAGGCCGCAACGGCAAGCACGGTGCCCTTTGAGCAGAACCCCGTCTGCACCTACGCCGCCGCGCGCAACGTCCTCTACCGCCAGGGCAAGACGACCGAGATCCTCATCAACTTCCAGCCCAAGCTCCACTACTTCACCGAGTGGTGGAAGCAGCTCTATGGCGAGAGCGAGGGCAAGGAGGGCAAGGGCATCTTCCCCGCCGGGACCGACTTCACCACCGACCTGCACTCCATGGGCCAGTGGATCCAGGAGGGGCAGCGCATCATCTTCGAGACGGGCATCACCGTGGCCGCGCCGCAGAGGGAGGTCGTCGTCCCGACGGACGAGGCGAACCTCGACGGACTGAACTACCTGGCCGGCAAGCGCGTCGACGAGGTCAACAAGATGGCCGAGCTCGGCACCCTGCTGGCCCACACCGACGGCGGAGTGCCGAACATCAAGATAGAGATTCCGGCGCTCGACGAGTTCAACCTCGGCCAGCTCATCTACTTCTTCGAGAAAGCTTGCGGCGTGAGCGGCTACGTCCTTGGCGTCAACCCGTTCAACCAGCCCGGCGTCGAGGCGTACAAGAAGAACATGTTCGCCCTGCTCGAGAAGCCCGGCTACGAGGAGGCCACAAAGGCCATCAAGGCCCGGCTAGGCTAGGAAGCCACTCCCAAGCGGGACATTTGCCCCCGCGCACACCCTTTAGGATGTGCGCGGGGCTTTTCTTTTGCGCCTTGTTTGCCGCCCCCCCCAAAAAAGAGCCATCCATATTGCAATAAAGTGTTAAATGTATAAATTTGCAACACGACAGAGACAAGTCACGCACAAGGAAGCCTCACCGCTCCCACCGCCGCAGTCCCTGACATTGAGAGACGAGATACTAACAAAAATAAGAAACCATGAAAAAAAACACCACTGCTATTGGCCGTTGCCATAGGCATCCTCCCCTCATGTACGGAGACTGACGCCCCAGAGCCGCATGACGACGCCCCAGGCGGGCAGAACCTGTCGGCCTGTGAGGCATCGACGCCAACTGCGGCAGGATGCACGGTGCTTGGAGAGAGAGTCCCACTGCCCTACACCACCGACGTGATGCGCCAGGCCGTGGCGTCGCTCAAGGCGGGCAACAAATCCGCCGAGGTCGGGGGAATGTCGGAGGACGACATCCGAACAACGCACCTGTATCTGCGATTCGCCCCCCGCGACTCGGCGGACATGGCGACACTAGAGGGCGACACGACAATAATGTACACCTAAATCCCCATGGACACAGAAATTGAGACCATAGGCGACTACTACCACGACCCTTCGTTGCCAGACAGCGTGCCGACATTCCAATATTGCACCGTCCGGGTCGGGCAAAAGATTCCCGACGTGCCTCACGAGACGTTGGCCGAACTTTTCCTCATGGAGGAGACTAACGTATACGACGAAGAGGAGGCGACTGCGAACAAGACCGCATCGGCCCTGTGGGAGAGCTTGGAAGACGAGGCATACCGCTTAGTCGGGCTAGAGGATGCTCAGACCACAGAGGAGAATCCCGGCAACACAAACAAGAGCAAGTGGCGTCCCGGCGGGTATCTGCGCTACCACGACACCACGATTGGCAGAGACATCCCAATGGAGGGCGTCCCCGTCCGATACCAGAAACTTGTGGTCGTACACCAATGTTGCACGGACGCCAACGGCCACTTCAGCTTCGGGCGCAGACGCTCCAAGGTTCGCTACTATGCGAAGTGGCGCCGCGACGACTTTCACATTCGAGGGCTTGGCAAAGTGTTCGCGGTGGCCGAGACGTCGCTGAGCGGCAACACAAAGAGCCAAATCGACGTGACCTTTAACAACCCAGAACATGCGGCGTGGAAATACGCCTCGGTATTCCGCGCGGCGCACACCTACTACTATAAGCATTCCGAACTCGGACTGTCAAAACCAGGAGACAGGAATTTGTGCATAAGGCTGTCGTGCAGAACTCCCGACAAGAGAGGAGAATTTCGTAACTTTCACTTCCCTGGGTCGTCCGAAGTAGTCGTTTACTACCACAAACTAGCCAAATCGCAAGATTTCTTCTGCACAACGTTCCATGAAATAGGACACTCGACACACTTCAATTGGGACAAAACCGACTATCGCAAGACAAGCACCAAGGTCAAAGAGTCATGGGCCAGAGGAGTGGAAAATTACGCGTCAAACAAATTGTATGGCGACCACCGCAAGGCATACGATAACGAGTACACCGGCATTGTCATGGACTTGATAGACAACGACTCAAAAGTGGGCGAGACATCGAAGCCCGACAACGTGAGCGGAATGACAATCTCGGAAATAGAGCGCAGCTTGCGCAGGGCGACATCTTGGGGCAAGTGGCGCGACAACATAAAAAGCACAGCAAACGGAAAACGCCAACAGAAACAAATCGATGAACTATTTCAAACTTGGAGCTATTAGCGCAATAGTCGCCTCCGCATGTGCCGTAAGCTCGTGCGACGTTGAGTTAGCATCGAATCCGGTCGAGTATATGCCCATAGCGAGGAACAATACAAGCCAATTTCTAATCCTTATCGGGCCAGACTACCGCATCGACGGCACGATTGAGCAACGCCACGTGAAGCTAAAGCCCGGCGAAGAGGAAGAACGTCACGCCGCATATCTGCATTTTTTCGCCGAACGCGTGCTGCTGATGACACTCGACAGCGTGATAGAAGTTGAGAAATATGGGATTGACCCCGATAGCGCCTATTTCCAAAAGTTCGAGTTCTCCGCCACGAAAGAAGGATATAACCCATTCGTCTACGTCTTCACAGACACGTACCTCGCCGAGTTGGCAGACACGATGCGCAAAATGGGAACCCCTCCCTACGCCATTGCGCACGAATATGTGGTGAACAGCACCGGGCAGGACTTCACCCTGCGGTGCGTCGCCCCGGAGGGCACGTGGGAGTACGCCATAGCCGCCGGCGACTCCGCCGAGGTCGAGAGGCGGTGGCTGATGGAGTGGGCCGGCGTGGAAGGCGGGCACTACGAGTTCGTCTTCGAGGACAGCACCCAGACGGTGTGGCCCGCCGACGCGCGGGTCTACTCGCTCGCCACAGCCCGCGAGGGCGACGACCCCGGCCCGCGGCGCTACTTCGACTGCACCGTGAGCCGCGACGGCGGCGGCACGAGGCGCTACGAGATAACGGACAAGCTGCTCCGGGAGATTGCCGGCGAGATGGCAATCCTGCGCTTCACACAGCCGGGGCTTTTCGGGCGGTGACATAGGCGGACAGCATACGAGCCACGCGCCCATCTTTAGAAGCCCCCCTGACGGCTCTGCGCGCTTCGCAACATCGGAAGTCGACACGACAAATGACCTAACCAAAATCCTATGGAAACAACTGGAATAAGAAACAGAAGATTAGGGCGCTGTTTGACGCTTGGGGCGACTGCCGCAATTAGCCTGTGCCACCTCACATATTGCTCGATTGGATGCGAAGACGGCGTAATCCAGGGGGCTGTGCGCAACGAATCAAGCGGGCACATCGTCATAGTTTCGCAAGACGAATGGTTCTACTCACAATCCGGATACAGGTCACGCAACATTAAGCTCAATGCCGGCGAGAGCGAAACCGGCTCGTCCGCCTATGACCTCCTCGGCGGACAAAGATGCGTACGAATGACTTTCTCCATTGCGACTACGGACAGTGTCATTGAAGTGGAGACAGTAGACCCGGCGCTGTGCGACATCGACGAAAACCCGTTTGAGTTGCTCAACACACCGACAGGCATTTTCAACTATCAACTCATCCTCACCGACACGTACCTCGCCGAGCTCGCGGACACGATGCGCAAAATGGGGCATCCGCCCTACGCCATAGCGCACGAGTTTGTGGTGAACGGCACCGGGCAGGACTTCACCCTGCGGTGCGTCGCCCCGGAGGGCACGCGGGAGTACGCCATAGCCGCCGGCGACTCCGCCGAGGTCGAGAGGCGGTGGCTGATGGAGTGGGCCGGCGTGGAAGGCGGGCACTACGAGTTCGTCTTCGAGGACAGCACCCAGACGGTGTGGCCCGCCGACGCGCGGGTCTACTCGCTCGCCACAGCCCGCGAGGGCGACGACCCCGGCCCGCGGCGCTACTTCGACTGCACCGTGAGCCGCGACGGCGGCGGCACGAGGCGCTACGAGATAACGGACAAGCTGCTCCAGGAGATTGCCGGCGAGATGACAATCCTGCGCTTCACCCAGCCGGGGCTTTTCGGGCGGTGAAACCGGGGGAGCGGCAAGGTGGGCGAAAGGCGGGGACGGACGAAAATCCCCGCCTTTCTCGTTGTTGGTTCTTCGCATCTTTTTATATATCTTAGCACATAGCCAATAAACACTGACGTGGCGGCACACCGACGGCGGGCAAAGCCCCCACCCGGCAAAGCCGCCCACAACAAACCAAAGCCTAAGCAATATGTCTGAAGAGAAGAACTACCGAGTGGAGGCCGACCTGCTAGGCGAGCTCCGCATCCCCGACGAGGCCTACTATGGAGTGCAGACAGAGCGCGCGTTGAACAACTACCGCATCTCGCGCAAGAAGATGTGCGACTATCCCGACTACGTCGTGGCCGTGGCCCTGGTGAAGCTCGCCGCCATCGAGGCGAACCAGGAGCTGGGCGTCGTCGACGACGACGTGGCCAACGCCATCGGGGCCGCCTGCCGCGAGATTGCCGACGGGAAACTGCACGACAACTTCATTGTCGACATTGTGCAAGGGGGCGCCGGGACGTCGGTCAACATGAACGCCAACGAGGTCATAGCCAACCGCGCCCTGGAGCTCCTGGGCCACCGCAAAGGCGAGTACCAGCACTGCTCGCCGAACGACCACGTGAACTGCGGGCAGTCGACCAACGACGTCTACCCGACGACAATCCGCCTGACGTTCATCCGCCTAAACAAGGCCCTGGAGGACGCCCTGGGCGGCCTGGTGGCCTCGCTGCGCCGCAAAGCCGAGGAGTTTGGCGACGCCATCAAGATGGGGCGCACGCAGCTGCAAGACGCCGTGCCGATGACGTTCCGCCAAGAGTTCAACGCCTACGCCAACAACCTGGAGGAGGAGGTCCAGAACCTGGAGCGCAACGCGAAGCTCCTGCACGAGATAAACATGGGCGGCACCGCCATCGGGACGGGCCTCAACGCCGTCCCCGGCTTCGCCGAGCTGTGCGCCTCCAAACTGAGCGAGCTGACGGGCGACACGTTCACGACATCGCCCGACCTCGTGGAGGCCACTCCCGACACGGGCGCCTACGTGAGCTACTCTTCGGCACTGAAGCGCCTGGCCGTCAAGGTGTCGAAGCTGTGCAACGACCTGCGCCTCATGTCTTCAGGGCCACGGGCGGGCCTGCACGAGATAAACCTGCCCGCCATGGCGCCCGGGTCGAGCATCATGCCCGGCAAGGTGAACCCCGTCATCCCGGAGGTGACGAACCAGACGTGCTTCAAAGTCATCGGCAACGACACGACGATAACCATGGCCTCCGAGGCCGGGCAGCTCGAGCTCAACGTCATGGAGCCGATAATCACGGAGTGCCTCATCGAGAGCCAGACGTGGCTGACCAACGCCCTGCGGACGCTGACGGAGAAGTGCGTGGACGGCATCACCATCAACAAGAAGCACTCCGAGGAGATGGTGCAGAACTCCATAGGCATCGTCACGGCCCTGAACCCCTACATAGGCTACAAGAACTCCACGAAGTGCGCAAAAATAGCATTGGAGACGGGGCGGTCGCTATATGACGTGGTGCTGGAGATGAACCTCATGCCCAAAGAGGAGCTGGACAAGGTTCTCGACCCGAAGAACATGCTCCAGGCGCACAAGTTCAGCTACAAGGGCGCGCCCAAGTAGGCCCGTCGGCCTCAGCAGAGATGCTCAACAAGGGGCGGCTGTGGAGCGGACAGCCGCCCCAAATGTTCTCGGACAAGGCTCACGACGCTCTCGGCGTCCATCCCGCACTCGCGGTAGAGCTCGGCCACGGAGCCGTGGGCCACGAACACGTCGGGCACGCCGACGCGGACAACGCGGCACCCGTATCCGCAATCCATGGCATACTCCACGACGGCAGAGCCCACGCCGCCCTCCCTCGCGCCGTCCTCCATGGTCACGACAAGGCGGTGGGCGGACAGGGCCTCGTCGAGCAGCGCCTTGTCCAGCGGCTTGGCGAAACGCAAGTCGTAGTGCGCGGCGGAAATGCCCTGGGCCTCCAGGGCGTCGGCCACGGCCTCCGCCTCGACCCCGATGGGGCCATAGGAGAGCAGCGCCACATCGGCGCCGTCGCGCAGCTTGCGCCCCGTCCCGATCTCGACCTTGCGCATCGGGGTGCGCCAATCGACGGTAGACCCCTCGCCCCTCGGATAGCGTATGACGACGGGGCCGAGGCCGGGATCCTGGGCGGTGAACATCATGTTGCGCAGCTCGGGCTCCGTCATGGGGCTCATCAGGACGAGGTTCGGGATGGGGCGGAGCATGGCGACGTCGAAGACCCCGTGGTGCGTGGCCCCGTCGGCCCCCACGAGGCCTCCGCGGTCGAAGCAGAAGACGACGTGAAGCCTTTGGAGAGCCACGTCGTGGATGACCTGGTCCAGGGCCCGTTGCGCAAAAGTGCTATATATGTTGCAGAAAGGGGTGTAGCCCGAAATGGCTAGCCCAGCGGCGAACGTCACGGCGTGCTGCTCGGCTATGCCGACATCGAAACAGCGGTCGGGCATCTCGCGCATCATGACATTGAGGGAGCACCCGCTGGGCATGGCCGGCGTGATGCCGAGGATTGAGCTGTTGGCTCGCGCCAGCTCGACGATGGTCTCCCCGAAGACGTCCTGGAAGCGCGGCGGCCTGGGCGACGACGGCGCGGCGGCCTCGACGGGCTCGCCCGTCTCGGGGTCGAAGCCGCGCCCGACGGCGTGCCACTTCGTGGGGTCCTGCTCCGCGGCCTTGAAGCCTTTGCCCTTGACCGTTATGACGTGGAGCATCTTGGGCCCGCCGATGCGCTTGAGGTCGCGGAGGATGGAGACGAGATACCTCACGTCGTGCCCGTCGGTGGGGCCGAAATAGCGTATGTTGAGCCCCTCGAACATGTTCGTCTGATGGTTGACAAGGTTCTTGAGGCTGTTGTTGAGCTTGGTTATGAAGCTGTTGTGACCAGTGGCGGAGTCGTTCTTGCGGTCCAGGTACTGCGAAATCTTGTTCCGCAAACGGTTGTAGAGGCCAGACGTCGAGATGTCGAGCAGGTATTGGCTCATTCCGCCCGTCACCTTGTCGATGGCCATATTGTTGTCGTTGAGGATGACGAGCATGTCGGGGCTGGCAGACGCCATGTTGTTGAGCGCCTCGAAAGCCTCGCCGCCCGTCAGCGCCCCGTCGCCGATCACCGCCACGACGTGCCTCCTCCTCTGCCCGCTGAGCCGCGCGGCGATGGCCATCCCCAGCGCGGCGGAGACGGAGGTGGAGGAGTGGCCGACGCCGAAAGCGTCATAGTCGCTCTCGAAGATGTTCGGGAAGCCGCTCAGCCCGCCGAGCTTGCGGTTCGTCGGGAACGCCTCGCGGCGGCCGGTGAGAATCTTGTGCCCATAGGCCTGGTGGCCGACGTCCCAGACGAGCTTGTCATAGGGGGTGTCGTAGACGTAGTGGATTGCCACCGTGAGCTCCACCACGCCCAGGGAGGCGGCGAAATGCCCGGCCGAGTGGCTCATCTGCTCGATGATGAAATGGCGCAGCTCGCCGCACAGTTGTGGCAACTGGTCGACGGCGAGCCTCTTGAGGTCGCGGGGGGAGTCTATCGTGTTGAGCAGCTCGTACATTCTGAGGTCTACGGGGCAAACGAATGCAAAGATAGCACTTTTGGGGCTACAGGGGCGCCGGGCGCGCGCCCGCCCCAAAAACTCCCGGCCGCCGGGGGAGAGCCTACTTGTGGTAGTAGGAGAACTCACCCCTGTATGTCCGCACGCCGCGGGGCGAGACGATGGTCACAATCCCGACGTTGCACAGCTCGTTGCGCCCCACGGTCAGGGTGTCGGGCGTCCCGACGATGGCGTAGCGGCTCGTCTGGACATACGCGTCGTCTGAGAAGCCGAGGAACTTCAGCCTGCTCACCTCGCGCTTGGGGAACCCGCCCAAGATGCAGGTCAAGACCATTGTCTCGCAAGAGATGTCGAAGATGAAGTCCGACGCTCGGCGCCTTGCGCTGTCGCCCGCTCCCTCGACGACTTCGCCCCCCACGAAGCAGCAGAGCTTGGGGCGCACGGCGCCCGGCAGCGCGGCGAGCGACACGAGCGACACGAGAAGCAGCATGAGTGTTTTCATTGGTGAGAATTGGAAGCAGAAAGGAAAAGCAACAGCTCTAGAGCTTTCAACGAAAGCGAATGGTCAAATATAGTAAAAACTAATACGCATACAAAACGATAGAGAGACGGAGCGAAAGTATTACAACAAAACACTAGATACTCGCAACAGCAAGCACTACTCTTGCGTAGACCACCCCAAAAACGACCAAACATGAAGACACATTGACGTCACATCGACGACCAGCAGCAACCATTACTACTCTGCGCAGCATCAAGACCTGGAGCCGCTGTTGCCGATTCGGCTTGTGCAGACTGTGAGAAAAAAAATGACAGAAGATGAAAGCTTTACTCTCAATAGGATTGGCCCTGCCCATCTTCGCCTTGGCGCAACACAGCGCCGCCCAAAGCAGCCACACCCTGACGGCCGGCGATGTGGTCATGGAGGGGAACACGATTGTCCGCGCCGCCTACCCCGGCACGGCCTACGCCGACCTTACCGTGCCGTCGGCCATTGGCGGCGTACGGGTCGAGGCCGTCGCCAGCCGCGCCTTTTGGGACAGGGGGATAAGGCGGCTCACGCTGTCGCCGGGCGTGCGCATTGTCGGCGACCGGGCTTTCGGCCGCAACCCGTTCACGGCCATAGAGCTTGGCGAGGGGCTGGAGGAGATTGGCGACTCGGCGTTCTTCCACAGCACCAACTCCACCCCCGACATCGAGGAGCTGCGGATTCCCGACAGCGTGACGCGGATGGGGCCCGGCGCCTTTTGCGACTGCCCCCTTAAGAAGCTCACCCTGGGGCGGGGGCTCAAGGTAATCCCCCGCGAGGCCTTCGCCTGGGGGCAACTGACGTCGGTAGACATCCCCGAGGGCGTGGAGAGCATCGGGCGCGACGCTTTCGGATGGAACCACATAGGGCGGATTTCGTTGCCCTCGTCCTTGCGCCATCTGGGCGGCTTCGGCAACAACGCCATCTCCGAGCTCACCATTGCGCCGACAGTGGAGAGCGTCGGCGACTCGGCGTTCTTCGGCAACAGGCTCACAGCCGTGCTGGTTCCCAAGAACGTCGTGAGCGTCGGCAACTACGCCTTTGCGCAAAACAGGCGCGAGAAAGAGAACTACCGGGGGCCGCTAGTGCAGATGGAGAACACCATCAAGAGCCTCGTCGTCGAGAGCGGCGTGTGCCGCGTGGGCGAGGAGGCGTTCAACCCGTCGAGCAGCGCGACGCTCTTCATCCCCGCCTCGATAGCCACGATTGGCTCGGGGGCTTTCGGCGGCTCGTATGGCAACGTCGTGGTCGAGGAGGGGCGCGTCGTCCTCGACGAGGGGGCGCTCGCCTTCGTCCGCGCGTCGGGCGGCATCTCGCTACCGCAGTCGCTCAAGACAATTGGCGACTACGCCATGGTCAACACCTTCAACCGCTACGAGGTCAAGGAGGAGTTCATTGCCCTGCCGCGCGCCCTGGAGCGCATCGGCAAAGGGGCTTTCGGCGAGACATACTTCCGCAACATAAGCCTCAGCAGCGCAAGCCGCCTCACGGTGGACGACGAGGCGTTCAAGGGCGACTGGTACCTGAAGAGCGTCTTCATCGGCAAGGGCGTGGTAAGCATCGGCCGCGACTGCTTCGCCAAGCGGGAGACCTACCGCAACACCAAGGTGGACTTGCGCCAGGCCGCCGACCTCATCCACATCATGCCCGGGGCTTTCGCCGAGGCGGGTCGTCCCGACGTCGCTCTGCCGCGGGGGAGGCGTTGGCGCGCCTACCGCGGGTCCCCCGGCAACTGGCAGGGGAGCGGCTACGCCACCCGCATCGAAGACACCTCGCTGGGCTACATTGCCGAGGGCGCGCCGACGGCCATTGCCGAGGTGAAGACGCGGCCCGGCGTCGAGGTGGAGGCCTACGACCTCCTGGGGCGCCGCCTCCGCCCCGGCGCGGAGGCCGGGCGCAATGTCCGCGCCCGGAGGAGCGGCGATGGGCGGCGGGTCGTGGTGTTCTGAGAGGAGACTCGCCGATTCGCCCCTTTTCATTACCTTTGGGGGAGTGCGAGTGTCTGTCAACGCGCTTTCCTGCTCGGCAACGCCCTGGTCTCGGGAGTGGTGGAGCGCATAGGGGTCGTCATCGCCCGGCTAGCGTAGCCCCGCCCTGTCAGTTTCCTTGTCGATTCCTGTCGGGGGCCGGCGGGCAAGAGTCCGCCGAACGTTTTGCCGTCCACGCCGTTAAGGGGCGGAGGGGACTTACCAACACCTGTCAGTAGCATTTTGTCAATAACTCGTGGAACATGTCAGTTTCGCCGACCTTGGCGACGCAACACACTGAAACAACGAGCGTTGCCCCTGCCGCCCCACGCCGCCCCGCGTCGTGGAACACCATCCGCTTATTACAAAAAGCACTATCTTTGCCGCAATAACATAACGGACAATAAATGGCAAGAGTCATATCAATAGCCAACCAGAAAGGCGGCGTCGGCAAAACGACCACCGCCATCAACCTGGGGGCGAGCCTGGCGGTGCTGGAGAAGAAAGTCCTCATCATCGACGCCGACGCCCAGGCCAACTCGACATCGGGCCTCGGCTTCGACGTGCGCGAGATGAAGACGACCATCTACGAGTGCATGGTCAACGACGCCGACCCCAACGACGCCATCCTCAAATGCGAGATAGACAACCTCTATATCATGCCTTCGCACATCGACCTGGTCGGCGCCGAGATTGAGATGCTCAACATGACCGACCGCGAGAAGACCATGAAGCGCATGATAGACAAGGTCCGCGACGGTTTCGACTACGTCCTCATCGACTGCAGCCCCTCGCTGGGCCTCATCACGGTCAACTCGCTGACGGCCTCCGACTCGGTCATCATCCCCGTGCAGTGCGAGTATTTCGCCCTGGAGGGCCTGGGCAAGCTCCTCAACACGATAAAGATAATCCAGAAGCGCCTCAACCCCGGGCTGGAGCTTGAGGGCTTCCTGCTGACGATGTACGACTCGCGCAACAACCTCTCGAACCAGGTTCTCGACGAAGTGCGCCGCCACTTCCAGGACATGGTGTTCCAGACCCTCATAGCCCGCAACGTGCGCCTGTCCGAGGCCCCGAGCCACGGCCAGGCCGCCATAAGCTACGACGCCACGAGCCGCGGGGCCCAGAACTACCTGAACCTTGCTCGCGAGCTCCTGGAGCGCAACGGCAAAAAACAATAGGGGGAGGCAAGAGAGAAGATGGCAAAGAGTTTTGGACTGGGCAAAGGCCGCGGCCTGGAGGCCCTGCTTGGCAGCGAGGCCAACGACGCCGCGCCGGCGCAAGCCTCGATTGACGAGATTGCGGTAGACCTCATCGACGCCAACCCCTGGCAGCCCCGCACCGACTTCAAGCAAGACGAGCTCGACGACCTGGCGTCGTCCATCCGCAGCGTGGGCATAATCCAGCCGCTGACGCTCCGCAAGATTGAGGAGACGGGGCGCTACCAGATTATCGCGGGCGAGAGGCGCTTCCGCGCCGCCGGCATAGTGGGACTGCCGACAGTCCCGGCCTACGTCCGCGAGGTCTCCGACGACAAGATGCTCGCCGTGGCCCTCATAGAGAACATCCAGAGGGCCGACCTCAACCCCATCGAGGAGGCCCAAAGCTACCAGAGGCTCATCGACGAGTGCAACCTGACGCAGGAGACCCTGGCCGACCAGGTGGGCAAGAAACGCTCGACGGTCACCAACTACCTGCGCCTGCTCAAGCTCCCGGAGGAGATTCGCGACGGGTTGCGCGACAAGCTCATCTCGATGGGCCACGCGCGCGCCATCATGGGCGTCGACGACGAGGACACCCAGCTGATGCTCTTCCACGAGACCGTCGAGCAGGGCTACTCCGTCCGGCGGATTGAGGAGATGGTGAGGGAGTACAACGACCCGCAGCCGCACCCCGCCGCCGGCGAAGACGCGCCGCAACAGGCCCCGGCATCCAAGAGGCCCCGGACGCAGACCCCGGAGGAGTATCGCGCCCTGGGCGCGCAGCTCTCCAGCTATTTCGGGACGGAAGTCAAACTGGCATGCTCGGCGAGCGGCAAAGGCAAGATAACCATCCCGTTCACCACCACGGAGGACCTGGAGAGGATTATGGAGATTCTCGACGCCGCCCGGCAGCCCAACGCCGATGCCTAGGCGCCTGCACCCGGCCATCTACGCACTGCTCTCGCTTCTGGCCCTCGCGGCCGGCGGCGGGAGTTCTTTCGCCCAGGTGGACACACCGGGGGCGCGAGGGAGCGAGGCGGCGGACAGCCTGCGGGCGGAGAGGCCGATTGAGGCCCTGGCGCCAATCGTGGCCGTCGTCCCCGACACTCTCGTGATGATTGACGGCGAGAGCGTCCGCCTCATCCAGTCCGTCCCCGTCGGCCAACTGGGGCACTCGCCCGAGACGGCGACGATGTACGCCGCCATCCTGCCCGGACTGGGGCAAATCTACAACAAGAAGTATTGGAAGCTCCCGATACTCTATGGCGGCGCCGCGGCGCTGGTCTACGCCATCCACTTCAACAACAAATATTACAAGCGCTACAGCAACGCCTACCGCGACTTCGTGCTCCAAGACCCCAACAACAAGAGCTACATGTATTTCGTCGAGCGGTCGCACCTCACGGAGGAGCTTGTTCAGGGGACGTACAAGCAGTGGTTCACCACGGCCTTGCGGAACAAGAAAGACTACTACCGTCGCTACCGCGACCTCTCGATTTTCGGCATAATCGGCCTCTATGCCATACAGATTGTGGACGCATGCGTCGATGCCCACTTTTTCAGCTTCGACGTCAGCGACGACCTCTCGTTCCGCTGGGGCCCGGAGCTAGACCCGCAGACGCGCAACATCGGCGCAAGGCTGGCGTTCCGATTCTGACACACACAGCATGACACTGGACATTCTGCCCACGGCGCAGTCCGCGGAGGGCTATGACTTCGGCGGCTGCGTGGCCGTCGTTGTCGACGTGCTCCGCGCCACGAGCGTCATCACCGTGGCCCTGAGCAACGGGGCGTCGGGTGTCGTCCCCGCCCCGACGGTCGAAGAGGCGCGCGCCATTGCCGAGAGGCTTGGGCGCGGGGATGTCGTATTGGGAGGCGAACGTCACGCCGACCTCATTCCCGGCTTCGACCTGGGCAACTCGCCCCAGGCGTACACCCCGGAGCGAGTGGCGGGCAAGACCGTCGTGCTGACGACCACCAACGGCACGCTGGCGCTGCGGAACGCCGCAGGCGCAAGCCTTGTCATTGTGGCCTCGCTGCTCAACTACCGCGCCGCCGCACTCCTCGCCCACAGCCGGGGGGCGGAGGCCAAGACCGTCATCGTGTGCTCGGGCAACTATGGGTTGCCGACTTTGGAGGACAACCTGTGCGCCGCGCTGATGGCAAAAGAGCTGGAGACGGTTGCCGACGTTGCCTACGCCAACGACCACACCATTGGCGTCCGCATGATGGCCGAGACCTATGCGCCCAACAGCGTCGACTGGTTCCGCCAAGCCAGGCACTACAACCGCCTCGTGGAGAAAGGCTATGGAGACGACATCGAGGTCTGCCTCCGCCGGGTCGACACCTCGGACTGCGTGGGAGTGATGGAGGGCGGCACTGTGCGCCCCCTGCGCGCCGCCTACTCAGAGAAGTAGCTCGGCGCGAAGGGGCGCAGATTGTAGCGCGAAGCCATAATCTCGCCATAAGCCCCCGCGGAACGGATTGCCAGCAGGTCGCCGCGGCGCACGGCCGCAAGCGGAATCTCCTTGCCGAAACAGTCCGACGACTCGCAGACGGGACCCACGACGTCATATTTCTCCACGTCGCCGCCGCCCGACAGGTTCTCTATCTTGTGGTAGGCGTGATAGAGCGCGGGACGGATGAGGTCGTTCATCCCCGCGTCTATTATGGCGAACTGCTTGCGTTGCCCTTTCTTGACGTAGAGGCATCGCGAGACGAGCGTCCCGCACTGCGCCACCAGGCTCCGGCCCAGCTCGAAGTGGAGCCTCTGCCCCTCGCGGAGCTCCAACCGGCGCGCGAAGATTGAGAAATAGGCCTCGAAGTCGGGCATGGGCACCTCGTCGGGATGCTCATAGTCCACGCCCAGCCCGCCGCCGACGTTGACCACCGAGAGCCGCACCCTCTTCTGCTCAAACCACCGCAGAATCTCGTTGGCGCGGGTGCAGAGGGCGACGAACGCCCCCATGTCCGTGATTTGCGAGCCGATATGGAAGTGCACGCCGACAAGGTTGACGTTCGGCAAAGCCTGGGCCCGGCCCACGGCCTCCTCCAGCTCCCACAGCCCGATGCCGAACTTGCTCTCCTCGATGCCAGTGTTGATATACTGGTGGGTGTGCGCGTCGACATTGGGGTTGATGCGCAACGCCACGTTCGCCACCTTGCCCCTCTGGCACGCCAAGGAGCTTATGACCTCCATCTCGGCGATGCTCTCGACGTTGAAGCACTCAATCTCTGCGTCGAGGGCAAGCTCAATCTCCCAATCGGCCTTGCCCACCCCGGCGTAGACAACCTTGCCGGCCTCGAATCCGTGCTCCAGGGCCGCTCGCACCTCGTTGCCGCTAACGCAGTCCACGCCCAGCCCCGCGGCGCGCACCTCGTCGAGAATCCGGGCATTGGCGTTGGCCTTGACCGCGAAGTGCACGGCGAAGTCGTGCCGCCGCGCGATTTGCCCCACCGTAGCCAGCGTGCGGCGCAAGAGGGCCAAGTCGTAGAAGTAGAACGGCGTCGCCAAGTCGGCGAAGCGCCCCAGGGGGAAGAGTGTCGGCATGAGTGATGAGTGTTCGATGTTCTGACACTATTTGAAAAGTCCCTTGCTGAGGCCGCGCAGGGCCGCCACCTTGTCCTCAGCCGCGACAAGGATAGAGACATTGTGCGACGAGCCGCCATAGGAGATCATGCGGATGGGGATGCCCTTGAGCGCATCGAAGATGTCGGACGCGAAACCCATCTTGCAGGGCTCGAAGTCGCCCGCGATGCATATGATGCACTGGTTCTCGTCGACCTCCACGGTGCCGAACTTCTTGAGGTCGTCAATGATGTCGTAGAGGTGCCGGTTGTTGTCGATGGTGACCGAGACGCCGACCTCGGATGTTGTAATCATGTCGATGGGCGTCTTGTAGCTCTCGAAAATCTCGAACACCTTGCGCATGAAGCCATAGGCCAAGAGCATGCGGCTGCTCTTGATTCTCAGCGCCGTGATGTTGTCTTTGGCCGCTATGGCCGCGACGCGGTCGGGGCACTGGTGCCCGCTGATGAGCGTCCCGTGCGCCTGCGGGGCCATGGTGTTGAGCAGACGGACGGGGATGTTGTTCACCTTGGCGGGCAAGACGCACGTGGGGTGCAAAATCTTCGCCCCGAAATATGCCAGCTCCGCGGCCTCGTCAAACGAGAGCTCGCCTACGGGGCTCGTGCCGTCGACGAAGCGCGGGTCGTTGTTGTGCATCCCGTCGATGTCTGTCCAGATCTGGATCTCGTCGGCCAGGAGCGCGGCGCCAATCAGCGAAGCCGTATAGTCCGAACCGCCCCTCTGCAAATTGTCCACCTCGCCAAAGGCGTTGCGGCAGATGTAGCCCTGCGTGACATATATCTCGTAGCCCTGGTTCTTCTCCATGATGGCCGTGAGGTTCTCGCGGATGTAGGCGGTGTCGGGCTCGTTGTTCTTGTCGATGCGCATATAGTCCAACGCCGGCAGGAGGCACGACTTGACGCCCTGCTCCTGGAGGTAGAGGTTGAACATCCCGGTGGAGATAAGCTCACCCTGCGCAAGAATCTCTTTCTCCTCGAAGACCGTGAAGACGTTGTTGGTGAACGACTTGATGTGGGCGAACCGCTCGCGTATGTGCGCCATGCCCCTCTGCTTGAACTCGTCGGTGGAGAAGAGTTCGTCGATGTGGCCGGCATATTTCTTCTCCAGCTTGCTGATGACCTCGTTGGCGCCGTCGGCGTTCTTCTTGTAGAGGTAGTTGGAGATTTCGACAAGGCTGTTCGTCGTGCCCGACATCGCCGAGAGGACAACAAACTTGGCCTGCCCGTCTGCCGTGACCAGGCTCGCCACATCTTTCATGCGCTGCGCCGTACCCACCGACGTCCCGCCGAACTTAAGTATTTTCATGTCGTGGTTTGATTAATATCTTAACATCTGTCGATTAACCTGCACACAAAGTTATCGCATCTGAGGCAATATCCAAAGGCCAACACGCCATAAAATACGCGTTGCGCGCTCAGGCAATGCGCCGCGACGTCATCGCCATGGTGTCGGCCGTGAGCCGCCCCAGCCGGACGGGGACAATGGTGTTCACCTCGGCCTCGCCCGCCGGGACCTCGACACGTATGTAGTTCTCCGAGAAACCGACGTGGAAACCATCGCGCAGGCTCGCCTCGACAAGCACCCTGGCCTCGCCCCCCTCGTGCCTCGCGTAGAAGCTCCTCCTTTTCTGCTCAGACAGCTGGTGGAGCACGGCGTTGCGCCTGTGCCTCTCGCCGACGCCGACCACGGGCTTTATCGACAAAGCCCTTGTGCCGGGCCGTTCAGAATATGTGAAGACGTGCAACTGCGACACGTCGAGCCCCTCGACGAACGAGCGCGTCTGCTCGAAGAGGGCGTCCGTCTCGCCATTGACGCCGACAATGACATCGGCCCCGATGAACGCATCGGGCATGAGGGCCCGGATTGTCGCCACCTTGTCGGCATAGAGCGCCGTGTCGTAGCGCCGGCGCATGAGACGGAGCATCTCGTCAGACCCCGACTGCAGCGGGACGTGGAAGTGGGGCATGAACTTTCCCGACGTTGCGCAGTGGCGGAGAATCTCGTCGGTCAGCAGGTTAGGCTCGATGGACGATATGCGGAACCTCTCGACGCCCTCGACTCCCTCCAGGGCCTCGACGAGCGCCAACAGCGTCTCGCCACGCCGCCGCCCGAAGTCGCCAATGTTCACGCCCGTCAGCACAATCTCCTTAGCCCCCTCGGCGGCGGCGCGGCGCGCCAGCTCCAGGGTGTCGGCAATGCCGGCGCTGCGGCTCAGCCCACGCGCCATGGGGATGGTGCAATAGGAGCAGAAGTAGTCGCACCCGTCTTGCACTTTCAGGAACGAGCGCGTGCGGTCGCCAGAGGAGTAGGCCCCGAAGAAGTCGCCGTCGCGCAAGACGTCGGAGGCCACGACGCGCTTCTCCTCACGCCTCTTCAGCCCCCGCTCGACCTGCTCGACAATCTCGCCTTTCTTGTTCGCGCCCAAGACCAGCCCCACGCCGGGCATCGCCAGCACCCTCTCGGGCTGCAACTGGGCGTAGCACCCGGTGACGACCACAAAGGCGGAGGCGTTGAGCCTCAGGCAACGGTTGATGACCTGACGGCACTTCTTGTTGGCCTCCTCGGTGACGGAGCATGTGTTGACGACATAGACGTCGGCAACGTCGTCGAAGTCCACGCGCGAGAAGCCCGCCTCGACCATCCGTCGGCTCATGTCGCTCGTCTCGCTGAAGTTGAGCTTACAGCCGAGAGTGTGGAACGCCACTCGGCGCAGGGAGAAAGTGTCGTTGTCGGTCATGTTGTCGTTGGTATGTGGCGCATGGTCTGAAAACCGACGCGACCCGCCCTGCCGTGGCAGCGCGGGTCGCATCGCTCATTATTCTCTTTAACGGCTCCTTGGGCGCGGGACCGACAAGTCGGGCATCCGCCCCTTCTCTTGAGCCACAGGGCGAGAAGCTGCTTACTTCTTCCTGTTCTCGAAGTGCTTCTGATAGCGGCTCATGAACTTATCGACGCGGCCTGCCGTGTCGACGAGCTTCATCTTGCCGGTATAGAAGGGGTGGGAGCTGCTGGAGATTTCGAGCTTTACCTGCGGATAGGTCACACCGTCAATCTCCACAGTGTCCTTGGAGTTTGCGCATGAGCGGACAATGAACGTCTCATTGTTGGACATATCCGTGAACGCCACAGGCCTGTAGTTCTCCGGATGGATGTTCTTTCTCATTGATTCTTATATTAATAAAGTTCCGAAACTGCTCATCGGGACGCCCCCAGGGCGTCAGACGCCGCGAAGTTAGCCAATAAACGACAATTATGCAATTGGCGCGGCGGGCGCAAAGGGGGCGGACGCAAAAGAAAAGCCCCCGGGGATCGCCGACAGAGGCTTCCCAGGGGCCTTGATGCTCTTCTGACAGAGAGGACGCCCGCCTATCGGCTTTGGCTTCTCCCTTTCTGCTCCGGCGAACCGACGTGGACCATGGCGCAACGGAAGCCGATGTCGTCACGGCTCTCGCGCTCGTCGAGGGCGCGGCGCGTGCCGGGGCTTAGCCAATAGGCGCGGTCGCGCCAGCCGCCGCCCTTGTAGATTCTCATGCGGTCGGAGATGAGGTTGCCAAGCTCTCGGCCGACTTCGGAGTAGCGGTCGATCTCGCCCGTGAACGAGCCGTACATCGACTCGGTGTTCTTGCCGCTGCCCCAATCCTCGCTGCTCTCGCTTATGTTCGAGTTGTTGTCGCCGTCGAGATAGTTGATGGCGTCGGCTGTGCGGTAGTTCCACCGGTCTCCAATCTCCTCGGCCGTCTCCTTGACGCGGATGAGCCGGCCGATGGAGTCCTTCTCGACGATGTTGCCGGAGTCGTCGACCTTGAGCTGCTCGAAGACGTTGCCGCGGAACGGGTTGAGCTCGTCGGCGTCTTGGAACGTGAGGGGACGATAGACGTCGCGCACCCACTCGTTGACGTTGCCGGCCATGCAGTATAGGCCGTAGTCGTTTTGCCAATAGGAGCGGACGTTGACGGTGATGTCGCCCTTGTCGTTGAGGTTGCCGGCGGTACCCATGTAGTCGCCATTGCCGCGGACGAAGTTGGCCATCATGCGGCCGCGGTCGGCATCGGCGGGATTGCGCACCACGTGGGTGTTCCACGGGTAGATTCGCCTGTCGGACATGCGCTCGTCGAGAGTGTTGCCTATGAGGCCTAGCGCGGCGAACTCCCACTGCGCCTCGGTGGGCAGCATATAGCTGGGCAGGAGGATGCCGTCGTCTTGGCGGACGCGGCGCGTCTGCCCCTCGTTGGCCAGGTCCTCGACGGGCTTCGGCCCGTCGGTGACGGCATACTGGCCGTAGAGGTAGGCCTCGGTGTTGAAGTTGTTCTCCTCGGACTGGTCGAGGACGTTGAGCTCGATTATGCCGCGCTCAAAGAGAATGTTCTCGTTGACCCTGTCCGTACGCCATGCGCAATATTTGTTGGCCTGGATCCAATTGACGCCGACGACGGGATAGTCGGCATAGGCGGGGTGGCGGAGATAGTTCTCGACGTAGGGTTCGTTGTATGCCAAGGGCCTGCGCCAGACGAGAGTGTCGGGAAGCGCGTCGCGGTAGACGGCCTGGTTCTCCTTGAAGACGAGGTTGAGCCAATAGAGCCACTCGCGGTAGTTGGCGTTGCTCACCTCGCACTCGTCCATGTAGAACGACGTCACCGTGGCCCGGCGCGGCGTGGCGTTGTTGCGCGACATGACGTCCTGATCGACGCGGCCCATGATGAACGTGCCGCCCTCGATGAAGACCAACCCCGGGCCCGTCTCCTGCTCGTAGCCCGAGATGTACTCATATCCACCATATTGGGGGTCGTTGTAGGCCCACCCGGTGGCGCTGGAGACATCGCCGGAACCTCCACCCCTCTTGCCGCCAAACAGGCTGCACGACGAGAGGAGAGCCGCCGCAGCCAGCATCGAGGCCGCGCAGACAGCCATTCCTTTGATTCTGTTTGTCATATCTAGAAATAATACCTCTGTTTTTGTCTGATGCCAAGCGCCGCGCCAAGCGGGCACTTTGGACGCAAAATTATAAATTCGGTCGCACTTGTCTACGAAAAAAGCACGCCAACTGTTACCGGGCCCGGTCAATCTTTTTCGATGAGGGCCACGGCGTAGGCCGCCGCCCCCTCGCCGCGCCCCTCGAAGCCAAGCCGCTCGGTGGTCGTGGCCTTGACAGACACGCAGTCGTCGTCGACGCCCATGACCTCGGACATGGCCCGGCACATCGCCGGGATCAGCTCCTTGATCTTGGGACTCTGGAGCGCCACAGTGCAGTCGACGTTGCAGACCCTGTAGCCTTTTGTAGCAATCAGCCCCACGGTCTTGGCCAGCAGCTCCTTGCTGTCCACCCCGGCGAACTCCTCGCTGGTGTCGGGGAAGTGGAAGCCTATGTCGCGCATGTTGGCGGCCCCAAGCAGGGCGTCGCACACCGCGTGGATGAGGAGGTCGCCGTCAGAATGCGCCACCCACCCTTTCTGGAACGGAATATTGATGCCCCCGACGACCATCGTCAGCCCGTCCTCGAGCCTATGGACGTCGTAGCCGAACCCTACTCTTGTTTTTGCCATGCCTTTCCCTCCTCTCAGTCTACCTCATGAAACGCCCTATGTCGAAGCCCAGCGAGATTCGCACCGTGTTGGCCAGCGCCGTGTTGTGGTTGGCGTTGCCGACGGCGAAGACGTAGCTCGCCGCGACCTCGAACATCTGATATTTGACCCCGAGGCCCGCCGTGGCATACTTCAAGTTGCCCTTGTTCTCGGGGTTGTTGTGGTAGCCCAGGCGGGCGGAGAACATGTTGTTGTATGTGTACTCTATGCCCCCGCATACGTCTATCTCCTCCAGCTCCTCGCGCCCGCCGCGGGGCGCATCGGTGAAGCTGGAGAATATCGCCGAGACGACGGACTTGTCGTAGTATCGCTGCCGCTTGGCATACATGGTCTCGTCGGTGTCGGAGCTCCGGTAGTCGGGCGTCGGGACCAGCAGCTTATTGGCGTCGACGGTGGCGCCGATGCGGTTGTAGCTGTCAATCTGATACCAGAAGCCGACGCCGAGACGCAGGTTGGCCGGCAGGTACTCGTTGGTGACGCCGTTGTCGTAGGTTATCTTCGTGCCGATGTTCGAGATGTTGACGCCCACCATCAAGTCGGCGTCCGCCCCAGCCACCTGCAAGGGCTTCTTGTAGTAGAACGCAATGTCCGCCGCGAAAGCGTTGCCCTTGGAATATCCGTCGTCGTCGACTTGGAATCCGAGGTCGGAGTGGATGTAGCGCAGGGCTATGGCTCCCGACACCGTTTGCGACATGGCCAGCGAGTAGGCGGCGTCGATGGCGAACTCGTTGGGCTTGTAGTCTCCCTGCAAGTCGCCCTGGTCGTTGTAGAACTCCAACTTGCCCAGCGAGAAGTATCGGATTCCGGCACTGACGGCGCTCCGGGCGTTCATCTTGTAGTAGCCCATGAGGCAGAACAGGTTGATGTCCGAAATGATGTTGCGCAGCCAGGGCGTGACGGAGACCGCCACCCCCGCCCTGCTCTCCATGCGCACATACTTTGCGGGATTCCAATATTGCGAATTGATGTCGGGCGTCGACGCCACCCCGGCGTCGCCCATCGACGTCCCCCGCGCCTCTGGCGCAATGTTGAGCATCTGCACGCTAGAGGGGATGGGGTTATACTCGCTGGAGATTGTGGCAGCCCCCCCATTGTCCGCGCTTTGCGCCCACGCTAGGGCGGGGGCGCAGAGCAACAGGGGGAGGAGTTGTTTTCCCTTATTCATTACTACGAACGCATATCTTACTTCTGAGAACGCAACGTCCTCGCATTTATTGAACTCCGTTTAGTAATATTTTTCTCGCCACCTCAGTTTTCCGCCCGTTGCCGCTGACCTCGCACCGCAGGACATAGACGCCGCGCGCCACGACGGGCGGGGCAATCTTGACCGAGAACTGCTGCCCGCCGTTGACCTGGGCGAAAGGCTCGTCGCGCACCGCCACGAGGACGCCCGACAGCGTGTAGAGGCAGGTCCGGATGGAGACCGTCTCGCCGAAAGCGTCGGAGAGGATGGTGAGGCGCAAGTCGTCGTCGAGCGTCACAGAGTGGCGCGAGAGGCGTATGGCCGACGACGAGGCGTCTAGGTTGATGTCGAAAGAGACCGCCGACGAGTTGTTGAGGATGTCCCACGCCTTGATTGTGAACGTGTGGGCCGCGGGCTCCAAAGCCGAGAGGGGATAGGCCACCAGGCCCTCGACGAAGCTGCCGTCGTTGTAGGAGAAGTAGTCGTTGAGCGAGACCGCGCCGGCACGGTCTCCGTCGACGACGAGCGTGATGTCGTGCCCCACTCCCTGGCCGGAGACGTTGACGCCCTGCGAGTCGGCGATGGCGACATAGAGATAGGGCGTCGGGCCCAGGATGGCGCCGTCGGCCCCGCGGGCGTAGTCCACCCACGCGCGGATTGTGGGCCCGAGGGTGTCGGACAGCTCGCCGCCGGCGATGTCGCCCACCAGGACCGCGTCGGTGGCCCCCATGGCGTCGCGGCCGTCGCGGCCCGTGGCGTATACGTGCAGGCGCCCGAAGCCCGTGGCCAGGTCGAAGTCTTTCGGCAAGACGAACGAAGCCGAGAAACGGCCGCCCTCCACACCGACGGTGCCGGAGAAGAGGCGGGTGGCGTACTCGCTATACACATAGGGTTCCCCGCTCCTGACGCCCGACGTCTTTCGCCTTTGCCTCTTGTCGTAGATGGTGACGCGCGCCGTCCCGCAGAACGACGCGTCGAGCCCGCCCTGCGCATTGCGGACGGAGCCGGCCACGGTCGACCGCGCCAAGGCCCGCATCGGCTCAGTCTGCTCGGCGAGGGGCACGCCATTTACGGAGTCGACCTGGACGTAGAGGCCGAGAGGCGTGGCGACGGCCAATGCCGGGTCGCCCAAGAGGCAGAACTTGAGCGAGTTGACAGAGCGCGTAGCATCGGACTTGGCTCGCAAGAAAGCCTCGCCCATCGTGAGGCGGCGGCCGTCGGGCGTCTCGCCGTAGAGGTTCTTGACGAAGTGGCGCGTCACGTTGTAGTTGCCATTGCCGAAGACGTCGCGCGTGGCGGCGAAGACGCCGAGATACCCGCCCGCGGGATTGTAGAGGCCCGCGCTGGCCATGGTGCCGTCCTCGACGTCGAACTTCGCCACAGAGCACGACGCCGAGACGAAGACGAAAGGCATCCGCCGGTTGGGCATCCGGGCCACGTAGTCTTTCGACAAATAGTCCTCGCCCACGCCCCCGGCGCCGCTGTGCCCCGTGAAGTGCACCAACGCGCACCCCGTCTCCATGACGCCGCGGGCCGTTGCCGCCGCGGCGGGGAAAGCCGTCCCCGTAGACAGGGTCACGGCGGGGTAGGCCTCGGAGTAGACGCGGACGACCTCCATGTCGGGGTTCTCCGCCTCGAAATTCTGCGCCTGGAGCTCGGCGTAGTTGACATGCTCGTTGGCGTCGCCCGACATCCCGATGAAGAGCGACTTGGCGCGCCACTCGCCCTGCTTGGGATTGCGGACGTAGTCCTCGACCTTTGCCACGTAGTCCTCGGCCTCGCCCACGCTCACGGCGGGCAGCCGCCCGATGGCGACGTCGACGCCCGCGCGTATGTCCGCCGCCCCCTCGCCGCTGTCCATCCAGCCATAGAAGTCGTCGGAGACGTAGCTGGAGACGCCATTGTCGGAGTTGGCGCTCTCGTAGGTGGGGACGACGTTGTCCGCCCTCGTCCGGTCGAAATTGTCGTAGGAGCCGGAGCCGAGCAGGAGGACGTGCGTGAGCGCGTCGGCGCTCCCTTGGCCCCGGTCGTAGAGCATCTTTATGTAGTTGCGGATGGCCGGGGCCTCGGCTCGGCCGGCGGAGAACTCGTTGTATATGTCGTCGACGAAGACCGTCCGCGTCGTCAGCCCGCCCTCCTCGGAGTGGAGCGCGCAAAGCCGCTCGGCCACACCGGCGAACCGCGGCGACGTGACGACAAGGTAGTTGACGGGGCCGTGGGAGTGTAGGTCTTGATTGGCTACGTCGCCCTCGTCGGTCGGCGCGGGGAAACTGCCGTCGGTGTCGAACGCCACATACTCGCGGGCCCGCCCCCCGGCCGCGGTGAAAGTCCCGACAGAGCCGGCGACGGACAGGGGCATCCGCACGGGCGCCGACGCCGACGTGACGTCCCACACCTGTGTGCGCTCGCCCGCGCCGTCGACGGCGAACGAGACCACGCCGCCCCGCAAGTCGCCCTGCGCCGCAGAGCGGAAGGCCACCCCGCCGGGCGACATCCGCAGGGGTGCCGGGGCGGTCAGAGTGAGGTGGGCCACCCACACACCGGCGTCGTCGCTCCCGGCGTCGACCGACAGCACCACGTTCGAGAGTGAAGACGTCTGCGCCGTGAACTTAGCTGTCCCCGACACGGGCGTCCACAGGGCGTGCGACCCGCTCATGGCGGGCAAGACCGCGCTCCCCACCTCAGCCCCGTCGACGGAGAGCGACACGCCGCCGGCCGTCGTGAGCTTCGACGCCAACCTGTAGCGCGCCACGACCGTCCGGCCACTGGCCACCTCCATCTGCACAGGCAACGAGAGCGCGGGCCGACCCCGCGAGAGGCGCGCGCCGACCCACTCGCGCCCGGTCTGACCGACGTTGGTGGTCTGAGGGGCGTAGACGAAGACGTTGTCATATTCGCTGATGGAGACAGCGGGCTCGCCGCCCGGGCCGTCGGCGAGGGGGGCGGCGTCGTCCGCCGCGCCCGTGGTGAGGTAGTAGTATGCCTTGCGCGAATAGGCGTTGTTCGACGGCAGATAGGAGCCGTCGGCCTGCCTAGACAGAGCGTCGGGGCCCTCGGCGTAGAAGAGCAGCGCGTCGGCCCGGCGCACTGTGGGGAGCATGGCCAGGTCGTCGCGGTCGTCGGCCCCGACGACGAAGCTCAGCTGCCGGCCGCCGGCCCCATAGACGCGCACGGCGTCGAGGCTCTCGAAGCCCATGGCGCGGAGGGCTGAGGCGGAGAGGCTGTAGACCCCGCTGGCCTCGACCGACACCTTGCGCCACTTGCCGCCGGCAAGCACCGACGACCGCGCCACGCCCTGCGCGGCCGCGGCGGCGGACGCCAGCAGAAAGAGCAGGAGGAGCGACGACAGGCGCGGCTTCACGGGGCAGGCAGGCATCGCGATGGCTATTTCCCCCCGCCAGCCGCGTTCTTGTAGAGGCGGACCGTCTCCTCCAGGCCGAAATAGAGGGCGTCGCAAATGAGCTGATGGCCGATGGAGACCTCCTTGACGAAGGGGATCTTGGACAGGAAGAAGCCCAGGTTGGCGAGGCTCAGGTCGTGCCCGGCGTTGACCTGCATCCCGAGCCTCTTGGCCTCCGCCGCGGCCTCCACAAAGGGGGCCACGGCCCGCTCGGGGTCGGCGGCGTAGGCCGAGGCGTAGGGCTCGGTGTAGAGCTCCACCCTGTCCGTCCCCGTCTTGGCGGCAAAGGCCACCATCTCCACGTCGGGGTCGACGAAGATCGAGGTGCGTATCCCTGCGTCTTTGAGGCCCGAGACGATGTCGGTCAGCTCCGCCTGGTGGACTTTGGTGTTCCACCCGGCATTGCTCGTCAGCGCGTCGGGGGCGTCGGGGACGAGCGTCACCTGCGCCGGCCGGACGCTCAGGACAAGGTCCAAGAAGCGCTTCGACGGGTATCCCTCGATGTTGAACTCGGTGCGGAGCACCTGCTTGAGGCTCGTCACGTCGGAGTATCGGATGTGCCTCTCGTCGGGCCTGGGGTGCACGGTGATTCCGTCGGCTCCGAAAGTCTCGATGTCCTGCGCCGCCTTGACGACGTCGGGCGCATTGCCGCCACGGGCGTTGCGGAGGGTCGCGATTTTGTTGATGTTGACACTCAGTTTAGTCATCTGCTCTCGTTATCCTATTGTTTGTATTGTCAAAAAGTGCCGCGGTGTCTTTGTCGCGCCGCGAAAAAGAGGTATCATTGCTAGATGAAAGAGAAGCCGAAGATAACGAACGCAAATATACAACAAAACTTCGGAAAGCGTAGATAGCCCAATGTCTGCCATCGAGGGTATATACTCCGACGTCCCGCTCGTCGCCGACACATCGAGCGTCGCCGAGGGCCTGGCGGAGCTGAGCCGCAGCGGCCGCGCCATGCTCCCCGTCGTGGGGCGCGCGGGGGCCTATGTCGGGATGCTCTCCGACCAGGGGGCGCCCGGGCCCGGCGGCGCGTGCGCCGACGAGGCCGAGCCGGTGGAGGCGTTCCGCACGTCCGACGCCCCGGCCACGATTATGCGGATATTGTCCGAGCGCGACACCGACACCGTCCCCGTGGTGGACAACGGCGGCAAGCTGGTGGGCGTGGCGGACAGGCAGCGCGCCCTCCGCGCCTTCGCCCACCTCATGGCCGCCGACGCCCCCGGCGCGACGATTGCCGTGTGCGCCCGTCCGGCCGACTACGAGGTGGGGCGCCTGGCGCAGACCATGGAGCTGGCGGGGGCCAGGATATTGAGCCTGCTGACCGACCGCGGCGGCGACCGCGTGGTGGCCTACGTCAAGGTGGCGCAGACAGACCCCTACCCCATCGTCGAGAGCCTGGAGAGGCACGGCTACGCCGCCGCGGCCCTGACCGGCACGCAGCCCGGCGCCGCGCAAGACACGGCGCGCCGCAACTACGAGGCCCTGATGCGCTACATAGACATATAAACACATACCATAAGAAACAGCGAAATGAAGAAATTTGGTTGCCTCGCGGCACTTGTCCTACTGCTCGTGTGCGCGGGCTATCTCGGCTTCCGCTACTTTTGGGTCTTCGGCGAGGGCGTCAAGGCCGGCGAGCTGAACTTCATAACCTACAAGGGATACATATTCAAGACCTACGAGGGGCGCCTCATCCAGTCGGGCTTCCGGGGCGGCGCCGCCGGGGCCGGGCAGTCGACAATCGTCTCTAACGAGTTCGACTTCTCGGTGGAGCGCAAGGACATAGCCGACTCGCTCATGCGCTGCTCGGGCAAGGTCGTGGAGCTTCACTACAGGGAGTATAAGGGCGCCCTGGTGTGGCGCGGCATGAGCGAGTATGTCGTCGACAGCATAATATCCGTGAGCCACACCCGCGCGGGGTTCATCGAGTAGCCCCCCGCCCTCCAGAAAAAGCTGAAGTTTGCAACCCACGCCAGAGACCCCATGCCGTCCATATCTTTCTCAATCATCATCCCCCACCACAACATTCCCGACCTGCTAGAGCGCTGCATAGCCTCCATCCCCAGGAGGGACGACGTCGAGGTCATAGTCGTCGACGACAGGAGCTCCCCCTCGGTGGTGGACTTCGACAACTTCCTCGGGGGAGAGGGGGGGAGAAATGACGTAAAAGTCATCTTCAACAAAGAGGAGGGCCGCGGCGCGGGTGGCGCCCGCAACATCGGCATCGAGGCGGCCCGCGGCAAGTGGCTGGTGTTCATCGACGCCGACGACTACTTCAACCCGTGCGTCGGCAAGATGATGGACACCCACAAAGACGACGACGCGGACATTGTCTTCTTCCGCGCCAGCGGGCTGGACAGCGAGCTCTGCGAGGCCAGCCCGGCGGCACTGCTGCGCGTCAGGAGCCTGAACGGATACTTCCGCGAATATATGCACGGAGACAGGCAAAAGGGGGAGACCCTCCTGCGCTACGCGTGGGGAGAGCCGTGGGCGAAGTTTTACAGGCGCGAATTCGTGCAAGACAACTCGTTGCTCTTCAAGGAGACGCCCATGCACAACGACACCACGTTTACATACACCGCCGGGTTCCACGCGAAGCGTGTCACGGCGGACCCGCACTGCCTAATCTGCGTGACGTGGCGGCCCGGCTCGCTCAGCCACACAGTCAACTACGCCAAGCTCCTGGCGTGCGTCGAGGTGTTTTGCGAAAAGGAGCGGTTCATGGCGGACCGCCACATCGAGTACAGGGACGACATAGACCGCAGCCACTACGCCGCCGCGGCCCGGCTCCTGCTGAGCGGCGACCGCGGGCGGTGGGCGGAGGCCAAGGCCATCTTCCGCAAATATGGGCTGCTCACCCCCCGCTTCTACTTCAAGGTCTCCGTCGAGGCGCTCAAAAGGCTGGCGCGGGGGTTGGCCGGGCGTTAGCCTTGCGGCAACTCCCCATAAGCGGAAAAGACCGGCGCACACTTGCAAAGTTCTCCTTGCAAGTGTTTTTTTTTGCTAATTTAGAGTGGCGATACAAAGGCCCCGCCTTGCGACAAACCTACACGACAAAACGCTAACATGAAATTTGGGCATATCCACAGCAACAAAAAGGAGCAAGCTCTGGCGATGCTAATCTTGAAGATGGCCCAGGAGCCGGCGGCACTCGACGAGCTCGGCATCGGACGCATCCGCGACGCGTTCTCCGACAAGATGTTCCCCGGGACGTCGACACAGCAGAAGCATCTCAAATATTTCACACTCCTGCCGCAGATTTACAAGAAAGCGACCACTAAGCGATACAACAGTCCGTCGGAGGTCAAAGGCGAAGTGGTGCGGCTAGAGTACAGAATGACGAAATGCCTCTTGAAAGGCTCGCCCCAAGCTTCCGGCATCACAGGAAGCCGCTCCATCAAGAAAGGGCTCAGCAGCTACGTCAAAAACGACCCCGCTTACATATACAACACAGGGCTTCAGACATTCGGCATCATGCGATGCTCGTCGCCCTACGGACCGATATACGACACATCGAAAGCGTCGCGCAACGCCCCGAAAGCCCTGCGGAGCGACGACGAGGATACGGCCGACGACGACGCGGAGAAGAGCGGGCGAACCCAATTCTGCTCCTTCCCGACCGACGTGGAGTATGACTTCATGGAGTCGTGCTCGCTATACCTCACCACTGCCGACCGCGAGTTCATCTTGAGCCACATCCAGACAGCCGACGCATTGCAGGGAACGTTGCTGCTCTACCTCATAAACCACCCTGAAATCGACATCCCCGACGAGTTTGACGACCTAGGGGCGTGCCCCCTGCCCAAAGACCTTGCCGAGCTTCAAGACCAAGCCCGCCGCTTCTCCGACTTCATGTGCATGGTCTACGCGCGCTACAACTACATCCGCTCGGGCTACGAAGACGAGTCGCAGGGCGAAGAGTTTGAATATTGGCTGCAGAAGTTCCGGGAGAGCGGGACGGACATCGACACCGTACTGGCCACAGTGGACTTGGAAGTCCGCGACAGAGGTTGCAAAACATTCTGCCGTAGAGTAGTGGAGTGCGTAGCGACCGGCGCGACCGACGCATATTGCGAGCTCGACAGCCTAATCATCTCACGCGAGGCGCAAGTGAAAGGCGCGAGGCGCAAAATCGACAACCCCGCGGCTCCCGCATACGACAGCAGAAAACCGACAGGCACAAAACTGACATACAGGTGGGCCACGGTCAAACAATACTTGAAGGAATTGAGAAAGGAGGGCCGCCCATGACTGAGCTATGGGACGAATTGACATACACTGACGTGATCCGGAGCGACGGATTCGACGTGGACTACGCCGTGATGACCACATACAGCCTAGAGCTGCCGTCGCTGCTGTCAGTGCCTCTCACGCTTGGCGCCATGGCCGACCTGACCGACCAGACCATGCGCTGCCAAGAGGTAGCATTGGGGGCCGTACAAAAATACACCGACAAGTTCGCCGTATTCTGCAACGCCGGGAGCATCGCCGTGCCGGAGACCGCCAACAAGATATACCGACTCCTGGAGCGCAACGTCGTACCCGTGCAGTTGCCGCACCATGGCGGCAGCTTCGCCAACTTCCACCCCAAGGTGTGGGTGGTCAAGGCTAGAAACCGCGACACAGGCGAGCGTCAGCTGAAAGTGGTGGTCTCTTCGCGCAACCTCACGAGGTCGAACGACCTCGACACGGCGTGCGCACTGACAGGCAGCGTGGGCCCGCGCCTTGCCTCACGTCCGGCGCGGGCCAAGCACCGCCCATTGGGCGACTTCCTGACTTGGCTCGCCGCAAAGGCCACGAGCGAGATTGCCGAACGCATCGGCGAGATTGTCGACGACCTGAACCACGTGGAGCATTTCGAGCTGAGCGGCTCGCCGTTCGCCGACTACGAGTTCCTCCCCATGGGCATCGACGGCTACGAGGGCGAGAGGACATGCTTGGAGGACATGCTCGACGGCGCGCAAGAGATGGCGCTAGTCTCGCCATTCGTCGACGACGAGACGCTACGCGCCATGGCGAGCCGCACCCCCGGGGGCCGCAAGATGCTCGTCACCCGCTACGCCTCAGTCACCGAAGAGGCCCTACGGCTGTTCGACGACGGCGTTTATGCGCCGAAAGAGGTCTTGACGAGCAAGATGGAGACCGACGCGACGGTAGACCTGCACGAAAAAGTCTATTTCATCGGCAAGGAAACGAGCTACAGCCTCTACGTCGGCTCGGCAAACGCCACGCGGAACGCTTTCGGACGGAACGTGGAGTTCCAGCTTAAGCTCAACTTCGCCCCCGGCTCGACAAGCTACGACGACTACAAGGGTGAGCTTATCGGCGACGGCGAAGAGTCGCCCTTTGAACTGATTTCGGGCCTAGCGCCCCTTTCCGAGGCGCCGCGCCCCGACCAGGACGAGCTGGCGCTCCGCCAGGCCATTGCCGCCGGCCTAACCGCCGAAGCGCAAGAACGGGATGACCTCTACGACATAACCGTGCGGTGCGAGGCGGAGCTACTGCCCCGGCAAGACGTGACGCTATATCCTCTGGGACTCCCGGCAACCGCGCAAGCCCTTGCGGGCGAAGTGACATTCGGCGGCATCGGCCTGGCGATGCTCACGGAGTGGTACGTCATAGGCGTGGGCGACATAAGGCGGATAATCAAGATTGAGACCGTGGGGATTCCCCGCGAGAAGCGCGACAGCGCAATCTTCCGGAGCATCATCGGCTCGAAAGGCAAGTTCATCAACTTCCTGGCCTACATGCTCACCGAAGACGCCACACCCCCGAACTCAGATTGGACGGAAGACGACAGCGAGCGCAAGGCCGGCAAGCGCACAAAGGCGGCCACGGCGCAGAGCGTAGCCCTGTACGAGGACATGGTGAGAATGGCCCACAACGCCCCGGAGCGCGTGGCCGCGATTCGCAAAGTCATTGACAAGGTCGACCCGTCGGTCATCCCGGACAGCTTCGCCACGATGTACGCCACATTCGAAAAAGCAATCAAACAGATCCAACTCCTATGAAAAGCCACGACAAGAAAGAAGCGCGCATATGGGACTTCCAACGCGCCACAGCCGAGCGCATAGTCCACATCTTCAAAGACCTTGGGCACCGCCGGGTGCTTCTCGCCGACGAGGTGGGCCTGGGCAAGACTTTCGTGGCGCGGGAGGTGGTCAACCTTGTGCGCCAATGGCACAAGAAAGACGGCGACGACTTCTTTAAAGTGGTGTATGTCTGCCCAAACGCCAACATTGCGGGGCAAAACATCGAGAAACTAGGCGTGCAAAACAGAATGAGCGTGAGCGACAGCCGCCTCACCATGCAACACCTGCTTCTCGCCGAGACGAACCTGGAAAACAGAGAGAAGACGGCAAGAGGCGGGATGCCCGAATCCATCATCCCGCTCACTCCCGCCACATCGTTCAGCCTGTCAACGGGGAAAGGGACGGTCTTCGAGCGCGGCCTGATGCTCGACCTCTTGCTCCGAATGCCGGAGTTCAGGCAGCACGACGAAAAACTGCGCGAGTTTTTCAGATGCGGAGTGAAATGGATGCCCAAAAGCTACGACGAGCGGATTGACAAGTGCGGCCCGGACTACATTGAGCATATGCGCGACGAGTTGCGGAGCAAACTTTCCGACGAGCTGAAATCCAAAATAATAGAGGCCGCGCAAAACGGCACAGAGGGAGCAGAGCGCACAGAAATAATCGGCGCCTTGCGCCGCATCTTCGCGGAGATAAGCGTCGGGATGCTCGACCCGGACTTGATTATCATGGACGAGTTCCAACGCTTCGACAGCCTGCTCCAACAGAGCGACGACGAGATGTCTATGCTGACGCGCAGATTCTTCGACGACAGCCGCGCCAACACGAAAATCCTGCTCCTCTCGGCCACGCCCTACAGGCCATACTCGACATTGGAAGACCTTAACACCGACGGCCGCGACGGTCACTACAGGGACTTCATGAAAGTGATGGACTTCCTGTTCGTCTCGAAAGACAGAGCCGACGGATTCAAGCTGACGTGGCAGAACTACTCCAACGCGCTGAAGCAGACCGACGGGACCGACCTCGCGCCCCTGCTCGCCGCAAAGAGCGAGGCCGAGGACGCCCTCTATGGCGTCATGTGCCGCACGGAGCGGTTCAACAGCGGCATCATAGACGACTCGGGAGTCCGCAACGTGACGGTCTTGCCCGAAGACGTGACGCAATACGCCCAGATGCGCAACATGATGGACCGACTGAAGAGCGACGACGCGGAAATGGGCCACCTCCCGATGGATTACGTAAAAAGCTCCCCCTACCTCCTGTCGTTCATGGACAAATATGAGCTCAAGAGGGACATTGTTGGGGCGCTGCGGAAATCGGATGGCACGGCGAAATTCAAAACAGACGCCCTGCTAATAAAAAAGGCCGACTTGGACAGCTACCGCGACATCTCGCCCGCCAACGGCAAGCTGAAGATGCTGCACGACATGGTCTTCGGCGAGCGGCGAGAGAAGAGAGCCCACCAACTGCTGTGGATGCCGGCCTCGAACCCATACTACAAGGCCGGCGGAATGTTCGAGACCGAGGAGGCGCGGAGCTTCTCGAAAATCCTGCTCTTCTCGGCGTGGGAGATGGTGCCGCGCATGGTGTCGGTGATGATGTCCTACTGGGCCGAGGCGTACGTCTTCGGCAAGCTGAACGAGAAGCAGAGGCAAAAAGGCAAGGCGGAACACCATTATTTCCAGACGGAGAGCAGGAGGATGGGCAACCGCCTGCGGGACAATGGGATTTTGACATACCCTTGCAGGGCGCTGGCCGACCTGTTCTCCGCCGAGGAGTACTACGGATGGGAGCTTCCGCGCGTCAAGAGCGCCATAAAGACGAAAATCTCGCAACTCCTCAAAGCCAACGCGCAGACAGCCAATCTGCAACGGCGCGACAGCGACAGCGCAAGGCAGATCCTCAACATCATGCGCATGCTCGACGGCGAGACGGTGGACAAAGCGGAGAGCGTCTTCAGACCCGACAACGCGATAGACGTGCTGACCGACATTGCGATAGCCTCACCGGCAATATGCGCAATGCGCATCTCGGAGGATGCGGAAGCCGCCACAAAGGTCGGACAGGCATTCGTAAAGCTGTTCAACAAGCCTGAGAGCACCGCCGTCATCGACTCCATATATGACACAAGGAAAAACGACGAGGACTATTACGAGTCCGTCCTGGACTATTGCGTCAAGGGCAACCTGCGCGCGGTCATTGAGGAGTTCGCCCACGTCTGCGATGCGAAAGAGAAGCTTGGCGAGCTCTTCGAGGAGGCCATCCTCGACACCAGCAACCTCGACATCGACACCAAGGACACATTGACAGGAAACAAGAAGACGACGATGCGTTGCCACTTCGCCATCCCTTTCATAGACAAGAGCGTGACGGACAAGAGCGTCTTGCGCACCCAAAACATCCGCAAGGCGTTCAACTCCCCGTTCCGCCCCTTTGTCCTCTCGACGACCTCCGTCGGGCAGGAGGGGCTGGACTTCCATCTCTACGCCCGCAAGATTGTCCATTGGAACCTGCCGTCGAACCCCGTCGACCTGGAGCAGCGCGAGGGGCGCATAAACCGCTTCAAGAGCCTCGCCATCCGCCGCAACGTCGCCATGCTCGCCCAAAAGGCTGAATTTCAGACGTGGGAGGAGATGTTCGAGGCGGTGGGCAGGGAGCTCAAGGGCGACAACTCCGACATGGTGCCCTACTGGTGCCTGCCGACGGAGGGACTCGCCGAAGAGCGCCGCGCCCGGCTTCAAAAGATTGAGCGCATAGTCCCGCTATACCCGATGAGCCTCGACCACGGCCGATATGACAGGCTGATAAAAGTCCTCACCCTCTACCGCATGACCCTGGGGCAGCCGCGGCAGGAAGAGCTGGTCGAGATGTTCGAGAGGATGGGCCTCGCCCCCGAGCAGCTCCGACAGCTGACGATAGACCTCTGCCCCTTCAACAGAGGCAGGGCGTAGCCGCGCCGCCAGCCACTCACCTCTTGCCAACCGACCCCGGAGGCGCAAAAAAGGGGACGCACAGGCTGTGCGTCCCCCCTTGCATATCCGCAACGCGCCGCGCGCCGCGGCTCACTCCACGGCGCGCCCGGTCATCTCCCAGCCCATGATTGTCGCCACCTGCGGGATAAGCGACATGGCGATTTTCTTCTGCCCTCGATAGTTGGGATGCCAGCTGGCGCCGAGGTCGCCGCTCCCGGAGACGACATTGTCGAGCCTGTTGGCCATGAAAACGCGGTCTAGGGCGGCTACCTTGACGCGCAGGACTTCGAGCGCCGCGCTGAGGTAGGGCGAGGCGGAATGGGGCGTGACGCACAGCAGGGCGGCTTCGGGATAGCGGGCGCGGATGCTGTCGATGAGAGCCACGTAGCCGCCCACATACTGCTCGACGGAGGGTATGGCGGTGGGCGAGAAGTCGTTCGTGCCGACGTTTATCATCACGAGCTGTGGCGTGTAGGCGTCGAAAGCGTAGGGGCGGGCGCCGTGGGCGTCGTAGACCTGCCGCCAACGGCGGGGCATGTTGTCGGCCGAGACCTGCACGCTGTCGCCATAGTGGCGGACGATGCCCTGGCCGGAGTGGGCCACGAGGGCGTAGTCGGCATCGAAGTAGCGCGCCACGATGCAGGCGTAGGCCTTGTCGCAATTCTCGGTCTCGAGCTCAAAGGGGTCGTCGGCGCGGTCGCTCTCGGTGCCGTAGCCGCAGGTGTAGCTGTCGCCCACGACCTCAATCATGCGCCCCGCGGGCTCGACGGCCGTGAGCTTGGACAGCCGGTCGACGACGAAGTTGTGGAGCGTCACGACGCCGAACTCGCCCTCGGTGCACTTCTGGAGCCGGAGGCGGTGCGTCCCCCGTCCCAGCCCGTCGGCCAGGACGACCCTCTGCGGATCCGTCCCCTCGACCTTAATCTTGCGGACGAAGCGCCCGTCGACGAAGACATTGTGGAAGCTGGCGCCGTCGCACGAGATGGTGGCGGCTATGCGCCCGCCGGTGAAGTCGGTCTGGACGTAGACGCCCGCCCAGTCGTAGCGCACGGAGCCGTCGGCCAGGCGCTCGCACCGGCCGGTGACGGAGACCTCGGCGCGGCTGGCGGGGCTGACGCTCTTGTCGGCGGCAAGAGCGGAGACGGGCGCCGCGGCGGCAACGAGGAGCGCGGCGGCGAGCCTGTAGGTGGTGATTCTTTGCATCTTACTCTCTATAAGTTGCGCTAATATAAGCATTTTCGGGACATGCGGCGGACGGGGGGCCGTAGTCTTGTGGCATATGGAGCCGTGGGGGCCGCGGTCGGCGCCGGCGAAAGCCCGGGATTGCCAATTGTCAATTCGTCACCAAGCACCCGCGCCGGCCGTTGAGCTTTGTTTGTTAAATAGCCACGCCACACCGCCAACCGACCTTTGTGAGGTTCGGAATAGAGTCACAGAAAGAGCGGCATATCTGAGAACAAAAAAAGTCCCGGCCGCTCTCGGAGTCATATTCCGCAAGCGGTCGGGGGGCCCTCGTTTGTCGACGACAAATATTGGGTCACGGAGCGAAGCGAAACGGCGACTTATCCCCCCCAAAAAACACCGAAGCCCCTCCCGCAAGCCAAGGGGTCAGCCGCCCTCGCCTAACGCCACCGGCCCGGAAATGTCGAAAGCCTCGGCCAAGACCTCCAAGACCTTGCGGTTCTCCGACAGGCACGCCTCGCCCCTCTCCAATGCGAGCGAAAAGGCGGGCGGGCACGCGCCCGACCGGCGGAGCTTGCCTATGAGCATCTTGAAATGCCGGCCTATGAACTCCGCGCTGTCACTTCCGCCCTTGGGGGTCAACACGTAGAAATCGTAGCGGCGCTCCAGCTCCCCCCGGATCTCGCGGCCAATCTTCTCGCGGACCCTATCTCTCCACGCGACGATTTGGGAATGCGAGCCACGGGCATAGAGCGACAGGGCGAAAAGGAAATTCACGTCGAGATGATAGACGCACTGGGTGTCGCGGTCGTAGAGCCTGTTCGGGAATTGCGACTGCCAAAAGGAGCGTCTGCCGACGGCCTTTTCCAACCCGTCGGGGCTGAAACGGAGCCCCGGGTCAATCTTGGCAGAGACGAAGAAGTTGGGGATTACGCCATAGCCCTCCGTCACGTCGTCGCGCAGCATGACGCTCGGCAACGGCCCCTGCCCCATGAGGAAACGCTCGACGTTCAATTGGGTGACATTGCGCGCATAGGTGTACTGCTTGCATACGGCCTCCCGCCCCACCGGGCTTCCGGCCTTGTAATATTTGCTGTCGCCGATGTAGTAGGTCTTCCTCCCCCGCTCGGCAACCAGGTCTTGCCCGACAAAAAGGTGGTCGAAAACCTTGCCGTCGTCTTGCGTCCTGGTCATGCCGTCGGGCAGAGGGCTGTCCCCGACGAGCTTGTCTATGACGGCCTCAAAAACCGCGTGGAAGTTGCCCGCCAACAGATATTCCGTCTGCCCACCGCCGTCGGGAGAGACCCTGTGCGCCGCGTCGAAGAACGCGTAGCAAAGACTCCACAGCCGCAAAGACCTATCGGAGAAGTAGTTGTGGCGGATGCGCAGGAGGCGCGCTTTGCCCAGTCCGCGCAAGTACGCGTCGAAAAGGGGCCCGGCAATGAGGGGGTAGTCGAGGTGCGACGGCTCAGCGAAACCATACCTCTCGCTTGCGTGGCTGAGAATGGAGTAGAAGATGACGAGCAGCTCCTCGTCAAGGTCGACAACACGCTTTCTGACAACGGGTTCCAGGTAGAGCGGCACCCCCGACTGCACCATGGGCGACTGCCGCCCGACCGTCCGCGACCAGTTCACGCGGCTGTAGGAGCCACGCATAATCCTGGCGACGGTGAGGTAGTAATCTTTGTTGTCGCGCCCGAACTGTTGCAACGCGAGCAAAGCGTCAAGGAGCGTGGCCGGCCTCATGTTCTTTGCGTCGGCGCCGAGCGCGGCGCTCGATTGGAGAATCGTGGCCTGGCCTCCCCCGCCGTCGCTTCTGAATACGGATATGGTCCTGTGCGTCCACACGGCCAACGAGGCGAAGAACTCCCTGTGGGCGTTTTGCATAGACGACCACCCGTCGGGCGCAGCAAGCCGCTCGGGGTCATAGAGACCTAGAGCCAAAGCCCCGGCGCCGGCGGCCTCCGTCAATACCACTTTGGGCAGGATGAACACGAAGTCCTCGATCGAGGCGTTGTAGAAATAGCCGACAAGGTTCACCTCGAAACGTCCGTCAGCGCCCTCGAACGCCGCAAGCGCGCCGAGAGCCTCCCTGGCCTGGTCGCCACGGTATCGGAACCGCTCTATGAGAATGCGCATCGCCAGCAGCCCGCTACAAGCCGTCGCCCGACGCCTCGCCGGGCACGGCCTCCACGCCAAGGTTGCCCATCAGAAGCTCCACCTTGGCCTCGTCGGCCTTGGCCCTGCCATCCTCGACGGCATAGAAGTCGCAGAAAGTCAACCGTCGTCCGTCGGGGGTGTCGAACAAGGGGCTGTCCGTCCCATAGTCTTTGAAGACGTCGTTCCAGAGATAGAACAAGACCTTGCCGACGAAAGTCTCAGCCGAGATGACGCCATCCGTGGCCTTGCAGAAGAAGTAGCCCAGCTTCTTGTCCTCGGAGCTTGTCAGCGCGGCGATGCTCTCGTTTATCTTCTCGAGGAACTGCCACCAATCGTAGCTCCCCGCGCCCGCGCGCACCACCCACCCCAGCCCGGCGTCGAAGATGGGGGTGTAGCGCCAATCCCACCGCCGCTTGAAAGCCGAGTCGACGGGGAACAGGCTCTGGTCGCTGGTGTTCATTGTGGCCCAGATGTGCAGATTGGGCGGCAGGAGCAACGTCTCGCCACGCAGCGCCCTTTCGGCGTCGGCGCCGAGCCGCGACGTCGCGCACCCCACGAACTCGCCGCGCAGGTGGCGGCACAGGTCGGAGTCGGCCTCTATGGGGTAGGCCGAGAAGCCGTCGGGAGCCCTGTCGAGCAATTGGAACAGGTCTCCAAAGACCTGCGCGCAGTTGCCGCGGTTAATCTCCTCGACGACGAGGAACTGCGGTTCCGGCGCGCCGCCGGCCGCCCCGGCCATCTTCTTCCACGCCTTGGCGTAGGCTTTGAGGAACGCTTGCGGGACGAACTCGTAGACAATCTTGGTCTCGCGCCGCACGACGCCCTGGGCGTCGGTCGTCTCCTCGTCTTTTGTGGCGGGCTTGTAGACCCCGACGAAAGTGGAGTAGTCGCTGTCGGGGTGGAACGTGGTCCGCACGACGTCGCACCCCCGCGTCAGCTCGGCCACGGCGCGCGACTTGCCGGTGCCGGGGGCCCCGTAGAATATTTGCTGGAGGGGCAGGGGGGACGACGGGAGGAGACAGGGGCGGGGGGAGGCTACGTTCGAATCTATTTTATTCTCTATCGCAACATCAAACACCCCATCGGCCCCTTTTCGCATATGCAACTCGGAGACGCCACCCAACAGATAATTCCGTATTGTAAACTTGCCGTCCACCTCCTTACCCTCATGGTCTACATACTTGAAATCTTTCAAAAGCCCTTTGAAATAGAACCTCTTGTCTATCTCGCCATTCTTTTTCGTTGTATTAATGCGAATATCCCACGACTGTATGATGGTCTCACACGGATTTCCATCTTTGTCAACGAATACCGCATCAAGCATTGCAAGTTGGTCAAGTATGAAATGCTTGGAAAAATATATCGTCTTGTGAATGGACGACTGATCGAATTTTAGAGGAAGAAATGAACATATAAGGAGGATAGACCTAGTCAAGTTTCCCTTATTGAACCTCACTGCCACCTCCGCACCACAGCCCTCGAACAGCTGATAATGTTCAACATCGAGGAACAAGTCAGTATTCTTCGCATCTCCTGCACCAATGCGCCGATAACTAGCATTGGTGTCCTTTATAGGCTTAACAATCTCTTCCATTTGCAAAAACCACACTAAACCAACCTTTCGCACAGAACTCTGTTAACGACAAGAAAATACAATGTGGCATAAATTGTATTTACGCTTACGGCGTTCCCCGCTTGCCTATATAGGGCACTGTCAGACACTCCAACTTCACGCCCTTTATCCGCAAAATCCGCAGGAAACCCTTGGAGCATAAACGCCTCCTTTGGCGTGATCCGCCGAATAGGCAATTTGGCCAACTCCTCTTTCGTGTGCGTCAAAACAGGATTCACCGCCCCATGCGTTTCTATATAGTCTTGACTGTAATAATTATCTTGACAAGCCCTATGCATCTTATGCATTGTGGCAGTTAGAGGTCTGGCAATTGATTGGTTTATATCTGATTTCGACTTGAAATTAGCTGAGCCATCGGCAAGCAGGGTAGGCTTTATCCGTTCAGACAGGTAGTATTTGCTTGGCACGTTGATCGCTAAAATGTCGTTCACGGTATCATAATGCGAAATTCCCATGCGCCTGTATATGGAATCGAAGCAGGCGGAAACATTCTTAGACGTAAACATTGCCCCGAAATTGTCTGGCAACGCCTCCGTTGTCGCAAATATTAGCAACCTATTCCTTGTCTGTGGCAAATGAAAATCTGCAGTGTTGAAGACATCATGATAAACATTGTAACCATTCGCCCGAAACTCGGATACAATCCTTGCCAACGTGCGTCCTTTGTCGTGGGAACGCAGGTTCTTCACGTTCTCTAAAAGGACATAGCGCGGCCTCTTTACCGCAACAATGTCCATTATGCGAAAGAACATCTGTCCCCTATCTTCATCAAAACCAGCCTGCTTCCCCATCATGCTGAAAGTCTGGCAGGGAAAGCCACCAGTAAGCAAATCGAACGTTGGCAAACCGCTTAGCCTGTCACGATTTTGCGTAAATCTAGAAATGTCACCCAAACGTATTTCGTCCACCGTCGGCCTATGATTCACACTGTATGTCTTTAGGGCATCGGAGTCGATTTCACTATACCCCATACTTGTGAAATTCATAACCTTGTCTTGGCTAAGCAACTCCATAGCACGCCGGAAACCACCGACACCTGCAAATAATTCAAGATGCCTCATGATACGAACTCCATTATTCCGCGACCAATGGCCTCCGCTAATTTAACCGGAACCGCATTTCCAATTTGCGCATACCAAAGGTTTTGCGAACCCTTAAAAACATAATCATCCGGGAAAGTCTGAATACGTGCCGCCTCGCGCGGGCTAAGCCCTCTCGCCTCCCATGGATGTATGTACATATTGCAATCAAACTTCATGTGTGAAGTTATAGTCTTACAGATTCGTTCCTCATTCAACTTAAAGTACTTGTCTTTAAAAATGCCATTGCGGGTCTTATACGGCATTATGTCGGCGATGGACTCATGTAGCGAGTTTGCGCCTTGGGGCAGTCGCCGGTATATCTCTAAATCACGTTCGTTATTATACCTGTTTTTATGGTTGTGGAGTTCTTGTATGTCCCTCCGACCATTAATGAAAGAGTAGAAGTCGTTACGAACATAGTTGAATGGGCAAGACGTGTATCCAGAAGACGCACACTCAACATCCTTCGCACCCTTTTTCAACTTAGGGGCAAGCCGTGGCAAGCCTTCCAGAGCATCCCTCAAAAGAAATGGCTTGCGCTTCCGCTTATCAATCGCCGCAAATACCGCAGACGGCGGAACATTTGCCCTATTCCCGATCAATATGAAACGTTCCCTATTTTGTGGAACTCCGAAGTCCTGCGCCTTCAGTATCGCATAGTCGAATTGGTAGTCTTCGCCCAAGAACGCCTTAAAATCATTGAATATTTCAAGTTTTCTTGTTGCCATACCTTTAACATTCTCCATTACGAAAAACAGAGGCCTCACGGCTCGCAGAAACTGCAAATATTGCTTATACAAACCATTTCGGGGGTCATCTATTATCCGTTGCCTGTTTGCCATTGAAAACCCTTGACACGGAGGCCCCCCGCACACCAATGTTATGTCGGACAGCATACTAGCATAGTCGTCTATACGCATATTAAGCTCCGCAATATCTCCGACGAAATAATGCTCCTCACCCATATTGTGATTGGCTCGATACGTGTCACAAAACGACGCTACAAGCTCGTTCACAAACCAAGGAGTGAAACCCGCCTGCTGAAGTCCGAGGCTTAATCCGCCGCAACCGGCGAACAAGTCTACAAACTTCAGCAACTTTCTTTCCTCCCCATTATGTACCTCATTCACCATCCACCTAACTATCGCCCGCAAATATAGCGAACTAAACGAACATGGGGCGGCGGCTCATTTCACATTTTGGCGGGCGGGGGCAAAGGGGCTGGGGCCACGGCCCCCCCAGATGCTCCGCGACGGATATAGCGTCTCGGAGACGGCCTACGCCTCGGGGTTCGACGACGTGAGCTACTTCCGCAACTGCTTCAAGGAGGAGTTTGGGATGTCGCCCAAGCAGTATGCCAAGGGGGGGAGACGCCGGCAGACGACACCTAAGCAATGGGGGGGGGGACATTACGCACTGACGCCCGCGCAGGGTCGTGCGCGCACGACAACAACTTAGCCGGTTTGCCCCATAGTCATCCGCTCAATCTTGCACCTGTGCCTGCGGCTCTTCTTGCCATACGACACTCCGACGAGCAGGATCTCGCCGCGGTACTGCTCCAGGGCGGCGGGGTAGCGCCGGGCGCGTATCTGGTCCAGGGCCGTGTCGGGGCTGCGGTCCACCTTGAGCTCGACGACGATGG
>CAZHOT010000023.1:0-41777 GCA_964534235.1 uncultured Marinilabiliaceae bacterium
GGGCGTGAGCTTCTCGTCGGAGACGGGGACGATTGGCGAGTGGCGCGAGGAGTGAGACGTCGCCCCCTGCGAAGCCCACTACGGCCGCGGCACATGCCCCCCCCCTGGCGGCTTGCCGCGGCGGCTCTTGCCGCGGCGGCTCTTGTGCTGTCGTGCATCCTCGTCGTTCCGTCACCCCTGTTCCGCGACCCCGTCTCGTTGGCGGCATTCGCCTCAGACGGGTCTTTGCTGACGGCCCGCATCTCCGCCGACGGCCAATGGCGCCTTGCGGAGACCGACAGCGTGCCGCAAAAGTTCGCCACGTGCCTCATAGCATTTGAAGACAAGCGCTTCCGCCACCACAGGGGCATAGACCCCTTGGCCATAGGCCGCGCCCTGCTCAACGACCTGCGCCACGGCAGGGCCGCCGAGGGCGGGAGCACGCTCACCATGCAATTGGCCCGCATGGCGCAAGGGAACCGCAAGCGGACCTTGTGGCAAAAGCTGTCGGAAGCCGCATGGGCCATCGGGATGGAGCTGAGCCTCTCGAAAGACGAGATCCTGGCCCTCTACGCGTCCCATGCGCCGATGGGCGGCAACGTCGTGGGCCTCGACGCCGCGGCGTGGCGATATTTCGGGCGGGGGGCGGCAGAGCTGTCGTGGGCTGAGAGCGCCCTGCTTGCCGTCTTGCCCAACGCTCCCGCCCGAATCCACGTGGCCCGCAACCGCGCGGCCCTCAAGAGCAAGCGCGACAGACTGCTGGACAAGCTGTTGGCGGCGGGCCACATCGACGAAGCCACACACCGCCTGGCAAAGGCCGAGCCCCTGCCGGAGCGCCCTTTCCCGATGGAGAACAGCGCCCCCCAGCTCCTGGAGAAAATAGAAAAGCTCTATGGACGAAGCCGCGGCACAAGCCATACGACAATCGACGCGTCGTTGCAAAGGCGCGTACAGCAGATTGCCGACGGGCATGCCGCCCGGCACGAGGCCATGCGCGTTGGCGACATAGGCATCTTGGTGGCGGAGGTGGCGTCGGGCGACGTCTTGGCGTATGTCGGCAACACATTGCGCCCCTCGCCGACCTGCATGGTCGACATGATTTCGGCGGAGCGCAGCAGCGGCAGCACCCTCAAACCGCTCCTCTACGCCTCGATGCTCAGCGCCGGCGAGACCACGCCTCGAGCCATATGGGCAGACACGCCGCTAGACATCAACGGCTTCCGCCCACAAAACTACAGCCACACGTATAGCGGCGCAGCACATGCCGACCGAGCGCTCACCAGGTCGCTCAACGTGCCGCTCGTCAGGATGCTGACGTCGCACGACGTCGGGCGCTTCCTGGCCGACTTGAAGCAGGTGGGATTCACGACACTCAGGTTCCCGGAAGACCACTACGGCGCATCGCTCGTCCTGGGCGGGGCCGAGGTCACGCTGTGGGATCTGTGCGGAGCCTACGCCTCGATGGGCAGACGGCTCGACGACTACAATTCCGACCCGCGGCGGCCGGCCCTGTCGAGCATCTTCCCCTTGCGGCTATCCGCCGGCGCCGCGCCGCGCACGGCGTCCCCCGTCCCCTCGGCCACTCTGCCTACGCCCGCCGCCATATGGCACACGCTCGACGCCATGTCGGCCCTCAGCCGCCCGGAGGAGGAGGCGGAGTGGCAAGTGTTCAGCTCGATGAAGAGAGTGGCCTGGAAGACCGGCACAAGCTACGGCAACCGCGACGCATGGGCCGTGGGGCTGACGCGGGGCTACGTCGTGGGCGTATGGGTGGGCAACGCCACGGGCGAGGGTCGCGCCGGGATGACGGGCGTAGGCTTTGCCGCCCCCGTCCTGTTCGACGTCTTCTCGCTCCTGCCCGCAACGCAATGGTTAGACGAGCCGCTCGACGACGAGGAGGTCATGGCAGTGTGCCGCCACAGCGGGATGCGTGCGTCGGGCGTATGCGCCGAGACAGACTCCGTCCGCCTGCCGCGACAGTGCCTCGACACGGAATTGTGCCGCTACTGCCGGCTCGCCCACCTGTCTCCCGACGGGGAGTGGCAGGTCAACAGCTCTTGCTTCCCGACGGCGGAGATTCGCACCGAGGCCCGTTTTGTCTTGCCCCCGGCAATGGAATATTACTACCGGCAACATCACGCCGACTACGCCCCCCTGCCACCCATGCACCCCGAGTGCGACGGCAACGCCACCCCGCGTCTGGCCATTGTCTACCCTCAGGCGGGGCAGAGCGTGGTGCGACCCCGCGCGCTTGGCGGGCAGAGGCAGGGGATTGTATGCCAAGTGGCAGCGCCGCCAGACCGCGAGGTCTTTTGGCATCTCGACGGCAGATTCCTGGGCAAGACGCGGGGCGAGCACAAGATGGCCATTGAGCCGAAGCCGGGGCCGGGCACGCTCACGGTGGTGGACAGCGACGGCGAGCGAGCCTCGGTACATTTCTCGGTAAGGCAGTGACACAGACTACCATTTTTTCTATATTCGCCAAACAAATACTCTCGCAAAAATGGGAAATGCCATCAAGTTCGCGGCATACGCTACCGCCGCGACGCTGACCCTCCTCCTCTCGGCATGCGGGGAGCGGCCGGCATCCGGATACAACAAGTTCGTCGAGGCATACACCTCCAGCCGCGTCTCCCGCACGGGGCAAGTGTCCGTCGTCCTCTCTCGCGACGTCTCCGACGAAACATTGCGCGAGGTGACGCCCGCCAAGATATTGTCCATAGCCCCCAATGCCGAGGGGCGCTGCCAATTCACCAACAGCCACACTCTGACATTCGTCCCGACGACGGGACTAGAGCGCAACACGACCTACACCGTCACGGCGGACATCGGACGCCTGTTCGACGACGCCGAGGGCGACGAGCGCACATTCACATTCCGCTTCACGACGCTCCCGTCGGCGTTCGACGGCGGGCTGGAGACATTCGAGGAGACGGCCGACAACCAATACCGGTACACGTTCTCAATCATCTCCGCCGACGCCGAAGAAGACGCCCACGTGGAGAAGCACGTCAGGGCGTCGGAGGGCGACACGCATTGGCAGCACCGCGCCGACGGCACCCGCCACGAGCTCACGGTGGACATCGACGCCGCGGCGCAAAGCCGCACATTGGCCATCGAGGCAGACGACGACGAGGGCAAACGCACATTGGCCACCGTCGAGATTCCGGCGCGGGACGAGATGCGGGTGTTCAGCGTGACCTGCAAGCAAGACGAGCAGAAATATGTCGAAGTGGCATTCACAAAACGGCTCGACACGAAACAGAGGATGATGGGCCTGGCCACCATAGCCGACAACGAGAGCCAGGCGGTGGACGTCTTCGGGAACACGTTGCGCCTCTACCCCGACATGGGCCGCGACAGCGCCACCGTCCGCCTCTCGTCGGCCATACGCAGCGCGAGCGGTGCCCGGCTTGGCGAAGACGTCGTGCGGCGCGTGGGCCTCGCCACGGCCAAACCCGAAGTCAAGTTCACCAGCACCGGGGTCATCGTGCCACTATCCGGGAAAGTCGAGATTCCGTTTCGCACCATACTCATGCGCGGCGTGCGGGCCAAGATATTCAAGGTCTACGCCTCGAACATCGGCCCCATGCTGCAGAACGGCGACATCGACGAGCACGGCGGGCTTACGCGCTACGGTCGCCCCGTGGCGGTCAAGACCCTGTTTCTCGACGAGAAGACAGCCGACCTCTCGAAATGGCAGACCAACGCCATAGACCTGTCGGAGCTCGTCGAGACGGAGCCCGGCGCGATGTACAGGGTCGAGCTTCACCTGGTCCCCGAGCTTTCGGCCTGGCCCGGCGCGGAGGTGGAGCGCAAAGACAGAAGCGAGATTGAGGCCGAGGACAAGCAGATATTCAGCCGCCTGTGCGCGCAATTCGACTCGGGCAACGGGTGGTACTACATGAGCGACGACATCGACTGGCAGACATATAATTGGCAAGAGAGCGGCGACCCCGCCAAGCCGTCGTACTACGCCGACAAGGGCGTAGGGCGCAACGTCTTGGCCACGAACATCGGGCTCACGGCCCTCATGGGCGACGGCAAACAGCTCAGCGTCGTGGCCCTCAACCTGCTCGACGCCAAGCCGATGAGCGGCGTGACAATCCGCGCTTTCAACTTTCAGAACCAGGCCGTGGCCGAAGGCCTGACGGACTCCGACGGCAAAGCCCGGCTCACGGCAGACGGCGCCGCCGGACGCCCATTCTACATCGAGGGCACAACCGGACGCGACCACTCGTTTTTGCGCGTCAGGCCCGGCGAGGGACTTTCGACAAGCATCTTCGACGTGGGCGGGCAAGAGGCCCAAGCGGGCGGCCTGAAAGGCTACATATATGGCGAGCGCGGCGTATGGCGGCCCGGCGACACCCTCCACATAGCTTTCATGCTGCAAGACCCCGACGAGAGCCTGCCGAGCGACCACCCGGTCACGCTGGAGCTGTTCTCGCCCCTTGGGCAGCTGACACACCGCCGGACGGCCACGGCCGCCCAGATGGGGCTCTGCGCATTCAACCTGCCCATTGCCGCCGAGGCCCCGACCGGCAGCTGGAGGGCGAAAGTGAGCGTAGGCGGGGCCACGTTCGAGAAGCGGCTTCGCATCGAGACCATCAAGCCCAACAGGCTGAAAATCGACCTGGACGTCCCCTCCATCATCCGCAGTGGCGGGGGGCAGGCCCTGAACCTGCACAGCGAATGGCTCAGCGGGGCGCAAGTGGGCGGTCTGCGCTACAACGTGACCGCGACCCTGGCATCGGCAACCACCCGGTGGGACAAATGGGACGGATATGTGTTCGACGACCCCCGGCGCCCATTCGAGACCGACGAGATAAGCATTGCCGAGGGGAAGACCGACGCCCAGGGCAACGCGGTGGTCGGCTTCTCCCCCCGCGTCGGTGGCGACGCCCCCGGAATGTTGCGCGCCGGCATCGTCACGCAGGTTTTCGAGCCGAGCGGGGAGTTCAGCACCGACACGCGCTTCGCGCTCTTCTCGCCCTACGCCCGCTACGCCGGAATCCGCACCGGGCAACAAGACCGTCAGCCCCTGCCGACGGACAAGACGCACACCATGGCCGTGGCCTCGGTCGATGGCGAGGGACGCCCGCAACAGGGCACAAGGCTGGACGTGGAGGTCTTCAAGGTCTCCTACCACTGGTGGTGGAGCGCCGACGGAGACGTTGCCGGCTTCCGCTCCGACGAATACAATAGGCCCGTCCGTAGCCTCGCCGTCGTCTCCGATAGCGACGGCAAAGCCACATTCGACGTCAACTTCCCCGACAACCAATGGGGCACGTATCTCATAAGCGTCCGCGACAAGGCGAGCGGACACTCCTCTGCAGCCCTGGCCTACTTCGACTGGCCGTCGGTGTCGGGTCGCGCCCACGACGGCACGACGAGCGCCACGGTCTTGACCCTCTCGACGGACAAAAAGGAGTATAGCGTTGGAGACAAGATATCCGTCTCGTTCCCGTCGGCGGCCGGAGCAAAAGCCATAGTGAACATCTGCCGCGGCGGCAGAGTCCTGGACACCCGGCTGCTGGATTGCGCCGAGGGCAACACCGTGGCCACCATCGAGGCCACCGACGCCATGACTCCCAACGCCTACGCGTGCGTGAGCCTCGTCCAACCCTACGAGCGGACGGCCAACGACGCCCCCATCCGCCTCTATGGCGTGACGCCCATCGCCGTCTCGTCCGCCAGGAGCCACCTGCGCCCCATGGTCTCGTCCGACGACGAGATGACGCCGATGCGCAAGGCGTCAATCAGGGTGAGCGAAAGCGACGGGCGCCCCATGGCATACACCCTGGCCGTGGTGGACGAGGGCCTGCTCGACCTCACGCACTTCCCCACCCCGGACGCATGGTCGGCGTTCTACGCCCGCGAGGCATTGGGCGTGAGCCTGTGGGACGTGTATGACAAGGTGGCCGGAGCCTATGGCGGACGCATAGAGAGCCTCTTCAGCATTGGCGGCGACGACGCGCTGCTGGCCAACGCGCCCAAAGCCATGGTCAACCGCTTCACCCCGATGGCATATTTCGCCGGCCCGTTCGCTTTGCGCAAGGGCGAGAAGAAGACCCACGAGATTCAGGTCCCGAACTATGCTGGCCGCGTCCGCGTCATGGTCGTGGCGACGGACGGAAAAGCCTATGGAAGCACCGACAAGAGCGTAAGGGTGACGAAGCCGCTGATGGCGCACGGCACGATGCCGCGACAGATTGGCGTCGGCGACCGCGCCACAGTGTCGGCAACAGTCATGGCGGCAAAAGCCGTGGGGGCTGTGGAGGTCTCGATTGCCGCGCGAGGCGGAGTGAAAGTGGTGGGCGAGGCGAAGAAAAGCGTCTCGTTCGACTCCGAGGGCGACAAGACGGTCAACTTCCAAATCGAGGCGGGCCAGTCGGCGGGCGACGGCGTTGTAGAGATTGCCGCCACCTGCAAAACGGACAACGCCAACTACGCCGCGACACTCGCCGTGCGACAGGTGAGCCAGACGCTGACCACGACATCGAGCGGCTCAATCCAGCCGGGCAAGACATTGGACATTGAGGCGCAACCCGCACAGGGGACCCCGACGAGCCGCACCATAGAGCTCAGCACCCAGCGGCCTCTGAACCTCTCGTCGAGGGTGGCGCAATTGGTGGGCTACCCGCACGGGTGCGCCGAGCAGACCACCTCAAAGGCCATGGTCCAGCTATACTTAGGGGAGTTCACGCAGCTGACGGACGAACAGCAAAACTGCGTGGAGCATAACGTCAAAGCCGCCGTGGCGGCACTGTGCGGATATGCGGCGCCCGACGGCGGCATTGCCTACTGGCGCGGCGGGACGTCGTCGAGCCTGTGGTGCTCGGCCTACGTCTACATCTTCTTCTGCGAGGCCGAGGCCCGCGGCTACTACGTCCCCAAGGATGTCAAACAGAGCCTAGGGCGCCACCTGCGCGCCACCGTCGGACGCTGGGGCAGCGGCGGCAGGGGCTGGACATCGGAAGCGGCACTGGCCCTCTACGCCCTGGCGCTGGACAAACGGGGCGACCTCAGCACCATGAACCGAATGCGCGAAAGCCTGCCCACACTGGGCGAATCGGCATCGGACGCGTACGACCTGCTCTCGGCGGCCTACTCGCTGTGCGGCAACACCACCGAGGCCCGCGAACTGCTCGGCAAAGGCGGGGGGCGGCAACTGCCGATGCGCCTCATTGCCCAGACGGAAGCCGGGGTGGCGGCGGCGGCCGAGACGGCCGAGGAGCTTCGCAAAGCACTAGTGGCCGAACAATGGATGTCCACCTACGACGCCGGCCGCTCCATCATGGCGTGGGCACGGTTCGCCAAGCGAAACGCCACGGCAAGCGAAATTGACGCCCAGATAAAAGCCGACGGGCAAAGCGCCGCAACGGCCCGCACGTCGAAGCCGATGTGGAGCGAAGAGGTCGAGCCAAAGACAGCGAAGAGGCTGACAATCGAGAACCATGGCGGCGGCACACTCTTTGCCACGGTCACCACCACCGCGGCGGCAGGGCAGACCGACGTCGCGGCAGTCGACAACGGACTGCGGGTCAGGGTTGGCAAGACGGGGACAGACGGCGGGGTGGCTTCCGCCAACGGTGAGGCCGTGCGCGCCGGCGACACCTTTTGGACTACCATAGACGTGACCAACACGTCTGGCAAGACGTTGGAGAACGTCGCCGTGACCCACATTGTCCCTGCCGGTGTCGAAATCCTCAAAATTGCGGAAGAGCGCAACTGCAGCCACCGCGACGTGCGCGACGACCGCATCCTCTTCTACGCCGACCGCCTGGCGCCCGGCGCGACGGCCACCGTCGTGGCCGCCATGAGTGCCACCTACGCCGGCGAATATTACAGCCCAGCCACAACCGCCGAGGCCATGTATGAAAACAGCGTGAGCGGCAACAGCGCGAGCGGGCACATGACGATAGGACTGTAGGGACATGAACTGGTTTTTGCTAATCTTGGGCGGGCTTTTTGAGGCGTGCTTCACGTTCTGCATGGGCAAGATGTCTCGGGCGAGCGGCACGGAGTGGTGGCTTTGGCTTCTGGGCTTCATTGTCAGCGTCAGTTTAAGCATGGGCCTCCTGGCCAAAGCGGCGCACACCATCCCCATCGGCACGGCATACCCCGTGTGGACGGGGATTGGGGCCGTGGGGTCGGTGATTATCGGCATAGCCGTCTTCCACGAGCCGCTGACCGCCGGGCGGATGTTCTTCACGTTCACCCTCATAGCCTCCGTCGTGGGGCTGAAGATGGTATGACATTCTCAGTCTGAACAGACAGGCAAATCACCATCAACCACATGACCGGCAAGGAGAGCATAGAGCTGACGAGAGGCCGGGGCGGCGCGCCGAAAGCGGACTGATAAGCCCGGCACACGAAAAAAGCCCCCGCCGCAAAACGGATTTGCGGCGGGGGCTGCGCGTATCTGTGCGTACGACGGGCTACTTGATGCCCATCTTCTTGCGTATGGCCTTGGGAATAGCGTCTTTGTGGACCAAGATGTTCATCGTCTTATATTTGACGAAAGTCTTCGACGCATACCACACGCCCTTGTACTTGCCGGACGTGCCCCACGAGTTCTTGACCATGAAATACTCCTTGCCATTCTGGTCTTTCGCCAGGCCGTAGACGAGCATCCCGTGGTCGTCGGTCGTCTCCCAATTGTCGTATGCCGCCTGGCGCATCTCCTGCGTCACCTCAACCTCCGGCAGTGGCCGCTTTGTCAGCTCCTTGCGCTTCTCCATGACGTTGAGGCCCGTCCAGCGCGCCATGTCGGAGCCGGTGATGTCCGCCCCGTGATCGACGTCGGGGCACACGGCGATGCCGTCGCGCGTGAAGCCCGTCTCGCTCACGTCGGCCCCCCAGGCGAACGTGTAGCCGCTGCTGACGGCGTTCTCCATGACCTCCATGAACTCGTCGATGGGCAGGTTGTAGCTCTCGCCCCAGCGCCAGTTGTCCTGCACCTCGATGATGAACGGCTCATAGAACGGGTGGTGCGTGAAAGAGGTCAGACCGACATAGTCGTCCATGTTGAGACCCAGGCTCTCCTGGTAGCTCTTGGGGGTGTATTCCTTGCCGCCCACCGTGAACTTCTCCGGCACGGGGCCGAGATAGGTGTCGAGCGCCGCCACGACGGCCTTGTGCCACGCCGGGGTGAGCTTCTTCTGCTTGCCCTTGGTGATGCCCTCGACAATGCCGTTCACGACCGGCCACATCTCCTGGAAGTTGGCCAGCGTGTCCCCATAGGGCTCGCCAGGCTTCGGCATGGCCTCCTCCGGCACCATGCCGTAGTGGCGCATGCAGTATACGGCGTCGTTGAAGCTCCCGCCCTCGGTGAACGATATGTCGCCATGGAGGCGTACACTCGCCGCGGCGCGGTCCTCGTAAGTCTTGTGGGCCAGAAACATCTCGCAGAGGTCATGCTCGCCCCTGCCCATCCGCAGCAACTCGGCCTCGAAGAACCCGAGACCGGAATATGCCCAGCAGGTGCCGCTCTTGTTCTGGTTCTTTATCGACGTTATGGGGATCTCCTTTACCGTGGAGAAGACGAAGCCCTCCTCCTCGGCCTTTTTTTCCTCCTTGTCCTGCGCCCACACAGTGGCCGACCATGCCAAGGCCGCCATGGCGAACGCGCCGACTCTTCTGATCATCTCTAGTTTGATTTGTTGGTGTTAAACTTATGTTTATGCAGTAAAGGTAAGCATTTTTGCGCCAACAACCCGCGCGGCGTCCAAAAGGGCCGCCGCCCCCTTGCAGAAGACGGCAATTTGCGCCAAATTTGTGTTCACTATGGGTGCCGGGGAGCAGATGCGGCGAAAGACCGACGACGAACTCGTGGCCGCGATGGCCACAGAGATTGGCGGCGTGGCGTTCCGCGAACTCTTCGACCGCTACTACACGCCGCTCACTCTTTTCGCAATCCGCTTCCTGGGCGACGAAGACGCGGCCTCGGACGTGGTGCAGAACATCTTCGTGACCCTCTACGAGCAGAGGCGCGGGGAGCCGCCACGCAGCGTCCGGTCGTTCCTCTACACCTCGGTGCGCAACGCCAGCCTCAACGTCTTGAAGCACGAGAGGGTCAAGCGCCAATATGAGGGCGAGGCCGCGCTGACGGCCGACGACATGGCCCCCGACGCCGCCGACAGCCTCATTGAGGAGAGCGAGGCGCAGGCCAAGATTGCCGCCGCCCTGGCGAAGCTCCCGGAGCAATGCCGCAAGATATTCACAATGAACCGTTTCGACGGGCTCTCCAACCAGGAGATTGCCGACGCCCTCTCAATCTCGAAACGAACCGTCGAGACGCAGATTTCCAACGCACTGAAGACGCTGCGCCGCATCCTGCTGACCCTCATCGCCATTGCGCACCTATAGGATTGCACAATCGGCATATTTGTGTAACTTTGTGATTATAGGGTGCGAACGGCCGCTCCCCCCTAAAACTCTAGAGACAAAAAATCCGGATGGACTACAACACCTCGCGAGTGAGGCTCGTGATGCCCGAATATGGGCGCAACATACAGCAAATGGTGGAGTATGCCATGACCATCGACGACCGCGACGAGCGCACCCGGTGCGTCGGGGCGATTGCCGGCGTCATGCTCAACATCTTCCCGCAGCTCCGGGAAGACGCCAACTGCGTCCAAAAGGTGTGGGACCACATAGCCATGATTTCGGGCTACAGGCTCGACGTCGACTCCCCCTACCCGCTTCCCACCAAGCAGGAGGCCACGACGCCCCCGGCGAACCACCTGCCCTACCCCGCGAACCGCATCCGGCTCCGGGCCTACGGCACAAACGTGCAGAACATGCTGCGCATGGCCGCCAAGGCCGACACCGAGGAGGAGCGCATGGCCATAGCCGCGCAGACGGCCCAATACATGAAGAGGCTCGTCGAGAGCGGCGGCAAAGACAGCAACGCCGAGGACCGCGTGGCGGAAGACATCACGGAGCTGACCGACGGGCAGCTGCGATACTCTTTCGAGGAACTCATGGAGGCCCTCCCCGCCGACGCCGAGGCCCCGCAACAGCGCGGCTGGGCCCGCGGCGGCTACCAGCAGAACAGCCGGCAGACGGCTCAGAGGCAGCAGCGCCCCCACTTCTCGAACAACAACCGCAACGGCGGCAAGCCGGGCGGCGCGTTCCGCCCCGGCGGCAACCGTGGCGGCGGGAAGAGGCACTATTGAGCCGCGAGGACGGCCAGACACAGCATACGGTCTCAACAAAATCGACAAATGGGCGGAACATTCAGGATTGAGGGGGGCAAGCCCCTGTGCGGCACGATAAGCCCGCAAGGGGCCAAGAACGAGGCTCTGCAGGTGCTGTGCGCCACCCTGCTGACGGGCGACGAGGTGGTCATAGACAACATCCCCGACATTGTCGACGTCAACAACCTCATCGACCTGCTGGGGTGCATGGGCGTCAAGGTGTGGCGCGAGGGGAGGCACAAGTGCCACCTGCAAGCCGAGCAGGTGGACATGGACTACCTGCAGACCGACGACTTCAAGCGGCGCGCCTCGTCGCTCCGCGGCTCGATAATGATTATGGGCCCCCTCCTGGCCCGCTACGGCCGCGCCTACTTCCCCAAGCCCGGCGGCGACAAGATTGGCCGCCGCCGTCTGGACTCCCACTTCTTCGGCTTCTCCAAGCTCGGGGCCAAGTTCGACTTCGACTTCGGCCAGTTCTTCTACTCGGTCAGCGCCGAGAGGCTGTGCGGCACCTACATCCTGCTCGACGAGGCGTCTGTCACCGGCACGGCCAACATAGTCATGGCGGCAGTGCTGGCCGAGGGCGACACGACGATATACAACGCCGCGTGCGAGCCCTACGTGCAACAGCTGTGCAAGATGCTGGTGGCCATGGGCGCCCGCATCGACGGCATCGGCTCGAACCTGCTGACCATCCGCGGCGTGAAGAGCCTCACGGGGTGCTCGCACCGCGTCTGGCCCGACATGATAGAGGTCGGCTCGTTCATCGGCATGGCGGCCATGACGGCCGGCGACATAACCATCCGCGACGCCGGCGTGCGCCACCTGGGCATCATCCCGCTGGCGTTCCAGCGCATGGGCGTGGAGATGGAGATTTCCGGCGACGACATCCACATCCCGCCACAAGACCACTACACCATAGACTCTTTCATCGACGGCTCGATAATGACCGTCGCCGACGCCCCGTGGCCGGGGCTGACGCCCGACTTGCTCAGCGTCTTCCTGGTCGTGGCCACGCAGGCCCGCGGGTGCGTCCTCATCCACCAGAAGATGTTCGAGAGCCGCCTTTTCTTCGTCGACAAGCTCATCGACATGGGCGCCAAGATCATCCTCTGCGACCCCCACCGCGCCACCGTCATAGGCCTGGACCGCGAGACGCGCCTGCGGGCCACGACGATGACGTCGCCCGACATCCGCGCCGGCGTGGCCCTGCTCATCGCGGCCCTCTCGGCGCAGGGCGTCAGCACGATTCACAACATTGACCAGATAGACCGCGGCTACCAGTACATCGACAAGCGGCTGGCGGACCTCGGCGCATCGATAACAAGGCTATAGGGACATAGGACGAACTGGATGAAGAGAAGAAAGCTGGCCGCCACGGCGGCGACGCTGCTGCTTGCCGCCACCACCGCGGCGCAGACCATCGACCCCAAGGGCGACGAGCTGTTTGAGGCCCACTGCTTTGAGAAAGCCACCGAGCGCTACCTGCGCGTGTTCCACTCCAACCCGTCGCACAAGGCCAACCCGCCACTGCTGAAGCGGTTGGCGCGCTCCATCCTGCTCTCCGAGATGATGCCCCGCGACACGGCGCGCTACTTTGCCGACCTCTACCTGGAGTTCGCCCCCGACGACGCCGAGGCCTACTTCATGTCCGCCCGCGCCCACTACCACGCCCACAGCTTCGAGACGGCCCTGTCGCGCCTCGACTCGTTCATGGTGCGCACCACAAGCGAGGAGGAGATCATGGCTGGCGACCAGCTCAACTCGTGGATTCGCAACTCCCGGCGCATGATGCGCGACACGCTCCGCAACCCGCTCATAAACCTGGGCGAGACCATAAACACCCGGAACAACGAGATCAACCCCTACATCGTGAACGACGGCCAGTCGCTCGTCTTCTCGTGCGACGACAAGTTCGACCGCGACGCCGTGATCAACGTCTACAACATCAAGTCGTCCGACCACTCGTCCCTGTCGTGGTCGCCGGCCCGGAAAGTGTCTGGCATCAACACACTCAGCGACGAATATCCGTCGGGCCCCACCCCCGACGGGTTCTTCTACTGCTCCAACCGCAAGGGCGACTTCGGCCTCTACGCGACCCGCTATTCGGGCGGCGGGCGATGCTCGAACTTCCGCCCCATGGGCCACCCGATAGACAAGGGCGGCAGCGAGGTGGCGGCCTGCCTGTCCCCGTCGGGCGACACTCTCTACTTCTCGGCCACGGGCTACAACGGCAAGCTGGACATCTACTACTCCATCCGCTCCTACAACGGCGAGTGGATGGAGGCGCGCCCCATCCCCGGCCTCGTGAACCGCGTGGAGAGCGACGAGAACTACCCCTACCTGGCGAATGGGGGCAGCCGCCTCTACTTCGCCTCCGACCGCGAGGGCTCGATGGGCGGCTACGACATCTTCTACTCCGACTTCGACCTCCGCAAGAACGAATGGGGCAAGCCCGTCCAGATGCCCTACCCCATCAACGACACCTACGACAACATGAGCATCTCGCTCTCGGCGGACGGGCGCTACGCCTACCTCTCGCTGTTGCGCCACGACAGCTACGGGTGCCGCGACATATATGCCCTCATTTTCGACCACGTCCTGCCCTCGTCGGCCATTATGCGCTACAGCGTCAGACTGCGCGGCGCCAACAGGCAGACCATGGAGCTCGACGCGCAGCCACGGATAACGATTAGCGACGCGAGCGGCGACCTTGTGGCGATTGAGAGGGTCAACCTGCGGACGCACTCGTTCCTCGTCGTGCTGGACCCCGGGACGTACACCATGAGCATCGACCTGGAGGGCACGGCCCCCTACGAGGAGCGGATTGTCGTGGAGGAGCGGACGTATGAGGCCGTCCCCATAGACAAGACCATAACACTAGAAAAGAGATAACCTCACAAAAAACGGCATGAACATTCACCTGGCCAGGCCCATCGTCTTCTTCGACCTGGAGACGACAGGTCTCAACATAGGTCGCGACCACATTGTGGAGATTTCGCTCATCAAAGTCCACCCCGACGGCCGGCGCGAGAGCTACACCCAGCGGCTCAACCCCGGCATCCACATTCCCGAGGAGGCCACGGCCCTGCACGGGATTACCGACGCCGACGTGGCGGACAAGCCCATGTTCAAGGACGTGGCCCGCAACATTGCGGGCATAATCCAGGGGTGCGACCTTGGCGGCTTCAACAGCAACAAGTTCGACATCCCGATGCTCGCCGAGGAGTTCCTGGCCATAGGCATGACCGACGTTGACTTGCGCCGCTCGAACTTCATCGACGTCCAGGTCATATTCCACAAAAAGGAGCAACGGACGCTCACCGCCGCGTACAAGTTCTACTGCGACAAGGAGCTGGAGGGCGCGCATGGGGCCTTTGCCGACACCGCCGCCACGGTGGACGTCTTCTTCGCCCAGCTGGAGCGCTACGCCGACCTGCCCCGCGACATAAAGGGGCTGTCGGAGTTCTCGCAGGTGACGCGCAACGTGGACTACGCCGGGCGGTTCGTCTACGACGGCAACGGCGTGGAGACGTTCAACTTTGGCAAGCACAAGGGCAAGAGCGTGGAGCAGGTGCTGAGGAGCGAGCCCAGCTACTACGACTGGATGATGAACGGCGACTTCAGCCGCGACACCAAGCGCGTCTTGACAGAGATCAGGCTGCGGACGGGGCAGCTCGGCCGCCGATGAAGATTATCTGCGTGGGCGAGAACCCACCGCGCGTCGGCGGCGACGCGGGCGCTCGCCCGTCGCCGCCGACGGTGTTCTTGAAGCCCGACACGTCGTTGCTCCGGGACAATGCCCCGTTCTACGTCCCCGACTGGGCAGGGCGTTTCGGGTGCGCCGCGACCCTGGCCGTGCGCATCTCGCGGATTGGGAGGCACATCGGCGAGCAGTTCGCCCACAGGTATTACGACGCCGCCGGCCTCTGCGTGGATTTTGCCGCCACCGACCTGCTCGACGCGCAGAGGGTCCAGGGCGCCCCATGGGCCGTGGCGCGGGCCTTCGACTACTCCACAGCCGTCTCCACAATGGTCCCGTTGGGCGAACTGCCGCCCCTGGGTGAGCTGGGCTTCAGCTTGAGCGTGGACGGGGCGCTGAGGCAGGAGTGCGTCGCGGGGCGGGTGGGTCACAGCGTGGACGCCGTGGTGGCGTACGTGTCCCAATTTTTCTCCCTACGCATGGGCGACCTCATTCTCTTGGGCGCTCCGGCGGGGTTCTGCCCCATAGCCGAGGGCAACCGCCTCACGGCGCGGCTGGGGGCGCGGACAATGTTGGACTTCTTGGTCAAATAGCGGGCCATGGCTAGGGGCGGCATGAGGCGGCGCGGCCGCGTGGTGGCACTGTCGATTCTGTCGGTAGTCTTCGTCGCGGTGTCCGCCGTCTTGAGCCACCCGCGCCCGTCAGACCGCGAGTCGGAAGAGGCCCACCTCCGCGGGGTCGTGGAACTCCACGACACGCTGATGGGCAAGTGGCTGTCTGCTGTCGCCGACACCGTGTCGAACCCCGCCACGCGCACGTTCCCACAGTCCCTCGCCACCGACTACTCCCTCTACGTATATGGCGGCGACGAGCTGAGGCTGTGGCACAACGCATGCCTCCCCCAGGCCACTCCGAGCCTGTCGCTCTTCGACGGCCGGATGGTGGTGGCCGACAACGGGTGGTACTACGTCAAGACCATGCGCCGCGGCCCGACGACGCTGGTGGCCCTCCTGCGCATACGCAGCCACTTCCCCTACGAGAACGACTACCTGTCAGACCACTACCACCCCTCGTTCGCCCTCCCCGCCGGAGCCGGCATTTCGACGCTCCGCGCAGACGGCCCCCAGGTCTCCGCCCCCGACGGGTCGTTCCTGTTCACCGTCGTTGGCGACCGGCTCTCGTCCGCTCGCGTCGCCCCCTCCTCCTCCCTTTGGGCCGCTATTCTCATGCTCCTGGGGGTGGGGACGGCCTTGTGCGCCATATCGGGCGCGGCCCAAGCCTTAGCCCGCCGCCATGGGGCATGGCTGCCACTCACCCTTTCGGCCGCCCTCCTGTGCGGCCTCTACGCCGCCTGCCTAGGCCTGGCCCCCCACGAGACGTCCCCCTCGCTCTTCATCTTCTCCCTCCAGGAGTTCTCCTACGACTGGTGGATGCCGTCGCTCGGCTACCTTGTCTTGGCGTCGTTCGTGGTGCTTACGTGGGCCGTCATCTTCTTCCGCACAGTCCGGATCCGCACGCGTCGCAAGTTGGGTGTCGCCGTGGCGTCTCTCGCCCCCCCCCTGGCCTTTTTGGCCTCCTACGCCCTGATAGACATCATGGCGCGCCACTCGCAGGGCTTGTCGTTCTATGTGGGCCACACGAGCCTGTCGGCCCCGGCACTGACGCGCATCGGCATCTTGTCGCTCCTGCTCATGAGCATAGTCCTGGTCACGGAGCGCTGCTACTCGTCGGTCTCCACTACCCTGCGCCCCCGCGGCTTCTCCCTCGTGGCAATGGGTTCCTCGGCCCTGGTGTGGGGCACCGCGCATGTCGCCGACTGGTCCGCTCCGTGGATGCTGACGCTGGCGTTCGCCGCGCTCATCACGGCATTCTACGCCATGAAGAGGCACAGCCCCCTCAAAATGCCGTTCAGCCACTTCGTCTGGACACTGACATTGCTGGCGGTCATGACGACGCTCCGCCTCACGTCTCTCAACATCGACAAGGAGCACGCCTACCGCCACCTCCTGGCGGAGAATCTGACATATCAGATCATGAGCGGGCGCGACCCCATAGCCGAGCAGCTGCTCCACGGCGTCCAGGCCTCACTGCGAGCCGACACCGCCCTGCACGACCTCGTGGCGAGCGGCTCGGCGGCCCAGGAGCAGATTCTGAACCACATCCGCAAGAGGCACTTCCCCGGATACCTGTCGCATTTCGACATCCAGGCCGTGCCATGCCGCGGCGACGGCAGCACCATCCAGATGACGAACACCGGCGACGTGTATGCCTGCCTGCCCTACTTCCAGCACCTCATCGACAAGCGCGGCACGAGGGTGGCGAACGCCGACCTGTTCTACCACATCGACGAAGACGACGGCCGCCCCTGCTACCTGGGCATCGTCTCCTTTGGCGGGGCCCCGCGGTCGTCTCCCGACTTCCTCATCGTCCAGCTTACGCTCCGCGTGGCTACGCAGGGCGTGGGCTACCCGGAACTTCTCGTCAACAAGCGCGACGCCATGGACGACAACAAGTTGCGCGGCTACTCCTACGCCAAATATGTTGACGGGCGGCTGTCCGTGCGCTACGGCGCCTACGACTATCCGCTGACCATGGCCTCCGCCCCGACGGGCGACGCCATGGCGGAGACCTCGGAGGGCGGCTTCTCGCACTTGACCATCTCGCCCTCGCCCCGCCAGTCCATCGTCGTGAGCCACCCCGAGATGGGGCTTCTCGACCTGCTCTCGTCGTTCTCCTACCTGTTCCTGGGGATGCTCGTCGCCAGCTCCGCAGTCATGCTCGCCGCCTGCCACTCGCACAAGTCTGTGTGGACCCACTCCGGGATAAGCGACCGCCTGCACGCCGGCCTTGTCTCGTTCGCCATGCTCCTGTTCGTCGTCTTGTGCGCCCTGTCCAGCCTCCAGTCCATGAACGAGTTCGAGCATGCCAACCGCGTCCGCCTGTCAGACGCCATGCAGGGTGTCCTGACAACCTTGTCGGACACATTCTCGGCCACCGACATCGCCGACGCCGGCTCAGACCCCGACTTGCGCATGGAGCTGGACCACACGCTCCGCCGCTCCGCCGACGCGTTCTCCGCCGACGCGCATTTCTTCTCACCCGACGGCCGCCTCGTCGGCAGCTCGCGCCGCGAACTCTTCGCCAACGGCCTCGCGGCGCCGCTCATGAACGATGCCGCCCTCGACATCTTGGGCGGCGGCGGCAACGAGGCATTCGTCCAGGAGCGCATCGGGACGCTCGTCCACTACTCCATCTACTCGCCCCTCCTCAACGAGCAGGGGCGGCTGATGGGCTACGTCAACGTCCCATTGTTCAGCGACGTCGTTGCCATGCGTCGGCAGATGGTCTCGACATTGATGCCGATAACCAACTCGATGATGCTCATCGTCTTCCTCGCCGTCATCTTCTCCTACGCCATAGCCCACGGCATAACGCGCTCGCTGACCCAACTGCGCGACGTGCTCCAGCAGGCCGACATAGGCAAGCGCGGCGTGCGCCTCTCCTACCCCTACGACGACGAGGTGGGGCGAATCGTCACAGCATACAACAAGATGACGCGCCAGCTGGCAGAGTCGGCGGAGCGCCTCGCCGCGACGGAGCGCGAAAGCACATGGCGCGAGATGGCCCGACAGGTGGCCCACGAGATCAAGAACCCGCTGACGCCCATGAAGCTGTCCGTCCAATACCTGCTCCGGGTGTGGGACACGCGCCGCGAGAGCTTCGAGCCGATGCTCCGCAAGACCGCGCGGACGCTCACGGAGCAGATTGACCAACTGGCGTCGGTGGCGTCGCAGTTCTCGAATGTGGCCAAGACCAAACAGGCCGAGCCACAGGCCATGGACATCGCCGCCCGCCTCAGCTCGATATGCTCACTCTTCGGCAACGAGAGCCAATCGGCGCTGACCTACACGGGGCCGACGGAGGGCGTGACGGCATGGGCGGACCCCGACCTCATCACCAGCGCGCTCAACAACTTGATTAAGAACGCCCAGCAGAGCGCCAAAGATGGTCGCCGGGTGAACATCGGGGTGACGCTCGCCGCCGGGCCGTCGCAGGTGACAATATCCGTGGCCGACGATGGCGACGGCATCGCCGACGAGGCGCGCGAAAAGATATTCCGCCCCAACTTCACGACCAAGAGCACCGGCATGGGGCTGGGCCTCGCCATCACGAAAGCCATCGTGACAAGCTCCGGGGGGCAAATCTCCTTTGAGACGGCGGTGGGACGCGGCACGACATTCACCATAGTCCTGCCAGCGGCGAAAAAGGAAAAGGCCGCGCGAGACACCTCCCGCGCGGTCCAGACGGCAAAACGAAACTAAAGGCTAACGCCTATTTCATGCACATGGCGAGGATGTTCTCGACGTCCTGCTGATTGAGAGGCTTGAAGCCCCGCAGGACGTCGCCGCCCACCGACTTCCGCGCCATGACGGCAAAGTGCGTCTCGTCGATACCGACCTCCGGGAGCGTCCGCTTGAGCCGCAGGTCGCCAAAGAGGAAGTCGCTGAGCCGCCCGATGGCCTGGCGGGCGACCTCCATGGGCCGCAGCCCGGGGTCTATGCCGAAGACATTGACGCCAAACTGGACATATTTCGACACCGTGGCCTCGTCGAGGCAATATTCCATCCAGCGCGGGGTGAGGATTGCCAACCCCAGGCCGTGCGTGATGTCGTAGATGGCAGAAAGCTCGTGCTCGATGGGGTGGCAGCTCCAGGCCTGCCTCTTGCCTCCGACGACGAACCCGTTGATGGCCCACGACGACGCCCACATGAGATTGGCGCGCGCCTCGTAGTTCTCGGGGTCGCGCATTGCCACGGGGGCGTAGCGGACGATGGTCCTCATCAGCCCCTCCATGAAACAGTCGAGCATATAGAGGTCCTGGTCCATGTTGAAGTAGACCTCGATGATGTGCGACATCATGTCGGCCGCGCCGCACGCCGTCTGGTAGGGCGAGACGGAGAACGTGTTTGTCGGGTCGAGGAACGACGCCTTGGGGAGCAAGGGCGGATACATGGCGCCGTTCTTGTCTTTCGTCTCGGGGTTGGTAATCACGCCCCCGCAGTCCATCTCAGAACCCGTGGCGGAGAGCGTCAGGATGTCCACAATGGGCAGGGCCCTCTCGACGGCGACCCTCTTCGAGTAGTCGAGAAAGTCCCATGGGTCGAAATCGACGCACGCCCCGGCGGCGATGAACTTCGTGGCGTCTATTGTCGAGCCGCCGCCCACAGCAAGGAGGACGTCGATCTTGTGGTCTTTGCACATCTGTGCGCCCTTGCGTACTGTCTCGATGCGCGGGTTGGGCTCGATGCCCGACAGCTCGAAGAGCTCCAGCCCCGCTTCGCGGACTTCCTTGACAACACGGTCGTAGAGGCCTATCTTCTTGATTGAGCCGCCTCCGTAGGTCAGCAGGACGCGGCGGCCATATTTCTTGAGCTCGGGTGCGAGGTTCTTGAGCTGGTCTCGCCCGAAGTATACACGGACGGGGATGTCGTAGATGAAATCGTTGAACATTGGCAGATTCGTTTTTGTTATTTGTTGTCCACCTCGCGGATGCAGCTGAGCGCGTTGAGCGTCCGCGGGTAGCCGATGAACGGCAGGTTTGAAGATATTACGGCAATGAGCAGCCCGCGGTCGTTGCCGACGCGGTAGTTGCCGGCAATGTGCCCCTTGACCTGCGGCTCGCACCCGCCCTGCGCCACGAGGAAACAGAACGTTATGAGCTCGCGCGTCTTGAGGTCCAGCCCCGCGCGGGTGTAGTAGTCGCCGAAGCAGTTGGCCGCCAGCCACTCGTTGATGTGGCGGCTGTCTTCGGGGCCCGACTTCCAAAAGTCGCGCATGGCCTCGCCGAAGCAGTCCACCTGCGCCCGCGTGCCGGCCTCGCGGCGATTCTCCGCCGTGGTCTGCGCCTGAGGGGGGAGCGGCAACGCCACGCCGCGCCGCGTCAAGACCTCGTTCGTCGCCTTGAAGAACGGGAAGACGCGGCCCATGCCGAGATATGCGGTGGACTGATATAGAATCTCTTTCGCCTCGACGGGCGTCACGCCCATGTTGAGCGCGGCGGGGAGCATGGCCCGATATTCGTCGACGCCCTGGCACCCAATGAGGGTGGCCAGGTAGCAGATGAACCTCAAACGGTCGTCGAGCCTGTCGCTCGTCTTGCGGACAACGTCGTCGAAAGCGAAGTTGTCGAAACGCTCGACGAACTCCGGGTCAGTCCGCCTGTAGTCCGAAACGTAGCCCGGGAACATCCGCTCATGATATTCCTCGGCGAACTCAGAAATCTGTGGTTCCATAGTCATTGTGTTTTGAGCCGCGGCCGCCGCGCCGACAAGCGGCAAGAGAGCGGCCGACAAAGCCTTGCCCAAACCCATAAGCTCACGGCAGTTTGTCATATTCGGCGTCTTCGACCGGCTCGAGCCACTCGCTGGAGGCGCCCTCCTCGACTCGCGCCATGTAGGCGAGGTGCTGAAACCACGAGTCTCGCGCCGCCCCGTGCCAATGCTTGGCCCCGGCGGGAATGGCGACGACGGAGCCGGGGCGCATCTCGACGGGCGCCTTGCCCTGCTCGACATACCAACCGCGCCCGGCCACGCATATCAAGACCTGGACCGACTTATGGTGGATGTGCCAATTGTTGCGGCACCGCGGCTCGAAAGTCACGTTGGTCGGCCCGCCGTCCTGCGCTTCGAGGGGGGCCAGGTAGCTGTTTCCGATGAAATATTTGGCGTAGGCGGTGTTGAGCTCGCCCCGGGGCCATACGTTGAAGTCGACTTTCTCTTGCATCACTTGGGCTTTAAGGTTCGCTCCCGCGACAGCCAGGAGAGCCGCCAGGAGCGCATATCTCGTTCTTCCTCTCATCTTGTCAAAACCTTATGGCACGAAGTTAGCGCGCCACAGAGTTACAGGCGTTACCCAAATTACTCAAAAATGGGACATTCGCCCCCCAAAAAACGTCCGGCCCGAACAACGAGCGAACCCAAAATGGGGAAAATGAGACCGCCCGCAAGGTTGTCGACCCTGCGGACGGTCCCGATTCTTTCCGTCTGGCCCCGGCCCGCCCGGCTAGATGAGCGGGATGTTGGCCTCGGCGCAACGGCGGCGCATCTCGTCGGGCCATATCGAGGCCTGAATCTCGCCGATGTGCGCCTTGCGGAGGTAGAACATGCAGAGGCGCGACTGCCCGATGCCGCCGCCAATGGACTGCGGCAGCTCGCCGCCGAGCAGGCGGCGGTGGAAGTAGAGGCCGGCGCGGTCTTGCGCCCCCCGAATCTCGAGCTGCCGCAAGAGAGCCTCCTTGTCTACACGTATGCCCATGCTGGAGAGCTCGAAAGAGCGCCCCAGGACTTCGTTCCACACCAGGATGTCGCCGTTGAGGCCATGCCTGCCGCCGGGCGTCGGGGTAGACCAGTCGTCGTAGTCCGGCGCGCGGCCGTCGTGCGGCTCCCCGTTCTTGAGAGCGCCGCCAATGCCGATGATGAACACCGCCCCATATTGCCGCGTCACGGCGTCCTCCCGCTCCTTGGGCGAGAGACCCGGATATTGCTCGGCGAGGTCCTCGGCGTGGACGAAGCGAATCTCGTCGGGCAACTGGGGCGTGATTTGCGGATAGTGCTCGCAGACAATATATTCCGTGCGGCGCATGGCCCCATAGATGCGCGTGACGACCTGCTTGAGGAAGTCCAAGTCGCGGTCGGCGGGGTCCATGACCATCTCCCAGTCCCATTGGTCGACATAGAGCGAGTGGACATTGTCGAGCTCCTCGTCGGAGCGTATGGCGTTCATGTCGGTATATATGCCGTAGCCGCATCCAATCTTGTAGTCGGCCAACGTCACCCTCTTCCACTTGGCGAGCGAGTGGACCACCTCGGCCCGCCTGTCGCCCAGGTCGCGGATGGGGAACGAGACGGGGCGCTCCACCCCGTTGAGGTCGTCGTTGAGCCCGGTGCCCTGCAAGACGAACAGCGGGGCCGTCACGCGGCGCAACCGTAGTTCCGCCGACAGGTTTTGCTGGAAGAAGTCCTTTATGTAGTGGATTCCCATCTCGGTCTCCCTGAGGTCGAGCAGGGGCTTGTAGCCTTTGGGGATGAAGAGTTTTGGCATCGTTGGTCTATTGGTTACGAATCGATAGTGTTTACGAGGGTAAAGCTAACTATTAAACAGCATTTTTGAGCGCATATCTCCCATTTTAATATCTTTTTAAGTGATAGCGCGCCTCTTGCGCCCCCCTGCGGCTACGCATTTCACCGAAAAAGGGCTATATTTGGGAATGACATACGATTTTGGCCTTGTCTTGGAGGGCGGCGGCATGCGCGGCGTCTTCACTGCGGGTGTGTGCGACGCCCTAATGGACTACGACGTCGAGTTCCCCTACATCATCGGGACGTCGGCCGGGGCGTCGAACGGCTGCGTACTCTTGTCGCGCCAGCGTGGGCGCATCCGATTCATCGACATCGACTTGCAGAGCGTCCGCCCCTACGTCGGCTTGCGGTCTGTGGTGCGTCGCCAGGGCGTCATCGACCTCTCTTTCATTTTCGACGAGGTCCCGGAGAAATACTACCCTTTCGACTTCGAGACCTACAGCCGCAGCGCAAGCCGCCTCGTCATGGTCTCGACGAGCGTCGCCACGGGCGAGGCGGTCTACACGGAGGAGAAACACGACTTCCGCCGTTTCGTCGACGCCAACCGCTCCAGTTGCTCGCTCCCGCTTCTCTGCCCCCCGTGGCACATAGACGGCCGCCCGATGGTCGACGGCGGCGTGGCGGACTCCATTCCGTTCGCCAAGGCTCTCTCCGACGGCTGCCGGCGCGTCGTCGTGGTGCTGACCAAAGACGCGGCATACCGCAAGAGCGAGACCCGGATGTGGCTCCCCCAGCGCGTCTTGCGCGACCGTCCCCGCCTCCGCGAGGCCCTGCTCTCGCGGGGGGGCCGATATAACGGCCAGCTCGACGAGCTTGCCGGGCTTGAGAGCCGGGGAGTGGCAAAAGTCGTGCGCCCCGCCGACCTGCACGGCGTGGGGCGCACGACGAGCGACACCGAGGCCCTGGAGGCTCTCTACGCCGAGGGCCTCGCCGAGGGGCGAAAACTAGCACAATGGATTGAGAGAGAGAGACATTAGGACATGAAGCTCAAAGTATATTCAGCCTCGGCCGGTTCGGGCAAGACCTACACCCTGGCGCGCGACGTCATAGACCAGCTCATCCTCGACCCCTCGTCGTATGAGCGCCTCCTGGCCGTGACATTCACCAACAAGGCGACGGGCGAGATGAAAGAGCGCATCGTCGGCGACCTGCACCTCATGGTGGCGGGCGACGCCGCCGACCCCAAGCGCCAGGCCCTCATCGACCACCACACGGCCTCGACAGGCCTCGACGAGCCGGCTCTGCTGCGGCGTTGCGCCTCGGCCCTGCGCAAGATTCTCAACGACTACGGACGGTTCTCGGTCAGCACCATAGACCGCTTCGTCCAACGCCTCCTCCGCTCGTTCGCCTACGAGCAGGGCCTCTCGGCCAACTACGCCCTGGTGCTGGACAACGACGACCTGGTGGACGGCGCCGTAGACAACATGATGGAGACCCTCCCCACCGACGCTGAGCTTCGCGGCCACATTGTGGGCATGACCGAAGACAGGATGGACGAGAAGGGCGGGTGGGCCATAGACAAGGAGATAAGGAAGCTGGGCAAGATGCTCCTCGACGACAAGGGGGCCAACATCCCCGACGACCGAGACCTCCTCGCCCACCTCCGCAACCTGGCAAGCCAACTGCGGGACTTGCAGACGCGGAGCCACCTCAAGATACGCGACGAAGCCGTGAGGCTGGCCGAGAGCATCGAAAGACGCGGAATCTCGAAGCCGAACGGGAGTAGCTTCAAATCCATACAGCTAATATTGGACAACATCCCGCCCTCCGCACCCCCGCAGACGGCGACCGAGCGCGATGAGCTGCGGGAATGGGCGGAAAAAGCCGCCAATAAATTTGCAAATAGCCTCACAGACAAATTGGTGGCCAAAGGCACGAAAGGCGACGTTGACGGGTGGAAAAAAGACCTCGACGACATCCGCGCGGCGGCCCGCCACCACGGCGGCCTGGCCACCGCGGCAGCTGCCGTGCGCCGCAACATCAAGACCCTGGCCGTCATGGGCAAGCTGAACCAGCACATTGCCGAGATTGAGCAGAATGAGAACACGAGGGCCCTGGGCAGCTCGGGGCTGATGCTCAGAGAGCTCATCGACGGGTGCTCGGTGCCGTTCATCTACGAAAAGTGCGGCGCGCGCTACGACACCATCATGATTGACGAGTTCCAGGACACGAGCCGAGTGCAGTATGAGAACTTCAAGCCCCTGCTGGAGAACAGCCTGGGCGAGGGACACGACTGCCTCATTGTGGGCGACGTCAAGCAGAGCATCTACCGCTTCCGCGAGGGCGACTGGCGGCTCCTGGGCAAGCAAGTGGAGCAAGACTTCAAAGAGACCGTGCGCAAGCCGCTGAGCTACAATTTCCGCAGCCGCAAGGAGATTGTCGAGCTGAACAACGAGCTATTCAGCGCCTTGCCTCAGGTCATGGACGACGCCCTCCGGGCCGGGGACGAGGACGACGCCACGGCGGGCCCAGACACGATGGAGGCGATGTATGGAGACTACCGGCAGGAGCCACGGAAAGACGGCGGCGGATATGCGCGGATTGAGATTCTGCAAGTCGATGGCGACAAAAGCTTCAAAACCGCCAAAGAGCACTCCCTCCGCGAGTTCGTCGACGCACTGAGACGCCTGCACGACGAGAACGGCTACTCCTACTCCGACGTATGCGTATTGGTGAGAAACAGAAAAGACGGGAACGACCTAATAGAGCGCTTCAGCGCCGAGGGCATCCCCGTCATGTCCGACGACTCCCTGCTCGTCATGAACTCCGACGCCACCCTGTGCATGGCCGACGCCATGCGCTACATCTCGTCGGGCGAGCGCACGCCGCTCTTCTCGGCCGTCAAGACCCTCACGGGCCTCGATGTCGCCTCGCTGGCCCGCGAGTGGGAGACCATCGGGCCGGAGTGGGCGGCGCGCCTCGACGCGTTGCGCGGGTTGGGACTTGCGGAGATGGCAGGCGAACTCATCAACCTCTTGCCGGCCGAGATGCGCGACGGCGAGTCGCCGTATGTCGACGCTTTCGTGCAGCGCCTCCGCGAGTCCATTGCCGACGGCGTGAGGACGCTCGACGCCTTCGTACGCATCGTGAACGAGGAGGAGGGCAAATGGGTGCTGTCGGCCACGAGCGGCGACGAGGCCGTGCGGGTCATGACAGTCCACAAGTCCAAGGGGCTGGAGTTCAAGGTCGTTCTGATTCACGCCCTGGACTGGGAGATAACCCACAGAGGCGATGCCGAGCTCATATGGGTCCCCATTGGCCGCCTGGGGCTGCCCGACGAGCGCTGGAGCGGTCTGCAAGTGCCGGTGAACTGTGTAACCGCCTTGGCGGACTCGGCGTTCAACGTCGAATATGCCAACGAGATGCGCGCCAAATTCGAGGACAACCTCAACACCGTCTACGTGGCCCTGACGCGGCCGACCGACGTGCTGATGGCCTGGGGCGTATATGCCAAGCCAAAAGAAAAAGGAAATGGCAAGGGCCGCATAAGCCGATACGTCCTCGCCGCAATGGAACGCGCCGGATCCGCGACGGAAGACTCAAACATTGAGATTGAGACGGACGGCGAGCCACTCGCGTGCAGACGCGTCGTGGCGGAGAATGGCACGATGCCCCAAAAAGACACGCTGCACCCTGCTGTTCAAGCTACGCCGACGGCGCACATGGACATCACGATGGCGCACCTCTACAGCCCGTCGGCAAGCCCCGCCATCAACTCACAGGTGGAGATGGACGAGTATGAGCGGCGCGCCGACATGGTGAGCTACGGGCTGACGATGCACAGCCTCCTGGCGAGCGTGGCCACGGCGGACGACATAGACAAAGTGGTGGGCGACGCGGTGACCGACGGGCTAGTGCTGGAGGCCGACGCGCCGCAGATTGTAGCCGAGTTGCGCAAGCGGACCTCAGAGCCCGACGTGGCGCAATGGTTCGACGGCAGCATGACCGACGTGTGGGCGGAGACGACAATGGTGGGCCCCGACCGCCGCCTGCGCCCCGACCGCATCATGAGATCCGCCGACGGGCGCACCGTCGTGGTGGACTACAAGTTCGGGCGCACGGAGCGGCGCGAGCACACCCAACAGGTACGGCTCTACGTGGAGTGGCTCCGCAAGGCTGGTTTTGCCAACGTCGAGGCTCACTTGTGGTACTACACGCTCGGCAAAGTGGTAAGAGTGGCGGGATAGCGGCAAGAGCCGAAAAGCCCCACACGAAAAAAAAGAGAATCCGACCGGCGCAGACGCACCGGTCGGATTTCTCATTTTGGCCTACGGGCAAGAGGGCCTACCGCTTGACGACCTTGGATGTCGTCCCGTCGGCATGGCGGACAATGTAGATGCCGCGACGCGTCATGTCGTAGACACGCTGACCTGCCAGGTTGAAGATTTGCTCCTCGCCACAGACCGGGACGCGAATCTCATCGATTGCTGTCTTGGTGCCGGGAGAGTCGAAAGTGGCGGCGATTGTCTGATTCGCGACTTTGCCCATGTCGAGATTGAGGCTAAGCTCAGTGCCGTCGGCAGAGAGCGTGCCGTTGAGCGTCACCGTCACCGGCACGCTGACAAACACCTTGACCGTGATTTGCTCCACGTCGGACAACTTGACGCTGCCGTCGTCGGGGTTCGTCTCGCCCTTGACATTGACAAGCGTCACGTCGCCAATATTCATCGGACCGAACGAAAAATTCTTGATAGCCAACGTGTATGTCGATGTCGTGTCGTTGGTCAGCGTCATGTAGACAGTGCTTGTCGTCGTCGACTCCGCCTTTCCGTTGACGTAGACAAGGAGGCTGCCCGTGTATGGCACTTGCTCGTTGAGGTTGGCGGCCATCGCCGCCACGCAAGAGAGCAGACTGGCGAAAAAGAGTGTTAACTTTCTCCTCATGTTGATTGATTTAAAATTGTGGTATATAATGGAATAGCTCGTAAGCCCTACTTAAGCCTGTAGAAGAATCCCACCGTGGCGTAGATGGGGAACATGGACTGCTCGATGGTCTTGAAATCCTCCTTGAAGACGCCCGTCAGCCCCCACGAGAGGTCGACATAGGCGCCCAGGCGGCTGAAGAACTGCCAGTCGGCACCTGCAATGAGGCCGAACTGCCAGTTGCGCAGGTCGTCGGAGAAGTCGTAGTCGCCCCGGCTCTCCCTGTCGGAGCCGATAAGGACCTTGGGGCCCGTCGGCCCGCCCTGGCGGAGGTAGCCGTCGTAGGCATAGCCGGAGAACTTGCTGTTGACGACGCACGAGACGTAGGGCCCGGCATGGACCCTCACCTTGCGGAAGTTCGCCGCCGCCATGACGGGGACCGTCACCATCCATTGGTCGACCTCGGTGACGACACAGCCCGTGAAGTCGCCACTGATGGCATCGCCACCCTGGCGCATCTCCATGGAGTAGCCCTTGACGCGGGCGTCGGTGCGCATCCCCTTGTTCTCGAAGTGGACCGCCACCTGTGCGCCCCATCTGCCGCCAAAATGCCTGTAGGCATCGACCGCCACCGAAATGTTCGCCCGCGGCTCGAAGTGGTTGATTTTCCGAATTGAGGCAGGGAGGCCGACGGGCGTGGTCCCGCCCACACTGTAGCCCACACGGCCAAGGAGCGTATAGCCGTCGGAGGCGGCCGCATCTTGCGCATGGCCACTCGCCGCATACATGGCGACGACACCCGCCACGGCCAATAGCCTGAATATTATGTTTTTCATCTTTCCGCAATCGATTTATTCACGCGCCACCGTCACCTTGTCTATGCACAGCGTGCTGCCCACGGCCCCTTCAAAGGTGTCCCCCTTCTTGCTCGACGAGAAGACAACGGACAAACTATACCCGCGGTTGGCGAGCGTAGCTGAGTCGGGTTCCGAAAGGTACGTGAAAGGGATGTCGAAAGACGTCCAAGAGCCGACGGGCGTCACCTCCGGCATCTCGGCAGTGGCTATGAGCAGCGGACTAGTGAGGACGTTCGAGCCGTCGAGCATGACACTGTTTCCCTCGGCGTCGTGATTGCGATAGACCACGGCGTAGATTGCCGCCGAGTCTGTGACACCCTCGACGACCTCCTGCGCGGCGTTCGTGAACTTCTCCCCCGGGGCGTATTTGTACATCCCCGTGAAGCGGGCCGGCATGTAGTCCACCGGCACGCCGAAGCGCGTGGCGCTGAGTGGCGACAGCAGGGCGCTGGCGAGGTCGAAAGAGCCGAGAAACAGGTTGCCGGCCGCAATGGGCATATTGAACATGGCGCCCAGCGCCCCGGTGGAACGCGTCACAAGGCGCACGGCATTGCCCTCGTAGCCATTGGGCAGAACCGCGGTCGGGAACTCCTCGGGCTTGGCAGAACCGTTGCTCAGGGCGAAACCCGAGTTGCCCGAAGCCCAAATCTTAGAGCTGTCGCCCGACAGCCCGACCTCGACCCACGAGTAGAAAGCACTGCCCATCTGGTCGTTGAGGTAGTAGTTCTCAAAGTCGAAATGCTCCGTCAGCGACACGTGGCGAACCGCCACGCTGTAGGTGCGCGACTGCCCCCCGGCCTCCGACGTCACCGTGTAGTCCACCGCCCCTTGCGAGAAGTCGTGGGCGGAGCCGCTCGGCGGGTCGACGGTGGCCCCTGGCGTGAGGCGGAACTGCGGCGCGAGGGACTTGAGGTCCGCCGTGCGCCGCACGCTGAACACTATGGACGTTTCGGTGGACATGACGTCCACAACGCTGTCGGAGGGCGAGAAAAAGACGTCGGCGGGAGCGCTCACGCTAACCCACGCCCTCTCGATGTCGGCCTCCTCGTTGCGAGGCTCGTCCTTGATGCACGAGACCGCCACGAAAGCCACCGCCAGCGCGGCGGCAAAGGATACTCTTTTCATCTATGTGTCTACGATTGTTGTCTGTTGCGACAAAGGTAGCGCATTTTCTGACATTCAGCCCCTCACGACGGCGACCATGTCCGCCAACTTCCGCGCCAGGTCTTTCAGCTCGCCGGGGTCGGAGTCCTTGTCGCCCCACTTCAAGACCACCCCCATGCGCCGCCCGGGCTTCACCGTCGGCTTGCCAAAAATCCTCACGTCGGCATACGGGTCGGCCAAGACGCGCTCCACGCCCACATAGTCGGGGTTGTCGAACTTGTCGTCGGGGGCGAGAATCACCGCCGAGGCCCCGGCCCTCTCCAAGCGGATCTCCGGGATGGGCAAGTGGAGCACGGCACGGGCGTGGAGCTCGAACTCCGACAGGTTGAGCGTGTGGCCCAGCGTCACCATGCCGGTGTCGTGGGGGCGCGGCGACAACTCGGAGAAGACCACGCCGTCGGGGCAGACGAAGAACTCCACGCCGAAGATGCCCTCGCCGCCCAGGGCGTCGGTCACACGGCGGGCCATGTCCTGCGCCTCGCGCAAGAAACCGTCGGGCATAGCCGCCGGAATCCAGCTCTCCTGATAGTCGCCCCTCTCCTGCCTGTGGCTTATGGGCGGGCAGAAGAGCGTCGGCCCGCCGGCCTGCTTGACCGTGAGGAGCGTTATCTCGTAGTCGAAATCGACGAAGCCCTCGACAATCACCTCGCGCGCATCGCCGCGCCCGCCCTGCGCGCCGACCCACGCGTCGTGAATCTGCGCCTCGGAGCGGACGCAAGACTGCCCCTTGCCCGACGACGACATGAGCGGCTTGACGACGCACGGCAGCCCCACCTCCGCCACGGCGGCCCGCAGCTCGTCTTCCGAGGCGGCGTAGCGGTAGTTGGCGGTGCGGAGCCCCAGCTCCTTGGCGGCGAGGTCGCGGATGGAGCGGCGGTTCATCGTGAAATTGGCCGCCTTGGCCGACGGGACGACCTGGATTCCGAGCCGCTCCTCATAGTCGTAGAGCCTCTCGGTGCGTATGGCCTCAATCTCCGGCACGATGATGTCGGGCCTGTGCTTCTCGACAATGGCGTCCAACTCGTCGCCATTGAGCATGCTCGTCAGCACCTCATGCTCGTCGGCCACCTGCATAGCGGGCGCACCCGCGTAGGCGTCGACAGCCACCACCCGGCACCCCAGGCGCTTGACGGCGATGGTGAACTCCTTGCCAAGCTCGCCCGAGCCCAACAGCATAATCTTCTTTATCATGGCAAATATCTTCTGTCTTGTTGTTTCAACACGCGTCGCCTGTCGCTCATCGCCCGTCGTATACGGCGCGGACGCACAGGCCCAGGGCCGGACTGCTTGTGTGGAGCGACTCGATGGTCTCGTCGGCCTGCATTCCGTTGCGGATGTGCATATCGTAGATTTGCCCCAGCGACTTGTCGCCCTCGGCCCTCTCCGAAGTCCAGTAGTAGCCGGCCGTGCCGCTGTCCAGGAGCCTGTCGCGGATAATCAGCCCGCAGGCCGGCAAAAATATCTTGCCCTCGTTCGGCCCGGTAATCTCAAAGCCCGGCACGCCCTCGACGGTCCTCCACTTCCACTCGCACTCCCGGCGGAGCTCCTCCACCTCGCTCGTCGTCGGCAGGCGCCACCCGTAGCCCCACTTGACGGTGGCGACGTCGCGGCTGGAGCCGCCGATGTCCGTGACATCCAGCCCAGGGCCGACGAACGTCTCATCATAATAGTACTCTTTCTGGCTTGTCTCGCCCCACGAGTAGTATGTGCCGGCAATCTCCTTGGCCCACGCCCCGACGTTCTTGTCCGCCCATGCCACCGACAGACCCAAATCGACCGCCGCGGGCGAGTAGTTCTTGGTGGCAAAGGAGCATACGGTCTGCGAGACCACCGTGAGGCCATGCACGACGACATAGGCCCTGTAGTAGTATTTCGTGTTGAGGCTGAGGCCGTTGACAAAGACGCCATACCTCTTTCCCTGCGCCAAATCGCCGGTGGAGGGGCATATGCGCTCCTCGCCGTCGGAAAATTCCTCGTCGGTTGAGATTCTGACCCCATACTCCGAGGCCTCGATGGTGTCTGACGGCAACGTGAAGTAGCTGTCGGAAATTGTCACAGCGTCGTAGTCCACCGCCGCCTCGTCGCCCGTGAAGGAGCGCACTCCCACCAGCGCCGTGGCGGCGAGCCCGACCACGGCGGTCCGATATTTGTCCGTCCGCACGTCGGCCGCCTTTGCGCCATAGGCGAACTTGCCGTCAATCAACGGGTTGTCCACCTCGTCATCATAGAACTCCGACTCTATGGACAAAAACGCCAAAGCGTTGTACTGCCTGCCGGGGACGAGGTCGTCGAACGTGGCGACATATGGCCACTCCGCCCCGTTGCCGCCACGAGCCTCGACAGTCTTGTCGTAGGCCGCCCCCTCGCTCGGGACCGTCGGCGACTCTATGGGGCCGTCGGCGCAACGGAACGACAGCGTGGCGGTCGTGCCGTAGTCGTCGCCCAGGCCCGAGACCTTGGCAGCCAACTCGGCATCGAAGACACCGACGCGGAGCGGCGGGTCGCTTATGGTGAGCGACAGCGGGAGGGTCATGAAGCCCTTGACCACGCCATAGACCACGCTCCCGTCGCGCAAGACGGCATAGGTGCGGAAATAGAACTTCGTGTAGGGGATCAGCCCATAGACCCTGGCTCGGATGGAGTTGTCCGCCGCCACCTCATACGTGGCAATCCTCCGCACGCGGCCCTTGCCCGGGCTTGTGGAGTCGGCGTCGCCGCGCGACGGGTTCGGGTTGTCGCGCGAGAGCAGGAACCCGAACTCGCTCGTCTCCTCCAACGGGCCGCGCGTCGTGTTGATGAAGCCCTTGAGGTCGGCGGCGATGGCCGAGACGGACGAAATGCCGCCCGTCACGGCGGTATAGGTCAAGTCGTTATAGACGGTGTCCTCCTCGACTTCAGAGAATCCGTCAACCGGCTCGCCCTTCCATCCGCAACCGGACGGAAGCAAGAGCAACAGTGCCGACAAGAGCGGCGTCGACAAGAGCGCTGAAAACCTGAGGCGTGACATTTTGGGGTTGTTCTACACAAATGTAGGCAAAAAAATTTCCATACTTTTACACTGCGATATGAAATGTACAGCACGCAGCATATGTTGAAATTCAGTACACAAGTGAGAGTCCGGTATGCCGACACGGACAAGATGGGCGTCGTCTACTACTCCAACTACGCCGTGTTCTACGAAGTGGGGCGCACGGAGCTGTTCCGCAGCCTCGGAATCCCCTACTCGCTGTTGGAAGAGAGGGGGATAGCCCTGCCCGTCGTCGAGCTGGTATGCCACTACCACAAGTCGGCCCGCTACGACGACCTGCTGACCGTCGAGGTCTCCATTGAAGAGCGGCCGACCGCCAAAATCAAGTTTGGCTACAAGATTTTCAACGAGGCCGGCGACCTGCTCAACGACGGCAGCACCACCCTCGTCTTCCTCGACATGAAGAGCGGCCGCCCCGTGCGCGCGCCCAAGGAGGTCCTGGAGCGGCTTGACGCCGCCTCGCAGGGCTAGCCCGCCGCGAGGCCTTTGAGGCGCGCCACGGCCTCCGCCGGGTTCTCGCTGGCGAAGACGTAGCTGCCCGCCACCAGGACGTCGGCCCCGGCCTCCACACATTGCGCCCCGGTCTCGGCATTGATCCCGCCGTCGACCTCGATGAGCGCGTGCGCCCCGCGCGACCGGATGAGCGAGCGCAGCCTGGCAATCTTGTCCAACGTGGCAGGGATGAACTTCTGCCCGCCAAAACCCGGGTTGACCGACATGAGAAGCACCATGTCGACGTCGCATATTATCTCCTCCAGCATCGCCACGGGCGTGGCGGGGTTGAGCGTCACGGCGGGGCTCATCCCCGCGTCGCGGATCTGCTGGACGACGCGGTGGAGGTGCGCGCACGCCTCGTAGTGGACATTGAGGACGGACGCCCCAAGGTCCCTGAACATCCCGACGTAGCGCGACGGGTCCACAATCATCAGGTGGACATCCATAGGCTTGCTCAGCGCGCGCTTGACGGCCTTGACCACGGGCTCGCCCATCGAGATGTTGGGGACGAAGACGCCGTCCATGACATCGACGTGCAGCCAGTCGGCCTGGCTGGAGTTAATCATCTCAATCTCCCCGTCGAGGTGGAGAAAGTCGGCCGCCAACAGCGACGGCGCCACCATGACCCCATTGTCGGGCTTGTGTATCATGCTCTTAGATATTAGTCTCTAGCTCTCCTCGTCCCTGCCGTATGATTGTCCACTCGTCGGTCGTGCAGTCCACGACCGTCGAGCCCACCACCCCGCCCTGGCCTCCGTCGATCACGATGTCCGCCAAGTGGCCGAGCCTCTCCTGGATGAGCGACGGGTCGGTGATATACTCCTCGTCGTCGTCCTCCCACGCGGGGTTCTTGACCGATGCGGAGAGGATGGGGTTGCCGAGCCTCTCGACAATGGCCCGGACGATGGCGTTGTCGGGGATTCGGACCCCGACCGTCTTCTTGTTTGCCTTGAAAAGCCTCGGCACGTTGCTGTTGGACTCCAAGATGAACGTAAAGGGGCCCGGTGTGTTCTTGCGCAACAGCTTGAACGTCCGGCTGTCGATGGGCTTGAGGAATTGCGCGGCGTGGCTAAGGTCGTAGCACACGAAAGAGAGGCTCCTCTTCCGGAGGTTGACATCTTTGAAACGCAGCACTTTCTGCACCGCGGCCTGGTTCGAGATGTCGCAGCCTATGCCGTATATGGTGTCGGTCGGGTAGACCACAATCCCCCCCCTCTGGAGCCTCGCCACGACCTGGTCTATCTTCCTCTCGTCGGGGTTGTCCGGATGAATTGTCAGTAGCATTTTCTCATCGTCCTATTTGTTCATGAGGTCGAGCAGCTTCTGCACCTGGTCGTTGTCGCCGTAGACCACGATGCGGTCGCCCTCGCTAAAACGGAAATCGTCGAAATAGCGCGTCACCTGCCACGCGCTCTTGTTGCCGCCGAACATCTTGCCCGACGACTGCTGATATTTGATGGCAATGAGCGTCAGCCCGAAATTCTTCTCCAGGCCTATGTCCTGCACCGTCTGGTTGGCGAAATATTTCGGGACGGAGATCTCGTTGATGGCAATCCGCGACGTTATGTTGTAGGTGTGCACGACGCTGCGCGAGACGATGCTGTTGGCAATCTCCAGGGCCGCAGTATACTCGGGGTTTATTATCTCCTTGATTCCCAACCCGGTCAACACCGTCTCGTGGAGCTTCGAGAGCGAACGGCCGATGACCCTCCGGGCGTGCATCTGCTGTAGGAGCGCCGCCGTCTGTATGGAGGCCGCCCAGTCTTCGCCAATGGCCACGATGACGGCGTCGACCTCCAAGACCGACTGGCTGCGCAGCGAGGCCTCGTCGACGGAGTTCATGCAGACGGTCCCGGTCAGCTTGTCCTTATACTCCTCGACGACGGACTCGCGCGAGTCTATGCCGATGACCTCGTGCCCGAGGTCGCACAGCCGGAGCCCCAGGCTGGCGCCGAAGTTGCCCAAGCCTATTATTATGTATTTCATCGATGCTCGATTTTCCCTTTTAAATCATGATGTTCTCCGACGGATACTTGTACCTCTGCGGCGGCTTTGGCGTTACGAAGATGAGCAGGAAGGCCATGACGCCGATGCGCCCGATGAACATATCGACGATGACCACGAGCTGCGCCGCCGCGCTGAGATTGTGCGTCAGGTCCATGGAGAGGCCCACCGTGCTGAGCGCCGAGAACGACTCGAAAAAGAGGCGGAACGTGTCTACGCCGGGCATCAGCAGCTTGAGCACCACGGTGCTGAGCAATATGGCGGCGAGAGAGAGAGCCATGGTGGCAAAGGCCTTTTGCACGGACGACTGCGAGACCCTGCGCCCGAAGACCTCGATGCTCTCGCGCCCCCGCAGGGCGTTGCGCAGGTTGAGGACGCAAATGGCGAACGTCGTCACCTTGATCCCGCCCCCCGTCGACATCGGGGCGCAGCCAATCCACATGAGCATCATCAGGACGACGATGGACGAGCCGGAGTCGGAGAGCAGGTCGGTGTACACGAAGCCCGCCGTGCGCGCGCTGGCCGAGAGGAACAGCGAGTCGACGAGCCTGTCCGGCATGGCCTCGCCCGCCTGCGTCCGCCCCGCCTCCAGGACGAGGAACAGCGCCGCCCCAAGCAGAAGCAGGAGGAAATGGGTGTAGAACGTCAGCCGGTTGCTCGCGTTGATGAGGCGCAGACTGCCGGCCCCCGGCCGCGGGCGACGCCCGACGAGCCGCAGCCCGAACCGGCGGATATGCTCTTTGACCCAATTGATCACGGCCGACTGCAAAGGGAAGCCGGCCCCGCCGAAGAAGACCGTCAGCGCAATGGTGAGGTGGAGCATCCGGCCGCCGAGCACGGCGGGGTTGGAGAGACCCCCGGGCAGGTTGGAGTAGCCGGCGTTGCAGAAAGACGAGATGGAGTGGAAGACGGCCGTGAAGACCACGTCGCGGGTCGGGGCCCCGGGCAGGGCCTCGCGGAAGTAGTAGTAGAGCGCCCACGCCGAGAGAGCCTCGATGATGAACGTCACATACATGATGTGCTTGAGGGTCTGGAAGATGTCGGACATGTTATCGGCCGAGATGAGGTCTTTGATGAACATCCTGTTCTGCAAAGAGCCTTTGCCGGTGAGCGACAGGGCGAAAAAGCAGGTGAAGGTCATGACCCCCAGCCCGCCGATCTGCACGAGCACTATTATGACAATATGTCCAAAGGGCGTGAACTCCGTGGCAATGTTGAGCACCGACATCCCGGTGACGCACACCGACGACGTGGAGGTGAAGAGGGCCTGGAGGAACGTCAGGTCGTCATAGTGGCACCTGGGCATCAGCAGCAGCCCCGTGCCGACAGCCACGAAGATGAGGAAACTGCCGGCGAAGAGCATCGTCGGGCTGGACTTTCTCGTGAGGAAGGAGATGCTGAGCGAGGAGAGCTCGTAGGCGGAGATGACGACAAGGACGGCGTCGACGACATAGCGGTGGGCGAGCCACCCGCCGCCGGCGCTCTTGTCGACACCGAGGACGTAGGCCCAGATTGCCAACATATAGGCCACCTGCCAAAACTCCACCCTGCGGTTCTTGAAGGCGCCCCAGACCAGCCTGTAGACCTGCACGCAGCCGAACAGCGCAATGATGTGGCAATTGACGGAGCGCAAGACCTCCAGGGCCCCTGGCGAGGTCTCGAAGCCTATCTGCCAGACGACGTCGCCGATGCCGGCGACCGCCAGGGCCACGGTTATGGCGTTGACGACGTTGCGCGCCCGCTCCCCGAACCGCTGCACGAACAGCAGCAGGCGATACTGGATTGGGCGCAACGCGTTGCCAACATACTCCGCTAGGAGGCAGAACAGCTCTTTCACGCTAAAGGGCGACCTAGAAGTGCATCATGTAGTCCTGTATGGACTTATAGGCTTTCTCCATTCTCAACATATTGTCAATCAAGAAGCTGATCATGCCCTGCCATTGCTCTCTCGCGTAGATGTCGCCCTCCGTGGCGACGTAGACCCTCGCCACGGTGTTCCCCGCCTCGCGCACGAAGCCGGCGTCCCACGTGAGCGGGGCGTCGAAGTTCCTCTCAATCAGCCCCCTGCACTCGTTGAGCTTCTCCCACAGCCTCTTGTCTTTCGCCTCGGAGTGCGTGTTGACCTCTATGGCCACCGCCGCGCGCCCCCTGCTGACGTCGAAACGCAAGTCGAGCCCCTTGACGCCGGTGCGGTTCATCATCCAGCGTATGGGCTTGCCGTTCTGCCCGGGGATTCGGCGGCTCTTGCTCTCCAGCTTGTGCCAAAACTCGTGCCTTATCGCTTGCGCCTCTTCTTTCGTAAACATTTGCCGTGTGTATGTGACGAGCCAAATGTAGTCCAAAAAGGCCTATCCGCCAAACAAACCGCCGAGCGAAAAAAATTTGCGCGGTCAAAATTAATGCCTAACTTTGCAACGCTTTCGGCAAAGGGAGAGGTGCTCGAGTGGTTGAAGAGGCACGCCTGGAAAGCGTGTAAACGCCCAAAGCGTTTCACGAGTTCGAATCTCGTCCTCTCCGCGTCTGACGCGTCCCCGGTGTTCCTGCGAACGCCGGGGTTTTTCTTTTTGTTGGTGGCGCGGGCCTCATGGGAAATGGCCGTCGCCGTTTTCGGATGTTGATTTTTTTGCCTATTTTTGACATTAGCCACGTTTTTCAAAAATATCATCGAGACGGATGCAGGAAAAGAAAGTGACCGACGAGGGGCAACAGAGGGTTGTGGACAGGCTCCGCTACATTCTCTTCGACATGAACAAGAACGAGACCGAGCTGTCGCGCGAGTGCGGCATCTCGATGGGCGTCATAAGCAACGCCAAGCGGCCCGGCTACGACCTCTCGGAGCTGCAAGTCCGGCGGATTATCGACAAGTACCCGTTCATCAACCCGTCGTGGCTGCTGCGTGGCGAGGGCGAGCGGTATAGGGACATGGGCGGCACGAGCGCGGCCGACGCGCAGGGGCGCCCCAACACCGAAGCCCTGGAGGCGAAGATTCGCGAGCAGGAGCGGGTCATCCAGTTCCTCATGGACGCGAACACCAGGCTGATGGAGCAAGTCAGCAGCCTGGTGGCGCAGATTGACGGCATGCTGAACAGGCAGGGCCCCGCGGCGCGCAGCGGCATCGGCCATCCGCCCCTGCCACAAAAAAACAACGCGTAGCCCTGCGACGCCAGACGTCCACCCACATGGGAAGAGCGCGAACCCTCCTGCTGTGCGTCCTCCTCGCTTTGTCGCCGTGCGCCCGCGGGCAGGCCAAGCGCAAGGTCGTCGAGCCCGACAAGGGTGAGCGCATAGACCAAATCTTGCGGCGCAACGGCGTCGACACGGCGCACAAGAAGCTCTTCATAGCCCTCAACTGGAGCCGCCTGACGGCCGACGACGGGCTGATGATGGGATACAAATATGAGCTGCCGACGGCGCAGGACATCAAGGACGCCGCCGCCATCATCGAGCGCGAGGGCAAAGCCCGCAAGGAGCGCGACGCGCGGCGGGCCAAGACGCCGACGGCACCACCGAAGCCCACCGAGGCCCGCGAGCCGCTGTTGGGCGCGGCGAACGAGGTGGTCAAGATTGTAGACGACAAGCTGGAGGGCGCCACCTACTACCTCGTCAGCGGGCACGGCGGGCCGGACCCCGGGGCCATGAGCCAATATGCCGGCCAGCCGATATGCGAGGACGAATACGCCTACGACGTCATCTTGCGCCTGGCCCGCCAACTGCTCAGCCACCGCGCCACAGTCCACATAATAATCCAAGACCCCGACGACGGCATCCGCGACGACGCCGCGCTGAAATGCGACGAAGACGAGACCTGCATGGGCGCGCCAATCCCCCGCGACCAGGTGCAGAGGCTCCGTCAGCGGTCGGACACCATCAACTCGCTCTACGCCAGGGAGCGGGGCGGATATTGCCGCTCGATATTCATCCACGTGGACAGCCGCAGCAAAGACAAGCGCATAGACATCTTCTTCTACAACTATATGAAGAGCGCGCGCGGGCGGCGGCTCGCCGTGAGCCTCCAGTCCAAGATGACGGAGAAGTATGCCAAGCACCAGCCCAACCGCGGCTTCCACGGCGAGGTGAAAGAGAGGGACCTCTTCGTCCTGCGCGAGACCAACCCCGCCGGCGTCTTCATCGAGATCGGCAACATCCAGAACTCCATGGACATGGTGCGCCTGGTCAAGTCGAGCAACCGCGAGGCCATGGCCCGGTGGATTGCCGAGGGGCTTATTGACGACTACTCGGGAAACAAAAAAGCCCGCGGCATCGTAAGCCCCAAACGATGAAAGTATACGAAACTACCAGGACAAACTATCGCGACCCCCAGCGCCCGGCCACCTACAGCGTCAAGTCGGACTGCACGGTGGAGGAGTTCTTCGACAGGCAGATGCAGGGCAAAAGCCGCACCGCCCGCAAGCAGCTGCTGAGCCGCGGGGCGCTGCGCATCGGGCGACGCGTCTTGAAGCGGCTCGACGACCTCATCTTGGCAGGCTCGACGATAACGGTGAGCCCGCGCCCCGCCCCGACATTCGTCATGCCACAGGGCCTGCGCGTCGTCTACGAGGACGACTGGCTGCTCGTGGCCCACAAAGACGCCGGCCTGCTGACCATAGCCACCGAGAACGAGAAAGAGCACACGGCGTTCGCCTACCTCTCGGCCTACCTCAAGTTCTACGACAAGAGCGCCAAGGTCTTCATTGTCCACCGGATAGACCGCTGGACGTCGGGGCTGCTCCTCTTCGCCAAAGACGAGACGGCGCAGGGCATCCTCCGCACGCACTGGGACGAGATGGTCCTGAGCCGCCGCTACGTGGCCGTCGTCGAGGGACGCATGCCCCAACTGGAGGGGAGCGTGACGACGTGGCTGACCGAGGACCCCAAGACGACGCGCGTCATGGTGAGCCGCCCCGGCGTCGGCAAGAGGGCCGTGACGCACTACCGCGTCCTCGACGAGACCGACGAGATGTCGCTCCTGGAGCTGGAGCTGGAGACGGGGCGCAAGAACCAGATCCGCGTCCACATGCGCCACATTGGCCACGCCGTGGTTGGCGACCAGAAATATGGCTCGCGCCTCGACCCCATAGGCCGCCTGTGCCTCCACGCCAGACAGATTGAGTTCGAGCACCCCATGACGGGCCAGGTGCTGAACTTCGAGACCAAGATTCCGGCCGAATTCCTCCAGCTGTTTCACGCCCGGGAGAGCAACGACAACTAAAAACCCTTCATATGCTAGTAGCAATCATCATCTACCTCGTCCTGGGCGCCCTCGCCGGATGGCTCGCCGGGAAAATCATGAAGTCCAAGATGGGCATCGTCGGCAACATCGTCGTCGGCATCGTTGGCGGCGTCCTGGGCGGATGGCTCCTGGGCGGGCTTCTGTCGAGCCTGGGCTCGCTTGGCGGGTTCCTCACCGCCGTCGCCGGCGCCGTCGTGCTGCTCTTCGTCGTCAGGCTCATCAAGAAGTAGCGCGGCACCGCGCCGCGCCCCTCGCCGCCTCGGTGGTCAACACCGGGCGGCGAAGTTTTTATCCCCCAGCCGCGAACGATTGCGGCCAAAACATGGAAATGCACCTTTTGGGCATTGGGCGTCCACCTGGCGGCGGCTAAAAAGTGTTATTTTTACCGTTGCGAAAAATGACATAACCACATGGATAAGGATAGGATAGGCATGGCGAGCGACCATGCCGGCTTTGAGATGAAATGCCGCATCCGGGAGCGCCTGGAGGCCGCCGGCTACGAGGTGGTGGACTTCGGCACCCATTCTGCCGAGAGCTGCGACTACGCCGACTTCGCCCACCCCCTGGCCCGCGCCATCAGCACCGGCGAGCTTCGCCGCGGGATAGCGTTCTGCGGCAGCGGCAACGGCATAAACATGACGCTGAACCACCACTGCGGCGTCCGCTCGGCCTACTGCTGGCAGGAGGAGATAACGCGTCTGGCGCGCCAGCACAACGACGCCAACATATGCGTCATGCCGGCGCGCTTCCTGTCCGAAGAGACCTGCTGGACGCTGGCGCAGGCGTTCCTCTCGACGGAGTTCGAGGGCGGCCGTCATCAGCGCCGCATAGACAAGATTGACCGATTCTAGAGACAAAGAAAGAAACAAACAAGCATAACAAAACTCATGTCTAACGCAACACAAAAGGCAGCCGACAACATCCGAATCTTGGCGGCCTCGATGGTGGAGAAAGCCAACTCCGGCCATCCGGGTGGCGCCATGGGCGGCGCCGATTTCGTCAACGTGCTCTTCAGCGAGTTCCTGGTCTACGACCCCAAGAACCCGCGCTGGGAGGGCCGCGACCGCTTCTTCCTCGACCCCGGTCACATGTCGCCCATGCTTTATGCGCAA
>CAZHOT010000024.1:0-36486 GCA_964534235.1 uncultured Marinilabiliaceae bacterium
GTTGTGTCGGGCATGGCGTGTGTCGTCTTTTGCGTGGGTCGGTTTAGTCTACGTACGTCTCGGAGATGATTATCTCGGGCCGCGCGGCGCGGCCCGCCGGGGGCGTCGCCTCTTCTCTCCCCATGCGAAAATAGCCAATTTTGTGATTTGTTAAAGGACGCTTTGCGATTTGTCTAGGGGTGCCGCCAATATCTCGTCGCCGCGCGCCTCGCCGCCTAGGCGAAGTGGGGCGGGCCGGGCCTCCTTGCAGTCCGCACCCCCATATTTTGGCGCTCCCGTTTGCGCGTCCCCCGATTTTTGCCTAAATTTAGGCTTCGTCGCCGACGCGGCGGCGTCAATATGGGCTCATGCGCTACCTGCTTATCCGAAACATACGGTTGCCAAACCTCCCGCCAAGCCAGCGTCCCGTCTCGCTGCTCACGTGCGGGGGGAGGGTCGTCGGCATGGGGACTGACATGCAGTACCCGCTGACCGACACGACGAACATCGACGCCGACGGGTGCTACGTCCTGCCGGCACTGATAGACCTTTGCCGTGTGCCGCCGCCGGGCCTCGACGCGGGGGCCATCGGCAACCTCAATTTCGAGAACGCCGCGGCGGGGGTGGTGTCTGTCATGACCGTGGCGCGGGACGTCGACGAGAACATCGCCGACTTCAAGTCCATCAAGGCGCCGTTGCTCAACTATGCATACCACTTCCCCTTGCGCCAACTGACTGAGGGCAGGGGCAAGGAGTTGCGCCACAAGATGTTGCACCACGGGATTGCCACGGCGGCAGTCCGCTTCGCCGACGACGGAAAGGACGATGTCTCGACGTTCGCTCCCAACGTGGCGGTGGCCAGGGCGTTGGGGCTGCGTGTCCTCTACGATTTCCGTGGCGCCGGGGACGGCATCGAGCGCCTGGCCAAGCTGAAGTGCCTGGCCGAGATCTTGAGGGCCGACAGGGCCAACATGGCCTATGTGGTCGGCGTCGAGACGCAAGACGAGCTCAGCGTTCTGGAGGAGCTCAGAGACAGGTGCGACGTAGCGGCGCACATATGCTACAATCCTTTGAGCATTGCCGCCGATGCCGCCTCCCGTCTGCGACCCGAGGAGATTGCCCGGGCGCTGCGCCGCGAGGCGTGGTGCTCGCTGGGGTTGGCGTCCGGCGTCAGCGGGTCCATGCGGCAGGCGTGGCCCGACACCACCCGGGAGATTCTGTTTCGCAACAAGCTGCCGCTCCTCTGCGCCATGCCGCTCGACAGCCCGCTTCTGCTCAGTGAGTTGGTGGAGTTCGCCATGCGTCGCCCCGCGGCCTTTGTGGGCTTGCACCCGCCGCTTGGCGAGGTGGCGCCGGGGCGTTCGGCCAATCTGATTGTGTGGAATCCCGACGCGGCAGACAATTTCAGCGTCGGCGTGCCCGCCGAGGTCCGACTGGCGGGCCGGGTGGAGTATGTCATAATGAACGGCGATGTCGTGGTCGGCAAGAAGTTTGTCCCCGAAAAGGTCCATGGCGAGCATCTCTACGCTCGCATCGTCTAGTTTTTGGGAAAGTTTAGCATTTGCTTTATTGCTGATTGTCAGTGTGTTGCGTCGGCGGATGCTCCCGATAAACACAAATTTCTCTCTTTTAACGCGTCTTCTTGCCCTCTTTGGGGCGGTCTCGCTAGCTTTGCGGCGGTGAAATTTCTTCCGCCGCCGCTCTTTGAGTCGCCTTTTTGCGTTTTCTTCGCATAGGCGGCGGGGGTGGTGAGGGTGACGCGGGCGTCTTTCGTGCTTCGCCGAACCTGGGGCTGCCGCATCGTTTTGGGTCTTGGGGGCTAGGCGTCGGTGGCTGTGGCGGGAGAGAAAAACAGTCTAATGGTAAAGAAAAGTCTAGTTTGCTTGACTTCGCTCGCCGCGATGGCGCTTGTCTTCACGTCGAGCAAAAAAGAGAACGAAGAGAACTTCTATTTTGACGAGATTCAGGCCTTGGCAGAGGAGGCGCTCGTCGGGGGCGGGACTTTGACCGCCGACTCTTTGGAGGGCAAGATGCTCATCTTGAACTTTTGGGCGTCCTACGACCCAGCTTCGCGAATCAACTCCTACAATCTTTTGCAGACCTGCGGGCGCTACGCCGGGGCGTCGTTCGGAAGCGCCGGCGGGCTGAGGGTGGTCTGTGTGTCGCTGGACACTTTCCGCTCGCCGATGCTCAAGGCCATCAAGGCCGACGGCACGGAGGAGTTCTTCCACGTCTGCGATTTCAAGGGTGTGGAGTCCGACCTCGCGCGCGGGTTCGATGTCAACAGGCCCGTGAATCTCCTCGTCAGCCCCGACGGCAGAATCTTGGCTCGCGACTTCGGGACCAAGACCATAGACCGGGCCCTGGAGATGCTCAAAGAGAGCTAGCCGGGCAGGGGCGGGCTGACATTATGTCACACACGCGGCGCGCAAAGACGCGTCTTGGTGGGGGAGGCGGCCTGTGCCTCCCCCTGTTTGTGTGCCAAAAAACGCGATAGTCTGCCAAAAATGTGCCCTTGGCCCCCTTTGGCAATGCTTTTGCACGACGGAGGCCGACTTCTAATGTTTGCACTTTGACTGCGATTATGGAAAACGAAAAAGATATGCGCGACGAGGCTAAGGCCGACGAGCGCGAGGGTCAGCAGGTGGCAGAGGGCGCCCAGTCTGCCGAGGAGAATGCTGAAGCCGGGGCGGAGGCGAAAGCTGAGAGCGAGGCGGACGCGCTCAAGAGGCAGATTGCCGAGCTGAACGACAAGTACGTGCGCACCTGCGCCGAATATGACAACTACCGCAAGCGCACCGCCCGCGAGAAAGCCGACCTAATCCGCAGCGCGGGCTCCGACATCCTTGCCGCGCTGCTCCCCGTGGTTGACGATTTCGAGAGGGCCCTGGCTCACATGACAGACGCCGCCGACACGAAGGCCGTCAAGGACGGCGTGGAGCTGATATACAAGAAGTTCAACGACTACCTGACAAAGCGGGGTGTGGCGGTCATCGAGACAAAGGACTTGCCGCTCGACACCAACGTCCACGAGGCCATAACCATGGTCCCCGCGCCCTCCCCGGAGATGAAAGGCAAGATTCTCGATTGCGTAGAGAAAGGCTATATGCTCGGCGACAAGGTGCTGCGCTTCGCCAAAGTCGTTGTTTGCCAATAGCCGGCAGAAAGGAGACAGTGCATTCTTATGGCTAAGAGAGATTACTACGAGGTCCTCGGTGTCGGCAAGTCGGCAACGGCCGACGAGCTGAAAAAGGCTTACCGGAAGCTCGCCATCAAATATCACCCCGACCGCAACCCTGGAGACAAGGAGGCGGAGGAGAAGTTCAAGGAGGCCGCCGAGGCCTACGACATCTTGTCCGACCAGGACAAGAGGGCGCGCTACGACCAGTTTGGCCATGCGGCGTTCGACGGCTCGGCCGGCGCCGGTGGCGGCGGCTTCTATGGTGGCGGGATGAACATGGAGGACATCTTCCGCAACTTCGGCGACATCTTCGGCGACTTCGGCTTTGGCGGCTTCTCGTCGGGTCGCTCCGGCCGCGGGCAAAATGCCAACAGGGGGTCCGACCTCCGCGTCAGGGTGCGCCTCTCGCTCAAGGAGGTGGCCACGGGCGTCGAGAAGAAGCTCAAGGTGCGCAAGCAGGTGGCGTGCCCCAAGTGTGGCGGCTCCGGGGCCAAAGACGCGAGTTCCGTCAAGAGCTGCTCGCAGTGCGGCGGCTCGGGGGTTGTCACGCAGATTGTCAACTCGCTCTTTGGCCGGATTCAGCAGCAGTCGGTGTGCCCAGCGTGCGGCGGGGCGGGCAAGACCATAACCGACAAGTGCGGCGGATGCTCCGGGACGGGCGTCGTCTCCGACGAGGCCGTCGTCAGCGTCAAGATTCCGGCGGGCGTCGAAGACGGGATGCAGCTCAAAGTGCGCGGGGCCGGCAACGCGGCGCGCAATGGCGGCGTGGCCGGCGACCTGCTGGTGCTAATCCAGGTCGACGAGGACGAGCAGCTCCAGCGCGACGGCTCGAACCTCATCTACCATCTTTTCCTCTCAATCCCGGAGATCATATTGGGTACGGAAGCCGAGATCCCCACCGCCACGGGCAAGGTCAAGATAAACATAGACCCCGGCACGCCCACTGGCAAGGTGCTCCGGCTCAAGGGCAAAGGGTTGCCGGAGGTCAACAGCTCGATGATGGGCGACCTGCTCATCCGCGTCGACGCCTTTGTCCCCAAGAGCCTCTCGGCCGACGAGAAGAAGCTGGTCGAGAAACTTAAGACGTCTGCCTCGTTCAAGCCCTCGGCGCAAGAGAAGGCGTCGTTCTTCCAGCGCATCAAGCAGATGTACGGGTAGCCGCGGGGGGCTTGTGACGCCTTTCGGCAGATGAGTGTATGCTTGCGGACGGGGCTTGCACGGGCGCGCGTCGCCCTGCGCAGGCCCCGTCTGTGCCGATGGGTGGTTTTTCTTGTGTTTGCCCAACTCTTGTGGCGGAGATAAATTATCTTTGCACCGCGCCGGAGGCGCTAGTGGACTTTATATCCGGGTTTTTAACTTATGACTCAATTTTCTCTGCAAGGCTCGATTGCGGCCCTCGTCACGCCTTTCAAGACTGACGGTTCTATCGATTACGCGGCCTACGACCGTCTGCTCGATTTCCACATTGACAATGGGACGGCGGGGGTCGTCGTGTGCGGCACTTCGGGCGAGGCTCCGACGCTCTCCGAGGAGGAGGACGCGCAGATGTTCCGTCACACGGTGGAATATGTCGGGCGGCGCATGGCGGTCATAGCCGGCACTGGGTCCAACTCTACCGAGAGCTGCATATGCTACACGCGTACGGCTGCCGCGGCGGGGGTGGATGCCGTCTTGGTCGTCGGGCCATACTACAACAAGCCGACTTCCGCCGGGATGCACCTCCATTTCTCGTCGGTGGCCAAGGCTGTGGACATACCCATAATCCTCTACAATGTCCCCGGCCGCACGGGGTCGGCGATAAAGCCCGAAGTGGCTCTGAGGCTCGCAAGCGAATGCCCCAACATCGTTGGCATCAAGGAGGCCACCGGCAACGTCTTGAACTTTGCCGAGCTCATTGCGGGGCGGCCTGAGGGGTTCAAGGTCTACAGTGGAGACGACAGCCTGGCGCTCATGTGCAACCTGCTCGGGGGCGATGGGTGCGTCTCGGTCGTCGCCAATGTCATGCCAAGGGAGTTCGCCGAGCTTATGCGGGCCTCCATGGCGGGCGAGGTCGCCGTGGCCCGCGAGATTTTCTTCCGTATGCGCCGCTTGATGGACTTGCTCTTTGTCGAGAGCAACCCCATCCCCGTCAAGGCGGCCCTGTCGGCAATGGGCATGATGGAGGAGGTCTACCGCTCCCCGCTCTGCCCCATGGAGGCCGCCAACCGGGAGTTGCTCGTGGGCGAGATGAGGCGTCTGGGTCTCGTCGGCTGACCTGTTTTTTCGTCAGTTTGTGAATGCGCAGGGGGGGGGGCGAGGTCTTCGCATCCCCCCTCTCTTTTTCGTCTGCCCATGTCGTTCGTCACCGCAAAAATGCCGTTCGTCAAATTGGGGCTGCTATGGTCGAAAAAATCCTCCCATCCCCCTTGCCGCAGGGGCGTCTCGGCGTATATTTGCTCAGATATTTGCCATAAATGACATGACAGCGAAAATCAAGGTCTATGCAAAGGAGCGCAACAAGACTGCGCTGGGCGTCGTCCGGGCCTATACGGTTTTGAACCCCGGGGTCGACCTCAAGGGTCTCCGTAGCGCCTTCCCGAACGATTTGAACTCCGAAAAGGGGGTGAGGGAGAACTTTATCTTGGACGATGGCGGCGGGGTGCCGACGCATTTCGACGGCTACCTCCGTGGCGAGGGCGACGCGATAGCGCTTGCCGACGGCTCCAGTGTCGTCGTTGCCGGGTCGTGGACGGGTCGCGACCTTGCCAATCTGTTGGCCAAGGCGTCGAGCTACGACATTGTGTGCGCCGACGCGTCCGTCGCCTCCAGCCCGTCGGTTGTGGGCAGTGGCTACAGCCTGGAATATCTCGACGGCTTCGTGCCGCCCGAAGCCGCCCAGGCCGTGCGGGCTTCTTCGCCGAGTGGGGCGGCATCAGCCGGTGGGCGCCGTCGCGGTGCGTGGTTCGTTGTGGTGGCCGTGCTGATTGTGGCGGCCGCCTTGCTCCTCTTGCTTCGTTAGTCTCAGTCCTGGCGGCTCGGCGTCAACCACTCCTCATTGACCCGGCCGCCTCTTTTTTTGCCATGTCTTTGGAGGAGATTGCGTGAAAAGTCGCACATATGATTCGGGTGGGCAATGTCAAGAAGAATTTGGCGAGGGTCTTCGACGACGATATGCGGACTGTGCAGTGGTGCAACATCGTCGACTATGCCATAATCTCGCTTATCGTCATAAGCACTTTGTGCGTCTTCCTCTCGACACTGGATTTGCCCCGCGGGTGGCAGACGTTTCTCCATGTCGTAGATTGGCTGACAGTCATATTTTTCACCATTGAGGTCTCGTTGCGCATTTGGGTGGCGGACGAGTTCTCCCCCAAGTTCAGAGGCGTTTGGGGGCGCGTCCGCTATTGCCTGACGTTCTACGGCTTTGTCGATTTCGTCTCGACCTATTCGTTCTACATCTCGCTCTTCATCCCGTTGCCCTATTCGGTTCTCCGCTCGCTCCGAGTGCTCCGGTTGCTCCGCGTCTTCCGCTTCATGCGCTCGGCCAGGCTGTTGCGCGACGCGTTGAGCTCGAAGGCCAGCGAGATGCTCGTCTCGCTGCAGTTCCTGGTCATCGTGACGCTCATGATGTCGTTCGTGCTGTTCTTCTTCGAGCATTCGGCGCAGCCCGACGTCTACGACGATGGCTGGGTGTCGGTCCTTTGGGCGTTCACGCGATATTTGGGCGACCCTGCCGACTATGTGATAGATGCGCCGCCGGTCACCACCGTTGGCCGAATCGTGGTGAGCATCATCGGCCTGCTCGGCATCGCCATTGTGGCGGTCCCGGCGGGGCTTGTCGGCTCCGGCTTCTCGGAGGCCATGGACAAGGAGAGGCACAAGGAGGAGCTGGCGAAGAACTCCGAGAGGCTCGCCATGGCCTTTCGGCGGAGGCCGGACCGCCCGACGGGGCTTCTCTTCGTGCCGCCGTTCCTCTCCATGAGCGAGATTATGGCGCGCATCGGCATGAAGTCCGACGACATTGTGGAGGTCGTGGAGAGCAGTGACGCTTTTCGGCTTGTGAACCTGGCCGACACGCAGACCGTGGACGAACGCCCGCAAGACAGGTTGGCTGTGGAGCTCGCGCCAATCAACACCCCATACGGATGTTGCATCGACAGGGGCTCGAGGGTGACCATCGTCTCGCCGGCGAGCCTCGTGGACCCCTGCGTAGGGAGCTTCGCCTACTATGTGGCTCTCCTTGGCGGTTTCAACTACGTCAGCCGCGAGGTGGGCGAACTGCTGCCCTACCGCTCCTACGAGACTTTCGCCGACAGGCAGGCCCACGAGCGGAACCTCCCGCTCTACATGGACGACCTGGAGAGGCTCTGCTCGCGCCCTGGGGCCTGGACGCTTACGATGCTTGCTGCCAGCGGCGCCAACGAGCCGGCATACCCGACGGTGTTCCACTTCTCGGCTGGCGGCGCCGGTGGGGACGAGACGTTCGGCGGGGCGGGCCTCGTGGTGGAGGACGTCGGGGCCTACAGGCTGTTCTACGAGGAGCTGTCGGCCTCTTTGCAGACGGAGTTCGGCCTGGCGTCAGACCATCAGCGCTATCACGACTTCTCCTCGCCCGACCTGTTCGTGCGCAAGTTTTCGCCCGGCATGGGCTGCCGCAACAATGTCTTCCTGCGGACGGCGTGGAGCGCGAGCCTGTGGGACGTGCGCCGCATGAAGATTGCCCAAGTCATTGCCGCCGCCGTGAACCGCCATTTTGACGGAAATGCCGTGAAGGCGCAGTCGCCCGAGCTCACGACGGTGACGTCGGGCTATGGGGTGCAAGCCTAGCCCCGGTTCGCACTCGTGCCCGGCGCAAATGTGCGCAGGCGCGAAGTTTTGGGGCGGGGGGCGTCAGTCGCTACAATCGTGTTACATTCGGGTTGCGGCGGGGTGCCGGTGCGGGCCCCGCCGCTCTTTTTCCTTAAATTTGCCCATACCATACCCGAAAACTTACTTGAAGAAATGAGAAACACGAATGCCACCGGTCTCACGGCTCAGCAAGTGGAGCAGAGCCGAGCGAGGCACGGGGCCAATGTCTTGACGCCTCCCGCAAAGAAGTCCCTGTGGGGCAAGTTGATGGAGAAGTTTGCCGACCATCTTATCATCATCCTGCTTGTCGCCGGTGTCCTCTCCGTCTGCATCTCTTGCTATGAGCATTGCGCTTTGGGACGCGACGCGTCGGTCTTCTTCGAGCCTTTGGGCATTTTCTTCGCCATTTTTCTTGCCGTGGGCCTGGCTTTCGTCTTCGAGGTCCGGGCCGACCGCGAGTTCGCCCTCCTCAACAAGGTCAACGACGACGAGCCTGTGGAGGTGGTGCGCGGCGGCACGGCACGCAAGGTCCCCAAGCGCGATGTCGTCGTGGGCGACGTCATCCTGCTCCATGCCGGAGACGAGGTGCCGGCCGATGCCGAGCTTCTTGAGGCCACGCAGCTCAAGGTCGACGAGAGCTCGCTCACCGGCGAGCCCCTGTGCGACAAGACCGTCGACGAGGAGCATTTCGACTCCGAGGCGACGTTCCCCTCGAACCACGTCATGAGGGGGACGAAGGTCATGGAGGGACACGCCGTGGCGAGGGTCTTCGCCGTGGGCGACAAGACCGAGAACGGCAAGATTTTCGAGGCCGCGCAGATAGACACCAGCGTGCGGACGCCTCTCAACGAGCAGCTCGACGGCTTGGGCGGCGTCATCTCCAAGATAAGCTACGCCATAGCGGCAATCATCATTGTCGGGCGATGTCTCGTCTACCTGTGGCCCATCCTCTTCTCCGGGGCGCCCTTTGAGTGGGTAGGCATGGCGACCTATATGTTGCAGACGGTCATGATCGCCGTGACGCTCATCGTCGTGGCGGTCCCCGAGGGGTTGCCCATGGCTGTGACGCTGGCGTTGGCCTACAGCATGCGCAGGATGCTCAAGACCAACAACCTTGTGCGCCGGATGCACGCCTGCGAGACCATGGGGGCGACGTCGGTCATCTGCACCGACAAGACCGGCACGCTCACGGAGAACAAGATGACTGTCAGCTCGGCCGTCTTCTTTCGCCTTGCCGATGGGCGCCTGGGCGGGGGCGACGGCTCGCGTCTTGTCGAGGAGGCCGTCGCCGTCAACGCCACGGCGGAGCTCGACACGACCGACGCGGCCGCGCCGAGCGTCGTCGGAAACCCCACCGAGGGGGCCCTGCTGCTGTGGCTCAATGGGCAGGGCGTGGACTACCGCAAGGTGAGGGCCGGCGTGGCCCGCGAGGCCGAGGTGCCTTTCTCGACCGAGAGGAAATACATGGCCACCGTGGTGCGCGACGCAGAGGGGCGGCGCCGGATTCACGTCAAGGGCGCCCCGGAGATTGTCTTGTCGCTCTGCGCCGCCATGGACGGCGGGGCAAGCCGTGAGGCGACGCTGGAGAAGCTGCGGGAGTTCCAAAATCAGGGTATGCGCACGCTCGGCTTCGCCTCCCAGGAGCTGGCCGAGGGGGAGGACGGCATCGGGGAAGCGCAGGTCGTGGCGCGGGGGCTCGTGTTCATCGGCATGGTGGCCATTGCCGACCCGGTGCGCCCCGACGTGGCCGACGCCGTCGGAGAGTGCGCCATGGCGGGCATCAAGGTGAAAATGGTGACGGGCGACACCCCGAACACGGCCCGCGAGATTGCCAGGCAGATCGGGCTGTGGCAACCGGGCGACGGCGAGGGGAGCATCATCACAGGGCCCGAGTTCGCGGCTCTGACGGACGAGGAGCTGGACGGCCGCGTAGCGCAGATGAAGATTATCGCCCGCGCGCGCCCCATGGACAAGAAGCGCCTCGTCGAGTCCCTACAGAGGAACGGCGAGGTGGTGGCGGTCACGGGCGACGGGACGAACGACGCGCCGGCGCTCAAGGCGGCTCACGTCGGCCTCTCCATGGGCGACGGCACCTCGGTGGCAAAGGAGGCTAGCGACATAACCATCATCGACAACTCGTTCAGTAGCATAGGCCGCGCGGTCCTCTGGGGGCGCTCGCTCTATCGGAACATACAGCGCTTCCTGCTCTTCCAGCTCACTGTCAATGTCTCGGCGTGCCTGTTGGTCCTTGTCGGGGCTTTCATGGGCGTGCAGTCGCCGCTGACGGTGACGCAGATGCTATGGGTCAACCTCATCATGGACACGTTCGGGGCCATGGCGCTGGCGTCGTTGCCGCCCTCGCGTTGCGTCATGCGCGACAAGCCGAGAGACCGCAAGGCGTTCATCATCGACCGCGGCATGGCGACAGAGATTTTTTGCGTGGGGGGCATATTCTTCCTCATCATGATTGCGATGCTCTATGTCTGCGAGCATGCCGACATCCACCATATGGCGGATCTGCTGACCGTGGCGCTGGGGCCTGCCGACGGCCTCAACCCCGACGAGCAGACGCTGTTGTTCTCGGTCTTTGTCATGACCCACTTTTGGTATATGTTCGACGCCCGCGGGTTCCGGACGGGGCGTAGCGGGCTGGACCTCAAGGGGTGCAGGGGCTTTTGGAGCATCGTTGCGCTGATTTTGGCCGGGCAGGTGCTCATCGTCGAGGTTCTCTACCGCTTTTTCGACGTTGTCCCGATGTCCGCCGCCGATTGGTGCATAATCACCGTCTTGTCGTCGTTCGTCTTGTGGGTCCGCGAGGCGGCGGTCCTGCTTCGCCGCTGGTTGAGCGGCAGGCGAGGCTAGAGGCGTTTTTTCTCTCCGATGCGGGAGATGCTGAAATGTGGCGCGAATCCCGAATGGGCAATGGCCGGCAGCCTGGGGCGGGGAAGCCTGGGAACTTAGGTGCCGCAAAGAATAAGGAGGGGCAAACTTTTTGTTTGCCCCTCCTTTCTTGTTTGGGTATGGCTTCCGGCCTAGATGTGCGCCGCGACCCAGTCGCCGACTTCGGTCGTGGAGTGTGCCGCGCCGCCCTCGGCCAAGTCTTCGGTGACGAAGCCCTGCTCGATGCTGGCCGTCACGGCGTCGCGTATGGCGCGACCCTCGTCCATGAGGCCAAAGGCGTATTCGAACATCATGGCGGCCGAGAGGATTGTCGCCAACGGGTTGGCTATGTTCTTGCCGGCGGCTTGGGGGTAGGAGCCGTGGATGGGCTCGAAGAGCGAAGTGTGCTCGCCGATGCTCGCCGACGCCAACAGGCCCATGGAGCCCGCTATGACGCTCGCCTCGTCGGTAAGGATGTCGCCAAAGGTGTTCTCGGTCACGAGGACGTCGAAGAACTTGGGGCACCGCACAATCTGCATGGCGGCGTTGTCCACGAACATGTAGTCCGTCGTCACGTCGGGATATTTGGGCGCCATCTCCTGCGCCACCTCGCGCCACAGGCGCGAAGACTCCAAGACGTTGGCCTTGTCGACAACCGTCAGGTGCTTGCGCCGGCGCTGGGCGTACTCAAAGGCGAGCTTCAGAATCCGCTCCACCTCGGCGCGGCTATATATGTTGGTGTCGTAGGCCGTGTTGCCGTTGTCGCGCCGGCCCTTCTCGCCGAAATACATCCCGCCGGTCAGCTCGCGCACGCACAGGAACTCGGCGCCCTCGACAAGCTCCCTTTTGAGCGGGCTTTTGTCGATCAGGCTGCGGTATGTCTCCATGGGGCGCAGGTTGGCGTAGAGGCCCAGCTTCTTGCGCATTGCCAGGAGGCCGTTCTCGGGGCGAACCTTGGCCGTCGGGTTGTTGTCGTAGCGAGGGTCGCCCACGGCGCCGAAGAGGACGGCGTCGCTCTTGAGGCACGTCTGGAATGTCTCTTCGGGGAACGGGTCGCCGGTGGCGTCGATGGCGCACGCGCCGACGAGGCCTTTGGTGTAGGAGACTTCGTGGCCGAACTTTTTGCACACGGCGTCGACGGCCTTGACGGCCTGCCCGACAACTTCGGGGCCTATGCCGTCGCCGGGGAGCAAAGCGATGTTGAATTTCATAATCCGAAATTTCTGTTATTGATTCCTGTTGTCTATGATGTTGAGCATCTTGACGGTGGCCTTGATTGCCGCCTCTGTCTGGTCGGCGTCGAGGCCGCGGGTGCGTATCTCGTGCCCGTTGTCGTCCCATACGATGACGGTCTCGACCAGGGCGTCCGTCTTGCCGCCGGGCGGGATGCTCACCTTGTAGTCCGCCAGCCGCGGGTGGTTGCGTCCCAGGCGGTCGTAGACTTTCCACAAGGCTTTCATGAATGCGTCATATTGGCCGTCGCCCTGGCTCGTCTCCTCATATTCCGTCCCGGCAATCGAGACGCGGACGGTGGCCACGGGGCGCAGACCGCGCGTGAGGCTGAGGCAGTAGTTGACGATGTGTATGGCGTCGGGAGACTCCTCGTGCGGCATTCCGCCGCGGAGGACGTCGGCCACGATGAACGGCAGGTCCTCCATGCTCATGCTCTCCTTTTTGTCGCCAAGCTCTATGACGCGGCGCGTGACTAGCCTGATCTGCTCCGACGTGAGGTTCATCCCCAGCTCTTGCAGGTTCTTGGCTATGTTGGCTTTGCCCGACAGCTTGCCGAGGGCGTAGCGGCGCACGCGCCCGAAGCGCTCGGGCAGGAGGCGGTTGATATACAGGCCGCCCTTGTTGTCGCCGTCGGCGTGGACGCCCGCCGTCTGAGTGAAGACGGAGTCGCCGACGACGGGCTTGTTGTCGGGAATGCGGATGCCCGAGAGGCTCTCGACGATGTGGCACACGTGGGTGAGCCGCTTCTCGTTGATGGAGTTCGGCACCTTGAGCATGTCGTTCAAGACGGCCACGACGCTGGCCAGGGGGGCGTTGCCGGCGCGCTCGCCAAGGCCGTTCACCGTGACGTGGACGCCCGACACGCCGCCGCTCACCGCCGCCGCCACGTTGGCCACGGCCATGTCGTAGTCGTTGTGGGCGTGGAAGTCGAAGCGGAGGCCGGGGTAGGCGGTCGTCATCTGGCGGCAGAAGGCCTGCGCCTGGCCGGGGCTGAGGACGCCCAGGGTGTCGGGAAGCATGAAGCGCTCGATGGGCTCGGAGCGCAGGCTGTCGACGACGAAGCGGACGTACTCCGGCGAGTCCGCCATGCCGTTGCTCCAGTCCTCCAGGTAGAGGTTCACGCGCAGCCCGTGCCTGGCGGCCAAGGCCACGTTGGCGGCGATGTCCGCCACGTGCTCCTCCGGGCTTTTGCCCAGCTGCTCCGTCACGTGGCGAAGCGAGCCCTTGGCCAGCAGGTTCAAGACTTTGCCGCCGGCCTTGCATATCCACTCTATCGAGACGCCAAAGTCCACGAAACCAAGCATCTCGACCTTGCCCAGGTGGCCGCTGCGGCGGGCCCAAGAGCAAATCTCCGTCGCCGCCGCAAGTTCGCCGTCCGACACCCGGGCAGAGGCAATCTCTATGCGGTCCACCCGCGCCTCCTCCAAGAGCATGCGGGCTATGGAGAGCTTCTCGACGTGGTTGAACGAGACCCCGGCCGTCTGCTCGCCGTCGCGGAGGGTGGTGTCTAGAATCTCGAGCATGGCGGGGGTCAATGTTGGCTTGCGCCCTGCTCGTAGGCCTCGGTCTTCTCCTTGTTCTGAAGCAGGTAGTCGATGTCGTCAAGCCCGTTCATGAGGCAGTGCTTCTTGTAGCCGTTAATCTCGAACGTCTCGCTCTTGCCCGTCGCCAAGTTCGTTATGGTCTGGTTCGGCAGGTCCACCCTGACCAGGGTCTTCGGGTCTCGCCCGATCGACGCGAAAAGCTCGGCCAGGAAGGCCTCGCTCACCACCACGGGCAAGACGAAGTTGTTCAGCTCGTTGTTCTTGTGGATGTCGGCGAAGAAGCTCGAGACGACCACCCGGAAGCCGTAGCCCGCTATGGCCCACGCGGCGTGCTCGCGGCTCGAGCCCGACCCGAAATTCTTCCCTGCCACGAGGATTTCGCCGCCATACGTGGGGTCGTTCAAGACGAAGCTCTCGTTGAGTGTCCCGTCGGCGTTGTAGCGCCAGTCGCGGAAGAGGTTCTCGCCGAAGAACTTCTCCTCTTTCGTCGTGGCTTTGAGGAAACGGGCGGGGATTATCTGGTCGGTGTCGACATTCTCAAGCGGCAACGGCACGCAGGTGCTCTCTATGACGTTGAATTTCTGTTTCATGGTTTTAATATGGATACAAATCGGGGCAAATCTACGAAAAAAAGTCACTTGCCGAGCCCCGCAGTATGGCGATTTGCAACGCATGGCCTCATTGAGGCGCGCCGGTTCACGTTTATTCCCTTTATTCCTTACATTTGCAATCGAATAGACTGTGGACGTATGCATAGCATCAAGTTTTTTGCCGCGGGGGCGTTGGCCGCCCTTTGCCTAGAGGCCGCGGCGCAGACCATGACGACCACTACGACGCGAACCGAGACGACGGTGAACGGCGACACGACTGTGGTGACGCGCACCGTGACGACCACAACAACCTCCGACCCCCTGGCGTCGGCCTCGGCGTTGCTGGGGGCGGTCTTGGCGCGCGGCCAGGTCGTGGTGGGGCAGATTGCGGGCTCGGCGGACTCTGTGTCGCGCCGCGCCGTCGTGATAGACACCGCCATGGTGGGCAATGTCGTGACGCTCCTCGCCGCCTTGGGCGACACGGTGTGCGTCGTGGGGCAGGAAGTGGCCGGCGCCACTGCCCAATATGGGCGTCAGACCGCCAAGGCCCTGGCCGAGGCCGCGAGGATAACGCCCGGGCAGGCCGACAGCATACGGGCCGCCGTCGACGTGGCGAGAGCGAAGATTGACGAATTGCTCCAGGCCCTGACAGGGGCCGGGGCGAAGTGAGAGAAATATACCCCAAAAGACATGAGACTTAACACCATCGGGGCCGCGGCGGCCATGCTGCTCGCGGCGACACTCTCCACGGCGCAAGAGAGGCAGACGCCGCAACAGAGGGCGCAGGAGAGACTCAACCAGCTGTCGGAAAAAATCGAGGTGGCAAAGGCCAGGGTGGCCGAGGCGCAGAAGATTGGGATGGAGGGCGACTCCATTGTGGCCGCGGCGCAATCCATGCTCGACGAGGCCAAGGAGGCCCGCAAGGAGAAAGCCAAGGACTTTGAACGCCAAAAAGCGGAGCTCAAAGACTACTTGAAGTCGAAAGACGCGGCGGTGCGCAAAGAGGCCGAGGCAAAGTTCAAGGAGCTGACAAAGGCCGAGACGGCGGCCCTCAAAGACGCCGACCGCGACATCGCCAATGCGCAAAAGGAGGTGAACAGGGGCAAAAGCGTGATTGCCAAGGGCAAGGCGAAGCTCAAGCCCGCCGAGGCGTCGGTCAAGGCGGCGCAGAAGAAGTTCGACGAGGAGAAGAAGAGGCTGGAGGCAAATGGGTGACAAGACGGGGGGCGTCTTGTTCGTGAGCGGTGTCGACACCGACTGCGGCAAGACTTTCGTGACGGCGCGCCTGGCGGAGCATCTCCTGCGCCGCGGGTGCCGCGTCGTGACGCAGAAGCCGGTGCAGACGGGGTGCGACGGCCACATGGCGGACGACATTGCGGAGCATCGCCGGGCGATGGGCTGCGCGGCGTTGCCGGAGGATGCCGAGGGGCTGACCTGCTCCTACCTGTTCCGCAAGCCGGCCTCGCCGGCTCTGGCGGCCAGGCTGGAGGGGGTGGAGATAGACCCCGCCCGGATAGACGCCCACACGCGGATGTTGGCGCGGGCCTATGACGCAGTGCTGGTTGAGGGCGCCGGGGGGCTCATGGTGCCCCTGACCGACTCGCTCCTCACGATTGACTACGTGGCGAGCCGCCGCCTGCCGTTGGCCCTCGTCGCCACGTCGAGGCTCGGGGGCATCAATCATGCCCTGCTGAGCATCTGCGCCTGCAAGGCCTATGGGGTGGACCTCAGGGCTGTGGTCTTCAACCGCATGCCCGCCGACGAGGGCGTCATGGCCGACGACAACCTGGCCGCCATACGCCGATACGCGGCAAGCGTCTTCCCCGCGGCCGTGGTGGTCGACTTCCGCGAGACGTCCGACCTGAAGCCCGTGGGCGACATCGTGCTCGCCTCCCAAGACACTAACCAATAGACCATCAATGCCATCCTTTGTTTTCCTTCTGATTATAGCCCTCTACCTGCTCGCCAGTTGCTACATCGCCGCCAAAGTGTGCCGCGCGCTCAAGTTCAAGCCTTTGGCGTGGCGGATTGCGGTGTGGGTCGTGGTCTTGCTGCTCGACATCTCGTTCTTCCTCTCGCGGCTTGTCCCCGGCGAGTGGCTGTTAGCCGGCCGCGTCCTCTATGTCGTCTCCACCACGTGGCTGCCCGTCGTGCTCTATGGCTCCATGTCGCTCCTCGTGCTCGACGTGTTGCGGCTCGTGCTGACCAAGACGCGGGGCGTCACACCCTATCATACGCCCCTCATGGTCAAGATGGCGGGCTGGGCGACGCTTCTTGTCATGCTCATTGGACATTTTGTGGCCGTCTCGCCGCAGGAGACCCGCTACACCGTCTTCAGCAACAAGCTCCCCGCGGGGCAGGACTATACGCTGGCGCTCGTCTCCGACATCCATGCGGGCTACGCCGTGACGGAGGGCGACGTGGCCAAGATTGTGGACATCGTCAACTCTGCCGGGGCCGACATGACGCTCATTGCCGGAGACCTCGTCGACGGCAACCTAGCCCCCGTCTGGAGTGAGAACACCCTGGCCCGCTTGGCCGACATCCGGAGCCCCATGGGCGTTTTCGCCATCATGGGCAACCACGAATATATCGACGATGCCGACGATGCCGCCCGCTACATACGCTCCCTGCGGGGCGTGACGCTCCTGCGCGACTCGTGCGCCGACGCCGGGCCGTTCCGCGTCGTGGGCCGCGACGACATTTCGCTTGCCAGGGCCGGGCGAGCCCGGATGCCCATCGACGGCTTCGCCCGCGCCGACTCGCTCTTCACAATCGTCATGGACCATCAGCCGGGGGCCGTGGCCGACGCTGTGGCGATAGGCGCCGACTTGAGCCTCAGCGGCCACACGCATGGGGGGCAGATTTGGCCCATGAACATCATAACGGGCATGATCTACGAACTCGACTACGGCTTCGCCTGCTATGGGTCTACGGCCGTGGTGGTCACGTCGGGCTTCGGCACGTGGGGGCCGCGCATGAGGGTGGGATCCATCGCCGAGGTGGTCCTCATCGACGTCTGCGGCACAGCCAGGCAAAGCTGATGGGCGGCGGTCAGTTATCGTCCAAACTGTTGGACGATGCCGTGGGGCAGTTTGCCAAGCTGCCCGGCATAGGCAGGAAGACGGCGCTGAGGCTCGTGCTCCACATCCTCAACCAGGACAAGGAGGAGGTGGCTATGTTCACCGAGGCCCTCCGTGCCGTGCGCAACGACATCTGCCACTGCCGCTTGTGCAACAACTTGTCCGACACCGACGTGTGCGAGGTCTGTGCCAACCCGCGGCGCGACCACAGGCTGGTCTGCGTGGTCGAGACCGTGCGGGACGTCATGGCAATCGAGGCCACGGGGCAGTATGATGGCGTCTACCACGTCTTGGGCGGGGTCATATCGCCCATGGACGGGGTGGGCCCCGACGATTTGAACATAGACGCCTTGGAGGGGCGCGTCGCCGCCGGAGAGGTGGGCGAGGTCATCTTGGCGCTCAGCGCCACCATGGAGGGCGACACCACGAATTTCTACGTCTACAAGCGCTTGGCCTCCTATGGCGTCAAGACCACGACCATCGCCCGCGGGATTTCGGTGGGCGACGAGTTGGAGTATGCCGACGAGGTGACCTTGGGCCGCTCGCTGGTCAACAGGGTGCCTTTCGAGAGGACTATCGGAGGCTAGTGAGATTTTTCCCCTATTTTTGCCCTACGATATTTTTAGTGAACCATGGAACAGTTGTTGTCTGAGTTGCGCCGTTTCTATTTTCGCGCGTTTCTCCCCCCGGTCGTGCTTTTCTTCGTCTGCTACGCCGTCGCGCGCTTCGTGCTGATTGTCCCCGTTGTCGGCGCCGCGGCGTCGGCCTATGTCATGGTGGCCCTGTTGGCTGTCACGTTCGCGGCTTTCGTCGTCACGTGGTTTCTGTTGCGCAGGGCCCGTATGGGCGAGACCACGGGCGAGGCGCGCCAGGCGGCTTTCGCCAAGGCCTATCGGGCGCGTATTGTCAGCATGAGCGCCGTCTCGGCTGTTAGCGCCATCTGCTACTTGCTGACGCAGGACGCCAACGCCGCCTATATCGTCCTCATTGCGTCACTGCTCGTCCTGTTGTATTATCCCTCGGCGTCGTTCGTCGGCAGGCAGCTCGACGGGGGGCAAAAGTCGTAGGGCCATGGACGCGGGCGAGGAGAGGCGCAAGATTGCAGTGGACTTCGACGGCACCATCGTCGAAGACCGCTACCCGGCCATCGGCAACGAGAGGCCCTTTGCCCTGCGCACCTTGCGGGCGTTGCAGGAGCGCGGTTTCACGCTCGTCTTGTGGACGTGCCGCACGGGCCGCGAGCTCGACGAGGCTGTGGAGTTCTGCCGGGCTGGCGGGGTCTCGTTTGCCGGTGTCAACGAGGCTTTCGAGGGTGAGGCGTATGTCGGCGGGGGCTCGCGCAAGCTCGATGCGGACATATATATAGACGACCGGAATGTCGGCGGTCTGCCCTCGTGGGGAGAGATTTTTCAGCAACTGACGGGCGATGGTGGCGACGGTGCTGGCCCTGCGCCCCGGGCGTCCAGTGGGAGCAAGGGGTCTTTGCTCTCCCGCGTCGGCAGATGGCTAGTGGGGAGCTGACGGTGGGGCAGGTTCGTCGGGTGGACATCTCCGTAGTCGTCGTGAGCTACAAGAGTTCAGACCTGCTGATGCTCACGTTGGCGTCGGTGCGCAGGGCCGTGGAGGGACTGGAGGCTGAGGTCTTCGTCGTAGACAACGCCTCGGCCGATGGGACTGCGGAGCGCGTCCGGGCCGAGGCCCCGTGGGTCACGGTTGTCGAAATGGGCTTCAACTCAGGTTTTGCCAAAGCCAACAACGTCGCGTTGTCGGTGTGCCGCGGAGACGTCATCCTGCTCCTCAATCCCGACACCGTCGTCTGCCGCGACACGTTTGCGTCGCTTGTCGGTCATTTCCGCGCCGCGCCGGCGAGCGGCGCCGTGGGGGTGCGGATGGTCAACGGGCAGGGGCGATATTTGGGTGAGTCTAAGCGGGGCTACCCGTCGCTCCCGGCCTCGTTCTTCAAATTGTCGAGCCTATGGAGGCTGGCCCCGCGCTCCAAGACTCTCAACGCCTACTACTTGGGTCAGCATGGCGAGACAGAGGTCTGCCACGCTCCAATCTTGTCGGGCGCGTTCTTCGCGTTCTCCCGGAGCCTGCTCGACAGGGTGGGCGGTCTCGACGAGGGCTACTTCATGTATGGCGAGGATGTCGACTATTCGTGGCGCATGGAGCTTGCGTCAGGCGGTGGCAATGTCTGCCGCGGCGATATGCCCATTGTGCATTTCAAGGGTCAGAGCACTCCGCGGCGGAGGGTCTATATCGAGAGCTTTTTCCGCGCCATGCACCGTTTCGCCGCCCGCTACGAGCTCCCGCGCCACGGCCGCCTCGTCCGGTGGCTCACCAATGCGGGGATATGGGTGGCGTTCTGGGTCGCCATGACGCGGTGCGTCGTGCGCCGCTCCGTCGAGGGGCGGAGACGGTTCGCTCCCCCGTCTTCTGTGGTCTTCGTGTCCGACAGTCCAGCTGACGGTGTGGCTGCCCGGCTGGAGGGCGGGGGAGTGCGCGTCGAGCGGGTGGCCTATCGCGACATTCACGGCGCGGGTGCGCCGGGGTGCGATGCCGTGGTCTTCTCCGTCGATGGCGACATTGCCGCGGCCGTGGACTTCATGCGGCGCAATAGCGGCAAGACGCTGTTCGGATTCTACAACCCCGACAACGGCGACGCGCTGGTCTACTTCAACAACCGTTGCCACAAGATTTGAGTCAATCAACCCAGCAAACACATTTCATGCCATGACACTTAGGTTCGCCGCCGCCATCTTGTCGCTCCTGATGCCTCTCGCCGCCGTGGCGCAACGGGGTGGCATCCTTGCCGACACTGCCTATGCGCGCGCTTTCGCCGACGTCTACAAGATAGACAACTCCGCTTTCAGTCACAGCGTGGGGCGGGTCTCGAGCAGGGCGCGCGCGGCCTTCTTGCGGGAGTATATGGCGCTGATGAACTACACTGCCGCCAACAGCCGCGAGAACTACGACGCCTATTTCCGTGCCTCCGATGCCGCGTTCGACGCCGTGGGGGACTCGGAGTTCGAGGCCAACCTGCTTTGCCAGCTCCACATCCACAAGTGCCTTGTCTACCTCTACGACGGCAGTCTGCTGAGCGGTGGCATCCAGTTTTGGAAGTCCTACAGGCAGTTCAAGGCCGCCGAGGAGAAATATCCGGGCTACGACGGGCAGTTGCCGCTCCGCGGCCTCTACAATGTCATCTTGGCCCAGGTCCCGGAGAAGTGGAAGAGCCTCAAGGGCCTGTTGGGGCTTGGCGAGGGCGACACGGCGGCGGGTCTCCGGCAGATTGAGGCATACCGGCGGAGGGTGGGGCGGACGCCCGGCTTCGCCGACGAGGCTCTGCTCCTATCTTTCGCCAACATGTTCTTCAGCCACGAGCAGGTCCTTTCAGACTCCCTCCTGCGGGCCATAAGGGCCAACGAGACCCCCGTGGTGCGCTACGCCTACGTCTTGAGCCGCGGGCGTGTGCAAGACGGCTCGGCGGCGTCGGAGGCCCTGGCGGCGTCGGAGGCCCTGGCGCGGCGTTTCCCGCTCCTCTACCACCAGATGGGCAAGTATGCGCTCCGCAGGCTCCAGCCCGACGAGACCATACGCCGCGCCCGCCAGTTCCTGTCGGCCTACAAGGGGTCGTCCAACCGCAATTGGGCCTATTTGGAGATGGCCTACGCATACAAGCTTTTGGGCGACACAGACTCGGCTCGTCGGATGGTTGACCGTTGCCTGGCCATCGAGCCGCGTTTCGACATCGACAAGCGCGCGAGGGCCGAGGCGGCTTTGGCAATGGGGCTCTCGGTCGAGATGCTCCGGTCCAGGCTTCTTTTCGAGTATGGCCTGTTCGGCCAGTCTCTGGAGGCCTTGCGGGGCTTCGAGCCTGTCGAGGCTGAGGTGGCGGAGCACGTCTTCCGCACCGCGCGGGCCGAGGACAAGCTGGGGAACGCCGACGAGGCTCTGAGGCAATATGACCGCGCCATCAAGTTGGCGGCCTCCAGCACGCGCTACTTCGCCCCCTACGCGGCGGTCCACGCCGCCGACATATGCCAAAAGAGGGGCGACCGCGCCGCGGCCCTGAGATACCTGGCCACGGCGCGGTCGCTCAACAATGGGGAGTACAAGAAAGAGCTGGACCAGCGCATCGAGCTGACCGAGAGGGCGGTCCGGGCCGGCAAAAGTCGGCCCGGCCCGCCCGCCTGCTCACGCGGCTTCTCAGCATGGGGTTAAGCACATTAGCAATCGGGCGGCGCACCACCAGGCCGCTCTCGATCTGGTCTATGAGGAGCTTCATGGCGGTGCATCCCATCTCGTAGCCGTTTTGCTCGACGCTCGTCAGCGAGGGCTCCACAATGTCCGCCGAGGGGTCGTTGCCGAAGCCCACGACCTCTATGTCGTCGGGGATGCGGCGCCCCATTTTTTTCAGAATCTTTATGGCGGCGATGGCCGTGGCGTCGTTGATGGCGAAGAGGCCGTCAATCTTGCCCGCCAGGGCCTCCAGCCTCCCCCTCTCGGCGACGAGCTTGGCGGGGGTGTCGGCCTCTATCACCATGTCCTCGTCTGCGGCAAGCCCGGCGTCGCGCAACGCGGCCTCGTAGCCCTCGCGCCGGTGGTCGCTCACGGCCAGGCCCCTGCTGCTGCACAAGAGGGCTATCCGCCGGCATCCGTGGCCCGTCATGAGCCGTACGGCGTCGTAGGCCCCCATGTGGTCGTCGGTCGTGACGCGGCTCACCTCCACGCCCGGTGTCGCCCGGTCGAACATCACGACCGGCATCCCGTCTTGGACAATGCCGTTGAGGAAGCTGTTGTCCGTCGTGGTCTTGCTCGTCGAGATGAGGATGCCGTCCACGCGGCTGTCCATGAGGCTCTGCAGCTCCGCGCGCTCGTAGCTGGCGTTCTCCCCGCTCTGGCACATCATGGTCGTGTAGCCGCGGCTCGCGGCCGTCTCGCTCATGCCGCTCATGACCGACGAGAAGAAGTGGTGCGTCATCTCCGGGACCACCACGCCGATGATGTTCGTCTTTGCCTTGCGCAGGCTCAGGGCCAGGGCGTTGGGGCGATAGTTGACGCTTGCCGCCACCCGGCGGACTGCCTCTTTCGTCTCCTTGCTGATGTCGGGGTGGTCTTTGAGGGCGCGGCTGACAGTGCTGGCCGATATGTCGAGGATTTTGGCAATATCCTTGATTGTCATCTGATGCAACTTCATTTTTGCCTGCTTGAAAGTTTTGCGCATCTCCGGGGGGAGGGGGACCGCACAAATATACACGTTTCGCAACGTTTCCCCAAGAGTGGCGGCGCGGGCTTGCGCGCTGTTTCCGCCTGATTTGTCGCCCATTTGCTCCTCGGCGGTGGGCGGTGGCGTAGGTCGCGGGGCAGTGCCGATGCCGAATGATTGCCCGTCGTCCGCAGGCCGGTTGCGGCGGGTTGTGGGTTGCCTGTCCGGCCGCCGTTGCGTCGTGTCCGTCATCTCCAAGTGCTAATTTTCGCCGTGTTTGCCGGTCTGCCCGAAACGCTATTTATATGTTGTGCAGCATATCTTGTCTTCGCAAACGTCTTCGCAAACGTCTTCGCAAACGATTGCGGCGTTTTAACACGGCGGCTTCTCTTAAAGAGTGTGAAAGTCTCGCTCTTCGCATTAACTTTGCTGTCGAAGAAAGTCGGCGACGGCTGTTTGAAAGGCATATTTGGGGGGCTGATTATAGAATTGCCCGTTGCCGGCTCTCTTCTTTTGCATGGATTAGACAAGGCAAACTAAACAATTAAAACCTTATTTATGTTTATAATTAAACAATGGGGGGGGGCGTTTCACATTCTCCTCCTTCTCGCAGCGGCTCTGTCGCTCTTCTCCATCGACGCCTCGGCGCAGGGGATTGAGGCGACGGGCAAGGTTGTCGACGGCGCCGACCAGCAGCCAATCCCCGGTGTGGCTGTCATGGTGAAAGGCACGACGACCGGCACTGTCACCGACTTCGACGGCAACTTCACTCTCGCCGCCGAGCAGGGTTCGACGCTCGTCTTCTCCTTCATCGGCTACACCACCCTCGAGCTCCCAGCCGCGCAGGGCATGTCCGTCACGCTCGTCAGCGACGCCAAGGAGCTTGACGACGTGGTGGTCATCGGCTACGGCGTGGCGCGCAAGAACGACCTCACGGGCTCCGTCACCGCAATCAAGCCCGACGAGAAGAACAAGGGTCTCGTCACCAACGCGCAAGACATGATTGCGGGCAAGATTGCCGGCGTCAGCGTCACGAGCCAGAGCGGCACCCCGGGCGGCGGGGCCACGATAAGGATTCGCGGCGGCTCGTCGCTCAACGCCTCCAACGACCCGCTCGTCGTCATCGACGGTCTCGCCATGGACAACAGCGGCGTCAAGGGTCTCTCCAACCCGCTCTCGATGGTCAACCCGCAAGACATTGAGACTTTCACGGTCCTCAAAGACGCGTCCGCCACGGCAATCTACGGCAGCCGAGGCTCCAACGGCGTCATCATCATCACTACGAAGAAGGGCGCCAAGGGCAAGCGTCCGCAGTTCGCCTATTCGGGCAACGTCAGCGTCTCGGTCAAGAAGAACATGCTCGACGTGATGAGCGGCGACGAGTTCCGCGACTACGTCCGGAGCATCTTCCCCGAAGATTCTGAGGCCGTCAAGGCGCTCGGCACGGCCAACACCGACTGGCAGGACGAGATCTATCGCGTCGCCATGGGCACCGACCACAATCTGACCGTCTCGGGCGGCAACGACCGCCTCACCTACCGCGTCTCGGCGGGCTACACCGGCCAGGAGGGAATCCTCAAGACCTCCGATTTCAAGCGCACGACGCTCTCGTTCAACCTCTCCCCCAACTTCCTCGACAACCACCTGACGTTCAACATCAACGGCAAGGGGATGATTGCCAAGACGCGCTATGCCGACACCGGCGCTGTGGGCGCCGCAATCAGCATGGACCCCACCAAGCCCGTGCGCACCGACGACGCGCGCTTCGCCAACTATGGCGGCTACTGGGAGTGGATTCTGCCGAACACGGCATACAACGACGAGGCATGGCCCGATGTCTTCAACTCCAACGCCACGAAGAACCCCGTGGCGATGCTCGAGCTGCACAACGACCGCGCGACATCCAAGAGCGTTGTCGGGAACGTCGAGGCGACGTATAAGATCCACGGCTTCGAGGACCTCCTGCTCCACGCCAATTTCGGCTTCGACGTCTCGACGGGCGAGCAGAAGACGGACAACGAGCCCAGCTCGCCGCAGAACGCATACTACGGCTACCACGGCTCGGACCAGATTGACAAATACAATCTGCAGTTCAACGCCTACGCCCAATATGTCAAGGACTTCAACGAGGCCAACCATTTCGACATCATGGCGGGCTACGAGTATCAGAAGTTCCACCACGAGCAGACCACAAAGGGCGGCGGCTTCTATCAGCCGACCAACAAGGAGGCGGCCAACGCCGGCCAGCCCTACAACTACAATGAGAAGGTCTCCAAGGGCGAGAACTACATCGTCTCGTTCTTCGGCCGAGCCAACTACAGCCTCCTCGACCGCTACCTGCTGACGGCCACGGTGCGCTACGACGGTTCCAGCCGCTTCTCCGACCACTGGGCGCTCTTCCCCTCGTTCGCCCTGGGCTGGAGGGTCAAGCAAGAGGCTTTCCTGGCCGACGTCGATTGGCTCGACGACTTCAAGGTCAGGCTCGGCTACGGGCAGACGGGCCAGCAGGAGGGCATAGGCGACTATGGCTGGCTCCCGACCTACACCATGAACACCGGGACGCAGAATTTCTACCCCCTGGTGGGCGACGGCTCCATGGCGCGCCCCGACGCCTACAACACCGACCTTACGTGGGAGACCACCGAGACGTACAACGTCGGCGTAGACCTGGCTTTCCTGCGCAACAGGATCTCGTTCTCGGGCGACTACTATTTCCGCAAGACGACTGACCTGCTCAACCAGGTCTACGTCGCAGCAGGCTCGAACTTCCGCAACCAGGTCATGGGCAATGTCGGCTCGCTTGAGAACAAGGGCGTGGAGCTGGCGCTGACGGTCCGCCCCGTCCAGACCACCGACTGGAATTGGGAGCTGACGGCCAACGCCGCCTACAACCAGAACGAGATTACGGAGCTTATCGGCGAGGAGGGCTACTACGTCTCGACGGGCGGAATCTCCTCCGGCACGGGCAACAATTGCCAGGCGCACACCGTCGGACAGGCCGCCAGCAGCTTCCACGTCTACCAGCAGGTCTATGGCGAGGACGGCAAGCCCATCGAGGGCCTTGTAGTGGACCGCAACGGCGACGGCATCATCAACGCCTCCGACCGCTACTTCTACAAGAACCCCGCGGCCCCGTGGACGTTCGGTCTCGCCAGCCGCCTCCAGTGGCGCAACGTGGACTTCAGCTTCTCGCTCCGGGCCAACCTGGGCAACTACGTCTTCAACGACATGGAGGCCGGGCAGAGCAACATCTCGACTGCCGGAATATACACGAGCGACTACCTCTCCAACCGCATCAAGTATGTCATGGACAAGAACTTCACCACTTGGGGTGAGACCGTAGTCCTCTCCGACTACTTCGTGCAGAACGCGTCGTTCCTCAAGTGCGACAACATCACGCTGGGCTACAGCTTCGCCAGCCTCTTCGGCTCCAAGCTCTCCGGCCGCGTCTACGCCACGGCGTCCAACGTCTTCACCATCACCAAGTACGACGGTGTTGACCCCGAGGTCAGCGGTGGCATCGACAACAACATCTACCCGCGTCCGTTCTCCGGCATTGTCGGCTTGACGCTCAATTTCTAACACGTTAAACGTTCAAAGCAGATACGATGAAATCTATATATTCGATGGCGGCGCTCGCCCTGGCCCTTTCGGCAACGTCGTGCGTGGGAGACCTCGATGTCGACAACATCGACCCCAACTCGGTCACGAGCGCGACGCCGGAGCAACTCCTCAACAAGTGCTACGCCTCCATGGCGATGGCGGGACAGAGCGGTCCGGACGGCGACTGCGATGTCGACGGCCTCGACGGCGGCACGACGGGATACATCCGCCAGCTCATCAACTCGCAAGAGCTCACCACCGACGAGCTTATTTGCTGCTGGGGCGACGACGGGATTCCGGCGTTCAACTACAACAATTGGAACGCCGACCACCCCATGCTCCGTGGCTTCTACTATCGCCTCTACTTCAGCGTCACCATGTGCAACCACTACTTGGAGCGCTTCGGGGGCGAGGGCGAGATGGCGGCCGAGGTGCGTTTCCTCCGCGCTCTGCACTACTACTACCTCATGGACGGTTGGGGCAATGTGCCTTTCAAGACCGTCGTCTCCAACGATAAGGCCCCGCAATATTCGCGTGCCGAGATCTTCCGCTTTGTCGAGGAGGAGCTGCTCTATTGCGCAGACAATCTCGCCGACGCCCGCGCCAAGAAGAGCACCGACAGCGGCTACGGCCGCGCCGACAAGGCCGCCGCTTGGCTCATGCTAGCGCGCCTCTATCTCAATGCCGAGGTCTATACCGGCACGGCGCGCTACGCCGACGCGCAGACCTATGCGCAGAGGGTCATCAGCTCCGGATATGGCCTCTTGAAGCACGGCGTGGGCAACTTCAGCGCATATCAGGCGCTCTTCGCGGGCGACAACGGAGAGACCGACGCCGCGTATGAGTTCATTCTCCCCATTCTCTGCGACGGGGCCACGACGGCCTCCTACGGTTCGTCGCTTTTCGCCATGGCCTCCACTTTCAAGGCCGACATGTATGTCTCGGCGGCGGCTCCCGCCACGGGCAATGGCACGAGCGAGAACTGGGGCGGCAACCGCGCGCGCCGCGACCTCCTTGAGAAGTTCTTCCCCAACGACAACGTCCCCGCAGAGGCCGACGACGCGCAGATGGTCCAGGCCGCCGGCGACGCCCGCGCGCTCTTCTTCGGCAAGGGGCGCACTCTCGACATCGAGGTCAACGACGACTTCGTCAAGGGATATTCCGTGGTCAAGTTCTGCAACTTCTACGCCAATGGCGGAAACGCCCACGACTCCAAGTTCCCCGACACCGACTGGCCGCTACTCCGCAAGGCCGAGGCCTACCTCATCTTCGCCGAGGCGACTGCGCGGCAGAACGGGGGGCTTGCCACGGCTGAGGGTCTCAATGCCGTCAACGAGCTTCGCGCGCGCGCCGGGGCCACGCAGTTGCCCAGCGCCAACCTCGACGTCCTTTGCGACGAGTGGAGCCGCGAGTTCTATGCGGAGGGCCTGCGCCGCTCCACGCTGATCCGCTTCGGCCGCTTCGGCGGTTCGACGGGCTACGCGTGGCAGTGGAAGGGCGGCACGTTCGCCGGGCAGAACTTCGGGGAGCAATACAACCTCTTCGCCATCCCGACGACCGACCTCAACGCCAACTCCAACCTCAAGCAGAATCCTGGTTTCTAAATTGACAACTGAGGCATCCTCCGCACTAAAAGACATATGTCAGCCTAGGGCGTAAGCCCTGCGACGGAAATGGACTAGGATGGATGCCGACTCTTAATTCTTAATCGAATATGAATTATTTGAAATATTCCGCCATTGCGCTCGCCGCGGCCGGCCTCATGGCCGCCTGCGACGACGACAACGACGACAACCCCGTGCTCCACTCGGCCACAGAGTTTGTCTTCAACACGCCGAGCTACGTCAATACGCTCGTAGACCTCAGCCTCTCAGACAGCCTCTTGCTGACCTGGAACCAGCCCAATTGGGGATTCCCCATGAGCGTGAACTACACCGTCGAGGTCTCCAAGACAGGGGAGTTCACCAACTCCTACGCCGCCGCCCAGGCCGACGAGACGGGGGCCACCGTGGCGGACTACTACGAGATGGACATCACGAACTCCTGCCGCCAAAATGTGGCGGGCGCCCAGCTCTGCCGCGCCATTGCCGCCCTCAGCGGGTGGGCGGGCGACGCCGACGTCCCCGCCGAGCAAGATGTCTACCTGCGCGTCAAGGCCACGCCCTATGCCGTGACCCCTGTCGCTCAGAAGCAGATTGCCTCCAATGTCGTCAAGCTCTCGACGCGCCCGTTCTATGTGGCGCTGACCGATGCCGACCCTGAGTTGTGGTACCTCATCGGTGCTTGCATCGGCGACGGCGCTTGGACTAACACCCCCGAGGGGCTCGGCGTCTCCACGTTCCCGATGTCCATCGTCTCCGGCGCCTCCTACGACCGCAACACCGGCAAGGGCACTCTCGTCTTCAATGGCTACATCACCACCGACGGCTTCAAGATTGTCCGCCAGCTTGGCGATTGGAATGACCAGTGGGGCATGGGCGACGGCGAGTTCAAGTTCCAAGATGGCGGCTCCGGCAACATCACCGTCGAGACTAACGGCTACTACAAGATTACTCTCGACAACGTCAACAATGTGCTCACCATGGATCCCTACGAGGGCACTCCCACAGTCTACGAGACTGTGGCTATGGCTGGCGCCTTCAACAGTTGGGCGCACACCTCGATGACGCCGTTCAGCACCGTGGGGTGCATGGCGGGTCACAACCACCTGTGGAGCTACACCCTTGAGACCAGCGAGGATACCGAGCTCAAGTTCACCATTGGCAATTGGGACACAAACTGGGGCGGCACCGAGTTCCCCTACGGCGTGGGCGTCTCGGGCGGAGACAACATCAAGGTCCCGGCCGGCAAGTGGCTGGTGACGTTCAACGACATCGACGGCGCATACCAGTTTACCGCCATCGACTAAGAAGTGTAGTAGTAAAACATAATATCAGAGTTTTCTCATGAAAGCGTTATATCCGGCGTTGGCCATGGCCACTCTCGCGCTCGCCTCGTGTGTCGACGACGAGAGCTACAACGATTGGGCCGCCGCGCCACAGAACCCCGACACCACCGAGGCCGAGAGGGTGGCGACAAGTTTCTCCGTCGCCAGTGTGGCGGCCATAGACTTCGCCACGATCGACGAGGAGACGGACACCCTCATTGCCGTCTTCACCCCCAGCCTCACGACCACCGGCGCCACTGCCGACACCACGCGCTACGCCATAATCTTCGGCAACAGCACCGACGAGACGCCCGCCACGAAAGCCGGTGTGGTCAAGACGGCCCAGCTCCGAGCCGCCATTGAGGCCGAGTATGGAAAGACGCCCGTCTCGCGAGACCTCCCCTCGACCGTCGTGGTCTATCAGACGTTCGGGACGCTCGTGAGCCGCGCCACGGCTGAGGTCGTCATCACGGCCACGCTCTCTGCCGACTTCGTTGAGTGGATTTTCGTCCCCGGCAATGCGCAAGGTTGGGCTCCCGCCACGGCGCCGGCTCTCCACTCGCCGAACTTCGACGGCAAGTATACGGGCTACGCCCTCATGAACGGCGACTTCAAGTTCACCAAGCAGCGCGATTGGGGCGACGAGTACGGCAAGGGCGACTTCGTAGACTTTGGCGGAGGTTTCGAGGCTTCGACCGATGGTTCCAACATCAAGTGTTCTGGCGACGCCGGCCTCTATTGGATGACGGTGGACCTCACCACCGGCAAGCTGAGCGGAACGCCGATTACCACCATGGGGCTCATTGGCGACGCTACGCCCGGCGCATGGGCCACCGATACGCCGATGACGTGGAACGCCGAGAGCAACACCTACACCTGGACGGGCGATCTCGCCAAGGGCGAGGTCAAGTTCCGCGCCAATGGCGGTTGGGACATCAACCTCGGCGGCTCGGCGGACGAGCTTACGCTGGGTGGGGACAACATAGCGCTGAGCGAGGCCGGCAACTACACCGTCACGCTCTATCCGCTCATCACCACCGAAGGCGGCAAGATGCATTGCACTCTGACGAAGAACTAGCCTCCTCCGAGAGGCACAGTTCCCGCGCATTCACGATGAGCCGTCTGGCGACAGACGGCTCATCTTTTTCAAACTCATAACAAACGGACAAATGAAAAGCAAATATCTATTGCCGTGGCTCGCGCTTTGCGCCTCGTTTGCCGCGCCGCTCCTCGTGGCTTGCTCAGAAGACGACCCGCCGGCGCAGGTTGAACCCGCCGAAGCCATCGTCATCGCCCCGGAGCAGGCGGCGCAGAGCGTGGCGGACAACACGACGCTCGTCACCGTGGTGTTCAGCGCCACGGCCGCATGGACTGCCACTCTCGACGGTGGCGACGGATGGGTCTCGGCCGATGTCTTGCGTGGCGACGCCGGCGATGTCGTCATGACGCTCCGCCTCAAGGCAAACGCCACAAGCCAGGCCCGGGTGGCGACAATATCCATAGTGGCCGGGGCGGCGACGCAGACGGTGTCAATCACTCAGGCCGCGCGGGTGGACTATGCCGACGGGGGGCGTGAGGACATCATGCTACAGGGCTTCTATTGGGACAGCCAGAAGGTCACTGGCTGGACGCAACTGATGAACTATGCCGACGACATCGCGGCGTCGTTCTCGTGCGTATGGTTGCCGCCGTCGGCAAGTGCCGAGGGCGGCAATGCCGTGGGGGGCAACAACGTCGGCTACCACCCGCGCGTTTGGAACGACCAGAACTCCTGCTGGGGCACGGCCGAGAATCTCAAGAGACTCATCGCGGCGCTCCACGACGGCGGGGTCAAGGTGGTTGCCGACATCGTTGTCAACCACCGGGCCGGATATACCGGGTGGGGAAACTTCCCCGCCGACGACTTCGGCGAGTATGGCAGTTTCCAGCTCGACGCGTCGCACATATGCGCCGACGACGAGATGAACGACCCGGCGCAGTGCACCGACGCTACGTGGTTGGGCACGGCCTCTGGCGCGGCAGACACGGGCGAGAACTGGGGCGGCGCGCGCGACCTCGACCACACTTCGGCTGTCGTGCGGCAAGACGTTGAGGCCTACCTCAACTGGCTGCGCGGCGAGTTCGGCTACGACGGTTGGCGCTACGACTTCTGCAAAGGCTACGACGGCCAGTATGTGGCGACATACAACGACGCCACGTCGCCCTATATCTCCGTGGGCGAGCTGTGGGACGGCTCCTACGACGTGGTGAACGCTTGGCTCAAGGCCGCGGGCTACAAGAGCATGGCGTTCGACTTCCCGTCGAAATATGACGCTCTGAACAATGGGTTGGCGAAGCGCAATTTCAGCAAGATGACGTGGCTCAACCAAGACGACAAGGTGAATCGCCCCGCGGGCCTCATCCACCATTCGGCGACGGACTCCTGCGCCGTGACGTTCGTAGACAACCACGACACCTACCGCGACGGCAGCAAGTACACCGGCGACGTGAACCACGCCTACGCGTTCATCCTCTCTTCGCCGGGCGTTCCCTGCGTCTTCTGGCCCCATTGGCAAGACAAGCTCTACAAGCGGAACATCGAGGCAATGATTGCCGCCCGCAAGAGTGTGGGGCTGACCAACATTAGCGACGTGCGCGTCACTCAGAGCGCCACCTACTACGAGGCCGTGGCGACAGGCCGCCGTGGCTCGCTCGTGTGCCGCATCGGGGCCAAGGCCCCGTCTGCCGCCCCCGACGGCTACGAGCTTGCCTGCAATGGTTCGGGCTGGGCATTCTTTGTCAAGAAATAGGGAGACGGCGGATTGCGCCGTGCGCAAAAAAAGTCCTAGGGTGCGAACCCTAGGACTCTTTTTTTTGACGTGGCGGCTCAATCACTCATACAGCGTCTCCTTGAATGCCACCGTGTCCTTGCGCCGCAAGACCAGCCTCTCCCATGCGTTGTAGAGGAACCCCAGGCCATAGCCGCAGATTTGGGCCGCGCCGGCCACGACGCTCAACGCAGCGACCCACAAGTCGCGGAAACGGAGCCAAGAGTCCGAAGCTAAGAGCAGGGCGTAGACGGCGACGGGGAGCAGGAACAGGGGGCTGGCGGAGACCGCGAGCGCTACGAGGGCCAGCAAGATCAGCACCGCCGCCGACGGCAGGACGTGGACAAGTTTGAGCGAGCCGCGGTGGCGCAGGGCGAGGTCGATGCGCGCGGTGCCGGAGCAGAACGTCTGCTTGAAAAAGGAGCGGAACGTCGAGCGGCGCTTGTGGTAGACGAACGTCGTGTCTATCAAGGTCAGCTTATAGCCGGCCTCTTTCACTTTGAGGCTCAAGTCGATGTCCTCGCCGTAGCGCATGGGCGAGAAGCCCCCGACGGCGTCGAACACCTCGCGGCGGATTCCCATGCTGTAGCTGCGAGGGTAGAAGACGTCGAGCTTGCCGCGGCTGTCGCCGCGGATGCCGCCGGTGGTGAACAGCGACGTCATGGAGTAGGAGATCGCTTTCTGGATGGGCGAAAAGAACGTGTGAGCCTGGTCGGGAGTGCCGAAGCAGTCCTGCCGTTCGCGGCGCACGTGGCGGCTGATGTGGTCGAAGAAGTCCGACGGCAGGGTGCAGTCGGAGTCGAAGAAGAAGAGGTATTCGCCTTGCGCCTCCCTGGCCCCATGGTTGCGAGCCGCGGCGGGGCCGGCGTTCTCCTGGCGGATGTAACGGATGTTGAGTTGACCCCGATATTGGTCGGCGGCGGCCTCGCACGGCAGGGTCGAGCCGTCGTCCACCACGATCACCTCCGTCGCGGCCTTGAAGTGCTGAATTGTCAGCGAGTCCAAGAACTCTTTCAGCTCTTCCGGTCGGTTGTATACTGGTACTATTACAGATAGCTTGACCATCTCTCGAACAATTCCGCCTCCAAGTTTAATTGTTGTTCATGTGCCGCGCCGCTGCGCAACTAACCCCGCGGGCGTCCCTGCTTTTTCTTGCGGACGCGGCGCGGGGCGGTTCGGTGGGCCATGCGGAGTCTCGCTTTCCTATGCCTGCTCCGCGGCCTCCTCTTCGGCGTCCTCCTCTTTGTCGCTCACGAGGCCGTGGGCCAACAGCAGGTTATACCACGTCACGAGCTTCTTGACGTCCGACATGTATATGCGCTCGCTGTCCCACTCGGGCAGGGCCTTGTCCATGAACTCTTTCAGCTCGTCGTTCGAGGACTTGGCGCCTATGCACTCCTTGCCCTCCGTGAGCTTGAAGATGTTGGCGAAGACGTGGCTCAAGCTCACGTCGTCGCCAGTGGTATACATTGAGATTTCGCGGAGCGAGCTGATGCGCGATGCCCCGCTGACCGCCGTGCGCCGACCGTCGACGAGCGACTCCACGATGATTGAGTTCTTGCCTTGCGAGATCATCTTGTAGAGCCCGCTCTTGCCTGCTATGGATAGGATTCCTTCCAGCATCTTTTTGTGCGTTGTTGATTTTTGTCCTTTAACACGCCCGCGCCACCATCCGCCAACGGCTTCGGGGCGATGCGGGCGACGTATTATGAAACATCACGGCGCAAAGATAGCCTCTTCGTGCCACACTCTGAAATTTTTTTCTTGCGCCACTCTTGGCGGTGCTTTGAAATTGCCTAACTTAGCGGTCAAATGCTGGTTGCCGACCTGCGTCCGTGTGCGGGCGAAGTGGCAAAGGCGCAATTCCCCTCGATAGAAGCAGCAGCCCCTCTTTTCGCATAGCAAAAAAAGCGTGGTCGTCGTGTCTGGCGCCGCGCCCATCAATAATTCCATCCTTAATTTTATCTTTCAAAGAATGAACATCTTTGTTGCAAAGTTGAACTTCAACACCAAAGAGGAGGAGCTCAACGATTTGTTCAGCCAGTATGGCGAGGTCTCGTCGGCGCGCATCATCACAGACCGCATGACGGGCAGGAGCAAAGGCTTCGGCTTCGTGGAGATGCCCGATGACGAGGCTGCTCAAAAGGCCATCGGCGAACTCGACGGCTATGAGTTCAAGGGGCGCATCATTGCCGTCTCCGAGGCTCATTCGCGCGAGGACCGCGGCATGGCGCCGCGCCGTCCGCGTCAGTAAGTATCATTGATCATTTCCGCACTCCTCGTGCGCGGTGTCTGCGCCGAGGTGTGTGATGGTGAGATATATACCTGCTTTTCCGAGAGACGAGACTGCGCCCGCGGGCGCGGTCTCTTTTCCTTTGCGCGGCGCGTCGAAACGCAAGGATGTGGTTTGTTTTTTGTCAAAGTGGCGACTTCGCCTCTGCCCATGTGTCATGACTTTCACTTCGTAGGCATACGTGGCGTAGTGGCATGGTAATTGTGACACGATTAGGTCAAAACGTTTTAAATTATATGCGAATAAAATCATTCTTTTGGGCGGCGTTGGCTTTGGCCGCTTTCTGTTGCCCGGTCGAGGGCGATGCTCAGAGCCAGTTCCGCAAGGGGGATTTCGGTGTCAACCTCGATTTTGCCCTCGGTTCAGAGGATAAGTACACCAATGGCGCCACTTGCGGCTTCAGCGTCATGGGCGAGTATGGCTTCATGAACGTCATCAACGAGAAAGGCACAATCTCGGCGGGCCTCCTCCTGGGTGCGGGCTTCAACAGCGACGACTTCTATGACTTCAGCCGCGTCCGCATCGGCACGCGCGGCGCGCTCCACTACTCGTTCATTCCCGAGCTCGATACATATGCTGGCCTCAACTTCCTCTTTGTCGACATCGAGAAAGTCAAGGTCTCGAATGGCGGTGGCGGCAATCCGGGCTTTGGCCCTGGCGACGTCGGCTATGGCAACAACTTCAACAAGGCGGCCTCTTCCGGCAAGACGGAGTATAAGGACACAAAGTTCGTCGCCCCGGCTCTTGTGGCGGGGTGCCGCTATATGTTCAACAGCGCACTTGGCGCCAACGTCGAGGTCTCTTGGGACAGCTTCGCGCACTTCGCCGTCGGTCTGACAGTCAAGATTTAGCTTTTCGGGTTCTTCCCGCCTCAAAGGGGCGGCTCCGCGTTGCGCGGGGCCGCCCCCATCTTTTGCCTACCACGCCTTTGGTAGGCAAAATCCCACGTCGGGGCCATTGTGAGCCGCCGGCGTCTTTGCTACGTTCGCGGCGTGGAGAAACTCAGCATCATTGTCTTTAGTGGCGACTTCGACAAGCTCGCCGCTGCGTTCACCTTGGCCACGGGAGCCGCGGCCATGGGGCGCGAGGTGAATATGTTTTTCACCTTTTGGGGTCTCAGCGCCATCAAGAAAAAGAGGCGGCGCGCCTTTCTCGGCGGCTCGTGGCTCAGCCGGGCGGTGGGCTTCCTGATGGGCGGTTTGCGGGCGGCGCCGACGAGCCGCTTCAACCTCTTCGGGGCGGGGCCTGCCGTTTTCCGCCGTCTGATGCGGCGTGCCAACGTGGCGACGCCCGAAGACCTCCTGGAGGCGGCCAAGGCGCTCGGCGTGGCTCTCTACGCATGCGAGATGGCCGCGTGCGCGTTGGGGCTGAAGCGGGAAGATTTCATAGACGAGGTCCGGGGCGTGGTCGGTGTCGCGACGTTCCTCAACGTGGCGGACGGCGGTCAGACGCTTTTCATCTGAAATGGGATAAGGCATGGCGAAATCGCGTACGTTGGACGTCACGGGTGAGCATTGCCCGATGACTTTCGTGAGGGTCAAGATTGAGTTGGCCAAGTTGGGCCCGGGCGACGAGCTCACGGTCTTGCTCCGCGAGGGAGAGCCGTTGGAGAACGTGCCGAGGAGCGCGGTCGCGCAAGGGTATGTGCTCGTGTCGGTCTCCGAGGTCGGAAAAGGTGTCCACAAGGTGGTAATCCGGCGATGACCGACGCTTTGCCCTTTGCGCCGTGTGGCATATCGGAAAAGTCGGTGCGCCGGGGCAAAAAGAGAACCAGCCCGGGGGCGTCCCCCCCCGGGCTGGTCTGTGTCCTATGTTGAGTTCTATCTCTTCGCCTCCAGCTTGACCTCTTTCGCCACGTCCAGGCTTGGCGCCGACACTCTGACGGCAATGTCGCCCTCCGCCCCGGTCGAGCGGACTATTGCCACCATCATGCCGCCAAAAAGCTCCATCTCGTTGCTCGTGAACGGCGTTAGCGACGTGGCGTCGCCGTTGCATGCGGCCTCGAATCTGCCCGCCCCGCTCACCTCCACGGTCAGCTTGGTGTCGGCCGTGGGGACGGTCGTGCCGTTGGCGTCGGTCATGGCTATGGTGACGAACGCCATGTCGTCCTTGTCGGCGCGGAGGGTCGTCTTGTCCGCCGTGAGGCGCAGTGCCGCCGGTTCGCCGGCCGTGCGCACGGTGTCGCGGCCCGTCTCCTTGCCGTCGGCGTCGTAGCAGACCACGGCAATCTCGCCTGGCTCGTAGCGCACGTCGTTCCACCGGAGCCGGTAGCGGTCCATCTTGCTGTTCTTGTCTTTCGCTCGGCGGCCCTGGCTCTTGCCGTTGACGAAC
>CAZHOT010000025.1:0-35769 GCA_964534235.1 uncultured Marinilabiliaceae bacterium
GGACGTAACGCGAACCCTTGGACGTAACGCGAACCCTTGGACGTAACGCGAACCCTTGGACGGGGGGCAGAACGAAACAAAAAAAACAAAAAAAAATGAGACACGACACATACATATGCATGGGGGCCGCGGCGCTGACGCTGGCGCTCCCGGCGTGCCAGGAGGACCCGCTGAAAGACCAGAGCGTCATCACGGTGGAGAACCGCACGCAGAACGACTTCGACCGATGGCTGACGGCCAACTTCGTCAACCCATATAATGTCGAGATCCAATATCGGTATGAGGACAACGAGACCGACATGAACTACTACGACGTGCCGGCCGAATATGACGCGTCGGTCAAGCTGGCGCACATAATCAAGTACACGTGCATCGAGGCCTACGACCGCGTGGCGGGCGTGACGTTCACCAAGACATATTTCCCGAAACTCTTCTCGTTCGTGGGCGAGTTCGAGTATCTCAACAACGGGACGATGCGGCTCGGCACCGCCGAGGGCGGCAAGAAGATCCGAATTCTTGGCGTCCGCTCCCGATGGCTGGACCAGGGTCTGGCGGACCGCGCGGTCCTCGACGAATATTTCCTCAAGACCATCCACCACGAGTTCGTCCACATCCTCAACCAGACGCGCGACTACCCCGTGGAGTTCGACCAGGTGACGCCGACGGGCTACGTCTCGAACGACTGGAGCGAGGAGACCTACGTCACGGGCTACCTGCCCCGGGGCTTCATCTCGGCCTACGCCCAGAAAGAGGGCCGCGAGGACTTCGCCGAGATGGTGAGCGTCTACGTCATGAACTCCGCCGAGCAGTGGGAGGCCCTCCTGGCCCAGGCTCGGACGGCGACCGGCACCGACGCCGACGACAACCCGACCTACGACACCACGCCGCGGCGCAACATCGAGATGAAGCTCGCAATCGCCAAACGCTACTACTCGGAGACGTTCGGCATCGACCTCGACCAACTGCGCGACGAGGTGGTGAGGCGCGAGAACGAAGTCGTGGCGGGCAGCGTGAACCTGGACGACCTCACAGTAGACTGACACACACGGCCATGAGACACATCCATTCATTGCCAATCGCCGCCCTGTTCGCCCTGCTCGCGTCGTCGTGCCTGCGCGAAGACGAGGAGAAGTTCGGTCAGAGCGCCTCGGAGCGCATGAGCAGCTTCCTGGCCGAGACGATGCAGACCCTGACGGGCGCGGAGCACGGGTGGGAGATGGACTACTACCCGGAGCCCACCCAGACCTACGGCGGCTACGCCTACACCATGCGCTTCACGGCCTCGGACGTCTCGATTCGCTACGAGCTGGACAACAGCGGCGCGGAGCAGACGACGAGCTACAGGCTGAAGAGCGACATGGGCCCCGTCCTCTCGTTCGACCAGCTCCTGACGCTCTTCCACTACCACGCCACCCCGTCGCGCGGCAACTACCGCGCCTTTGAGGGCGACTTCGAGTTCGTCATAGACTCGGTTGGCGCCGACCTGGTGAAGATGCACGGCAAGAAGACGCACAACACCATCTACCTGCGCCGGCTGGAGAGCGAGCCGTCGGCCTACCTCCGCGCCGCCGTCGCCGTCGGGGCGGCGTTCGACCTCGCCTCCGCCGACCTCAGCATTGGCGGCTCGGCGGCCCGCGTGGAGTTCGCCATCGACGGCAACGGCTCGCACAGCCGCCACCTCTACATCGCCTCGGCCACGGACAGCGTCTACACGGCCTACACCGTCACCGACACCGGCCTGCGCCTCTACCGCCCTGTGACCGTCAACGGGACGCAGGTGTGGGACATGGCCTACGACCACGCGTCGCTGTCGCTCTCTGCCCCGGGCCTCACGACGACCCGCTCCTACGTCAACCCCCGCGTCTTGACGGAGGCCGTCTCGGACATTGGCTTCGGCGACGAGGGCGGCAGCAGCACGTTCAGCGTGGACTATCTCGACCAGTTCGACTTCGTCTCCGACGCCGAGTGGCTGTCGGTCTCGACGGACGACGGCGGCGTGACGCTGACGGCGACGGCCAACACCACCGGCCACCCCCGCTCTGCCACCGTCGGCGCGCGCTACAAGGGCGGAAGCCGCGACCTGGCGAGGTTCAGCGTCCGCCAGTGCGACCTGGCGGACATCTTGGGGAGCTACGTCGTCACGTTCACGAACCGCGCGGGGGCGCGTCAGTCCCTGCCCGCCGAAATTTCGCAAGCGTCGGCGGGCGGGCAGGTGGTGTTCTCGGTCCAGGCCGGCGAGAGCCAACGGCTCAGCAGCAACGCGGCGTTCGACGCGTCGTCTCGCTCGCTGGTGGTCTCGGCCGGGCGCAACGGCTTCGACAGCGGCGCCTCCTACTATTGGAACATCATGCTCTTTGCCGACGGCACCGTCGGGACGACGGCCAACTCGCGGATCAACGCCCTCTTCTCCTACGACGAGGCGACGGCCACGACGACAGCCGTCTTCGAGGGCGCGTTCCTCAGCTACGAGATTGCCGGATGGCTCTACACGGTGAGCACCTCCGCCACGTCGGCGTCGCTGCGCTACTCCGACATCCTCTTGTGGATGGAGCGGCCCACCCTGCGCAAGACCGCCACAGCCGCCCCCGCGGCCAAAGCCGTGACGCTCGCCCCCGCCGCGCCGCGGGGGACACTGCGGCGCGCCGCGTGGGACGACTGACAAACCCGCAAACACAAACTCAAAAGAAGACACAACCATGAAGAAGAGAAAAATGCCTCTGTGGGCGGCGGCCCTGCTTCCGCCTCTTCTCCTGCCGTCGTGCCTCATGGAAGACGACGACAAGTTCGACGCCAGTGCCTCGGAGCGCCAGGCCTCGCACCTGGCCGAAGTCCGGCAAGTCCTCGCCAGCTCGGCCAATGGGTGGGTCTTGGACTACTACCCCGGCTACGACATGGAGTATGGCGGATGCGCCTTCACGCTCCAGTTCTCCACCGACGGGCAGGTCGTTGTCCGCTCCGAGCTCTTTGGCGACCCCGAGCCCGAGACCTCGACCTACAGGCTCAAGGCCGACATGGGCCCGGTCCTCTCGTTCGACACCTACAACCTGCTGGCCCACTTCTTCGCCACGCCGGAGGAGCAGCTCTATGACGCCTTCCAGGGCGACTTCGAGTTCGTCGTCGACTCCGTCGGGGCCGACGAGATAAAGCTCCACGGCAAGCGGACCCACAACGCCATGTCGCTGCGCCGCCTGACCAAAGACCCCGAAGAGTACATCGTGGGCGTGATGGAGGTCAGCGAGCTGTTCAACGTCGTCTCGGCGAACCTCACCGCGGGCGGTCAGCCAGTCCGCGCCCGGTTCAACATAGCCACCCCGACGGTGACCCTCGTCTCGGCCACGGACTCGGTGGCGGTGCCCTACACCAACACCGACACGGGTCTTCGGCTCCAGCGCCCCGTGGCGGTCAACGGCGTCAGCGTCTTCGAGCTGGCCTACGACGACGACGCCCTCTCGCTGACGGGGCAGGGCGTGGCGAGCACGCGATGCTACATCAACGCCAACGTCGTGACAGACGCCATCTCGAACATCCGCCGCAACAACGACGAGTTCTCCGAGACCTTTGAGATTACCCACCTGGAACAGTTCTCGTTCGACAAGGGCGACGCCACGTGGCTGACGCTGAACGCCGAGGGCAACACACTGACCATCGAGGCGAGCAAGAACACCGAGGGTCACCCCCGCAGCGCCCAGGTGGGCGTGGTCTACGACGGCGAGGTGGTTGCCTATTTCGTGGTGAGCCAGTTTGGGCTGGAGGACATCCTCGGCACCTACACCATGAGCTACACCAACGGACAGGGCGCCGCCGAGACTCGCACCGCCATCCTCTCGCAGCGCGACACCGACGGCGCACTCAACCTGAGAATAGGCGACGGGATCAACGTCCCCGTCTCCTACGTCGAGCAGTCCGGGGCCATCGTCGTGCGCGGCGGCGACACGGGCAACACCGTCACCCTGGAGAACCCGCCCAGCGCCGAATACGCCCTGGTGAACTTCTTCGTCTACGGCAACGGAAGCTACGTCACGTGGGAGTCCATGGCGACCCTCACGGCCACGTTCGTATGGTCGGAGGCCACGGGCACCACGGCACAGTTCAACGGCGTGGTGAACAACTCGGCGATAGACGCATGGCTCTTCGGCGTCGTCCCCGTCGGGACGGCCGTCAGCTGGTCCACCTCCATGGGCTACGTCCTATGGCTGACGAACCCTGTCACCATGACGCGGGTCTCGGCAGACCAATCGCATACGACGCCCCAGGCGCAGGCAGAGGCGCGCGCGGTGCGGAGCGTCGAACTCGACTAGCGCCCGCGTTCTCGCGTGCGGGCATATGCGCCGGCAGACGGGCGTCTGCCGGCGCATCATTCTTTTTGCCTATGTTGCCATTTTTTGTTAACATTGCGAAGCGTTGCACCAGCGCCCGAAATGCAAAAAGACTGGAACATAAAGGAGCAGCCCGACGAGGGCGCCGTGGAGGCGTTGGCCAGCCAAGCGGGAGTCTCTCCCGCCTTGGCCAGGGTGCTGGTCCAGCGAGGCGTCGGCACCCCCGCCGCGGCGAGCGGCTTCTTCAGCCCCGACCTGCGGAGCCTGCACGACCCATTCCTGATGCGCGACATGGGCCGCGCCGTGAGCCGCGTCGAGGCGGCGCTGGCCGGCGGGGAGCGAATCCTGGTCTACGGGGACTACGATGTCGACGGGGTGACGGCCGTGGCCCTGGTGTTCCGCGCCCTGGGCGCCATCCCCGCCGCCGGCGGGCGGCTCGGCTTCTACATCCCCGACCGTTTCAACGAGGGCTACGGCATCTCGCGCCAGGGGGTGGAATATGCCCGCGACGGCGGCTACACGCTCGTCATAGCCCTCGACTGCGGCATCAAGGCCGTGGCGCGCATGAGGGAGGCGCGGCAGATGGGGATAGACTTCATCATCTGCGACCACCACGTGGCTGGCGACGAGCTGCCCGACGTCGTGGCGTGCCTCGACGCCAAGCGCCCCGGGTGTCCCTACCCCGACAAGAACCTGTCGGGCTGCGGCGTGGGCTTCAAGCTCATGGAGGCCCTGTACCTGCGCCTGGGGATGGACCGCTCGTCGCTCGTCGACCACCTCGACCTGCTGGCGGTGAGCATAGCGTCGGACATCGTGCCCATGACTGGCGAGAACCGCATCTTGGCCTACCACGGCTTGCGGCGCCTCAACCGCAACCCCAACGTCGGCCTGCTGTCTCTCATGGAGAGGGCGGGGCTGGCGCCGGGCCGCGTGTCCGTGTCCGACGTGATATTCAAGATTGGCCCGCGCCTCAACGCCGCCGGGCGCATGAAGAGCGGCAACGACGCCGTCCGCCTGCTGCTGGCCACGAGCCGGGCCGAGGCCGACAGGCTGAGCCGCGACATCGACTTCAGCAACGAGGAGCGCAAAGACCTGGACCGCGAGATCACCCGCAAGGCCATGCGCGTCCTGGCCGCCGACCCGTCGCTCGCCGGCTCCAACGCCATAACGCTCTACGACCCGGAGTGGAGCAAGGGGGTGATAGGCATCGTGGCGTCGCGGCTCAGCGAGACGTTCCTGCGCCCCGCCGTCGTCCTGACGCGCTCGCAGGCTGACCCCAGCCTCGCGGCGGGCAGCGCCCGGACTGTGGCGGGCTTCGACCTCTACAGCGCCATCGAGGCCTGCGCCGACCTGCTGGAGGACTTCGGCGGCCACACCTACGCCGCCGGGCTGACCATGAAGCTGGAGAACGTAGAGCCTTTCCGCCGCCGCCTGGCGAGCTACGCCGACAGGCACGCCGAGCGTCCCGACCACAAGCCCCGCATCGACGTGGACACCGAGATTGTCCTCGACGACATATCGGACGACTTCATAGCCCAACTGGAGCTGCTCCAGCCCTACGGGCCCGACAACACGCGCCCCGTCTTCGTCTCGCGCGGCGTCTACGACTACGGCACGTCGAAGACCTTCGGGCACTCCAACCGCCACTTGAAGCTCGACGTCATCGGCGCCCAGGGCCGCGGCGTCCATTCGGGCATAGGCTTCGGCCTCGGCGAGCTGTTCGCCGACGTGAGCCGCGGCGCGCAGTTCGACATATGCTACACCATCGAGAGCAACGAGCACCGCGGCAAGACGACGACCCAGCTCATGATTAAGGACATACACATCTGCGACAAAAAATAGAAAAAAGAGTAAGAGCCATGTTCGACAAGCATACATACATCCGCCGCCGCGAGCGGCTCATGCGAGCGACTCCCAACTCCCTGCTGCTCTTCGTGGGCAACGACGACTCGCCTTTCAACTACGCCGGCAACCAATACCGCTTCCGCCAAGACAGCACGTTCCTCTACCTCTTCGGCCTCGACACTCCGGGGCTCGCCGCCACCGTCGACACGTCGGCGGGCGTCTCGACGCTCTACGCCGACGACGTGAGCATGGACGACATCGTGTGGACGGGGCCCATGCCGTCGGCCTCCGAGCGCGCCGCGCTGTGCGGGGCCGAGCGCTCCCGGCCCCGCGCCTCGCTCGCGGCGGACATTGCGCGCGCCAGGGCGGCGGGGCAGGAGGTTCTCTACGTCGCGCCCTACCGCGGCGAGACGACCCTCCGCCTGAGCGAACTGCTGGGCGCGTCCCCTGCCGAGGTCGCGGCGGGCGGCTCGACGCTCCTGGTCCGCAACCTGGTCGAGCTGCGCTCGGCCAAGGAGCAGTGCGAGATTGACGACATGGACCGCCAGGCGGCGTTCGGGCGCGCCATGCACCTGGCCGCCATGCGCATGGCGCACGCCGGCGTGACGGAGAACGAGATAATGGCGCGCATCGAGATGGAGGCCCTCCGCGGCGGCGGTCCCGTCTCGTTCCCCACGATATGCACCACCCACGGCGAGACGCTCCACAACCACGGCTACATCCACACCCTGGAGGCCGGGCGGATGCTTCTCGTCGACGCCGGGTGCGAGAGCCCGGCCCACTACGCCACCGACAACACCCGCACGACGCCCGTCGGCGGCCGCTTCACGACCCGACAGCGCGAGATATATGAGATTGTCCTGGCCGCCAACGACCACGTGAGGCGCGAGGCCCGCCCCGGAACGATGTACCTCGACCTGCACCAGCAGGCCTGCGGCGTCATCCTCGACGGGCTGAAAAGCCTCGGAATCGTCAGAGGCGACACCGCCCAGGCCCTGGCCCATGGCGCTGCGGGCCTGTTCATGCCCCACGGCCTGGGCCACATGATCGGCCTCGACGTCCACGACATGGAGAACTACGGCGAAGACCTGGTGGGCTACGACAGCGAGACCGGGCCGCGGCGCGAGGGGCTCGGCATAGGCTCTCTGCGCATGGCGCGCCGCCTCCGCGAGGGCTTCTGCGTCACCGACGAGCCGGGCATATATTTCATCCCCGAACTCATCGACCGATGGCGCGCAGCGGGGAAGTGCCGCGAGTTCATCGACTACGACAGGCTGGAGACATACAAGGACTTCGGCGGCGTCCGCATCGAAGACGACCTGCTCATCACCAAAGACGGCTGCCGAATCATCGGCGACGTCCGGCTGCCGTCCACCCCCGACGAGGTCGAGGAGGAGGCGCTCAAGGGTCTCGACGCGTAAAAAGACGGAGGAGGAGACATATGCGAGTAGCCATCATAGACATCGGCACGAACACCATCAACCTGCTGGTGGCCGACACCCGGGCCGACGGGGGTTATAACGTGATATGCAGCACCAAGGAGACCGCCCGGCTGGGCAAGGGCGGCATCAACGACGGCAACATCGCCCCGGACGCCTTCGGGCGCGGGCTTGAGGCCATAGGCCGCCACGTGCGCACCATCGGCTCCCTCGGCGGCGCCGACCGCGTGGTGGCGATAGGCACCTCGGCCATGCGCGCCGCCGCCAACGCCGGCGACTTCGCCGCGGAGGTGGAGCGCCGCTTCGGCTTCGGGGTGAAGGTCATCTCGGGCATGGAGGAAGCGCAGATGGTCTTCGACGGCGTGAAGCAGGTGATGCCCCTGGGCCGCGAGCGCGTCCTGATCCTAGACATTGGCGGGGGCAGCTGCGAGTTCATCATAGCCAACAAAGACGGCGTGGCGTGGCAGCGGAGCTTCGAGGTGGGCATGTCGCGGGTCTTGGACCGCTTCTCGCCCTCAGACCCCATCACGCACCGCGAAGTGCGCGACATCGAGGCGTTCTTCCGCTCGGGCGTGGCGGGGCTTCACGACGCCCTGCGCGAGTTCCCGGCCTCGACACTCGTCGGCACGTCGGGTTCGTTCGACACGATGGCGGCCCTGGTGGCGGCCCGCAACCATCCGCTCCTCAACGTCCGCCTCTCGACGAGCTACGAGATCCCGCTGCCCAACTTCGACGAGGCGTTCCGCAAGGTCGTGACGTCGACCGCCGCTCAGCGGGCCGCCATGCGCCACATGGACCCCGCCCGCGTGGAGCTGATTGTCCCCGGGGCGATATTCATCAACTTCGTCATTGCCGAGGCGCACATCGAGAGGCTCTACCAGTGCGGCTTCGCCCTCAAGCAGGGGGCCATATTGCAACTCATCGAGGGGCGGATATAGACTAGAGAAAACGGAAACGGCATGGCAAAAATCCTCGTCATAGACGACCAGCGCGGCATCCGCGCCACACTCAAAGACATCTTGGAGATGGAGGGCCACACCGTCGCCCTGGCCGAAGACGGCGCTAAGGGCGTCGAGGCCTTTGGCGGCGGCGGGTTCGACCTTGTGCTGACCGACATCAAGATGCCCGCCATGGACGGCATGGAGGTCTTGGCGAAAGTGACGGCGTCGCGGCCGGACTGCCCCGTGATAATGATTTCGGGGCACGGCGACATCGACACCGCCGTGGAGAGCATCAAGCGCGGCGCCTACGACTTCATCCAGAAGCCGCTCGACCTCAACCGCCTCCTGATAACCATCAAGAACGCCCTGGAGAAAGGCGAGCTCGTGACGGAGACAAAAGCCCTGAAGCGCAAGGTGGCGCACACATATGACATGGTTGGGAGCTCCGAGCCCATGCGGCGCATGCGCGAGATGATAGACAAAGTGGCCGCCACCGACGCGCGCGTCCTTGTCCTGGGTCCCAACGGCACGGGCAAGGAGCTAGTGGCCCGCGCCCTGCACGAGGGGAGCCTCCGCTCCGCCGGCCCGTTTGTCGAGGTCAACTGCGCCGCAATCCCGACCGAGCTTATCGAGAGCGAGCTCTTCGGCCACGAGAAGGGCGCCTTCACGTCGGCCGTCAAGCAGCGCGCCGGGCGCTTCGAGCAGGCCAACGGCGGGACGCTCTTCCTCGACGAGATTGGCGACATGAGCCTGGCGGCGCAAGCCAAAGTGCTCCGCGCCCTCCAGGAGAACTCGATAACGCGGGTGGGCGGCGAAAAAGACATCAAGGTCAACGTCCGGGTGGTGGCGGCGACCAACAAGAACCTGGCCGAGGAGATCCGCGAGGGGCGCTTCCGCGAAGACCTGTACCACCGCCTCTCGGTCATCGTCATCCGCGTGCCGTCGCTCAACGAGCGCGCGGACGACATCCCCGAGCTGACCCGCTACTTCCTCGGCGTCGTGGCGCAAGAGCTCAACGCCCCGCAGAAAGGAATCACGCCGGAGGCCCTCGAAGAGCTGAAGCAAATCACGTGGACGGGGAACATCCGCGAGTTCCGCAACGTCATGGAGCGGCTCACAATCTTGGCTCCGGGACACGACATCACGATTGACGACGTGCGCGACTACGCGCGCCCACTGCGATGACGGCGCGGCGATACAACATAAAGGGCGGAAAGTGCGTATACCGATCAGGTCGCCCCGGGGGCCAGGCGCCTCCCGGCGAACCCGATGCGGACATAGGGACCAAGTGTAGGACAGGCGTCGCCGCCGGCGCGCCTTGATTCGTCGCAATTGCGCAAAGAGAAGATAAATATCGCCAAGACGGGACAGGAGTTCCACTACGCCCTAAGCGGCCCGGGTGCCGCCACGGCGCGCTACGTCGCGGGCGGCGTGGAGTCGGAGTTCGAGCTGTCGAACGTGTGCAACCCGCTGGGCGACATGCTCAGCGCATTGGCGCAACTCATAACCCACCCCTCGCAGCTGTGGGAGGGGAGCAACACCGCGGCTTTCGTGTGGTACTCGGAGCAGGAGAGCTACAATTGGACTCTGAGCGTCGACCGTGAGGGGCACATGTCAGTGCGCGTGACGCAGACCAACGAGTTCTTTGGCGACGACGAGGTGGAGCTTGTGCGCCACGAGTGCGCCGCCACAGACTTCCTCCACTGCGTGGTCGTCGAGCTAGACAGCTTCATCAAGGAGCTTGGGCTGTTGAACTACCACCAGATGTGGCAGACGGCCGAGTTCCCCCTGACCTATTTCCTAATCCTCAAGCGCTACCTCTCGGACCTGGGCTTCTGGGACGAGGCCGACGCCGGCCGCAGCCTCAACCTGGCCACCGAGATAGGCCTGCTCCTGGGCTAGCAGCCCACCCCACCCTCTCGTCAGAAACGGACTCTCAGCCCCGCCATGGAAGTGACCCGGGGCATGGGGTAGCCGGCGTTTATCTCGTAGCGTTGCGCCAAGATATTCTCCACGCGCGCCCACACCCATAGCCAATCGAGTGCCCGGAACTGCGTGCTCGCGTTCCACAGCGTGAAGCTCTCCGTCTCCTTGGGACTCACAGAGGTGTAGAGGCCGGCAATGTGCATGACGCCCGTCGAGACAATCCCCCGCCCCGCCTCCAGGCGTACGCCGGCGTAGAGCTTATGCTCCGGGGCGGCCACGACCGGGTTCTCCATGTGGAGGAAGCTGTAGTTGGCGTCGACCGACCATCGGCTGTCGATGCGGAACGCCCCCTGGGCCTCCACCCCGCAGTTCTCGATCTTGCCCGAATTCTGGTTGAGCATCCCGGCACCGGACGGGTTGGGCAGGGTCATTATCAAGTCCTTGCCGTCGATGTAGAAAACGTTGACACCATACGTCAGCCGTCCTCCCATGGGGCTTGCGGAGAGCGCCACCTCGTAGTTCCACACGCTTTCGGGCCTGAGGTCGGGGTTTTGCGGCGGGAACATATACATCTCGCGCAAGATGGGATAGCGGAAGCCCTTCGTGGCCGACGCCTTGAGCTCGACGGTGCGGGGCAGGTGGAACGCCAGGCCGGCCTGCGGCACCCACTCGGTGCCGACACGCGAATGGCGGTCGAGGCGCACCCCGGCGTTGAACGTGAGCCAAGCGCCGACGTGCTGCCGCAGCTCGACATATCCCGCCAGCTCGTCCTCCTGCTTGTCCACAAGGTCGTTGCGTTGACCCTGGCGCGCGCCGGCCACGTAGTCGGTCCAGGCCTCGCCGCCATAGCGGAACCAGTCGAAGCCCGCCGTCAGGCGCGTAGCGGAGCCGAACCGCGCGCTCTGATATGCCGAGACGCCCATCATGTTGTCGCGTGAGTTGAACCGCCCGTCTTGCGAAGTCTCGCCCGCCCCGGGCGTGTAGCCATCGTTAATCCGGTGGACGCCCCAATTGTAGAAGAAACTGACACTCCCCGACGTGCGCCCATAGTCGTTGCCCACGGCAGCCGACGCCACGCCGCGCGTGATGCGCTGGTCGCCATCGACGAGGGGCGCCGAGACGGGCCCGGGGTAGGAGGCGTTGAAATGCGTGACGTTGACGTCGGCATAGGCGTTCCAATGGCTGGCGACGTCCACCGCCAGGCGCGCGTATCCCCCGCCCTGCTCAAAAGTCATGTCGGGACGGTGCCCGTCGGTGCGATTGTATGAGCCGCTGACGACCGACGAGAAACGCCTGTGGCGCACCATGTTGGTGAGCTCGGTCTCCAGGGTGTTGTAGGAGCCGTAGCCCGCCGTGAGGCTTGTGCGCACGCCGTCGGCCTCCATCTTGCGCGTCACGATGTTGACGACGCCGCCCATGGCGTTGGACCCATAGAGCACCGACGCCGGCCCGCGCAAGACCTCGACCCTCTCCGCCAGCAGCGACTGGTAGGCGTCGGCCACGGGATGGCCGAAAATCCCGGCATATTGCGGGTGGCCGTCGATGAGGACGAGCATCCGCGCCGTGCCGCCACTGAGGCCGCGGAGCGAGATGCCGCCCGCCGCCCCGCCCGACACCCCGAAGCCCATCACGCCGCGGGCCGTGGTGAACAGCCCCGGCACCTTCTCGGTCAAGACGGGGAGCAGCGACGGACGGAGGTCGTCGTCGATGACCTTGCGGGACACGACGGAGACGCTCTGCGAAAGGTGGCGGACGTCGGCCCCGGCGCGCGTGCCGGTGACGACAACCTCGCCAATGGAGCGGTCGAGAGTGTCGGCCGGGACGCCGCCCTGCGCCGCGGCAGACGGAAAGAGGAGGAGAGAGGACGCCCAAAAGGCGAACAGACGAATAGACGTGTTGTGCTTCATGGCGGCTAAATTAGGCAGAATGGACATTGCGCGCGCTACCCAAATTACTCTTTTGGCTAACTTTGGGAAAGACTAGCCTAGAGGTTTAAAATATGGTCAAGAGATACGATTTCTTGGTGATTGGCTCGGGGGCCGCCGGGCTGACCTACGCGCTCAAAGTGGCGCGTCACGGCAAAGTGGCGCTCGTCTCCAAGACGACGCTCGACGTGACGAACACGAGCAAGGCCCAGGGGGGCATTGCCGCCGTGACGAGTTCGGTGGACGACTTCGAGAAGCACATCCGCGACACGCACATCGCCGGGGCCGGCATATGCGACCCCGACGTCGTGCGGATGGTCGTCACGCACGCCCCGGCGCAGATTGAGCAGCTCCTCAAGTGGGGCACGGACTTCGACAAGAAGAGCGACGGGCAGTTCGACCTCCACCGCGAGGGCGGCCACTCGGAGTTCCGCATCCTCCACCACGAGGACAGCACGGGGGCGGAGATTCAGCGCGCCCTGATCTCGCAAATCAAGAGCCACCCCAACATCGACGTCTTCGAGAACCACTTCGCCGTCAACATCTTGACCCAGCACCACCTGGGCCGGAACAACGAGCCCTGGATGCGCGACATAGACTGCTACGGGGCCTACGTCCTCGACGAGGCCACGGGCGAGGTTCTCACGTTCCTCTCCAAGGTGACGATGATGGCGACCGGCGGCATAGGCAACGTCTACCAGGTGACGACAAACCCCTCCATCTCGACGGGCGACGGCATCGCCATGGTCTTCCGCGCCAAGGGCGTGATCCAGAACATGGAGTTCGTCCAATTCCACCCCACGAGCCTCTACCACCCCGGCGAGACCCCCAGCTTCCTCATCACCGAGGCCATGCGCGGCTACGGCGGTCTGCTCCGCCGCCGCGACGGCACGACGTTCATGGAGAAATATGACAGCCGCGGCAGCCTCGCCCCGCGCGACATCGTGGCCCGCGCCATAGACAGCGAGATGAAAATCTCGGGCGACGAGTTCGTATATCTCGACGTGACGCACAAAGACCCGGAGCAGACGCGGCGCCACTTCCCCATGATATACGAGAAATGCCTCTCGCTCGGCATCGACATCACCCGCGACTACATCCCGGTGACGCCCGCCGCCCACTACCTGTGCGGCGGCATCAAGGTCGACCTGCGCGGCCGCACCTCCATCAACCACCTCTACGCCGCCGGCGAGTGCAGCTGCACGGGGCTGCACGGAGCTAACCGCCTGGCGTCGAACTCGCTGCTGGAGGCCCTGGTCTACGCCGACGTGGCGGCGACGGACTCCGTCGAGGTGGCAGGGCGGACGGAGTGGCGCGACGACATCCCGGAGTGGGACAACGACGGGACAGTCCACAACGAGGAGATGGTGCTGATAACGCAAGCCAACCAGGAGGTCGAGACAATCATGCGCAACTATGTCGGCATCGTGAGGAGCAACATGCGGCTGAAGAGGGCGCACGACAGGCTCGAAATCATATACCGCGAGACGGAAGACCTCTACCAAAGCAGCCACATCTCGAAGAAGCTGTGCGAGCTGCGCAACAAGATAAACATCGGATACCTCATCATCAAAATGGCGCAGAAGCGGCACGAGAGCCGCGGCCTGCACTTCACGACCGACTACCCCGAGCGGAACAAGAAGCTCGACACGTACCCCATAGACTGACCCCCCACCGAAAAATCGCCGCCCATGAAAAGGCTAGCCCTATTGCTCGCGCTGTCGTCGGCGCTCACAGCCCCCGCCGCGCAAGACTCGTCCCGCCACTTGGCGTTCAAGGGCGTGCCCCTCGACGGGACCACGGCCCGTTTTGTCGAGAAGATGCGGACCGCCGGGTTCGCCAAGGCGGGGAGAGGCGACGGTGCGACCCTCATGACGGGCGAATTTGCGGGCTACAAAGGCTGCGCCCTGAGCGTCGCGACGCCCAAGGACGCCGACGTGGTGTGCAAGGTCTCCGTGGCGTTTCCCAGCAGAAGCGACTGGAACTCGCTGACGAACGACTACAACCACCTCAAGTCGATGCTCCAGCACAAATATGGCGACCCGTCGGAGGTCGAGGAGGTCTTCGAGGTCGAGAGCAGGGGCTACCCCACCCGGACCGGCGACGAGAAGATGATGGAGCTATATTTCGGCAGATGCAAGTGGCGCTCGACATACTCCACCCCCCTCGGCGACATCCGCCTGTCGATCAGGAAGTCGGGAGGGCTTGGCGGGCATGCGGCCTTGGAGTATGTCGACAAGCTCAACACCGGCGCCGCGCGCCCGGCGGCCATCGACGACCTCTAGTGACGGGCGGCAACCGACAAATCGAAGCAATACATCTATGGCAAACTACATCAGGTTCGACTGGGCCATGAAGCGCATGCTGCGCGACAAGGCCAACTTCAGCATCCTGGAGGGGCTGATCACGACCCTCCTCGAGCGCAAGGTGCGCATTCAGAAGATTTTGGAGAGCGAGGGCAACCAGACGGACTACGACGACAAGTTCAACCGAGTGGACATCCTCGCCGAGGACGACCGCGGGGAGATATTCATCGTCGAAGTGCAGAACTCGCGCGAGCTCTCATACTTCCACCGGATGCTCTACGGCGTCTCCAAGGCCGTGACGGACTACATGAGCCTCGGGCAGGACTTCGGCAAGGTGCGCAAGGTGTACTCCATCAACATCGTCTACTTCAGCCTGGGGCAGGGCGACGACTACGTGTTCCACGGCTACACGACGTTCCGCGGCATCCACGAGCCGCACCACGAGCTCCGGCTCACCGCCACGCAGAGCCGCAGGTTCTTCGGCGACTACGCCACAGGCGGCGACACTCCCAACGCCGGGGCGCTGTTCCCCGAATACTACGTCCTGCGCGTCGAGGACTTCGACAAGGTGGCCACGACGCCCCTAGACGAGTGGCTCCGCTTCCTCAAGAGCGGCGAGGTCGCCGACGACGCCAACGCGCCGGGCCTCGGGGAAGTGAGGCGGAGGATGGTCGTGGACAACATGGGGCCGGAGGACAGGTCGGCGTACTTGAAACACGTGGACAACATCCTCTACGAGCACGGGGCCATCGAGTCCGGCAGGTACGAGGGGAGAATCGAGGGACTTGAAGAGGGACGGATTGAGGGACGGATTGAGGGACGACAGATGGGGAGAGCGGAAGGCGCGGAGGACAAAGCGGTAGAGATTGCCAAGAGGCTGCTCGACGCAGGCATGCCCGCAGAGCAAGTCGCAAGCATAACAAACCTGGACAAGGAGCGCATTGAGAAGCTGAACATGGGCGGAAAGGCATAGGCCGCCCGCCGCCGAGAGACGACCCTACCTCCTGTTATTCCGTTGCGTGCCGATGTGCAGACCCAGTGTGACGGAGATGTTGGTCTGGTTGCCGTGCGGATTTTGGGCTATGGACTGGATGTCGGAACCCGTGTCTATCTCTATTGTGTCGTCTTTAAGCCTAGGGACGAAGTTGAGCCTCATCTGCAAGCTGACCAGGGTGCGCCGCCCCGCCTTGTAGTAGACCCCAGTCATGACGCCAAAGGCCGGCGAGATGCTCTTGGTGTCGTAGACCGTGGGGCGCACAACGTCCTCGTAGCGGTTGTTGGGCGTGAAGTCCACCGAGTTCATGACCAGCTCGCCACCCACCACGACGCCCAGGAGTGGGCGTATGGCGTTGCGCGTGAAGAAAAGCTTCCCCGTGAGGTTGAAATCGACAGCACGGTAGGACGCCTCGAACTGCCCATAGCGCGTGAGGTTGGACCAGGTCTTCTTGTCGTTGTACGGATAGTTGCGGAAACCGGCCTCGGCCCCCAGCCCGATGCTCTGGTTCATCTGCCTCATGACGTCGGCATAGATGACAAAGCCCGTCTTGGCGACGTCGCGGAACGACAGCTCCTCGCCCCCCCGCCCCAGGGACGTGGGGATGGCGAAGCCCGCGTGGCCGCCGACATAAACCTGCCCCACGTTGAAAGTCTGCGCGAACCGCGGGGCTGGCGGCGGGGCGGCCTCTGAGACGCCCTCGGCGCGCAGGGCCAGGCACGAGGCCAGGGCGCAAATGGCAAACGTCAGGCGCAGGGCGGCATTGTGGCTTGTCATGGCTGTCGGGATGTCGTCAATGCGGATTCTACGGCTCGATGTTGAAAAAACGCTCGGGCGCGATGCCCTGGAAGTCGTCGATGACCACGTCGGCAAGCTCTGCCGCCACGTCGCGCCCGAAAGTCGTGGCCACGCCCACGGTGAGCATCCCCGCGGCGCGCCCGGCCGCCATGCCGTTGCGCGAGTCCTCGAAGACGACGCACTCGTCGGCGGCGCGCCCCAGCATCTCGGCGGCGCGGAGGAAAGCGTCCGGCGCGGGCTTGGAGCGCGGCGTGAGCTCGGACGTGACGATGACGTCGAAGAGGGCATCGAAGCCACCGACATGGCGGCGGACGTCGTCCATCTTGGCGTTGTTCGAGCTGGTGACGACGGCGGTCTGCACTCCAGCCGCACGGAGAGAGAGGATGTAGGCCTGGGCCCCGGGGACGAAGTCGTAGCGCATCTCCTCGGCCTCAAAGCGGTAGAGCTCGCGGGTGACCGCCTCGCGCGCGTCGGCGGCGAAGAACGTCGAGAGGATGCTCTCCAGCGTCATGCCCTTAATCTGCCGCGCGAAGTCGGGCTTGTCGGGATGGTAGGCGCGGCCTATGCGCCCCCAGATGATGTCATATTGCCGTTCGGTGTCGAGGACAACCCCGTCGAGGTCGAACAGCGCTGCTTTTCTTGCCATAGTTGTGTTGATATTGCCGTTGAAAGCCTCGAAAAAAGGCTTGTATGCCGAGAAAGGTAGCCTCTCGCCGTCGACGGTCATCTCCGCCCGTGCGTAGAACGGCTCTCGCAACTTCAATTGCTCCTCGATGAAAGCCTCCAGCTCGTCATCGCTCTTCTGGGCTATGAGGGGCCGTCCGGCTTTGGCCCCGCGCAGACGCGCGGCCAAAACCCGCGGCTCGACCTTGATGTAGACCGTGAGGCCCGAACGCCGCATGACCTCCATGTTGTCGAAGTGGCACGGAGCGCCGCCGCCGGTAGCGACAATGACGCGCCTTTCGCCCGCCAGGCTCCGCAAGGCCTCTGCCTCGGCCCGGCGAAAGGCCTCCTCGCCACGCCGGGCGAAGCACTCGCCGACGCTGCACCCCATCATCTCCTCGACGTAGCAGTCCATGTCGACGAACCGCCACCCCATGTCCTGCGCCACGTAGCGCCCTATGGTGGTCTTGCCCGAACCCATATAGCCCACCAGGAAGATTCTCTCCATCGCCACTACGCCTCCGCGCTGTCCGTTGCTTGTTCGCCAACCATCGCGGTCAACGCGCGGCTCAGCTGGTCGGGACACGACGTGGGCTTGGCGCCGCAACGGATTCCGCCCAGCGCCCGCGCCACCTCGGCCGCCCCGCGCCCCTCGACAAGGCGGCAGATGCCCTGCAAGTTGCCGTGGCATCCGCCCACTACCTCCGCATGGCGGATCACGCCCTTGTCGTCAATCTCTATTCGGAAGAGGCTGCTGCACACCCCCTCCGGCACATATTCGTATGTCATGGTATAATAAGCATCTTACCGACCGCCTTGTGACCGTCGCCCCCCGCCGTCATCCAGACGAGGTAGACGCCCGGCGCGGCGCGGCGTCCGTCGCTCCTCGTGCCGTCCCACCTCGCCATGCCGCCAAGCGACTTGCCGCTCCACACCCTGTTGCCGGCGGCGTCGGTCACGTATATGTTGGCGTCGGCCTCCAGGCGGTCGATGGAGACATAGCCGGGACCCCGCGAGAGGCTGTAGGGGTTGGGGAAGACCCGCGCCCGGCTGAGGTCGTCGGCCGGGGACGTGGCGTCGCCCTTGTAGGAGACGATGCCCGCCGCCGTGGCGAAGAAGACCTCGCCGTCGGACTGCCTCACGGCCACGGCCCCGACATTGTTGTCGGGCAGTGGGCTGTTTGAGGCGTCGAAGTGGAGCAGTGTCTGTGTGCCGTCGGCACTCACAAGGTAGGCCCCGTCGGAACTCGTCGCCACCCACTTGCGGTCCGCCCCGTCTACGGCGATGGCGTTTATGCCCACGCCGTCGAGCAGGTAGTCCGCGAGGTTCGTGCCGTCGTCGCGCGGCACTTTCACCCTGTTGAACCTCACTTGCCCCGTCTGGAGCATCGTGGCATTGTCTGTCGTGACGAGCAGACCGGCCTCCGTCCCGACCCATACGATCCCGTCGCGCCCGCAGGCCACGGCGGTCAGCCGCTCGCCCACCTTGTCGCCCGTCTCGGCGTCGGTCAGGGACAGACTGCCGACGCACTGCCTGTCGGTCTCGACGGGGCGAGTGCTGATGTAGAGGTCGTCGTCGGGCGTCTCCGGCGTCCCGCCAATGTTGAAGACCGACACGTGCGTGTCGTTCATGCGCGACGAGCCGACCCATATGTTGCCGTTTGGCGTGGCGGCCATGCAGACATTGGAGTGCGCCACGCCGAAGGGCCCGTAGGTGTAGGCGTGCCACCGCCCGTCGGGCGTCATGACGTTGACCCCGCTGTCCACCATGCACGCCAAGACGTAGAGGTTGCCGTCGTTGTCGAACGTCAGCGCGTCGGAGCGCACATACCCTCGCCCGCCAAAAATGTCCTTGAGCGTGGAGTTGCCCGCCGTGAACTGCGCGTCGAGCTTGCGCCCGACAATCTTGAAGACCCCCGTGCCCCATGTCGAGATGAAGACGTCCGCCGGGTCGCGCGGGTTGGCCGCGAGCATGCACGGCTCCCGACTGTCGGCCCACGTCTTGCTGTCCGACGTCCACTCGCCGTCGCTCAAGACGCTGACCCGCAGGGGGTTGCCCTGATTGTTGAACGAGGCGTTGCGGCCCGGCCCGCCGACATATATGTCGTCGCCCGCTGCAATCATGCACGACGAGACGTTGCTCAGCGGCCCGGCTGGCTTGTAGGCGCGGCCGATGCCGCCAGTGTTCGTCACGACGAGGCACGCCGCGGCGTCGGCCACGACAAGCCCCCCTCCCTCCACCATCCGCGCCTGGCGGAAGTTTGGCGTCGGGACGGCATCCGCGGTGTCCGCCCTGCCGACGCTCCGCACCGTGGCTTCCAGCTCCAGGCTAGGCGTGTAGACGTCGACCCGCCCCGTCGCGGTGACCACGACGCGCCCCCCGTCGCCGCTCATGTGGCGGTAGCTCCCGATGTCGAAGAGCCTCTCGGCCCGCTCGCCGACCACCCTCCACAGGGTCGCCGCCCCCCCCCTCGTCCCGACCGTGGCCAGGAGGGTGTCCGCACGGCACACCAGGTTGAGGACGTTGCCCCTAGGCTGCGGCAGGAGCGTCCACTGGCGGTAGTCCTCCAGCGTCCGGCTGGCCCTGGGGGCCCTGTAGACCCCATCGGGAGTGGCGGCGAAGATGTGGTCGGACGAGGCGGCGACGTCGGCCACTTCGACCCCGTTGGCCGTCACCCTCCAGGTGGAGCGTATCTCCCGCCGCCGGGCGTCTACCTCCAGCACGCCACCGGCGAAGCCCATGTAGTAGAGGCCGCCGCTTGGCGTTATGCTGTTGATTGTCTTGGTCGGATATTGCTCGCTGAGCCTCAGCTCGGGGATGTTCTCCGTGGTGCGGCTTCCGATGTCGACGATGTCGATCCCGCCGTCGGAATATCCCACGACGAGCCTCTCCCCGTCTCCGCGGACGGCCGAGATGCCCACCGACGTGAGCAGGTTGGCCTTGGAGAGCGTCCACGTCCGGCCCTCGGCGTCGTCTCGCGCCACGAGGGCGAAGCTGTTGCCCGCCACGGGCATCCCGTCCGCCACGGCGGCGAAGGCCGCCCCCTCGTAGGAGAGGTGGCTCGTCCACTGGGCGCTCGCCGCGCCGGGGAGCGCCGCCACAAGCGCGGCGACGGGCAGAAGCCTCATTATTGGCGGCAGAGGAAGTCCACCAGGGCGCGGACGGCCTTGCCCCTGTGGCTAATCTTGTTCTTGCGCTCGACCTCCATCTGCGCGAACGTCAAGAAGCCGTCGCCCTCGTCGGGGATGAAGATGGGGTCGTAGCCGAAGCCCCCCTTGCCTTGGCGGTAGCGCGCTATGCGGCCGGTGCATATCCCCTCGAAGAGGTACTCCGCCCCCGCCTGGTCGACATAGGCTATGACCGTGCGGAACTGCGCGCCGCGAATCTTCAGCCCGTCAATCTTGCCGAGCACCTTGTCGATGTTGCGCTCGGGGTCGCAGTCGTCGCCGGCGTAGCGCGCGGACATGACGCCCGGCTTGCCCCCCAGGGCGTCGAGCTCGAGCCCCGTGTCGTCGGCGAAGCAGGCCTTGCCCGTCAGCTCGTGGACGAGGCGCGCCTTGATGAGGGCGTTGCCCTCGATGGTGTCGGCCGTCTCGGGGATGTCGGCCGTCACCCCGATGTCGTCGAGGGAGAGGATTGTGAAGCGGTCTCCGAGAAGCTGGCGGATTTCGGCGACCTTGCCACCGTTGCGCGTGGCGAAGAGCAGCTCTGGCTTTTGTGTCTGTTCCATGGTCGTGGATATATGCGGCAAATATCGCAAAGCTTTCGCAGAAAAACAAAGAGGGCGCACGAACAGTGCGCCCTCTGCCGACGGCGGGGCAGGCCTCCCGCCGCCCTAGAATTTAGAAGTTGGAGTAGACGAGCTTGACGTCCTGCCGCGGGTTGACGACGAAGACGGGCGTCCCGGAGCTGTTGGAGATGACGGTCTGCTCGTAGGCGCCGAGCAGGTAGTCGTGGAACGCGATGTCTCGCGTGGTGGTGATCATGATGACGTCCATCTTGTTCTCCTCGCAATATTTGAGCGAGAGCTCGAGGAACGACCCTTTCTCGTCGGCCCACACGGCTTCGCACTCGATGCCCTGATCCTCGAGATAGCGCTTGCAGAAGCTCATGTTGGCGCGCGTCGGGCTGTCGAACATGGGCCCGTTGCCCTGCTGGCCGTAGAGGACCACCTTGAGCTTGCTGACGAAGCTCAGGAGCGGGAGCCACTTGAGCTTCTCCTTGGTCTCCATCTTGAAGTCCACGGGGAAGAGGACCCTCAGCGGCATGGCGTACTCGGGGTCTTTCTGGACGATGAGGTAGGGCACGTGGCTGCCGACGATGACCTTGAGGGCCCAGCTGCCGGTAATCTTCTGCATACCCTTCATTCCGTGGGTGCCCATGACGACCAGGGCGCTCTCCTCCTTGGCCACGACCTCGTTGATTGTCGAGAAGATGCTCCCCTCGGTGACGACGTAGCGGCAAGCGACATTCTCGTCGCTCGCGATCTGCGCCACGACCCCGTCGAGCCTGCTCTCGGCCTCCGGCTTCTGGCTCTCCTTTTTGACGATGTGGAGCAGGACAACCTCGGCCTTCATGTTCCTGGCTATGAGCGACGCGTGCTTGACGGCGCACTCAGCCTTCTCGGTAAAATCATACGGGACGACTATATTCTCCATAGAAAAATCTTTATATGTTTAAGTGTCAAAATCTTAGTCTTTCGTGCTTGGCGGTGTGATGCGATGGTCTGAAAGCAGATGGAGGCCGCCCTGCTCAAAAAACGCTCTAAGTTAGCCTTTCGTTTGTAAAAAAAAAAGTAAATTGCAATGATTTATCGAGACTATGCTTTCTAAATTCCCGCGCCCGGCGCGCCTCGCCGTCTTGTCTCTACTCATGCTCACGGCATCGTCGGCCGCCGCGTCCGACGGCCAGCCGCCGCAAGACCTCTTCAGCGTCCCCGTCGGGATGCTGAGCGGGGAGCCGTCTGACACGGCCGTGGACTTCGGGAGCCGCTACGCCCGGGTCGAATGGACCCGGACACCCTCTTTCGAGCCGCCCTACGTCGTCTCGCAGGTTTCGTGGCGCGGCGACACAATCTTCAGCGCCCGGGTCAACGACGTGTGGTTCGCCATCGCTACCGACTTCCACGGCGGGAGCCGCCTCCATGTCCGCTCGGCTGGCGGCGAGTCCTTCACGCTGCGCGTCCGCTACCGCCACCCGGCCACGGCGTGGGGCCTGGCGGCGGGCGCCTGCGCCGTCCTGATTGCCGGTGGGGCTTGGGCCGCGTGGCTCTTCTCGCGCCGCCAGAGCCGCGCCCTGGAGCGCACTCGCCAGGAGCTGGAGGAGTGCGCCGCCCGCCAGACGCGGAAGTTCGACTTCACCACCGTCCTCTTCACCGACATCGAGGGCTTCACGCGCATAGCGTCGCGGATGGACCCCGACCGGCTCATCGACGAGCTGGACCGGTGCTTCATCCACTTCGACGAGATTGTGGCGAAATATAACATCGAGAAAATCAAGACCATAGGCGACGCCTACATGTGCGCCGGGGGCGTGCCGGAGATAGACAGCGCCAACCCCGTCGAGGTGGTGCTGGCGGGGCTGGAGATGGTGGCCTACGTGCGCGAGAGACGCGCCAAGGACGAGGACTTCTGGAACATCCGCATCGGCATCAACACGGGCATGGTCATCTCCGCCCACCTGGGCAGCATCAAGAGGGTCTTCGACATCTGGGGCGACACGGTGAACACCGCCTCGCGCATGGAGAGCGGCGGCGAGCCGGGGCGCGTCAACATCTCGGAGAGCACATACCAGCGCGTCCGCGACTTCTTCGAGTGCGAGTATCGCGGCAAGATGCCCGTCAAGTATAAAGGCGAGGTCGACATGTATTTCGTCAACAGGCTCAAGGAGGAGTACCGACTGCCGGGCAGCGACATAGCCCCCAACGCCCGCCTCCAGCTCAAGCTCCAGGCCCTGCGGACCCAGGACTTCGAGCAGACCGTGCGCCGCAGCGTGATCGACGGGGCCCCGGCCAACGTCGGGCGGCGGATGGAGGACTTCCTGACGCGGGTGCGCACCCTTGCCCACATGGAGGGCTTCACCGACGACGAGACGCTGATTAGCGGCGTCGCGGCCCTGTTCTGCTTCGTGAGGGTCAACTTCCCCAAGGCCGTCGAGCTGACGGGCGTGACGGAGGCCGACGCCATCATGAACCGCATGCACCTGCCCGTCGCCATGCGCAACGAGGTGAGCCGCATCTTGCTCCACACCGAGACGAACAGGTCTCCGCAGAGCCGCGTCGAGGAGGTCATCTCCGACGCCTTCAACGAGATTTTCGGCCGCAAGGACATGGTCCCGATGCTCATGGCCCTGCGCAAGGAGCACCCGCCCGTCGGCATCAAGCGCCGCCTGGCGTGGGTGTCGCACTGGCGCAAGCGGCTGGAGAGCTTCACGTTCTACACCGACTCGGCCCGCAGCCTGTGCGAGGTCCCCAAGGCGAGCCAGCTGGCCACGTTCGACGAGGCGCTGGGAGGGTTCAATTGACAACTTCTCAATTGACAATGGACAATTGACAATTGACATCCGACCGGGGAGCTGGCCGTTGTTGCCACTCCACTCCTAGCCCCAAAGGCTACGAAGTGTGCGAAGCGGCGACATAGGACAGCCTAGGGCGTGAACACCAGAACGTAGCGCAATACCTAGGGCGTGGCGTGAGCCATAGGGCAAATGCGAGACGAGGCGAGGAGGAGAGGCAACTAATCAAAAGGACAATTGACAATTGACAGCCGACCGGGCTTCTGCCGGGCCGGGCGGCGTCGTGCAGGGACGCCCGGCAAGCGCCCCCCCCCCGCCCCCCCAAAAAACAGCACTGACAAGATTTGGCACAGCTCGCCGCTATCTTTGCAAAAATACAGTCTCTTGTTCCTAACCAATTGCACCATGAAATACAACATCATTGGCGACATCCACGGGCGCGCGGCGTGGAGAGACCTCGTCGCGGACGACGGCGTGAACATCTTTCTCGGCGACTATTTCAGCCCCTACGAGAACATGGAGTTCGGTGACGTCCGGCAAAACTTCGAGGACATCCTGGAGTTCAAGCGCAAGAGGCCGGAGACCGTGCTCATTGTCGGGAATCACGACGAGAACCACTGGCACTGCATCGACCCCACAATCTCGCGCCAAGACGGGGGCCACCTCGAGGAGATTCGGGCGCTCTTTGAGGCGAACAGGGAACTTTTCGTGGCGGCATACAACATCGACGACGCGGCCGTGGCGAGCCATGCCGGGGTGTCGGTGGTGTGGTACATGCGCTACAAGCTGGGGCACCGGATCTCGTTCCACACACTCAAAAAGACGTCGGACGGCAAGGACATAGAGGCCGCCAACGTGGCGGAAGCTTGGGACAAACACTTGGAGATGAACAGGAAAGAGCTTCCGCCCGGAAGCGGGCAACATCCGAAGCTGGAGAAAGACGCGATCGCGCAGTGGATGGGGCGGCACTGGATATGGGACGGCGACAGTTTCAAAGAGCTGAGATTCACCGCCGCCGAGGTCGCCGACTTCGTAAACGGGCTGTGGAAGCGCTCGTGGGGCATCCGCGCCGACTACACACTCGGGAGTCCCGACGTCGAGCGCCTCCTGAAAGACTACGGCACGGGCGCGAACCTCGACTGGGACCCGGCGTCGTGCAACGCATTCGACTTCTACGCCAACTGCGGCATAGGAGACGCGGCGGGATTCAGCGTGACGCAGAGCCCCATGTGGATTCGCCCCATCAGCCTAGAGGAGGCCAACATCTTCAGAGGCACGGGCATCCTGCAATTCGTAGGGCACACGCAGAGGGAAGACATATTCGCCTCGGGAAACATCGTCTACTGCGACTGCCTGGGCTTCGCCAAGCAGTGCGCCGTCGTCGAGGACGACAACGTGGGCGTCCGCCGGGCGGGGGCGGAATAGCTTCACCACCGCGGAGCAGACCGAGGCGACAGCTCCCGCGGTACATAAGTGGGCGCGGCGGGGGGATGCCCAGGCCCGGACAGAAGTCAAGAGCGGCGCGGCCCCGACATTTCGGGACCGCGCCGCCTACAAAAAAACACAAGATAGAAAGAGAAATCTATTGCGCTCCCCCGCCCACGGCCTGGTAGAGCGAGATGACGGCCGAGAGGCGCGAATAGACATTGGCGGTCTGCGCCAGCTGCGCCGACAGGAGAGTCTGCTTGGCCGTCAGGACCTCCAGGTAGGTCGTGCTTCCGTGCTGCATCATGAGGCTCGTGGCCTCGTAGGCCCGGGCCAGGGACTTGACCTGGTTGTCATAGAGGTCGCACTTCTCCTGCGCCGTCTGATAGGCCACCAGGGCCTCGTTGACCTCGTTGCCCACCGAGAGGAGGGTCTTGGTCCACGCCAGCTCGGCCTGCTTCTGCTGCGCCTCCGAGACCTTGACGCGCGCCCTAATCTGCCCGTTCTGGAAGATGGGCTGGACGAGGCTCGCCGCGGCGTTCCAGAAGAACTTGGCCGGGTTCAAGACCATGCCGCCGACGAGGTTCGTCCAGCCGGCCTGGCCCGACAGCGTTATGGCGGGATAGTAGGCCGAGCGGCTGGCGTTGGCGGCATAGAAAGCCTGCTCCAGCCGGCGCTCCTGCGCGCGGACGTCGGGACGGTTGGCTATGATGTCGAGCGGGAGCCCGGCGTTGAGGTCTACCGAGACGGCCTGGTCCTCGAGCCTCCCCCGGTCGATGTCTTGCGAGGGCTTGGCCATGAGGAGGCATAGCGAGTTCTGCACGGTGACGATGCTGCTCCGCAGGTCGGACACCTGCGTGAGGATGCTGTAGTAGGTGCCCTCATACTGCGCCACCGAGGCCTCGTTGGCCATCCCGGCGTCCATCATGGCCCTCATGGTCTCGACGGCGTCGCGCCACGAGCCGGCCGTGGAGTCCGCAATCTCCAGCTGGCGGTCGAGCATCAGCAGCGAGTAGTAGAGCGACGCGGCGTTGGCCACCAGCGCCGTCTGCGACGCCTGCGCGGCGTCTTCGGCGGCCTGGAGCGTTGCCTTGCCGGCCCTCTTCTGGTTGCGCAGCGAGCCGAAGGCGTCAATCTGCCACGAGAGGCTGACCGGCAGGGTGTAGGTCTTGACGGTCTCGGCCCCGTCGACATCGTAGCGGGCAAGCGCGGCGTTGGGCGCGAAAGCCAGCGACGGCGCGAAAGCCAGGCGCGCGGCCTTGTAGTTGGCCTGCGCAATCTCGATGTTGAGCTGCGCCGTCTGGAGGTCGAGGTTGTTGGCCAAGACCTCGTCGATGACGGCCTGGAGCTTGGGGTCGGTGAACATCTCGCGCCACGCCACCTTTGCCAGCGGGGCGGCGTCGGCCGCCACCTCCGGCGCCGGGGCGGTGCCGAAGAGCCCGTCGGGGACCTCGGTCTTGGCCTCGTAGGTGGTGTATATTCCGCATCCCGTGAGCGCCAGGGCGGCGACGGCCGCCACCGCGGGCGCGGGGAACGATATGGTGTGTCTCATCTCTTGTCCTGAATAGAGTTGTTGACTAATTGCCTAGCTCTTCCTTTTTCTTCTTCTCGGCGAGATACCTGTCGCGGTCTGCCTTGGCCCTCTCCGTCTCGTCGCGCACCTGCCAGTCCTCGGAGCGCCGCGGCTGGTTGGGCGAGAAGCGCTCCTGGATCCACTGGAAGATGACGAAGAGCGTCGGGACGAAGACCAGGAGGGCCATGGAGCCGATGAGCAGTCCGCCGACGACGCCCGTGCCGAGCGAGCGGTTGCCGTTGGCCCCGACGCCGTGGGCGAAGACGAGCGGCAGGAGGCCGAAGACCATGGCCAGGACGGTCATGAGGATTGGGCGCAGACGGTCCTTTGCGGCGCTCATGGCGGCCGAGACGAGGCTCATGCCCGAGCGGCGGCGCTCGACGGCATACTCCGTGATGAGGATGGCCGTCTTGGAGAGGAGGCCGATGAGCATGACCAGGCCCGTCTGGAGGTAGATGTTGTTCTCCAGCCCTGCGAGCTGCGCGAAGATGAACGACCCCATGAGGCCCGCCGGGACGGCCAGGATGACCGAGAACGGGATGAGGAAGCTCTCGTAGAGCGCCGACAGGAGCAGGTATATCATGACGATGGCGATGCCGAAGATGATCCCCGTCTGCCCGCTCTGCTGGCTCTCCTCACGGCTCATGCCGCCGTAGTCGTAGCCGTAGCCGCGGGGCAGGACCTGGTCGGCCACCTCGGCGATGGCGGCCATGGTCTCGCCCGACGAGAAGCCGTCGGCGGGCATGACCGAGACGGCGATGGAGCTGTACATGTTGAACCTCGTCAGGACCTCGGCGCCGTAGACGCGGCGCAGTGTGACGAACTGGCTCAGCGGGGCCATCTGCCCGTCGTTCATGCGGACATACATATTGCCCAGCGACGCCTCGTCGCGGCGCGTCTCAGGCTCGGCCTGGATCATGACCCTGTATATCTTCGAGAAACGGTTGATGTTCGAGACGTAAGACCCACCGTAGTAGGAGCCCATGGCCGCCAAGACCGTGGCGGGCGAGACCCCGGCGCGCTTGCACTTGGCGGCGTCGACATCGACCTCCCACATCGGGTAGCTGAGCGAGAAAGTGGAGTAGGCCCTGCCGACCTCCGGGCGCTGGTTGAGGGCCCCGATGAAGCGCTGCGCAATGTCGTAGAAGTCCGACACGTCGCCACCGGCGCGGTCCTGGAGGTTGAGGTCGACGTTGTTGCCCATGCCGTAGCCCGGGATCATGCCCGGCGACATGGCGAAAATCGTGGCGCCCTTGATGTGGGCCGTGCGGGCGTAGATCTGGCCAATCACGGCCGTGGAGCTCTGCGAGTCGTCTCGGAGACTCCAGTTCTTGAGCTTGACGATATACATGCCGGCCGAGGACGAGGCGCCGGAGAGGAGGCCGTAGCCGGCGGTCTGCTCGACGACGTCCACGCCGGGGATTTTGCGGATCTCGGCGCCGATGCGGTCCATGACCTCCGCGGTCGAGCTGATCGAGCTGCCCGGGGGCGTGGTGACGTTGACCATGACCATGCCCTGGTCCTCGTTGGGGACGAGGCCGGTCTTGGTGTTGTTCATCAGGGCCACGAGGGCGGCGATGGTGCCGACGACCAGGAGGGCGGCAATCTTCTTGCGCTGGACGTAGAACTGGACGCCCTTCTGGTACTTGTTCTGCAAGGCGTTGAAGGCAGTGTTGAAGACCTTGCCGAACTTGCCCCAGAAGCCCGTCCGCTGGTCCTCGCGGATCGGCTTGAGCATCAGGGCGCACAGGGCCGGCGTCATGGTCAGTGCCTGGATGGCCGAGATGCCGACGGCGGCGGCCATGGTGAGGCCGAACTGGCGGTAGAAGACGCCCGACGTGCCGCCCATGAACGAGACGGGGATGAAGACCGACATGAAGACGAGCGACGACGTGATGACGGCCCCGGAGATGCCCTTGATGGCGTCGTTGGTGGCCATGTAGCTGGAGTTGTAGCCGGCCTCGAACTTGGCCTGCACGGCCTCGACGACGATGATGGCGTCGTCGACGACGGTGCCGATGACGAGCACGAGGGCGAAGAGCGTGATGAGGTTGAGCGAGAAGCCCGCCACATACATGAATCCGAACGTGCCGACGAGCGAGACGATGACGCCCACCAGGGGGATGAACGCCGAGCGCGGGCTCTGGAGGAAGATCAGCACGATGAGGATGACGAGGACTATGGCCTCGAAGAGGGTCTTGACGACCTCGTGGATTGAGGCGTAGAGGAAGTCGTTGGTGTTGTTGATCTTGTTGATTTGCAAACCCTTGGGGAGGTTCTTGGCGGCCTGGTCGAGATAGGCGTCGATGGCGTTGTTGACCTCGGTGGCGTTGGAGCCGGCCGTCTGGAAAATCAGCGCGGCGCAGCCCGGGTGGCCGTCGACCTTGCCGATGTAGCCGTAGGACTCCTGCCCCAGCTCGATGCGGGCCACGTCGCCGAGCCGCAGGACGTTGCCGTCGGGCGTGGAGCTGATGACGAGGTTCTCAAACTCATCCTCGGTCACCTTGCGTCCCTTGTAGCGCATGGTGTACTGGTAGGTCTCCGGCGAGTTCTCGCCGAGCGAGCCCGTGGGGGCCTCGAGGTTCTGCTCTGCCAGGACGGCCGTGACGTCGGAGGGCATCAGGCCGTGCTGCGCCATCTTCGAGGGGTCCATCCAGACGCGGAGCGAATATTCGCCGCCGAGGACCATCATGTCGCCGACGCCGGCTATGCGCTTAATCTCCGGCTCGATGTTGATCTCCAGGTAGTTGGAGATGAAGTTCTCGTCGAACTCGTCGGTGGGGCAGGAGAGAGCGAAGACCTGGAGCATCGACGTCTGCCTCTTGTTGGTCTGCACGCCCACCTGCGTGACGGCGGCCGGGAGCTCGGCCGTGGCCCTCGAGACTCGGTTCTGGACGTTGACGGCGGCCATGTCGGGGTCGGTGCCCTGGCGGAAGTAGACGCTGATGGAGACGTAGCCGGAGTTCGACGCCTGGCTGGTCATGTAGGTCATGTTCTCGACGCCGTTGATGGCGTCCTCCAGGGGAGCTATGACGCTCTTCTGGATTGTCTCGGCGTTGGCGCCGTAGTAGGTCGTCGTGACGTTGACCGTCGGCGGCGCGATGTTCGGGAACTGCTCGACGGGCAGCCCGAACAGTCCAATGACGCCCACGATGACGATGACGATTGAGATCACCGACGAGAGGATGGGGCGCTCTATGAATGTCCTAAGATTCATCTGCTAGAAATGTCTGTGGAAACCCTTACTACTGGTTAGCTTGCGCGGCGCCCTGCCCCTTGGGGACGATGGGCGTGCCGGCGCGGAGCAGGCCCGCCCCCTCGGAGACGATGACGTCGCCGGCCTCGAGCCCGCTCGTGACGACGTAGCGCGCGCCGTCGGCAAGGCGCATGACGCCCACCTGGCGGGCCGTGGCGAGGCCGTCGACGATGCCGTAGACGAACGTCTTGTTCTGGACATCGACGGTGGCCGTCTGCGGAATCACGATGACCCCCTTGAGCTCACGTGTCATCATGACGTTGCCCGACGTGCCGCTGAGCAGCAGGCCCTCGGGGTTGGGGAATATGGCGCGGAGCTGCGCCGTGCCCGTCGAGCGGTCGACGACGCCGCTGATTGTCTCGACGCGCCCCGTGTGGGCGTAGAGGCTGTCGTCTGCGAGGCGCAACACGACGTCTGGCATCTTCTCGATGGCCGCCGACGTCGAGCCGTAGCGGCGGAGGAGCTGGAGGACCTGGCTCTCGTTCATCGAGAAGTAGACGTACATCTGGCTGTTGTCTGAGACGGTGGTGAGCGGCGTCGGCATCGAGGGGCCGACGAGCGCGCCGACGCGGTAGGGCAGGGTGCCGACCACTCCGTCCGCGGGGCTCTTGACCTCGGTATATGAGAGGCTGTTGCTTGCGTAGACAAGGTTGGCCTCGGCCTGCGCCAGGGCCGCCCGCGACGCGAGGAGCGTGTTGTGGGCCGTCTGGAGGTCGTAGTCGGAGACGACGTTCTTCTCGCGGAGGGCCTTGCGGCTCTCATAGGCCAGCTCGGCCTGCGCCTGTTGCGCCTTGGCGGCCTCGACGTTGGCCTTGGCCGTCTCCAGGGCGGCGCGGTAGGGCACCTGGTCGATGACGAAGAGCACCTGCCCGCGGCGCACGCGGTCGCCCTCGCCGACGCGGAGCTCCGTGAGCGTGCCGGCCACTTGCGGCATGACGCTGACGTCTTGGCGGCCGCGGATCGACGCGGAGTAGGAGTCGGCCACGGTCTCGTCGGAGAGCGCGGCGGTCATCACCGGATACTCTTGCGGCGCCTGTCTCACCTGCGCCTCTTGGCAGGCAGTGGCGGAAAGGGCTGCGGCAGCGATGCCTAAGAGTAGTTTGTTTTCCATTACTCTATCTGTGTTGTTATTATTACCAATACAAAGTTCGGAAGAATGAGGCGACATTAAAGAGGCAACACGTAGGCGGATTTGTGCAAATCGGGAAGCCCAAATCATAACAAATGCCAAATATTAGCCATATTCGCGGCGAAATGCGAATAAAAGCAAAACCCAAACAACGCAAGTGAGTTTCCAACTTCCATACGGCGCGGACTTCACGGTCGAGACCGACGCCCACTACCCGGCGCAAGCCGACGCCGAGCGGTCGAAAGACATCAACTTCATCCTCTGCACCGAGGGGGCGGCCGTGGTCGAGGTGGACATGCGCATCTACGACGTCACCCCGCGGACGCAAATCGTCTTGGGCTTCGACGCCATGCTGCGCGTCGTCGGCGCGACGCCCAACTTCCGGTGCACCCGGATGTGCTTCTCGCCCAACTTCATAGAGCGCATGGGGGCGCGGATGGACATGCGCCTGCTGCGCTTCCTGCGCCTCAACCCCGTCGAGCAATTTTCCGAGGCCGACTACGACGCCCTCGTCAGCCACGTCTACGCCCTGGCGGCGACCCTGGCCCGCCGCGCCCACGACCCGCACCGGAACGAGAAGATTGTCCGCCTCCTGATGCTCTATCTCGACGACATAAGCGACAACAGCTACAAGGCGTGGGAAGACCTGCCCGACGAGGAGGCCGACAGGCCCACGGAGCTGTTCCGGCGCTTCGTCAAGATGGCGCGCGAGAACGCCCCCCGGCACCACAACGTCGAGTTCTACGCCGACCGTCTGTCGGTCACGCCCCGCTACCTCAGCCAGGTGTGCAGCCAGAAGAAGACTTCGCCCAAGAAGATAATCGACACGGGGCTGATTTTCGCCGCCAAGGAGATGCTCCACTACACCGACGCGGGCGTCCTCGACATAGCCATGCGGCTCAACTTCTCCGACCAGTCGGTCTTCTCGCGCTTCTTCCGCCGCCACACGGGGATGACGCCCGTCCAGTGGCGCAAGACGCGGAAATAGCCGCGGGCGCGGGCCGCGATGCCCGTTTTGCCCCGTCCGGGGGCGACGCGCGGGGGGCATTTTTGCTAGATTCGCGTCGCGCAAGACCTACAAAAAGACATCACAATGAGCCACATCGAGATAGACGCACCCGTGGCGCGCTACGCGCACCAGCGCCTCAGCGGCGAGCCCCGCCTGACCATCGGCGAGGGCGAGAGCGCCGCCATCATAGGGCCCAACGGGGCGGGCAAGTCGCTCCTCGCCGCCCACATTGCGGGCGGCGTAAGCCTCCGGAGCGGCAAGGCGGAAGTCCGACGGGCCGACGGCACGCCCGTCGCGCCGACGCGGATAGCCACGCTCTCGTTCCGCGACATATACAGGCTCGGGGGCGCCCCGGCGGACAACTACTATCAGAAGCGGTGGCAGGCCACGGAGAACGAGCAGAGCCCGCTCGTGGCCGACGCCCTGGGGCGCGGCGCCGTCGAGAGGCACCGGGAGCTGCTGGAGGCCGTGGGCGCGGCGCCGCTCTTGGGCAAGAGGGTCATCTTCCTCTCCAGCGGCGAGCTGCGCAAGCTGATGATTGCCAGGAGCCTCATGTCGGGGCCGGAGCTGCTCGTCGTGGACAACCCCTTCATAGGCCTCGACGCCGAGAGCCGCCAGACCGTGAGCCGCCTCCTGGCCGAGACGGCCCGGCGGCCGGGCCTCAAGGTGCTTCTCGCCGTCTCCCACCCCAAGGACCTGCCCGCGTGGGCGGACCGCGTGGTGGCCATGGAGGGCCTGGGCGTGGCGCGCGTCTGCACCCCGCGGGACTTCGCCGCCGACGCCGCGCTCCGCCGAAGCCTCTTCGCCGACGAGGCGCTCAGCCCCGCAGAGGCGGCGCGCCTGCTCCCCGCCACGGGGCCCGCCGACGCGGCGGACTACTCCGAGGCCATCGCCATGCGCGGGGCCAGGGTGGCCTACGGGCCCGCCACCATCCTCGACGGGGTGGACTGGACGGTGCGCCGGGGCGAGAAGTGGGCCCTGGCGGGAGGCAACGGGTCGGGCAAGAGCACCCTGCTGAGCCTCGTCTGCGGCGACAACCCGCAGGCCTACGCCAACGACATAAGCCTCTTCGGCCGCCGTCGCGGCACGGGCGAGAGCATATGGGACATCAAGAGCCGCATAGGCTACGTCTCGCCCGACATGCACACATTCTACAACGCCGACATCCCCTGCCTGGACGTCGTGGCGTCGGGCTTCTTCGACACCGTGGGCCTCTACCGCCGCCCGGACGACGCGCAACGGGCCGAGGCGCGGCGGTGGATGCGCGCCTTCGGGTGCGAGGGGCTGGCGGAGAGGTCGTTCCTGGGGGTGTCATATGGCGAGCAGAGGCTCGTCTTGCTGACGCGCGTCTTCGTCAAGCGGCCTAGCCTCGTGGTCCTCGACGAGCCGCTCCACGGCCTCGACGCCGGCAAGAAGCACCGGGCCAAGATGCTGATTGAGGCCTATTGCGGCAACCCGGACGTGACGATGGTCTACGTCACGCACTACGCCGAGGAGACGCCCGCCATTGTCCGCCACCGGCTGACACTGCGGCGCGGCGGGCCCGCCACAACAGAAAGAAACGACTAGGGAGGAAAAGGCATGAGCATCATCGTCATTGTCAACATCGTCATTGTCAACATCATGGCCTGGGCGGCCATGAGCTACTTCTGGAGCTTCTGGACCCACCGGCTCTTCAAGCCGTGGCTGTGGCTGGAGCTGCGCAAGCGCAAGATGATTGCCGCCGACGTCGAGCGGCGCGAGCGCAAGAGCCGCGACAGGGCGCGCTACTACTCCGTCTTCTTCGCCATGGAGCAGGCGGAGCGCGGCGAGGTCCCCGGGGCCTTCGTCATGGCGGGGGTGGAAGACGCCGACCTGGTGAGCCTCCTCAGGCGGCAGTGCCCCGAGAGGGAGGTGTGGGCCCTGGGGCCACTGGAGGCCACGGAGGTCAGCGTGACCCACGAGAACTGCCAGGGCGAGACGACGACCGAGACAACGCCCGTGGACTTCGCCCCGGAGGCTGAGGTGAGGCGCATCTTGCCCGACGGCCCGCTGAACCACGTGGTCAAGGGGCCCGTGGCGGAGGGACTGGCGCAAGTGGGCGGGCCTGTGGCGCTGGCGCTCGTGGACTGCGTCGAGCACGACACGGTGCTCGCGTCGCTCGGCCACCTCTACCCGCTCCTGCCCCCGGGCGGAATCATCATTGTCCACAGCTACAACCACACCTGGGAGGGTATCCGCCGAGCCACCGACGAGTTCGTGGCGGGAGTCCCGGAGGGCATCGTCCCCCTGCCCGACATCTACGGCAGCGTGGCCCTGATCCGCAACAAGGGCTAGTAGCCCGCCAGGGCGAAAGCCAGGCTTATGCGGTCGGCGCGGTCGGTGATGACGGCGGGAAGAGTGCCCGCCGTGAGGTCGCCAACAGCCCTCATTTTTATCCTAAATGGCTGATACAGACCACTAATCGCCCCCCCCCCCCCGGGGGGGGGGGGGGTAGAATGATTCTGAAAAACGTATACAATAGACACACTTTTCAGCACGTCGCGGACCACGACCCGCCCAGCCCCCTGGTCGGCAAAAACCTTGCGGCGCAGGGAGATGTCTGCCGCGTCGGCAGACGCCGGGAGGCGGAGCAAGGCGTCGCTTCCAACCAGGGGCTCGACGACACTCTCGTCTCCGTCGAGCCGCACACTGTCCAGGACAATCAGCCCCGGCATGACGGCCAGGACTGAATCCTCCAACCTGCCACAGGCGGCAAGCGCGTCGGCGTAGCCGCCCCACGAGGCGTCGCCCGCACAGGGCCTCCGAGCCGTTACGGCACTGGCCACGTTTGGCGCCTTATACATATCGCTGAAGAGGCTGAAGCCGAAGACGACAGGCCGCGCCCCGCCGAACGACAACGCCCGCCCGCCGACATCGACGGCCACGTCCTTAGAGGAGAAGAGCAGCGTGGGCGACGAGCGGCACGAGAGGAGGCACATGACCGCCACGCACGCCGAGAACACTTGGGAATTTCTCATAATTGCATATGTTGCAATTTCTATTCAATTAGTCAACAATGCAAAGATAACGAATTACCCCTTCAGGACAACAAAGAGGCGCAAGGCGACACACACAAGCAAAAAAAACACCTACGGATGAAAGGGGATAGAGGGACGAGGGGGGCGGCGAACCGCGACACACAACCACAAAAAACACCTAGGGCTCACGCCCTAGGCTGACATATGCCGCCCCTTTGGGGCTACGAAACGCCGCCGCACCCCTCTCCCAACGCCCCCACACTCAAAGCCCCAAAGGGGCGATATGAGACAGCCTAGGGCGTGAGCCCTAGGGATGAAAGGGGATGAGGAGGGACGAGGGAGTCGGCGAACCCATAGCGACACAACCACAAAAAACACCTAGGGCTCACTCCCTAGGCTGACATATGCCGCCCCTTTGGGGCTACGAAACGCCGCCGCACCCCTCTCCCAACGCCCCCACACTCAAAGCCCCAAAGGGGCGATATGAGACAGCCTAGGGCGTGAGCCCTAGGGATGAAAGGGGATGAGGAGGGACGAGGGAGTCGGCGAACCCATAGCGACACAACCACAAAAAACACCTAGGGCTCACTCCCTAGGCTGACATATGCCGCCCCTTTGGGGCTACGAAACGCCGCCGCACCCCTCTCCCAACGCCCCCACACTCAAAGCCCCAAAGGGGCGATATGAGACAGCCTAGGGCGTGAGCCCTAGG
>CAZHOT010000026.1:0-26228 GCA_964534235.1 uncultured Marinilabiliaceae bacterium
AGAGGTCGACAAAAGAAAAGCGGGAGGTCATTTCAGAAACTGGTCGTCGAAGCCAAAGTTAACCAAAGCCCCGCTATACGGCAAATAGCGACGCACGGAACGCTTCGTGCCACGAAAACCGCTCGGCCAGGGATTAAGAGAAACACGTAATTTCACATATCGACCGAACAAGCCGCATCCAAACTCGACGTTTGCAACTGATTAATTAGTAATTCCACGCCACAAGAAGAAAGGACGGAGACCACCGCGCACGTTCCCCTTGTGAGAACCACGGAGTTAAGCTCAAAAGAGACATTTGCAGGAATCACCGTTCGAGCTTCGCACGGAAATCAACAAAAAAACAAGAATGGTAAGACTATTACCACTGTCGCTACTAGTGTCGTTGCTCGGCGGCTTCGCGCACGCACAGGAGGCTGACGGATACAGGCGAGTGGCATTGGCATATGAGACACGGCGCGCCACATGGCGCAACAACGAGAACCCGCCGTACACAATGGACGGCACTCACCAGCACACGACTAAGGGCATGTCTCTCGGATTCACCCGCGGCATAGGGCTATCGCCCACTAAGCCATTGTTCTTGGAAATGGGCGGCAAACTCGTGTGGACGCACGGAATTGAGAAGACCGGGCTCACGATCCGGACTGACTATCTCACGTCTTCTTTCAACCTTTGCGCGGCATACCGGCGCCAGCTGTTCGACGGCAAAGTGACGCTTTCGGCATTCACCGGGCCCAACGTCAAGTTCAACATCATCGGGCGTCGGAAAAAAACAAGCTACAGCGGCGAGTCGTGGACAGTCAACTTCCTAAACCGCGAAGAGGACTACCCGGCGAAGATATTCCAAATCGGCTGGAATGCGGGAGTTGGGGTAAAATATATGCGCTACTATTTTGGCTACACGTTCCAACCCGACTTCAATGCCTACACGAAGAACCGCGAGGGCGACAAGCTGCGGAGTTTCTGCCACTCGCTTTCAGTGGGCTACGAGTTCTGACGCATATCCTCACTGCTGAACCGGGGGCAAGTATCACCACTTGCCCCCGGTTCTTCACTCCACGGCGTGGCGCAGGGAGAAAACAAGAAGCCCCGGCTTGGCGACCCAAGCCGAGGCTTCTGAGGTAGCGGGAAGCCGACTCGAACGACTGACCTTTGGGTTATGAGCCCAACGAGCTACCACTGCTCCATCCCGCAATATGTACCCTTGTGCGACCTGGAGAAAGGCGCGTCTCTTGTAGCGGGAAGCCGACTCGAACGACTGACCTTTGGGTTATGAGCCCAACGAGCTACCACTGCTCCATCCCGCAATATGAGTTGCCTAACGCACCTTTTTCCTCAATCGCACTGCAAAGGTACTACTTCTTCGCGGAATGTCAAGGCCCGGGAGCCGTTTGTCCTGTTAAAGATTGGCAAAACCTCTGTATTATGGGTAATCGCACCTGTAAAACGGTTATTGCCCGCGCCTGGCGGGCAGCCTACATTTGCAACGCAAGCGAAAACAAAAGGAGCATGAAAAGGAATCTGCTGACAATGTGCCTCGCCACCATCGCCACACTGTCGACCGGCGCACCCTGCGAGGCGCAAGGACACGCTACAAAAACGAAAGAGATGGAAAACAAAAAGGTACTAGTGGCCTACTTCTCCCGCGCCGACGAGAACTGGGCCGTGGGCAACATCAAGGTTGGCAACACGCGCATCGTGGCGGACATGATTGCCGACAAGACCGGCGCCGACATATTCCAAATCGAGACCGTAGCGCCCTACCCCGCCGACTACCAGCAGTGTATCGACGTGGCAAGGAAAGAGATGAACACCAAGGCGCGACCGGCAATTTCGGGCGACGCCGCCGTCGAGGGCTACGACATCGTCTTCCTCGGCTACCCCAATTGGTGGGGCGACGTGCCGATGGCGGTATACACATTCTTGGAGAAACACGACTGGAGCGGCAAGACCGTAGCCCCATTCTGCACCCACGAGGGCAGCGGGCTGGGCCAGACAGTCCGCAAGATTGGCGCGGCAATGAAAGGGGCGAAATTGGAGAAAGGCCTGGCCGTGCGTGGCGCGACCGCGCAAAACTCCCGGCACGAGGCGGAGGCCGCCGTCAAGGCCTGGCTAGAATCGCTCGGCTTCTGACAAGAGCGACCATGGGACAGAGCGGGCGGGCGTCGGCGAGACGTCCCGCCCGCCTCCTTTTCGTCAACGATAAAGAGACATTATGGACACCAAAGAGCCGTAGACACTGAGGCAATTGTGACTAACTTTGCAATCGTTTTGGACTCTTAGGCAGAGAAAAAACAGACAGCTATAAATACTTAACAAATGAAAATGACAACAATGGAGGCCATCCGGGCGCGGCACAGCGTCAGGAGCTACACCGACAAGCCAATCGAGGAGGAGAAGCTCGCGGAGTTGCGTCGGATCGTGGCAGAATGCAACAGCGAGGGCAACCTCAACATCCAACTCGTCGTCGACTCGCCAAAGGCCTTCGCCTCAAAGTTGGTGCACTACGGCAAATTCTCCGGCGTCCGCAACTACTTCGCCCTCATCGGCCCCAAGGGCGACGACCTCGACGAGAGACTCGGCTACTATGGGCAGAGGCTGGCGCTGGCGGCGCAGACCATGGGGCTGAACACCTGCTGGGTGGGACAGACATACAAAAAGGACCCCGACAGTTTGCAGATTGGCAAGGGCGAGAAGTTGCGGTGCGTCATTCCTCTCGGCTACGGCACGACACAGGGCGCGGGCCACAAAGTCAAGCCGGCGGAGAAAGTCTCCAACGTCGCGGGCGACTCCCCGGAGTGGTTCCGAAACGGCGTCGAGGCCGCCCTCCTGGCCCCGACGGCCATGAACCAACAGAAGTTCACCTTGGAGCTAATGGGCGACAACCGCGTGCGCGCCAAGGCCGGATGGGGCATCCTGTCGAAGATGGAGATGACTTTCGCAATGGTCGACCTCGGCATAGTGAAATATAACTTCGAGGTGGGCGCCGGCCGGGAGAATTTCGAGTGGGCGTAGACGTCCGCTCCGCATCGCAACCGGACGCAAGCATTTTTTTGAGCATAGAGAGGGGGGCTTTGGTGAACAAAGCCCCCCTCTCTATGCATGGAATCATCCCATAGCCGCGTCGAGCAGAATCTCTCCGAGGGTGGGATGTATGTGCACGATGTCGGCTAACCTGTCGACCGTCGCACCGAAATTCATCAGAGCTGCGACCTCCTGCACGAGGAACGAGGCGTTCGCCCCTAGGGCGTGACACCCGAGAATCGCCCCATCGGCCCCGCACACCAGCTTCAGCACCCCATCTGTCTGCCCGGCGGCCTGGGCGCGCCCGTTGGCGCGGTAGAGGGCCTTGCGGATGCTGCACTCGACGCCGCGCTCGCGGCAATAGTCGAGGTCAACTTCGTGGGGGATGTCTTGATTGCGGCCGCATATGACAGTCGGGCCCACCCTCCACATGAAGAACAAGTCCTCGCCCCGCCACAGGCTCCGCGCCGCATATTCCTCCATGGCGAGATAGAAGCTCAGGGCGCGCCTCTCGTCGGATCTGAGATTAAGGTACTTCATGCAAATGTGATGTAATTTTTCTATTTTGAGAACGGTGGCAATATACAACAATTTCAGCCCGAGACCGCGGCCCCGGGCTGAAACTTTTGCGGAGGCGGCGCCCCCCTACCTGATGTGCACGATGTCCTTACGCTTCAGCACCAAGGCCGAGCGGCTCGGGAGGTAGAGGCGGAGCATGTCTTGCCCGCCAATCTTCTGCGTGTAGAACACAAAGAACATGTCGTTGCGGTCGAAGCCGCCGAAGCGGCCCTCGTCTGTCGAGAGGACTATGCTGTAGCGCCCCGCCGGGACGGGGACGGCATAGTCGGTGTAGGACGTCGAGGGGCTGAAGTTGAAGACCAGCAAGTAGTCGCCGCGCCCGAAAGCCAGGACCTGCGTGGGGTCGTAGTCGTAGTACCTGTAGGGGTAGCTCGGCTCGGGCAACTCCTTGAAGACCTCCAGCATGGCGCGCTCGAAGTCGAGCAGGAAGTGGTAGCGGAGGTAGTCGGCCTTTGCCAAGCCCCATTGGCGCCGGGCGTACTTGTAACTCCACCCGTTGCCCTCGCGGGGGAAGTCTATCCACTCGGGGTGGCCGAACTCGTTGCCCATGAAGGTGAGGTAGCCGCCAGTGGCGGTGAAGAGCGTCACGAGGCGTATCATCTTGTGGAGGGCCATGCCGCGGTCCACGGCCATGTTCTGGCTCTCCAGGTTCATGCTGGAGTACATCTCCTTGTCCATGAGCCGGAAGATTATCGTCTTGTCGCCGACAAGGGCCTGGTCGTGGCTCTCGGCATAGTTGATGACTTTCTCCTCGGGTCTGTGGAGCTGAAGCTCGTAGAAGATTCTGCCGACGGGCCACTTCTCGTCGGGGACTTCCTTGATGAGCTTGATCCAGTAGTCGGGGATTCCCATCGAGAGCCGGAAGTCGAAGCCCATGCCGCAAGCCTCCGTGGGGCCCGCCAGCCCCGGGTAGCCGCTCATCTCCTCGGCAATGGTGATGGCGTCGGGCCTGAGCTGGTGGATGAGCTTGTTGGCCATCATGAGGTAGCTGATGGCGTCCTCGTCCTCGTTGGCACGGAAGTAGTCGGCGTAGCAAGTGAAGTCTTTGCCGAGGCCGTGGTCGTAGTAGAGCATGCTCGTCACCCCGTCGAAGCGGAAGCCGTCGAAGTGGTACTCCTCCAGCCACCAGCGGCAGTTGGAGAGCAGGAAGCGGAGCACCTCCGTCTTGCCGTAGTTGAAGCAACGGCTGTCCCACGCCGGGTGGTTGCCGCGGTCGCCATAGTGGAAGTAGAGGTCGGTCGAGCCGTCGAGGCGCGAGATGCCCTCGTTCTCGTTCTTGACGGCGTGGGAGTGGACGATGTCCATGATGACGGCTATGCCCATCGAGTGCGCCTCGTCGACGAGCCTCTTGAGGTCCTCGGGCTCGCCGAAGCGGCTGCTGGCGGCGAAGAAGCTCGAGACGTGGTAGCCGAAGCTGCCGTAGTAGGGGTGCTCCTGGATGGCCATGAGCTGGAGAGTGTTGTAGCCCATCTCGGCCACGTGGGGCAGGACGTCGCGGCGGAAGTCGTCGTAGGAGGCCACGCCCTCACCCTCGCCGCTCATCCCGATGTGGGCCTCGTATATGAGCCTCGGCTCCTTGCCGACGCGGAAGTCGCCGTCAGTCCACCCGAAAGGCTCGAAGTCCCAAGCCTGCGCGTCGAAGACCTTGGTCTGCTCGTCTTGCACGACCCTGCCGATGTAGGCGGGAATCCTCTCCCCCTGCCCGTCGACCCAGTGGACCGACATCTTGAACTTGTCGCCGTGGCGGAGCACCGCGTCGGGGATGTCGATCTCCCAGTTGCCGAACTCCAGGCGGGTCATCTTGAACCGGTCGTCCTCCCTCCAGGAGGAGAACTCCCCGACGACGTATATCTCCGTGGCCCCCGGGGCCCACTCGCGGAGCGTCCAATGGTCCCCGACGTGGCGCATCCCGTAGAACTCGTAGGCCTTGGCGAACTGCTCCAACGGCCCGCAGGTCTCCTCCAGCTCCTCCAGGCGCGCCATGGTCTTGACGCGCCGGCTCTCCAAGATTTGCGCGTAGGGCTGCAGGTACCTGTCCATCTCGTAAATCGGCATCACTCTGCTCATGTCGTTCTGATGTTTGAATTTGTCATAATTTCTCTGTCGGGATGGAAAAGTAGAAGCACGCCCCACCCTTATACTCCGTGTCGACCCATATCCGGCCGTCGCACAGGGTGAGATATTTGGCGGCCACGGCCAGCCCGATGCCCTTTCCCTTGCCGGCCTCGTCCATCGACGCGTTGTCGAACATGTTGAAGACGCTCCTCTCCACCCCCGGCGGGAGGCCCGGGCCCGTGTCGGTGACGCAGAACGTGGCGTCGCGGTGGTTTATGGAGTAGGATATGGAGATTTTCCCCTCGGCGGTCACCCGGCAGGCGTTGTCGAGAATCTGCCCCATGACCCTCGAGATAATCTCGTCGCTGCCCCATATGGTGTCGTTCGGCGTGTCGAGCGAAAAGGAGGTCTCGATGACGACGTCCTTGCCCATCTTGCGCAGCACGTCCTGGTACTTGATCTTGATCCGTGTCAGCAGGTCGTTGAGCTGCACGGGGCACACGGGCTTGAGCATGTAGCTGCTCTGGAGCTTGGATATCTCGATGAGGCTGTCTATGACGTGGAGGAGCTGCCGGCTGTTCTGCCGGACAATCTCGATGAAGTTGTCCCTCTCCTCGTCGGTCCTCGCCTGCCCCAGGAGGTCGACGAACCCTATGATGGCGTTCATCGGCGTGCGGATCTCGTGGCTGAGGTTGGTGAGGAACGTGCTCTTCATCTCGCGGCTCTCTTGCGCCTTGTCCTGCGCCTTGCGCAGGTCGGAGTTGAGGACCTCCATGTTCTGGTTGAGCGAGACAATCCGCTGCTCGCTCTGCCGGAGGTCCTGCTTGAGCCTGACGCACCTCACCTCGGCGTCGAACGTCGGCGCCAGGATGTGGAGCAGCCGCGTCTTGCCGTCGAGCCCCGACAGCCCCGCGGCGGCGACGCCGAGGAGAATCCCCGACAGCATGTTGCGCTCGTTCTTGACGGGGACGGAGATGAAGCCCCTGGCCCCGGCCACGTTGAACGGCAGCGCCGAGACGACCGCCGGGGCGTCGGCCGAGGCCGAGGGCTGCGTGTGCGTCCAGGAGAAGACCGTCCCCCGCGGGCAGGCCGCCGCGTCCGACGACTCGACGACCATGAACTTGTTGGGGCTGTTGAGCTTCTGGCACAGGGCCATGACGTGGCAGTGCGTCATGGCCGCCATGTCGGCGAGCCTCCGGCCCACGTCGTTGTAGCCCACCGACGAGAGGAGGGCCTTGACGTCGTCGACGTTGTCGTCTACGAAATCCACCACCGAGGCGTAGTTCGCCGCGCTTTTGCCGGGATGCCTCTTGCGCTCGAAGAGAGATTTGAAAAACATACCCCAAATATAACAATATTTACCGACGCGGCCTTTTTTGCCTATCTTTGCGAACCCGCCCCCGGTGCGCGGCAACGAGACATAGCACGATGAACAACATTAGGAATTTCTGCATCATAGCCCACATAGACCACGGCAAGAGCACCCTGGCCGACCGCCTGCTCGAATACACCAAGACCGTCAGGGCGCAGGACATGCAGGCCCAGGTGCTCGACGACATGGACTTGGAGCGCGAGCGCGGCATCACCATAAAGAGCCACGCCATCCAGATGGACTACGAGCAGGACGGGCAGAAGTACGTCCTCAACCTCATCGACACGCCGGGCCACGTCGACTTCTCCTACGAGGTGAGCCGCTCCATAGCGGCGTGCGAGGGCGCCCTGCTGGTTGTCGACGCCAGCCAGGGCATCCAGGCCCAGACCATCTCGAACCTCTACCAGGCCATCGACAACGACCTTGTGATAATCCCCGTCATCAACAAGATAGACATGCCGAGCGCCAACCCGGAGGAGGTCGAGGACCAGATCATCGACCTCCTGGGCTGCGACCGCTCGGAGATCTTGCGCGCCAGCGGCAAGACGGGCGAGGGCGTGGAGGGAATCTTGCGCGCCATCGTCGAGCGAGTCCCCCACCCCGTGGGCGACCCCGACGCCCCCCTCCAGTGCCTCATCTTCGACTCGGTGTTCAACTCGTTCCGCGGGATTATAGCCTACTTCAAGGTCGTCAGCGGCCGCATCTCAAAGGGCGACATGGTGAAGTTCGTCGCCACGGGCAAGGAGTATGACGCCGACGAGGTCGGCGTCCTCCGCCTGGAGATGGAGCCCCGCGCCAGCATCGGCACGGGCGACGTCGGCTACATAATATCGGGCATCAAGACCAGCCGCGAGGTCAAGGTGGGCGACACCATAACCCACGTGGCGCGCCCCTGCGCCAAGGCCATCGACGGCTTCTCCGAGGTCAAGCCGATGGTCTTCGCCGGCATATACCCCGTCGACTCGTCGGACTACGAGGAGCTCCGCGCCTCGATAGAGAAGCTCCAGCTCAACGACGCCTCGCTGACCTACACGCCAGAGAGCTCCATGGCCCTGGGCTTCGGCTTCCGGTGCGGATTCCTGGGGCTGCTCCACCTGGAGATCATCCAGGAGCGGCTGGAGCGCGAGTTCAACATGAGCGTCATAACGACCGTCCCGAACGTCACCTACAAGGCCTTCACCAAGAAAGGCGACGTGCAGGAGGTCTACACGCCCTCGGCCCTGCCCGAGCCCACGCTCATAGACCACGTCGAGGAGCCCTACATCCGCGCGCAGGTCATCACCAAGAGCGAGTACATAGGCCCCATCATGAAGCTCTGCCTCACGAAGCGCGGCACGATGGCGGCCCAGAACTACCTGACCACCGACCGCGTGGAGCTGAACTTCGACATGCCCCTGGCCGAGATTGTCTTCGACTTCTACGACAAGCTCAAGAGCATCAGCCGGGGCTACGCCTCGTTCGACTACCACCCCATAGGCTACCGCGCGAGCCGCCTCGTCAAGACCGACATCCTGCTCAACGGCGAGCGCGTCGACGCCCTCTCGGCCCTGACCTACATCGACAACGCCGAGACGATAGGGCGCAAGATGTGCGTCAAGCTCAAGGAGCTGATCCCCCGCCAGCAGTTCGACGTGGCCGTCCAGGCTGCCATAGGCGGCAAAATCATCGCGCGCGAGACAATCAAGGCTGTGCGCAAAGACGTGACGGCCAAGTGCTACGGCGGCGACGTCTCGCGCAAGCGCAAGCTGCTGGAGAAGCAAAAGGAGGGCAAGAAGCGCATGAAGCAGATTGGCAGCGTCGAGGTGCCGCAAAAGGCGTTCCTGGCCGTCCTCAAGCTCGACGACTAGGGGCGGGGCGAGGAGGCCCGGAGACAAAAAGGGAGGGCGCCCGCCGACGCGGCCGCCCTCCCGCATTTCTTCCGAGACCCGCTCGCCCCGGCGTCAGTTCGTCTTGAACTTCCACTCGCGGCGCTCCGCCAGCTCGGCGTTGGCCTTCTCAATCTTCCTCTCCAGGCCGGCCTTGAACTCCGCCACCCTCGCGGCCATGTCGGCGTCGGCCACGGCCAGGATCTGCAAGGCGAGGATGGCCGCGTTCTGCGCGGCGTTGAGGCCCACTGTGGCCACGGGGATGCCCGGCGGCATCTGGATCATGGAGAGCATGGAGTCCCACCCGTCCATGGAGATCGACGCCTTGATGGGGACGCCAATGACCGGCAGCGTCGTGGCGGCGGCAATGACCCCCGGCAGGTGCGCCGCCCCGCCCGCGGCGGCAATTATGACCTTGACGCCCCTCTCCGCCGCCGCCTCGGCGAAAGCAAGGACCTGGTGGGGCGTCCGATGAGCCGAGAGGGCGTTGACCTCGAACGGCACCTGCTGCTGCTCCAGGAAGTTGAGCGCGGCCTCCATGACCGGGAGGTCGGACGTAGACCCCATGATGATGCTGACCAATGGTTTCATTTGTTGCACTTTGCTTGTTGTTTCTGCGACGTAAAGTTATTTATTAGCATCGGTTTCCGACGCGTCAAAATAAAAATTCATAATTTTGTGGCCTATGGCAAGAGTTTCCATACTCGACAAGCAGTTCGAGACAAGCTACACCGAGGCCCAGATCCAGGAGGCCGTGCGGCGGGTGGCGGACGCCATCAACACCGACATGGCCGGGCGGGACCCCCTCTTCCTCTGCGTCTTGAACGGCGCTTTCATGTTCGCCGCCGACCTCATGAAGCGCGTGAGCATCCCGTCGCGCATCTCGTTCGTCAAGCTGGCGTCCTACAGCGGCACGCAGTCGACGGGGACAATCAAGGAGCTGATCGGAATCAACGAAGACCTGAGCGGGCGCACCGTCGTCCTGATAGAGGACATCGTGGACACGGGCGTGACCATACGCGCGCTCATCGACCAGTGCAAGGCCAAGGGGGCGGCGGAGGTGCGCGTAGCCACGATGCTCTTCAAGCCCGGCAACTGCCGCCCGGACACGAAGCCGGAGTATGTCGGCCTGGAGATCCCGAACGACTTCATCGTCGGCTACGGGCTGGACTACGACGGCTACGGGCGGAACATCCCGGAGATTCTGACACTTGTGCCTTGACCGCACGCACACAGGAGAAACCAAAAAAAAAACAACTCTCAATAGCAATGTTGAACATCGTCATTTTCGGCCCCCCGGGCTCGGGCAAAGGCACACAGAGCGAAAACCTCATAAAGAAATATAACCTAGCTCACGTCTCCACCGGCGACCTGCTTCGCAAAGAGATAAGCACCAACACCCAGCTCGGCGCCCTGGCCAAGAGCCACATAGACAAGGGCGAGCTCGTCCCCGACGATGTAATCATCGGCATGATAGACTCCTACCTCGACAAGGAGGTCGGACGCGCCAGCGGCGTCATCTTCGACGGCTTCCCGCGCACCGTGGCCCAGGCCGAGGCCCTCAAGGAGCTCCTCGCCTCCTACCGCACCGACGTCAAGGTGTGCCTCAACCTGGAGGTGCCCAACGACGAGCTCGTGACGCGCCTGGTCGAGCGCGGCAAGACCAGCGGCCGCTCCGACGACAACATGGAGACGATCAAGAAGCGTCTCGCCACCTACGAGGAGCAGACGATGCCCGTCTTGGGCTTCTACAAGAAAGAGGGCGTCGCCGTGAACATCAAGGGCGTCGGCGCCATAGCCGACATCTTCGCCGAGATAGAGAAAGCCGTAGACGCCAAGAAATAAGCGCACGGACACAGCCAGCGCAGCCCCGTCGCCCCGCCTCCGCACGATGCGAGACAGGTCGGCGGGGTTGCACGGTTAGCGGCGCGAGAGCCGACAAAGACACAACGACATGGCATCCAACTTCGTAGACTACGTTAAGATATACTGCCGCTCGGGTCACGGCGGGGCCGGCTCGGCCCACCTGCGCCACGTCAAGTATATCGAGAAAGGCGGGCCCGACGGAGGCGACGGCGGTCGCGGCGGGCACGTCATTGTGCGCGGCAGCAGCCAGCATTGGACACTCATCCACCTCAAATTCGCCCGCCACGTCTTCGCCGAAGACGGCGAGCAGGGCGGGCGCGAGCGCTCTTTTGGGCGCGACGGCAAAGACCAGGTGATAACCGTCCCGCTGGGGACCGTCGTCAAAGACGCCGACACGGGCCGCGAGATTTTCGAGATCACCCAAGACGGCGAGGAGCGCATCCTGGCCAAGGGAGGGCGCGGCGGGCGCGGCAACTGGCACTTCCGCACAGCGACGTTCCAGACCCCGCGGTTCGCCCAGCCCGGCGAGGAGGGCGTGGAGCTGACGGCCATCTTGGAGCTGAAAGTGCTTGCCGACGTCGGCCTGGTGGGCTTCCCCAACGCCGGCAAGTCGACGCTGCTCTCGGTGGTCTCGGCCGCCAAGCCGGAGATTGCCGACTACCCCTTTACCACCCTGGTGCCGAACCTGGGCATCGTCACCTACCGCGACGGGCGGTCGTTCTGCATGGCCGACATCCCCGGCATCATCGAGGGCGCCGCCGAGGGCAAGGGCCTGGGGCTCCGCTTCTTGCGGCACATCGAGCGCAACTCCATCCTCCTGTTCCTCGTCCCCGCCGACTCCGACGACGTGACGGCGGCCTACAACGTCCTGCTCGACGAGCTTCGGCGCTACAACCCCCAGCTCATGGACAAGAGGCGCGTCCTGGCCGTCTCGAAAGCCGACATCCTGACCGAAGAGCAGCGGGAAAAAGTCGAGGCGAGCCTGCCGGCGGGCGTCCCCACCGTCGTCTTCTCGAGCCACACGGGGCAGAACGTGGCGAAGCTCAAAGACATCCTGTGGCGCGAAATGAACAACTAGCGGCGCGGCCAGATTGACATTCCTAGAATGTTTTAATATCTTTGCGCATTTAATATAGCGGAACAAAAAAACTAATTCTCAAGATGCAAAACAAAGGAGCAGTGCGGACATTCGCCATCCTGCTGGCGCTCGTGTGTCTGTACCAATTGTCCTTCACCTTCTTCACGCGCAAGGTGGAGAGCGACGCCAAGGAGGCATCGGCCGGCGACCCGCGCCGCGAGGCGGCCTACTTGGACTCTATAGCCAACGAGCCGGTATACAACTTCCTCTTCATCAAGAAGTACTCCTACATGGAGTGCAAGAGCAAGGAGATAAACTTCGGCCTGGACCTCAAGGGCGGCATGAACCTCATCTTGGAGGTCAAGGTCTCCGACGTGGTCAAGGCCCTCTCCGGCTACAACACCGACCCGGTCTTCAACCAAGCCATAGACAACGCCGTGGAGCGCGAGAAGACGTCCACGTCCGACTTCATAACCCTCTTCGCCGAGGAGTTCGGCAAGCTCAGCCCCAACGGCCAGCTTGCGACGATCTTCGCCACCGTCGACATGAAAGACCGCATAGACCTCTCGATGTCCAACAGCGAGGTGGTCAGCGTCTTGCGCGAGGAGTCTGAGGGCGCCATCCAGAACGCCTTCAACGTCCTCCGCACCCGCATCGACCGCTTCGGCGTGGCGCAGCCCAACATCCAGGAGCTGGAGAAGAAGGGGCGCGTCATGATTGAGCTTCCCGGCGTCACCGACCCGCAGCGCGTCCGCAAGCTCCTCCAGGGCACGGCGAGCCTGGAGTTCTGGGAGACCTACACCAACAACGAACTGCTCTCGAAGCTCGTCGAGGCCGACGCCGCCACGCGCGTGGTCGTGACCGACAGCGCCAAGACCTCGGCAGCCCCCGCCGAGGCCACGAGCGCCGCCGCGGACTCCGCCTCGCTCGCGCTCCTAGGCGAGGCCGCGCAAGACACAGCGGCCGACCGGAGCACGTCCGTCGTGTCCCTCTTCACCTACCTGCACCCCGTCCAGGCCGGCGGCAGCCCCCTGATTGGCTTCGCCTTTGCCAAAGACCGCGACAAGGTCGACGACTACATCGCCTCGGACAAGGTGCGCCGCGCCCTGCCGCACGACGTCCGCCTCATGTGGGGCGTCAAGCCCATGGCCGGCGCCGACGCCACTCGCTACTACGGCATCCAGTGCAACCCCAAGGAGCAGCTCTATGAGCTGATTGCCATCAAGCAGACAAGCAACACGGGCCGCGCCCCGCTCGAGGGCGACGTCATCACCAACGCCCGCTCGCAGGTGTCGCAGAACGGCGCCACATATGAGGTCTCGATGAGCATGAACAGCGAGGGCGCCCGCAAGTGGGCCCAGCTGACCAAAGCCAACCTTGGCCGCTCGATAGCCATCGTCCTCGACGGCTTCGTATACAGCTACCCGACGGTGCAGAGCGAGATTACCGGCGGCAGCAGCCAGATTACGGGCAACTTCTCGACCGAGGAGGCGCAAGACCTGGCCAACGTCCTCAAGAGCGGCAAGCTCCCCGCCCCCGCCACCATCGTCGAGGACACCGTCGTCGGCCCGTCGCTAGGCCAGGAGGCCATCGAGTCCGGCCTGTGGTCGTTCCTCATAGCGTTCGTCGTGGTCTTGGTCTACATGGTGGTCTTCTACGGCGTCAAGGCCGGCCTGACCGCCGACTTCGCCCTCATCTGCAACCTGTTCTTCATTGTCGGCGTCCTGGCCTCGTTCGGCGCCGTGCTGACCCTGCCCGGCATAGCCGGCATCGTCCTCACCATAGGCATGGCCGTCGACGCCAACGTCATCACGTTCGAGCGCATCAAGGAGGAGCTCCGCTCCGGCCACTCGCTCGTCAACGCCGTCCAGACCGGCTACTCCAACGCCATGTCGGCCATCGTCGATGCCAACATCACGACGCTTCTCACGGCCGTCATCCTCTTCACGTTCGGCACGGGCCCCATCCGCGGCTTCGCCACGACGCTCATCATAGGCATCGTCTGCTCGTTCTTCACCGCCGTGTTCCTGAGCCGCATCATCATCGAGCGCCTGGCGTCGAAAGACGAGAACATGCGGTTCAGCACCAGCTGGGTCGACGGGCTGCTGCAGAACGTCAACATCGACTTCCTGGGCAAGCGCAAGGCCTACTACATCGTCTACGGCGTGGCCATGCTCGTCTGCGTAGGCTCGCTGGCCGTGCGCGGCCTGGCCAAGGGCATCGACTTCACCGGCGGGCAGATATTCGTGGTCCGCTTCGAGCAGCCCGTCTCGACGGTCGACGTCCAGAGCTCGCTCTTCAAGGCTTTTGACGGCGCCAACATCGAGGTCAAGACCTACGGCAACGACAACCAGATCCGCATAGCCACCAACTACGGCGCCGAGGAGAACTCCGCCGAGGCGGCCCACGACATCGAGCAGCGCCTCTTCGACGGCGTCAAGGACTTCCTGCCGTCGGGCGTGGACAAAGACGCGTTCCTGACCGACTACCGCATGAGCTCGCAGAAAGTGGGGCCGACGATGGCGTCGGACATGACCGAGAAAGCCATCTACTGCGTCGTCCTGTCGCTCATCGTCATGTTCCTCTACATCTTCGTCCGCTTCCGCAAGGTGGCCTATGGCGTGGCGGCCGTCGCCGGGCAGACGCACGACGTCTTGTTCACCCTGGGCGTGTTCTCGCTCTGCTACTCCGTCATGCCGTTCTCGATGGAGGTTGACCAGTCGTTCATAGCCGCAATCTTGACCATCGTCGGCTACTCCATCAACAACACGGTGGTCATCTTCGACCGCATCCGCGAGGTATTCGCCAACTCGCCCAAGGCCGACCCGCTGACGGTGATGAACAGCGCCCTCAACTCGACGTTGATGCGAACCATCAACACCTCGATCACCACGCTCGTGACGCTGCTCGTCATCTTCCTGTTCGGCGGCGAAGTCATCCGCGGGTTCGTCTTCGCCATGTTCATCGGCATGTTCGTCGGCACGTTCAGCTCGATGCTGCTCGCCACGCCCATAGCCTACGAAATCATGGTCCGCAAGGGCAAGAAAGCCTAAGCCCGGCCGGCATCGGCACAGAAACGCGGCCCCCCTCTCCACTAGCGGAGAGGGGGGCCGCCCTTTTTTTAAAACGTCCACCAATTGGAATTACCACCTGCTTAGCGTAACTTTGACGCAATAAAAGTAAAAGGACTAAAATGAGGCTTTCGGAACTCCGCCCCGGGGACAAGGGCGTGGTGGTAAAAGTGCTGGGACACGGCGGCTTCCGCAAACGCATAGTGGAAATGGGCTTCATTCGCGGCAACATGGTCGAGGTGCTGCTCCGCGCCCCCCTTGGCGACCCCGTGAAATATCGCCTCATGGGCTACGAAATCTCCTTGCGCCTCGACGAGGCATCCATGATAGAGGTCGTGACGCCCGACGAGATTGGCGACGACGGCCCGGCCGACGACCGCGGCGACCTCAGCTCCGCCATAGCCGACGAGACACGCCCCGCCGACGACGCCAGGCTCAAAGAGGCCGCCATGCGCAAGCGGCGCACCATAAACGTGGCCCTGGTCGGCAACCCCAACTGCGGCAAGACCTCGCTCTTCAACTTCGCCTCCGGCGCCCACGAGCGCGTCGGCAACTACGCCGGCGTGACCGTCGACGCCAAAGAGGGACACGCGGAGTTCGAGGGCTACAAGTTCAACATTGTCGACCTGCCCGGCACCTACTCGCTGACGGCCTACAGCCCCGAGGAGATGTACGTCCGCCGGCAGATTGTCGAGAAGACCCCCGACGTGGTTGTCAACGTCATCGACACCAACAACCTGGAGCGCAACCTCTACCTCACCACCCAGCTCATCGACATGAACCTGCGCATGGTGTGCGCGCTCAACATGTATGACGAGATGGAGAGCCGCGGCGACAAGCTGAACCGCGAGACCCTCGGCTCGCTGCTGGGCGTGCCGATGGTGCCCACGGTGTTCAAGACGGGCAAAGGCGTCAAGACGCTGTTCCACGTCATCATAAACATGTATGAGGGCCTGGACTTTGTCGACTCCAAGGGCAACATCAACCCCGACGTGGCCAGCGACATCCGCCAGTGGCACGACAAGGTGGCCTCCGACACCGACGCCGACCACGACGAGGACTTCGCCAGCGGCGACAAGCCCCGCCGCAACGTGGCGCGCCACATCCACGTCAACCACGGCCAGTATGTCGAGAAGGCCATCGCCGCCGTGCAGGAGACTCTGAAGCCCTACGAGCAGCTCCGCACGCGCTACTCGACGCGCTACCTGGCCATCAAACTGCTGGAGAACGACAAAGACGCCCGCGAGCTGACCGCCCCCCTGCCCGACTCGGGGCGGATAGGCAAAGCGTGCCGCGCCGCCGAGGAGCAAATCCGCGCCGACCTGCACACCGACAGCGAGACGGCCATAATGGACGCCAAATATGGCTTCATCCGCGGGGCCCTGGCCGAGGCGGGCTACAAGATGGGCGAGAAGATGGGCGCCTACAGGGTGACGCACATGATTGACGCCCTGGTGACGAACCGCTGGATGGGCTTCCCCCTGTTCTTCATAATCTTGTTCCTGGTCTTCGAGGTGACATTCTCGCTGGGCCAGGTGCCGATGGACTGGATCGAGGACGGCGTGGCGTGGCTCAGCTCCACTCTCGGCGGGCTGCTGCCCGAGGGGCCCGTGCGCGACATGATTATCGACGGGGCACTGGCGGGCGTCGGCGCCGTCATCGTCTTCCTGCCCCAAATCCTCATCCTCTACTTCTTCATCTCGCTTATGGAAGACTCGGGCTACATGGCCCGCGCGGCGTTCATCATGGACAAGTTCATGCACCGCATGGGCCTCCACGGCAAGTCGTTCATCCCGCTCATCATGGGCTTCGGGTGCAACGTCCCGGCAATCATGGCGACGCGGACCATCGAGAGCCGCCGCAGCCGCCTGGTGACGATGCTCGTCGTCCCGTTCATGAGCTGCTCGGCTCGCCTGCCCATCTACATCATGATTGTCGGGACGTTCTTCGCCGCACAGTGGCAGGCGGCCGTCGTCGTCTCGCTCTACATTGCCGGCGTGGCGGCGGCCGTCGTCATGAGCCGCGTCTTCTGCCGCTTCATGCTCAAGAGCGACGACACGCCCTTCGTCATGGAACTCCCGCCCTACCGCTTCCCGACGGCCAAGGCCATAGGGCGCCACACGTGGGACAAGGGGCAGCAGTACCTGCGCAAGATGGGCGGCATAATCCTCATGGCGAGCATCGTGGTGTGGGCCCTGGGCTACTTCCCGCGCCACCCGGAGCTGAGCCGCCCCGAGCAGCAGGAGCAGAGCTTCATTGGCCGCATAGGGCAGTTCGTCGAGCCGGCGTTCCGCCCCCAGGGCTTCACGTGGAAGCAGGACGTGAGCATCATAGCCGGCGTCGGCGCCAAGGAGATTGTGGCGTCGACCTTGGGCGTCCTCTACGCCGACGACGACAGCTTCGCCGACGACGAGACCCTCGACGCCGTGCGCGACGCCGAGACGGGGGCGGGCGGCGAGCAGACCAAATATACCGTCTTGCGCGAGAAGATGGAGGCCGACGGCATGACGCCCCTCACGGCCTACTCCTACCTGCTCTTCATCCTGCTCTATTTCCCCTGCCTGGCCACCGTGGCGGCCATCAAGGGCGAGACGGGCTCGTGGCGCTGGGCGGTGTTCCTTGCCGTCTACACCACGGGCGTGGCGTGGGTGGTCTCGGCGGCGTTCTACCAGGTGGCGAGGCTGGTGTGGTAGGGCGAAGAGGCATAGCGGGAAAATTTGAACAACAAACGAAACATCATATGCACCGATGGCGTAGCAGGGATTAAAGAACACATCAATTCAGACACAATGAGAACGAACGTCCACGTGTTCGTTGCGCTGCTGTCCGCAGTGACGGCATCTTGCTCGGAAGACAAGCCGGCTTCCACGGTCGTGCCAACATTCCACGTCGAAGAAGACTGCTTCCTTGCGATTCCGAATAATAACGTGAACTTCGCCAATATGCCGTAAGTCTCACACCCCATCACCATGTGGAAAGGCATCATACCCACTGCGTTCTTGCTCACCTACGGCGCCTTTGGGCTTTCACAAACCCCATACGTTGCCACGCGCGCCGATTTCACCATGAACGGCGACACAATAAGGCGATTCAGACCGAGCGCCGCAACGCCCGCTCCCGAATGGGTCGTAATTCCCGAAAGCCTGGGCGCAAAGGCAATCATGGGGTTCGGCATCCACTATGACGTCGACAACGAGGAGGCTCCGCCCGCGCTACGCCACGTCAGCATCCCGTCCACGGTGGGGAGCATCGGCATGGGCGCATTTTGTAAATGCCGTCTCGACAGCGTAGACCTCGGCGACGGGGTGGTAAAGATTTGTGATGAGGCTTTCGCCCAATCGAACCTGCGGAGTGTGCGCCTGCCCGAAAATTGTTCATTTGTCGGGGCTGGGAGTTTCCGCCACAACGCCATAGAGAGCCTGACTTTCCCCAAATGCCGGGTAAGGCGCCTTTCGGGGTTTCGGGGCAACAAGTTGAGGCGCATATCAATCCCTGGCAACGTGGCAGTTGTGGGCAACAACGCTTTTGCCGAGAATCCGATAGAGACCTTGGACATCGCAGAGGGCATAGACTCGATACTTGGGTACGCATTCTGCGCCGCCGAACCGCTCATCGGCGGGCCGTCGGTCTTCGACACGCCACTAAAGTCGGTCAAGTTGCCAAGCTCAACTGTTTATATCGGCACCTACGCTTTCGCCCATCTGGGCAACGTCGCCACCATAGACTTGGGCGGCGTGGAGAGCATAAACTATGGGGCTTTCATGAACTGCCGCAACGTCCGCTACCTGAAAACCCCACCCTCACTGCGGCGCATCGGGGGAGCGGCATTCCGGCGGTGCGAGTCGCTAGAAAGGCTAGAACTCAACGAGGGACTTGAAGAGATCGGGAAATACGCCTTTGAGTGGTGCAACCTGACGTCCGGCCTAACGATCCCCGGCAGCGTGAGGAGAGTCGGCGACCACGCATTTGGGAACATGAAATGCGGGCCGGGCATGCGAATCTCGCTGTCCGAGGGGGTGGAAGAGATTGGCGAATGGGCGTTCAGCGGACGCGGCATAGATCCCGACATCATTGCCCCCCCCGCCGACTCTGTCGAGTTGTCGCTCCCGCGGACTCTAAGGCGCATAGGCGGCGCGGCGTTCTACGGCATTTGGATAAAATCCACCCCGCTCCCGACACGCGACGACAAGGGGCAAAGAATCACGTGGGACGCATACCACGAGGGCAAACTTGCAGAAAGCGACGTCAAGACGATAGGGGGACGCAACCGCACCGGATTCAACAGAGAGGCCACCTACGAATATGTGGCGAAGACCGTAGCGAAGCCAAGCGCCATGGAGGTCGTGGAGACAAATGCCGACGAGGAAGTGGCAGTCTACGACATTTCGGGGCGCGAGGTGTATAGAGGCAGATTGACGGACGCCAGCACTAGGAGGGGCCTGCATGTGATTGTCGGGAGACAAGGGAGGCGAGTGACAAGGCTTCCGACCCACCCTTAGCACACAAGCGCATACAACATTACGTAGTAGCACATTACGCAACTCCCCACACACAATGCAGTGCAAATTTGAAGCCGCGCTTCAAATTTTGCACTGCCCGCTTTTCACCCAAACAGGCAGGCCAAAACATGGGCGGACGTCACCCCCCCCTACCCTCCCACAATTTTCCCCTCGGGAAATTGTGGGAGAGACAAAAATGTGCTATTTTAGCAACAGGGTTTCGATAAAATCTCACATACGACATGGAGCAGACACAAGCGACGACGTTGCGCGACGAGATAAACCAGCGGTTTTGCGAGGCAGTGAACTTCCTGCTGAAGAACCGCATGGCCCGCAACAAAAACGAAATAATGCACCGCCTGGGTCTCTACCTGGGCCGCCTGTCGCTGATTTTGGGCGGCAAGGCCAACGTCTCGACCGACAATCTCTCGCTCCTCTCCCGCGGCTACGGCGTCTCGACGGAGTGGCTCCTGCTTGGCACGGGCCCGCTGCTGATCCCCCGCGACCGCCTCGTGGCCGAACCCGCCCGCCCGGACCGCGAGACACCCCAGGCCGGCGAGATGCTCCCCCTCATCCCCCTCTCGGCCCTGGCCGGCTTCAACGGCATCGACGAGCCGGGCGTGAGGTTGGAGGACTGCGCCCACTACTCGGTCCCCGAATTTGCCCAGGCCGGAGCCGACTTCCTCATCAGGGTGCAGGGCATCTCGATGGTCCCGACGTTCGTGAGCGGCGACCTCGTGGCCTGCAAGAAGCTCGACGCCGATGCGTGGATAGACTATGGCGACGTGTACATAATCGACGGGGAGCAGGGCGTCATGATCAAGCGCGTCTTCAACGACGCGGCGTCGCCCGACAGCCTCCTGTGCCGCAGCGACAACCCGGAGGTGGCGCAATTCTCGATTGCCAAGAGCGAGGTGCGCAGCCTCTCGAAGGTGCTGGGCGTGGTGCGGACGCTCTAGCGAGGCCGCACCCGCGCGGGGACACCTCTCAGACACTCACAGCAGAACAAAGACACAACAGACCATAAGTGATGCGCACCGCAACTCCCGGCCCACGGCGGCGGGGCGGCTACGTCTTGCCGCTCCTGACGCTCGCCGGGCCCGTCATAGCCTCACAGGCCAGCTCCATGCTGGTCAACGTAGCCGACACCCTCATGGTGGCGCGCCTTGGCGACGTGCCGCTTGCGGCCGTGTCGTTCTCCGGCAACCTCTCCGTGCCATTCATGTTCCTGGGCATCGGCGCGGCGGCGGCCATAACGCCTCTCGTCGGCCGCCGGATGGGCCGGGGGCAGATGGGCGAGCTCGGGACCCTCGTGGCCCACGCCCGCGCCCTCAACTGGCGCATCGTCGTCTTCCAGCTCGCCGTCTTGTGCCTGCTCGACCTGCTCATGCCGTTCATGGGCCAGCCCGCCGAAGTGGTGGCCATAGCGCGGCTCTACCTGCCGATCTACGCGGCATCGCTCGTCGGGCAGCAGATGTTCGTATGCTCGCGCACGATAATCGAGGGCATGCAAGACACCACCTCGCCCATGGTCATAGGCCTGACGTGCAACCTGCTCAACATAGGCCTCAACTACGTCTTAATCTTCGGGGCCTTTGGCCTCGAAGGCATAGGGGCCTACGGCGCGGCGGTCAGCACCCTGGTGTGCCGCACCCTGATGTGGATTGCCATGGAGGCCGTCTTGCGCCGCCGCCTGCGCCGCCTGGGCGTGACCCCGGCACAGGCCAAGCGGCACGGCATCACGGGCCGACTGGCCCGCATCGGCCTCCCCCTTGGTCTCCAGGCCATAATAGAGTGCCTCGGCTTCGCCGTGGGCGGCATCATGATGGGATGGGTGGGCACAGCCGCCATTGCCGCCCACCAGGTGGTGAACACGTTCACGAGCATGACCTACCTCATGGCCGGCGGCCTGGCCACCGCCGTGACAATAAAAGTGTCGCTAGACAGCGGGATGGGCAACATGGCATCGGCGCGCCGCTACGCCCGTACGGGCATCATCATGAGCGTCGTCTTCATGGTGTGCAGCGCGGCGCTATTCGTCGCCCTGCGCGACATCCTGCCAGGGCTTGTCATCAGCGGCGACGAGGCGTTGGCCATAGCCTCGCAGATTATGGTCGTCGGGGCCCTGTTCCAGATTTTCGACGGCGTCCAGGTGACGGCCCTCGGGGCCCTGCGCGGCTTCGCCGACTTCGTCTACCCGGCGCGCGTCTCGGCCGTCTCCTACGCCGCCACATGCATCCCCGTGGGCTACGCGCTGGCATTCCCGCTCGGGATGGGCCCCCGGGGCGTGTGGCTGGGCTTCGTGGCCGGGCTCGGCTTGGCGGCCGTACTGCTCGTGTTGCGCCTCCGCCGCCGCTATTGGTCGGCGTAAGAGGCATGGAGGTCGAAAAAGGGTTCGATGGGACGCAAAAAAACGCTATCTTCGCCAACAATCCCATGGACTTCAGCAAAAACATACCGAAATATCTGGTAGAAAAAGGCAACACCATCCACCTGGTGGTGTTCATGGCCCTGTTCTCCCTGGTTTTCATCAACCTGTTCCAGCCCTACGGCTCTCGCGACTGGCTCCGCGGCGGGATTTCGGACACTCGCTACTTCTTGCTCTCGTCGCTCCTGGTGTTCATGGGGACGGTGATAGTCTGCATCAGCCGCCTCATCCTCTACCGCCACTGCGTCTCGCTGCGCCGCCCCGTGGCCCTGTGGGCCTACCTGCTGTGGATTGCCGCCGAGATTGCCGCCATCTCGTTCTCGTTCACCCTGCTTGAGATGTTCATGTTCGACGACCAGCGCCCCCTGCCCGAACTGATGAAAATCTCGCTGGCCAACACGGCCTGCATCCTGCTTCTGCCCTACAGCATCATGTGGCTCTACTTCTCGTGGCGCGACAAAGACCGCCGCCTGCGGATAATCAACGAATACCGCATGACGCACGGGGCGGGCATAGCCAACGACGACGACCTGCAAATGGTCAACTTCCACGACCCCAAGGGTGAGCTGAAGCTGGCCATAAACATCAACGACCTGTTCTACATCAAGGGGGCCGACAACTACCTCACCGTCCACTACCGCGACGGCCGGCGCATGGGGACGTCGATGGTCCGCGGCACGTTCAAGGCCATAGAGGACTCGATGCGCGCCAAGGGCATCATCCGGTGCCACCGCTCCTACATGGTGAACCGCCTCCACGTCCGCATCTTCGAGAAGTCGAAAGACGGCTTCGTGGTCAAGCTCGACACGACAGACCCCATCTCAATCCCGGTCTCGAAAAACTATTCCCAAGATGTCTTCGAACTTTTCGGCAAGCAGTAGGGCCGCGGGCTTGGCCGCGGCGGCATGCCTCCTGCTCGCCGCATGCGGCGGCGCCGTCACCTCCAAGCCCCGCGGCGTCGTGACCGTCTCGACACCCGCCATGGGGTGGTTCGTCTCGCGCCTGTGCCCGGACAGCGTCGAGGTCAACGTGATGATCCCCCAGGGCGCCGACCACGACAACTACACCCCCCGCCCCGGACAGATGGCGCGCCTCGCGGCCTCGGCCGCCTACGTAGCCCTGGGGCCGCTGGAGTTCGAGACGACGTGGCGCGAGCGGCTCCAAGCGGCCGCCCCGCAGATGGCGTGGGCGGAGGCTTGCGAGGGGATTGAACTGATCGGGGGCGGCGGTTGCGACGCGCACGGCCACGCCGCCGACCCGCACTATTGGCTCTCGCCGCGCCAGGCGGCCACCATGGCGCGGAACGTCGCCAAGATTCTAAAAACGAGCTTGCCCGACATCTCCAGCCACGTGGACTCCGCCCTGCCGCCGCTCATGGCCGACATTGCCCGCGCCGACACGCTGATGCTCCGCGCCTCGCGGACATCGCCGGGGCAGACATTCGTCGTCTACCACCCCTCACTGGCCTACGTGGCCCGCGACTACGGCCTGCGCCAACTCACGGTGGGCAACGACGGCGTGTCCCCCCAGCCGCGCCGCTTCGCCGCCCTGACCGACAGCGCCAAGCGGGCCGGCGCGCGAGTCTTCTTCATCCAACCCGGCTTCACGCCCGACCGCGTAGAGGCCACGGCCTCGGCAATCGGCGCGCGAGTGGTCAGCATCTCGCCCGAGAGCGCCGACTGGCCCGGCACGGTGGGCGTCATCGCCGACGCTCTTAGCAGGAGATGAACAAAGACGCCCTGCTGACATTCCACGACGTGGCCGCGGGCTACGACGGGCGGGTCATAGTGGACCACATCTCGCTGGAGATTGACCGCGACACGCTCCTCTCCGTCGAGGGGCCCAACGGCAGCGGCAAGACAACCATCATCAAGGTCATGCTGGGCCTGCTCCGCCCCATGCACGGCCACGTCATCCGCCGCCCGCGCCTCAGCACCGGCTACCTGCCGCAGGTGAGCAGCGCCGACCTGGATTTCCCCATCAGCGTCTCGGACGTGATCCTCATGGGCGAGGGCGGCGGGTGCCGCCTCTCGGCCAGCCGCGAGGCCGTCGAACGCCGCGACGCCCTGCTCCGCTTCGCCCACCTGGAGAGCGTGGCGCGGCGCCCCATAGGCCGCATCTCCGGCGGCCAGCGCCAGCGCGCCATGCTCTGCCGAGCCCTGATGAGCTCCCCAGACCTGCTAATCTTGGACGAGCCCGTCACCTACCTGGACCGCGACGCCGAGACGACGCTCTACGACCTGCTGCCCAAGCTGCGCGGGCATATGGGCGTGGTCCTGGTCTCGCACGACCACAAAGCCTCGGCGCGCGTCGCCACACAGACAATCAACATCCCCAGCCGCTGATGGAGCAAGCCATCTTGGACTACGCCTTTGCCCGCAACGCCCTCGCCGCCGTGGTTCTACTCGGCGTCATGAGCGGCGTCGTGGGCTCGTATATCGTCGTGCGCCGCATGGTCTTCTCTGCCAGCGGCATCACCCACGCAAGCTTCGGCGGCCTGGGCCTGGCCTACTATGCCGGCTTCGACCCGACGCTCGGGGCCCTGGCCTTTGCCGTGGCCACGGCCCTGGGCATCAACGTCGCCACGGAGCGCGGCGGCGTGCGCCCCGACAGCGCCATAGCCATGCTGTGGTCGCTGGGCATGGCCGTGGGCGTCATCTTCCTGAGCCTCACCCCGGGCTACGCGCCGAACCTCATGGGCTACATGTTCGGCGACATCCTCGCCGTCGGCACACCCGACCTCGTGGCCGGCGGCGTCGCCGCCCTGCTCTGCGTGGCCCTGACCGTCGTCTTCTACCGGCCGCTTCTCTACACCTCGTTCGACCCCACCTACGCGCAGATTGCCGGATGGCGGCCACGGATTGTGTCGTCGGTGGCGAGCATCGTCGTAGCCGTCGCCATCTCGCTGTCTATCAAGGCTGTCGGCATAATCCTCGTTTTGTCGGTCTTCACCATTCCGCAGACCATAGCGCTGACGTTCTGCCACAGCCTGCCGCGCGTCATGGCCTGGTCGGGCGCCATAGCCCTGGCGGGTTGCACGGCGGGGCTGTTCCTCTCGTTCGTCTTCGACCTGCCCACGGGCGCCGTCATCACCGCCCTGCTGTCCGTCTCGCTCCTCGCGGTGCGCCTGCTGAAAAAAAAGTAGCAAACCCCTTTGCCATTATATCCGCTGTCCTTATATTTGCAGTGTACTATAGAGATATGACACTAACACTAAGCGACGGATATGATAGAGACCCACGACCTGACCTACCGCTACCCCGGCAGCGGCACGAGAGTGATGGACGGCTTCAGCCTGCGGCTTGACGACGGCCGCATCTACGGCCTGCTGGGTCGGAACGGCGTCGGCAAGACCACGTTGCTTGACCTCATCAGCGGCCTCCTTCGCCCGACGGCGGGGACGGTCTCGATTGACGGCGTTGAGAGCCGCCGCCGCGACCCGGGCATTTTGGCCGACCTCTTCTACGTGCAAGACGAGTTCGCCCTGCCCCGCGTCTCGCTCTCGACATACATCAGGGTCAACAGCCCTTTCTACCCCAAGTTCGACAAGGGAGAGCTCGCCCGATGCCTCGACGAGTTCGGCATGACGGCGGGCAACCGCCGCCTGGACCAGCTCTCGCTCGGGGAGCGCAAGAAAGTCATGCTGAGCCTGGCCTTGGCTTCGGGCGCCAAGACCATATTGATGGACGAGCCGAGCAACGGGCTGGACATCCCGAGCAAAGCCCAGTTTCGCAAAGTGCTGGCCACGGCCATGACCGACGAGAGGCTCATCGTCATCTCAACCCACCAAGTGCACGACGTTTCGCAACTGATAGACAACGTCGTGGTGATAGACAACCGCCGCATATTGCTCAACGCCTCGATGGGCGAGATTGCCGAGCAATATCACTTCTGCACCCTCGCCCCCGGCGCGACGCCCCCCGACATCATATATTCGGAGCCGAACATTGGCGGCCTAAGCGTCATGTCGCGCCGCCAACCGGGGCAGGACGAGAGCCACGTGAACCTAGAGATGTTGTTCAACGCCGCGGCCCGCGGCCTAATAAACTGATAGAAAGCCATGAAACGACTAATCTCCCTAGCAATAGCGATGGTGACGGCGATAGCCATGGCCGCCTGCGTCATCGAGAAGCGCCACGCGCAAGACGGAAGCCCCCTCGACGGGCTATGCGCCGTAGCGTTCAAAGCCGGCAACTTCGAGTGCGTCACCCTCGGCGGCTCCGTGACCCTCGTCTACACCCAAGGGCCGACCGACAGCATCCTCATCTAAACTGATAGAAAGCCATGAAACGACCAATCTCCCTAGCAATAGCGGTGGTGACGGCGATAGCCATGACCGCCTGCGTCATCGAGAAGCGCCACGCGCAAGACGGGAGCCCCCGCGACGGGCT
>CAZHOT010000026.1:26328-28101 GCA_964534235.1 uncultured Marinilabiliaceae bacterium
CCGCCTGCGTCATCGAGAAGCGCCACGCGCAAGACGGGAGCCCCCGCGACGGGCTGTGCGCCGTAGCGTTCAAAGCCGACAACTTCGAGCGCGTCATCCTCGGCGGCTCCGTGACCCTCGTCTACACCCAAGGCCCGACCGACAGCATCCGCATCGAGTGCGCCGAAGAGGACAAGGAGGACCTTGAGGTCGAGCAGGACGGCGACCAGTTGCGCATAAGCCTCAAAGGGCGGCAACGCGGCTTCGGGCGCGGATTGAGCCGCAAAGTTTTCGCCTACGCCTCGTCGCCCAGCCTGACGCGCATAGACGCCGCGGGGGCCTGCGGCATCAAGATGAAAGAGCCCGTCGAGTTGGGCGACCTGCGCATCATGGGCAGCGGGGCCTCCGACGTCGAGATTCGCGACATTGCCGCCGACGCCCTGCGCATAGAGACCAGCGGCGCCGGCAACGTCAAGATTGACGCCGCGGCCGCCACCGAGTTCCGCGTCGAGATAAGCGGCGCCGGCAACGTCGAAGCCAAGTTGCGCAAGTCGGAGCGCGTCGACGTCCAGGTGAGCGGCGCCGGCGACATAGACCTCGACCTCGAAGAGTGCGGCGACGTGACGTGCCAAGTGAGCGGGGCCGGCAACATCGCCCTGCGCGGCGACGCCCGGTCGGCCAACACCACCGCCAGCGGTGCCGGACGCGTGGACAAGAGCGACCTGCGGATTGGAGGTGGCCGATGAGGGCGCTCAGCTTGCGCCGCCTGTGGCACACGGCCATCTACATGGGCAGCATCTCGTGGCGGCACTATGTCTCCGTCGCCGCCATAACCTACCTTGTCTCGTCGGTCGTCTTGTGGCTGTCGTCTCGCGGCGGCGTCTTCATTGGCGGCACGGCCGCCCTGTCTGCCAACTACTCTTTCGTCCTGTCTGTCTTCACCTCGGTGTGCCTGCTGGGGATGCTCGTGCCTCGCGGGGGGCGCCGCGGCGCCCCCCAGCTGACCCGGCTTCTGCTCCTGCCGGCGTCGAACGCGGAGAAGTTCGTGGCGGCATTCGTCATGCGGGTCCTCGTCCCTGCCCTGTGCTTCTCGACGGGCTTCCACCTGTCCGTCCTGACCGTGACGCCCCGCCACTTCGTCAAGATGCTTCTCTCCGGCGGCTACTCGGAGCTGGCCATCTTCAAGTCCACGACATACGACGGGCTTGACGGCGACGGCGCCTTCGTCTTCGGCCTGCAGTGCATCTTCATCCTCCTGCCCATAGCGTGCGGCGCCATGTACCTCTTCGGCGGGCTCTTCTTCTCGCGCGCCCGGTGGTTCCTGACCTCCGCCATCCTGGTGTGCGTGGCCCTGTGCGCCGGCCGCCTCGCCATAAGCCTCGACGACATTGTGGACTTCGAGGAGTATATGTTGAACTATTCCGCCCTCGTGTGGTGGATCGACGCCCTGATGGCCACCACCGCAATCGTCCTCGTGTGGCTGTCCTACAGGCTCTTCAAGCGGCGCCAGGCCGTGGGCGGCAGTATCATCAACATCTAGGCCATGACGACGTTCAACAGCGACCGCGCCATTTTCCTGCAAATGGCAGACCGCCTGTGCGACGAGATTCTAATCGGCACATATGGCGACGGCGACCGCGTCCCGAGCGTGCGCGACTACGCGGTCAGCCTGCAGGTGAACACCAACACGGCGGTCAAGACCTACGAATACCTGGGCCGCGAGGGCGTCATCTTCAACAAGCGCGGGCTGGGCTACTTCGTCTGCCCCGACGCCAAGGCGAAGATTATGCAGGA
>CAZHOT010000026.1:28201-34662 GCA_964534235.1 uncultured Marinilabiliaceae bacterium
CACAGGCGGGCAAGATTATAACCGAGTGAAACACAAAGAATTTTGCCACATTAGGAACATTTGCTAACTTCGCACCGTTCATAGAGGCGTTATGCGACGTTGATAGGGGACTTTAGTCCCCTATTTTGTTATAGAGAACCTTAGCCAGATGATAAGCAGAGAGCAGATAGAGCAAGCCGTGGGCGGCAAGATTGAGGCCGACGGCAACTTCATTGTGGAGCTGACCGTGAGCGCCGACAACGACATCCGCCTGGTGGTGGACGGCGACAACGGCATCCCCATCTCCTACTGCGAGGAGCTCGACGCCCTCGTCGAGACCGTCCTGGACCGCGACAAGGAAGACTACTCCCTGGAGGTCTCGTCGGCCGGCATCGGCACGGAACTCAAAGTGACGCGCCAGTTCCGCAAGAACATAGGCAACCAGGTCGAGGTTACGCTCCCCAACGGCGCATGGGTGCGCGGGACGCTTGTCGACGCCGACGACGAGGGCTTCGACATCGAGACCGAGGAGAAGCGCAAGGTGGAGGGACAGAAGAAGAAGCAGGTCTTCACGACCATCTCGCACTACCTCCGCTCCGACGTGAAGAAAGTCTGCGACATCGTGACATTCTGACCCCTCCCCGCCAAGAGGGCGACGGGGCTAAAAACATAGATAATCTTCTTAAAGACAAAGAGGTTGTAATGGAAAACAACAATCTGATTGAAACTTTTGCCGAGTTCAAAGACCTCAAGAACATCGACAGGGCAACAATGGTCCGCATCCTCGAGGAGGCATTCCGCGGCGTGCTGGTGAAGCAGTTCGGGACGGACTCCAACTTCAACATCATAATCAACGCCGACAAGGGCGATTTCGAGATATGGCGCAGCCGCACCGTCGTCGAGGACGGCCGCGTCGAAGACGACAACCTCCAAGTGAGCCTCTCCGACGCCAAAAAGATCGACGCTGACTTCGAGGTGGGCGAGGACGTCACCGACGAGGTGAAGCTCAAAGACTTCGGTCGCCGCTCCATATTGAGCTTGAAGCAGAACCTGGCCGGGATGGTCATGGAGCTAGAGAAAGACGTCTTGTTCAACAAGTACAAGGAGAAGATTGGTCAGATTGTGAGCGGCGAGGTCTACCAGGTGTGGAAGCGCGAGGCCCTGGTCCGCGACGACGACGGCAACGACCTGATTTTGCCCAAGACGGAGCAGATCCCCGCCGACTACTTCCGCAAGGGCGACCCTGTGCGCGCCGTGGTGAGCCGCGTGGAGTTCAAGAACAACAACCCCCTGATTATCCTGTCGCGCATCTCGCCCGTCTTCCTGGAGCGCCTGTTTGAGAACGAGGTGCCGGAGGTGTTCGACGGCCTCATCACCATCCACAAGATTGTCCGCATGCCCGGCGAGCGCGCCAAGGTCGCCGTGGAGTCCTACGACGACCGCATCGACCCCGTCGGGGCCTGCGTCGGCATGAAAGGCTCGCGCATCCACGCCATAGTGCGCGAGCTGCGCAACGAGAACATCGACGTCATCAACTACACGAACAACATCCAGCTCTACATCCAACGCGCCCTGAGCCCCGCCAAGATAAACCGCATCCAGATTGACGAGGAGAACCGCCGCGCCGAGGTCTATCTCGACGCCGACGAGGTCTCGATGGCCATAGGCAAGGGCGGCAGCAACATCAAGCTGGCCATCCAGCTGACGGGCTACGAGATAGACGTGTTCCGCGAGCAAGCCGAGACCGTCGACGACGTGCGGCTGGAGGAGTTCAGCGACGAGATTGAGGAGTGGGTCATCGACGTCCTCAAAGGCATAGGCTGCGACACGGCCAAGTCGGTCCTGGACCTGGGCTACGACGAGCTGGTGAAGCGCACCGACCTGGAGGACGAGACGATAAAGAACGTCTTGAACGTCTTAAAGGCCGAGTTCGAATGACAAGACAGGCCCGGCAGCGCCCCCACGAGGCCGTCTGACGCGCTGAGACGCCGACGGAGGACATGCTGCAAAACGAAACGAAGAATTGACTGCCGGGGATGGATGCCACGCGGGCACCGACGCCGGAAGAAACAAAGAAACACACAAAGCAAGGAGAGTAAAACAACCATATGGCAGGAGGGATAAGAATTTCCAAATTTGCAACAGAGTCCGGCGTCGGCGTCACAACCATCATCGAGACCCTAAGGAAATATGGCGTGACCGACGACCTAAACCAGAACTCCAAGGTCAGCGAAGAGATGTATGACAAGCTGGCAAAGGAGTTCAAGGTCGACAGGCAGGTCAAGAACGATTCGGAAAAGATTGTCATAGCGACCAAGGGCAACAAGGACAAGGACTCGGTGTCGATAAGCACCGACGGCATCGTCTCCGCCGTGGAGACCACGAAGCCCGAACCCGCCAGGGGTCCCAAAGTGATTGGCAAAGTGGACCTTGGCGCATTGCGCCGAGGCAAGAGCCAAACGGCAAAGCCGGCCAAGGCGCAGGAGCCGGCCGCGACGCAGACAGCGGAGACTGCCCAAGAGCAACCCGCTAAGAGCGAGCCCACGCCCCAGGCGCAGACAGCGCCCGAGCCCAAGGCAGAGCCCGCCGCAGAGGCGGAAAAGCCACGGGAGACAGCGGCAGAACCCACAGCAAAGGACGAGCAGCCACAGGCCGCCGCCGAACCTCAGGCGACAGCCGCGCCCAAACCGGCCCCCGAAAGCCCGGCGGAGACGAAAGCCGAGCACGAGGCAAAGCCCGAGGCCGACGCCAAGCCCGCCGCCGCGACGGCGCAGCCCGCACCGGCGGCCAACGAGGGCGGCAACACGTCGAGCGACGGCATCTTCCGCCTCAACGACAAGCCGCAACTTGCCGGGCCGACCATCCTCGGCAAGATTGAACTGCCAGTCAACAAAGGCGGCGACTTCCGCGACAAGCACAAGAAGAAGCGCCAACGGATTCAGGGCGGCAAGGAGAAAGTGGACGTGACCTCGCCCGCCACCATAAGCCAGGTGAACTCGACGCTCAACAAAGAGCGCAACAAACAACGCCAGCAGCAGAAGCAGCAGCAAGCGGCTGCCCAGCAGCAGCAGAACCGCAAAGACAAGCAGCGCAGCAAGAAGCAGCAGGGCGGCGCCAACCAGGCCCCCAAGGAGACCTCGGCGGAGGACGTGCAGAGGCAGGTGAAAGAGACCCTGGCGCGCCTCACCGCCAAGGGGCACAAGACCAGCACCTCGAAGCACAACCGCGAGAAGCGCGAGGCCGTGCGCCAGCGCGAGGCCGAAGAGGCCGAGAGGCTGGAGATGGAGAAGTCGGTGCTGAAAGTGACGGAGTTCGTCACGGCATCGGAGCTCGCCACGATGATGAACGTGCCTGTGAACAAGGTCATAGCCACGTTCATGTCGCTGGGCCTGTTCGTCTCGATAAACCAGCGCCTCGACGCCGAGTCGCTGACCCTCGTGGCAGAGGAGTTCGGCTACAAGGTCGAGTTCATGAGCGTCGACAAGGCCCACGAGATTGAGGAGGAGGAAGACGACGAGAGCCTGCTGGAGGAGCGCCCGCCCATCGTGACCGTCATGGGCCACGTGGACCACGGCAAGACCTCCCTGCTCGACTACATCCGCAACACCAACGTCATCCAGGGCGAGGCCGGCGGCATCACCCAGCACATTGGCGCCTACAGCGTCACGCTGGGCAACGGCCGGCGGATTACGTTCCTCGACACCCCAGGTCACGAGGCGTTCACGGCCATGCGCGCCCGCGGCGCCCAGGTGACGGACGTGGCCATCATCATTGTCGCGGCCGACGACAGCGTGATGCCGCAGACCATCGAGGCCATCAACCACGCGTCGGCCGCCGGCGTCCCCATCGTCTTCGCCATAAACAAGATAGACAAGCCCGGCGCCAACCCCGACAAGATTCGCGAGTCGCTGGCCAACATGAACTACCTCGTCGAAGAGTGGGGCGGCAAATACCAGTGCCAGGAGATAAGCGCCAAGAAAGGCATCAACGTCGACCAACTGCTCGACAAGGTCCTGCTCGTGGCCGACCTCCAGGAACTCAAGGCCAACCCGAACCGCGTGGCCAGCGGCAACGTCATCGAGAGCTCCCTCGACAAGGGCCGCGGCTACGTGGCCACGATGCTCGTGCGCAACGGCACGCTCCACCCCGGCGACATGATTGTCTGCGGCGCGAACTATGGCCGCGTCAAGGCCATGTTCAACGAGCGCAACCAGCGCGTCGAGTCCGCCGGGCCGTCAGACCCCGTGCTCGTCCTCGGACTGAACGGCGCGCCCCAGGCCGGCGAGAAGTTCAACGTCTTCACCGACGAGAAGGAGGCCAAGGAGGTCGCCAACAAGCGCGACCAGCTGCAGCGCGAGTTCAGCATGCGCGCCACGCCCCACATCACTCTCGACGAGATTGGCCGCCGCATAGCCCTGGGCAACTTCCAGGAGCTGAACGTCATCGTCAAGGGCGACGTGGACGGCTCTGTCGAGGCCCTGTCGGACTCGCTCATCAAGCTCTCGACGGAGGAGATCCGCGTCAACGTCATCCACAAGGCCGTCGGGCAGATTTCGGAGAGCGACATCCTGCTTGCGGCGGCGTCGAACGCCCTGGTCATAGGCTTCCAGGTGCGCCCCTCGTCGTCGGCCCGCCGCCTGGCGGAGCGCGAGAAAATCGACATCCGCCTCTACTCGGTCATCTACGACGCCATCGAGGAGCTCAAGAGCGCCATGGAGGGCATGCTCTCGCCCGAAATCCGCGAGCAGGTCACCGGCAACCTCGAAATCAAGGAGACATTCAAAATCTCCAAGGTCGGGACAATTGCCGGCTGCCTGGTCAACGACGGCAAGGTCAAGAGCAAGAGCAAAGTCCGCATTGTCCGCGACGGCATCGTCGTCCACACCGGCGAGTTGGAGAGCCTCAAGAGGTTCAAAGACGACGTCAAGGAGGTCGTGGCGGGCCTGGAGTGCGGCCTCAACGTCAAGGGCTACAACGACATCCAGGTGGGCGACATCATCGAGGCCTACGAGGAGATAGAGGTCGCCCGCAAGCTGTCTTAGCGGCGCCAGCGCAAGAGAGAAACAGTAAGCTAGATGGGGCGGCACGGCGAGGCTACTCGCCGCCGCCCCATTTGTCATATCCATATGAACGAAAAAGAGACGAGAGGGCGCGGATGGCGGTGGGTCCCGAGCCTCTACGTGTTCCAGGGCGTGCCGTCGTGCCTGGTCATGACGACCTCCGCCATGATGTATAAAGACATGGGCGTCAGCGTCGCCAGCTTCGCCTTTTGGACTAGCGCCGTGTGCCTGCCGTGGTCGCTCAAACCGCTGTGGGCGCCTGTGGTGGAGCGCTACCATACGAAAAGGTCGTGGGTCTTGGCGTGCCAATTGTGCCTTGCGGCGCTCCTCGTCGGCCTGGGGCTGTCGTTCCTTGCCGGGCCGCTGTTCTACGCCCTCTCGCTGTGCCTGATGCTCGTCGTGGCCATGACCTCGGCTAGCCACGACATTGCCTGCGACGGCTACTACATGATGGCGCTGTCGGAGCGCGAGCAGTCTTTTTTTGTCGGCATACGCTCGACGTTCTACCGCGTCGCCATGGTGGCCTCGACGGGTCTTGTCCCGTTTGTGGCGGGACGCGTCGGAGCGTCGGCAGGCGACGCCGCCGTCGGCTGGGCAACGGCCTTGTGCGGCGCCGGCGGCGCCCTCCTGCTCCTCTTCGCGCTTTGCCGGTGGGGCATGCCCGTCGTGACGGAGCGCCGCGGGCGGCAAGACGACGGGCTGCGCATCTTGTGGCGCGCCCTGCGCTCTTTCTTCTCACACCCCGGCGCGGCGGCCACTGTGACGTTCTTCGCCGTCTACCGCCTGGGCGAGGCCCTGCTTGCCAAGATTGTGACGCCGTTCCTCATAGACAGCAGGGAGGCGGGCGGCATAGGCCTCTCTGTGGACCAGTGCGGCATCGTCTACGGGACGTTTGGCGTAGCGGCCCTCGTCTTGGGCGGAATCTTGGGCGGCGTGCTGTCGTCGCGCCTGGGCCTGCGCCGCACCTTGTGGCCCATGGTGGCTCTGATGAACCTGCCCAACCTGGCCTACGTGGCCTTGGCACACTGGCAGCCCGCGGCTTCGAGCGGCATGGTGGCCGCCGCCGTCGTGACGGAGCAGTTCGGCTACGGATTCGGCTTCACGGCCTATATGCTCGTCATGCTCCGCTACGTCGGCGATGCCGAATATAAGGCCGCCGAGTATGCCATCGGGACTTCCATCATGTCTTTGTCTCTCCTCCTGCCGGGGATGGGCGCCGGCTGGCTGCTGGAGGCCCTGGGCAGCTACGAGGCCCTGTTCGTCGCCGCCTGCGCGCTCACGCTACCGGGTGTTGTGGCGGCAAGACGATTAACAATTAATAATTAACAATTGACAATTGACAATGGACATCCGACCGGGGGGGGGCGCCACGCCACTCAAAGCCCCAAAGGGGCGATATGTGTCAGCCTAGGGCGTAAGCCC
>CAZHOT010000027.1:0-28719 GCA_964534235.1 uncultured Marinilabiliaceae bacterium
AGCCTAGGGCGTGAGCCCTAGGAGAACGTACGCAAGCCCTAGGAACACACGCAAGCCCTGGGTGAAAACACGCGGCTCTAGGAAAAACGTATGCGCACCCTAGGGTACACGCCCGCCATTGGTTGTACACATGCGCTCAGTCCCACGCGTAGCGCTCGTCAATCGCCATGTCGTATATCTTGCACAGGCGGCGGAACTCGTCGTCGTAGGCGACGACCTCGTGATGTCTCTGTTGGTCGGATATGTACGCGCATACGGCGTCGACGTGCGATTTGCTTATGCTGAACGCGGCGTAGCCGGCTTGCCACCCGAAAGAGTCCTTGCCGCCGGCCAATTCGCACAGCCATCGCGACGAGTTCGACTTGACGAGCCTCACAAGCTCCGCCAGCGAGCGTACGCGCGCCATGTCCATCAAGATGTGGACGTGGTTGCTTGTCCCGCCAATGGCGAGGACGTGGCATCCGTGCGCCTCCAGCACCGCCGCCAGGTAGGCGTGGACATCCTCCATATGGGCGGGAGGGATAAGGTCGCGCCGGCCCCTTGTCGAGAAGACCAGATGGACATATAGCTTGGACAACGATTGAGGCATAGATGTGACATTGCAATGCCGAAAATAGGGAAAAATCGCCCCCGATAATCAATTGTGGCGACTTTGTTTTTTTGGGGGGGCGTTCTTTTTTTCTCCTCTGCCGCCATTCCTCCTCCGCCACACCCCCCCTAGGGCTCACGCCCTAGGCTGCCCCATGCCGCCCCTTTGGGGCTACGAATCCCCCCCCGAATTCTCCCACGTTCCCCCCCATGCCCCTCAAAGCCCCAAAGGGGCGATATATGATAGCCTAGGGCGTGAGCCCTAGGATGTGGTTGCGATTCTTAGGAACGCACGCAATCCCTAGGTGCATCCGTGAGCCCTAGGATGGGGGGGGGGGCGATTCCTAGGAACGCACGCAATCCCTAGGAACATATGCTCCCCCAATCCCCCCCCCTCACGCTTCTTCTCTCTTATTTCTTGTTAAATCTTCTTAATTACATCACCTCGAGCTGTGCAACTCTCTATTTTTGTCGTAGAAAGGAATATCTAGCGACTTGATTTGCTATCTTTACGTCTCTAATGTCTCAAAGTATGCTTATGAAATCTTTCCTACATATCTTGAGGGCCGTGGCGGCATCCGCCGTGCTTCTGACGCTTGCCGCGGGGGCTGCGGCTCAGACCCGCGCCGCCGCCACCCCCGCCCGTTCCGTATACATTTACCCCAACAACCACGGCGGCCTTTGCCGCTCCGATGTCGGGACGCCAATCATATCCAACGGGTCGCTGACGGGCTTCCTTGTCTCGGAAGAGGGTGGGGTGAAGACGCAGACGCGCACCACGACGACTATATCGAGCAAGACGATACAGGGCATAGAGCTGTGGGTCGTGGGCGAAGACTTCAAGCCCGAAACGAGGCTCGACAGCATAGACATAGAGAACTATAAGAAAGACGAGGCCGACCGAAGCACCGGCGTGTCGCTTGGCAACTACATCGGCTCGCAAGACGACAACTCCTACACCCCCATACGCTACAAGTTCAACTCGGCCGCAGACGTGTCTATCATCTACGGTGGACGTTCCGAGAGGTGGGGCGAGCAGAACAAGACGCATCAGAACGTCATGTACCGCTCGCCGCTCACCACGGTGCTAGTCTATGCGGGCAATCTCTATATGAAAGACTATCAGGGCAAGACGCTCATGGTGCGCCTCAAAGTGGCGCGCAACGTGCAGAAGTCCAGCCCTGTGACAGAGCACATCGACATCCTCTTCGACCCCATCGGCGGCTACTACTCCGACGTCGTGCGGACGGAGATTGACGACGACGACGCCAAGTGGGTCCACGACGAGGACGAGCAGGCCTTCGTCCAGGCCCCGTGCAAGGACGACAAGCCGGAGATGAAAATCAAGAACTCCGACAACCCATACCGCGACGGCGAGACCCCGCTCGTGTCCAAGCTGGGCAACACATATTCGGCCAAATACTCCTGGCGCCTCGACCGCGACACGTGGAGCGCCACCTCCGCCGGGCAGGAGAAGCAGCAGGACAGCAAGAGCTACACCGACCAGGACATAACCTCCCAGTCGACGTCCGGCCAGAGGTTCTACACGCCCGTCATGAAGTTCCACGTCGCCAACAACGGCGGCGCGCAAGAGGCCGTGCCGCAGTGCGAGCTCAGCCTCGACCACCAGTTCCAGGTCTACTACTTCACCGCACTCAAGATGGAGGGCAAGTTCACCAACAAGACCAGCAGCGCCACCAAAAGCGCCACGGGGGCCAACGGCGCGAGCCCCGCCCAGCCCATGGAGTTCACCGTCTGCCAGGGCGACGAGGTGGAGTTCAGCCCCTCGTTCAAGCAGAGCGTGGTCAACACCACGAACAGCGGCGCCACCGAGCAGACACTCACGGCCTATGTCCGATGGAGCCTCTACGAGGTCGCCAACGACGGCGAGACGCGCACCGAGACGCTAATCTTCAAAGACCGCGGCTGGTCGCAGAGCGGCGAGGGCGCCTCCTACAGCTTCGGCCCCCTGCAAGACGACAAGGAGTATCGCGTCGTGGCCGAATATGTAGACCCCTACGGGCATTCGCAGGGCGCCCTGGTGGCCGAGGGCAAGAAAGGGGCAAACGATTGCCCCACGGAGCAGACCATCAAGATAACCGTCAAGAAGACCAACGCCACAAGCACCATCACGGCCGACGACAGTGTCTGCGAGGGCTCTTCCGTCTCGCTCTCCGCCTCCTTCACGCCCGGTGGCGGCGAGACGGCGTCCGGCTACGCCTACCGTTGGCAGAAGTCCACCGACGGCGCGACGTTCACGGCCCTGCCCTCCGGCAGTGACGCGTGGACGAACGTCAACGGCAGCGGGACCACCGTCTCCACCACCGACGCCAACGTCTCGCGCCCCGCCGCCGGGAGCGTGTGGTATAAGTTCCAGCTCGGCAACAAGGTCGAGATTGACGGCAAGGAGTACTACTGTCCCGCCGAGACTGTCAAGCAGGTGACCGTCAATGCCCGGCCCAAGCTCGAAGTGGACGGCGGCCCGTCGCCGCTCTGCGAGGGGCGCAACATGTCTCTCGCCCTGCGGCTCACAGCCGGCTTCGACCAGGGGCAGACGGTGGAATACACCCTCTATGAAGACGAGGCGTGCAAGAACGAGGTCAACGTCAACGGCCTCGACGCCAACTTCAAGGCCAAGCAGACCGTCTCGGCCGCCACGGCCCGGTGGACGCTCCCGGGGGCTTGGCTCCTGGCGCGCGGCACGAGCGGCACGGCCACGCTCTACGCCAAGGCCAAGAACACTACGACGAGCTGCGAGAGCGAGAGCCTCAAGGTCGAGGTTAAGCTCCTGCCGAACCCGTTCGTAGAGAACCTCACGCTGACGCCCGACAAGGTGTGCCAAGGCGCCGAGGCCACAGTCTCCGCCACGGCGACAATCTCGCAGACCACATATAACGAGACTAAGATCAAGGCCGCCGGCAAGCAGTGGCCCACCAACCTCACGTTCCATTGGGACGTGGCCGGGGCCTCTTCGACCTCGACGGCCACAAGCGCGACGAACTCCCACACCCATCAGCTCACGATTCCCACCACCGCGGCGGGCACGCAGACCGTCAAGGTATGGGTCTCGGACGACAACGGCTGCGGATATAAGTACGACGCCGAGGGCAAGCAGCTCAACGAGCCCTACACCGAGGCCAAGACCGCCACGGTGGAGGTCGTCGAGCCGCCCAAGTTCACCGTCCAGAGCGGAGTCCGGGCCTGCGCCACAGCCGGCCAGGTCAAGGTGACTCTCACGAGCCAAGACAGCAAGAAGCTCACTTTCGCCGTCAATCCCAAGGGCGGGGCCACAGCCACCGTGGCGCCCACCGCCGTCGAGGCCAACCAGAGTGCCGACATCACAGTCAGCTTCGGCCCCGACCAGGTCTCGGACGTCACGACGTTCAGCTTCGACGTCACCGCCACCCACGAGGAGGAGCCCAAGTGCAGTGCGACGCAAGAGTTCACAATAACGGTCTATCCCAACCCGTCGCTCACCCTCACCCCCGCCGAGGGGGAGGGGCGCCGAGTGTGCGCCGGTTCGCCCATTGTGCTCGGCGCCGTGGCCACCGTCCCGGGTCTCGACGCCGCGGCGGCCAACTTCACCTATAAGTGGACTGTCGACAGCCAGGTGCAGACGGGTGCCACGGGGCCCAACTTCACGTGGACGCCCGGGGCCGACGCCGCGGGGCAGAAAAAGCAGGTCTCCGTCGAGGTCTCCTATGCTTTCGACGGCGCGCAGTCGTGCTCCGTCTCTCAGCAGATGGAGATTGAAGTCCTCCCCCTGCCCGTCGTCACCCTCACGGCCGCCGACCCGCAGCCGATATGCCAGGGTCAGAGCGCTACCCTCACAGCCACCGTCACGAGCGATGGCGCCGCGCGGCAGGAGGGAGGCACCACCCCTCAGACCTTTGCATACAGTATTTCCCCCTCCGCCACTGGCACCCCCGGGGAGGGCGGCAAGAGCTGGACTTTCACGGTGTCGCCCAATCGGACAGCCACCTACTCCCTCACGGTGACCAACACCCAGACGGGCTGCGTCTCGGCTCCGGCCACGGCCCAGGTCGCGGTGGACGTTGTGGACTTCGCCCTGGCCAGCGACGACGGCAAGGCGGGCGACCCCATGGTCTACTGCGTCGGCGACGCCCTCAACCTCCGCACCGCCGAGACGCTCACCGGCAATTACGCGTACCAGTGGAGCAAAGACGGCGTAGTGGTTGAGAGCGAGACGGGCCGCGAGTTCAAGATTGCGAGCCTGCAGACCACCGACGGCGGCACATATTCGCTCCGCGTCACCAAAGACGGACGTTGCTCCGCCGAGAGGGAGGTCAAGATCGAGGTGCGCCAGGCCCCCGTCCCCACCCTCGCCATGACCGACGCCGCCGGGGCCAACGTGGCCCCCCAGGAGCCGAGCGAGGAGGGCAAGTGGAAGTTCAAGGTCTGCGAAGACGAGGCGTTCACGCTCACGCCCGGCGGGGCCACCACCTACACCCTCACCAAGGTCGAGCGCGGCGGGACCGACATCACGGCGCAGTTCACCCCGCGGACTTTCACAGGCGGCTCTCTCTCCACGTCGCTGCCCCACGTGGCGGAGGCGGGCGCAGAGGCCGGTCACACCGTCTACTCCCTCAGCCTGTCGTTCGCCACCGGCGACTGCGTCGAGACGCGCACCGTCGAGATCTCCGTCTACGACAAGCCCGACGCGGCGTTCCTCGACGGCACTCCGCAACGCTTCGTGGTCAAGGGCGAGGGTGTGCCGGTCTCGGTCACGTCGGGATTCAAGAAATATTCGTTCTACGTCGGCGGCGTCCTCAAGCAGGAGGGCGAGAGCGGCACCCTGGCGGCCGAGCAGAACGTTGTCGACGCCGAGGGGCAGGTCGAGGTGCGCGTCGTCGTCGAGAACGAGGCCGGCTGTCAGGCCACAATCGAGACCACCATCACGGCTCTCGACGGCATAGTCCCGCGGGCCGTCACCGTCTCGTCCGACTTCTATTGCACCGACGCCCCCGGCGTCACCATTGCCGTCTCCAATCCTCAGCCGGGCCTGGTCTACATCCTCGACGGAGTGGCGTCGGCCGTGGCCATAACCTCCGCCGCCGGGCAGCCCGTCGAGTGGACGGGAGTGCGCCTCACCGACCCGACGAACCAGAACCCGCAGACGTTCAAGGTCCGGGCCTACTATGCGCAGCTGCCCGACAAGGCCGTAGACATGGCCAACACCGTGACGGTCGAGGAGGTGGCGTCGCCACCGGCCGCCACCATGCCGACGCAGACGGCCAACGACTGCGCCACCATCGGTCAGACGACGTGGACCGTCCCGACAACTTCCGCCTCAGCATACTATTTTGTCAAGTTCGGCGACGACCTCTTCCCCGCCGAGGGAGTCCAGGGGAGCGGCGGCGCGCTGACCCTGCAGTTCTTCCAGCTCGCCGCCGCGCAATATGGCGCCCCGCGCAATGGGGAGTACAAGGTCGTGGCCCGCGCCAAGCGCAAAGACGGCTCCTTCGCTTGCGACAAGGAGCTCGACGGCGCGCTGACCGTAGACATCCCGCAGACCGACGCCTACGGGCTCTCCGTCTATCCGCAGACCGACTTCTGCGTCGGCAACGTGGCGGACTTCTCCATCACCCTGGCCGGCAGCGACTTCAGCCCCGAATATGAGCATGTCTATGTCTTGCGCCGCAACGGCGTGGAGGTGGCGAGGAGGACATCGACGGCGGCACGCGGACCCATTGTCTTCACCGACGCCCAGGCCTCGACGCTCGCCGCCGGGGAGTATACCTACACCGTCGTCTGCCTCTTCAGCGGGTGCGAGATGCCGATGTTGGGCAGCGTCTCCATCCGCCTCTTCAGCCAGCCGCGGAAGCTCGATGTCGAGCTGGAGAACGACGGTTTCTATTGTCCCGACGACGCCGGCGTCTCGCTCACTGTCCGCGGCGCCGAGAGCGGCGTCACCTACGCCCTCACCGACAAGCGCACGCGCCAGGTGGTGCAGGAGTCCGTCGTCTGGGCCGGCAGCGAGCTGACCTTTGAGGGCGTCGAGGCGGGGACGTACTACGTCGAGGCCTACATCGCCACCGTGGGCAACGGGTGCCGGACGGTCTTCGACGACATCGTAGTCACGCGCATCGACGAGCCGAGCCCCATCGTCGCCACAATCAGCAAGGTGGGCCAGGCTGGCCGCGGAGGCCAGGAGCTGACCCTCTGCGTCGACGAGGAGTGGCAGGTCCACGTGGCGGGGGCCGACTTCAGCCCCAACAGCCCCGTCCAGCGGAGCTATGCGCTCTACGGCCAAGACAACACCCTCGTCTCCAACGAGATGCAGGGCGTAGACCAACGCAACGGGACGTTCTCTTTCCCGGCCACCAAGGCGCAGACGCCCGGGACGTTCACGTTCTCCGTCATCGCCAAGGCCACCGTCACGCTCAAAGACGGCAAGCAGTTGGAGTGCCAGACGGAGTTTGAGCAGGTCGTGACCCTCACGGTCAAGAGCCGCCCCAAGACCTCCGAGACCGTCAAGACCGAGACCCCGCAGGGGCAGACCGACCCGTGCTATGGCGTGGACGTCGTGATAGAGAGTCCTAACGCCGACGCCCAGGCCACAGTCGAATATCGCCTCTTCAAGGCCGACGGCGGAGCCACGCGGTGGAACGGGCAGACGCCCATCGCCACAGTCCGGCCCTATGCCGGCGACGCGCCACGATTCTCCAACATCCGCGACAATGGCGGCACATATGCCGTAGTGGCATCCAACGGGGCCTGCGAGGAGCTGATTGGGACGGTCACAGTCTCCTCAGACAAGTTCCCCAAGGTGCAGGAGCTCGACTTCGAGGGCTACATGTGCGAGGGTGAGCCGGGCAAGCCCGTCGCCCTGGCCGACTCCGAGAGCGGCGTCTCCTACACCCTCCACTATGTCTCGCCCGACCTCTACGCCCAGCTCGCCGCAAGCGGCGGGCTGACGCCGGCAAGCCTGACCGACAGCAAGCCCGGGCGCAAGCTCACGGCCGACGCCATCTCCGCCACCTACGACCACCAGCGGCTCACGTTCCGCGGCCTCAAATATTCCGACGACGGCGTGCCGACAGACCTGGTCAACGTCGACGGATACTACTACGTCGTAGCCACCAAGCCCGCCCGCGAGGGACAGGAGGGGCAGGGATGCCCCGTGGCGTCGCCGCTCGTCAACTTCCAAACGCTCAAGCTCCCGCTGTCGTTCAACCTGGAGAAGTCCAACATCTTCTGCCATGACGACGGCTCGACGGACGTATATGTCGAGAACGCCGAATATGACCCCGACGGAGTCATAACATACTCGCTCTACAAGGTCGACGACCGCGGCAACGCCACGCTCTTCGACCAGGTGCGCTCCAACGCCAACACCGCCGGCCGCCTCTACTTCGGACGCACGGTGCCGGAGGGAGACTACTACGCCATCGTCTTCAAGCAATATGGAGACCAGTATGGCGGCCACGTGTGCTCGTCGCGCCTCCGCGGAGACCTGCGCCTGCGCAAGGCCCCGCCCCTCGACAACCTGACCATTGGCGACGAAGGCCGCGACATATGCCACGGCGACGCCGGGGCCGACGCCTGGACGCCCGACAACGCCCGGCTCGCCCAGGCCCTCCAGGCCGGCAAGCAGGCCCAAAGCGCGCTGACGGGCATACGCCTCTTCGTCACACTCGAAGGCGAAAGCCCAGAGAGGCCCGAGGCCATCATTGCCCAGGCCCTCTACGACGGCACGACGGACGTCTCCTTTGCCGACCTCCCCGTGGGCAATATGCTCGTCTGGGCCTCCTGGGCATCAGAAGACCCCGCCGACGACCTGGCCTGCCTCGTCAACATAGGCTCCATCTCCCGACGGCCGCCAATCCCGGCGGGTCTCGACGTGGTGGCGTGCGACGGCACGCTGACCCTGGAGGGTGAATATGTCGTCGTCGGGCTCACATATCAGCTCGTCGACAACGCCACCAACCAGGTCGTGGCCACGACGACGGTAGACGCCGAGGGGGTCACAGCCGTGAGGCTCTCCAACCTGCGGCGCGGCGTCTACACGCTCTACGCCGGATTCGACGGCGGGGATAAGTGCCGCGCCGAGATGGGACGGCTGACGGTGAGCGGGGCGGCGGTGACGCCCGTCGAGGTCGAGATGGCCGTCTGCGACGCCAACGGACTCGTCTACGAGGTGCCGCTCGGCCTGCTTGTCGAGGGCGCCAACTACCACCTCTCGACCCGCGCCGAGCTGCCAATAGACTTCGCCGCCGAATATTACCAATATCTCGGCAAGACAGCCGACGGGTGCCTGACCGTCTCCGGCCTCCGTTGCGGCACGAACTACCTCTGGATGGGCTTCGGCGAGAACTTCGACTGCCCGCAGATTGTGGCAACCATAACGGTCAACTGCCAGTCCCTGCTCGACCTGCAAGACGCTAACTTCGGATATGTCGGCGGCGGGTGCACGGGCGAGCCGCTCGCCCTGGTGCTAGACGGCAGCCAGGAGGGCGTGGGCTACCACCTCACGGTGGGCGACAGCCAAGACGCCATAGCAGGGACGGAGCAAGAAGGCACCGGAGAGGCCCTGACCTGGCCGGCGCAGGTCCTGCCCGTCAAGACCGGCACGGCCACCTACCACCTCTGGGCGCGGCTTCTCAACCCGACAGACGACGACTGCACGAGCGGCAACGCCTGGAAGCAGCTCACGATAGACTTCGACCAGGTCTTGCTCCCCGTCGGCCATCTCGTGGCGCCCGACAGCATCTTTGAATATTGCGAGGGAGACCTCGGCGTCCGCCTCGGCTACGCCAAGTCGCCGAGGGTGGGGGAGGTCTACCGCCTCTACCGCAGGAGGACGGCCGAGGAGCAGCAAGACCAGCGGAACCCGTGGGACCGCGAGCTTGTTGACATGCAGGAGATTCCGTCATACATGAAAGAGGTGGAGAAATTCTCCAGCGATGCGAAGCGATACACCGAGGCCGACACCCTCTTCTTCGACGGATGGGGTCACAACGAGAGTACCCGCCACTATGCCACGGCTGGCGTCTACTTTGTCGAAGTGGCCGACGAGCAGGGATGCCGCCGCGTCACCGAAGACCGCGAGGTGCGAGAGCTGCCGCTGCCCGTTGCCAACGACTCGGTCTACAGCGTCGTCTTCGACGCCGACGGTATGCGCAACGACGAGACGGCAAGCCGCGAGTATGGAATCTTCGGATACTCCATCGTCGTCGCAGGGGCCAAGGCCGGAGTCTCATACACCCTCGTCAAAGACGACGCGACGCTCGTCAAGCAGGTAGTCCCACAGGCCGACGGCGACGTGGTCTTCGGCCCCCTGCGCGACCTTAAGGCAGACACCGTGGCCGGGGGCGAGGAGCCCGTGGTAGAGTTCCGGATGGACGTGACGGGAGACACGCTCTATGTCGGCGAGGGAGTCTACACCGTCGTCGTGCGCGACCCCGAGACCCAGTGCGACAACACTGTGGGTCGGATAACCATCGTGGCCGAGGACCTCGTGGCATACAATGTCCAAATATTCCTCGGCAAGAGCGACCTTGGCAAGACCGTGGACCTCATCCCGGCCTACGAGTTCGATACCAACATTAGCCACAAGGGCGACCAACGCTACATCGGCTGGAGCTCCTCCATTGACAGGGTCTACCGCCCCAAGGTCAACGAGACCGACGAGGGCTATATCCTCGACGAGGCCGGGACGAAAGATCTCAACGAGAAGGACAACGGCAGCTACTTCGACAACGGATACTCCAACGTGGCGGGCTCGTTCGACCAACGGACCGGGCGCTTCAACGCCAGGGACGACAAGGCCGCCAACGTCTGGTTCCGACTCCTGCCCGACTCCACGCAGAAGATTGCCGGCTCCTATGGCCTGCTCGACATCTCCAACGGCAACACGCTCTCCGACCAGACGCAGACGGGCTACTTCTCCTACGTCAAGCAGCCGTCGTTCTATGGACAGGAGCAGATCCGATACCTGATCGAGAACAAGCAGATGCCGGGCAGGGTCTCCAATATCGCCACGATAACCATCTTGGCGGGCAACGAGGACGTGGGAGACGACGAGTCCGTCTTCCTCATCCCCAACGCTTTCTCGCCAAACGGCGATGGACTCAACGACGTCTTCAAAATCATCATCCCCGACAAGTATAAGACCAACTCCGAGAGCAAGCTACAGGTCTTCAACAGGTGGGGGACGCTCGTCTACCGTTCCTCGGGGCAGCAGTATGGGGACAACGAGAGCTGGTGGGACGGCAAGAGCAGCACCTCGAACATGGTCACGCTCGGGCAGAACCTCCCCTCCGGGACATACTACTACGTCTTCACCATAACGTTCATCAACCAGCGGACGGTCACGCGCTCGACGCGGAAGATGAGCGGATATGTCGAGTTGAGACGGTAGACCTCACGACACATCTTTGACGACAATGAACTTCAGCAATGCCACAATCAGGCTCTCGCTAGTCTGCATCGCCCTGACGGTCTTCGCGCGCCACGCCGGCGCGCAAGACCAGGCGGTGTTCAACCAGTACATCTCCACACAGGGCGTCCTCAACCCGGCCTACAACGGTTCGCGCGATGTCATTAGCGCGATGGGGCTATTCCGTTCGCAATGGATCGGCATTGAGGGCGCCCCTTTCACCGGGGCCGTCAACGCCCACGGGCAGGTGGACAAGCTCAAGGACCTCGGCGTCGGCGCCACCATCATCAACGACCACGCCGGATTCACGAACAACTTCGAGTTCTACGCCGCGGGCTCCTACAGGCTCGTGCTAGACAAGAAGCACGACCTCCGCCTCGGACTGCAGATGGGGCTCAAGAACATCGTCTACAACGCCAACCGCGCCGTCACGGCGCAATATGGAGACCCCGTCTTCGACGGGCGCATCTCCAAGTTCGGTTTCAACTTCGGCTTCGGGGCTTTCTTCAAGAACAACGCCGGGACCTATTTCGCCGGGCTGAGCATCCCGAGGTTCTTCTCCAACCGATACAACTCCGACAAGCAGGAGATACGCAACACCGTATCGTTCCGCAACATCCACACCTACGTCTATGGCGGCTACGTCTTCTCGGTCGACGACTACAAGATTCGCCCCACGGCGCTGTTCCGGATTGTCCCCGGCGCGCCGCTGCAGGTCGAGCTGGCCGGCTCCATGCTCTTCTTGGACCGCCTGTGGGTCGGACTCTCCTACCGCACCGTGGCGGAGATTGTCCTCTTCGGCGACTTCCAAATCAACAAGAGCTGGGCCGTCACCTACTCGTTCGACTTCCCTTTCAACGACTTGCGCAAATATACCGTCGCCGGGAGCCACGAGATTGGCGTCCGCTATGACTTCACCCTCAAACGGCGCCCCGGCATGAGGTCCATCCGATACTTCTAGGGGGGGATGGCTCTCCCATAACATTCTGGGTGCGCGTGCCTTTTGGGGGCATGCGCGCCTTTTGTGTGCGTCCTCCCCCTTTTTTGCAACATCCCCCTCTCTTTTGACTAACTTAGAAGTCATGACAAACAACCCGGAGATGTCCACCGCCGCCCCCTTCGCGCGCCCCCTCTACGTCATGTCCAAGCCCGTCGGAGCGGCGTGCAACCTGGCGTGCGACTACTGCTACTACCTCGAAAAGGCCCACCTCTTCCGAGGCGGGGCAGGGCGGCACGAGATGACGGAAGCCACGCTCGACGACTTTGTGCGCCAATACATCCAGTCGCAGACCTCCCCCCACGTCCTCTTCACCTGGCACGGCGGAGAGCCGCTGCTCCGCCCCCTGGCCTTCTACCGCAGGGCAGTCGAGCTTCAGCGATTCTACGGCCGCGGGATGCGCGTCGACAACGCCATCCAGACCAACGGAACGCTCCTCGACGATGAGTGGTGCCGATTCTTGGCCGACAACAATTGGCTCGTGGGCATCTCCATCGACGGGCCGAGGCCGATGCACGACCGGTTCCGCGTCTACAGGGGCGGGCGGCCGTCGTTCGACAGGGTCATGAGGGGCGTGGAGATGCTCAACCGCCACGGCGTGGAGTGGAACGCCATGGCCGTCGTCAACGCTTTCAATGCCGGGCGCCCGCGGGAGTTCTACAGCTTTTTCAAGCAGATAGGCTGCCGCTTCTTGCAGTTCGCGCCCATCGTCGAGAGGCTTCTGCCGCGCCCCGACGGGCGGCACCTGGCGTCGCCGGCCGACGGCGCGGCGCCCCTCGCGGACTTCTCTGTGGACCCTGCCCAGTGGGGGAGTTTCCTCTGCGGGGTCTTCGACCAGTGGATTGAGGCCGACGTGGGAGAGGTCTTCGTGCAGATTTTCGACTCCACGCTCGCCAATTGGGTCGGGGAGCCGCCGGGCGTATGCTCGCTGGCCCCGACATGTGGCCACGCCGGAGTCGTCGAGCACAATGGGGACGTCTACGTCTGCGACCACTACGTCTTCCCCGAATATCGGCTCGGGAACATTCGGACGCACACCCTCACCGAGATGATGTATGGCCCGGTGGCGACGCGCTTCGGGGCCGACAAGCGCGACGCGTTGCCCGGCCAGTGCCGGCGCTGCCGTTTCCTCTTCGCCTGCAATGGGGAGTGCCCCAAGAACCGTTTCGCCACGACGAGCGACGGCGAGCCGGGGCTCAACCACCTCTGTCGGGGCTACTATGAGTTTTTTGCCCACGTCGCGCCCGCCATGGACTTCATGCGGCGTGAGCTGACTGCCGGGCGGCCGCCCTCCAACGTCATGCGGTGGTGGCGCCAGGGGCGTCGCCCCAAGTCCGAGGGGGCGTAGGCGGGCGGTTTGCGGGCGCGGCGGCAAATGACTAACTTTGGGTCATGGAACAAGTGCGACCCACAAGAATGTGTGCCGCGACGCATGGTCGAACGGTCGGCCACGTGCCGATGGCTCAGAAGGTTGACGAATGACGAGGGACATGCAAATCTCAACCCTCTCCAATGGGATCCGCGCCATAAGCATCCCGGCGCCGGGCCCCGTCTGCCACTGCGCTTTGGTGGTGGGAGCCGGGGCCAGGGACGAGGCCGACGACGAGCACGGGCTGGCGCACTTCGTCGAGCACACCATCTTCAAGGGGACGCGCAAGAGGACGGCCCACCAGATTCTCAACCGGCTGGACGAGGTCGGCGGCGAGATTAACGCATACACCACGAAAGACGAGACGGCGGTGCACGCGTCGTTCCTGCAAGAGGACTTCAACAGGGCGGCGGAGCTCATCGCCGACATCCTCTTCAACCCCACATTCCCAAAAAAGGAGATTGACAAGGAGAGGGACGTCATAATCGACGAGATTACGAGCTACCAGGACTCGCCCTCAGAGCTCATCTTCGACGAGTTCGAGGATTTGGCTTTCGCCGGGACGCCACTGGGTCACAACATCTTGGGCGACGCCAGCTCGGTGGCGCGGTTCTCTGCCGCCGATGCCGAGGGCTTCGTGCGCCGGGCGCACACCACAGACCGCATGGCGTTCGTCTTCGTCGGCCCCCTGCCGCCCACCAGGGTCGTCGCCGTCGCCGAGAGGCACTTCGGGGGACGCCCCGCCACGCGGCGGGCGGCGGGCGGCGGGCGAGGAGTGGATGTCTTTGGGCTTTTCGACAAGACGGTGGAGAGGGACACGCGCCAGGGCCACGTCGTGCTCGGCTTCCGGGCACCCGACTGCCATTCCGACGACCGGCTGTCGATGGCCGTCATCGCCAGGCTCCTCGGGGGGCCGTCGATGAACTCGCGCCTCAGCGTGGCGCTGCGCGAGAGGAGGGGGATTGCCTACAACGTCGAGACGGACTACACACCGTTCGACGACACCGGCCTCTTCACCATATATTTCGGCACCGACCCGCAGAACATCCCCGTCTCGATGGACGTCGTGGCCCGCGAGCTCGACAGGCTCTGCCAGGCGCCGATGTCGCAGGCGGCGTTCGCGAGGGTCTTGAGGCAATATGTTGGCCAGCGGCTCATCGAGGCCGACGACGGCGAGAGCGTCATGCTGGCCGCAGCTAGGGCCGTCATCTTCCACGGCCGGGCGCTGACACAGGCCGAGGCGGCCGAGGAAGTCCGGCGGACGGTCACGCCGGAGAGCGTCATGAGGGTGGCGCGCGAGGTCCTGGGGGGCGGCAAGATGTCGAGGCTCATATACTGTTAGGACGATGAACCACGCCGACACCATCGAGATGGAGCGCTACCTGCTCTCCCACTCCGACCCCGAGTCGCCACTGCTCCACGAGCTCGACAGGCTGACGCACCTGCGGACGCTGCAGCCGCGCATGATTTCGGGACACCTGCAAGGGTCGCTCTTGCGCATGATGGTCCACATGGCGCGCCCCAGGCTCGTCTTGGAAGTCGGGACGTTCACCGGATATTCGGCGCTCTGCATGGCCGAGGGGCTCGACATCCCGGAGGCCAGGGTCCACACCGTCGAGGTCAACGACGAGCTGGAGCAGACAATTCGCTCTTTTTTCGCGCGCTCGCCGCGGGCGTCCCAACTGGTGCTCCACGTCGGCACGCTCCGTCAGGCCCTGGAGGAGATCGACGGGCTCTTCGACTTCGTCTTCATCGACGCCGACAAGCGCGAGTATGCCGACTACTACGAGGCCGTCTTGCCGCGCGTCAGGCAGGGAGGGTTCATCTTGGCGGACAATGTCTTGTGGGACGGGCACGTGCTCCACCCCCCGCGCCCCGCCGACCACCACACCCGCGCACTGCGCGAGTTCAACGACAGGGTGGCGGCCGACGACAGGGTCGAAAAGGTACTCGTCCCGATACGCGACGGGCTGACCATCATGCGCAAACGGTGAGTTTGCATATGAATCTCGCAATTGCTAAATTAGCCCCCTCGAACAAACAAACCCTTTTTAGTCCTCAATGAAGCCGGAGTTTAAGCCATACGTTGTCGGGTTCTGGTCTCTTTTTGCCGCCGGCTTGCTGTGCGTGGTCGTCTTCTTCGCCCTCCTGGCGTGGGGGGCGCTCGGCTATATGCCCTCTTTCGCCGAGCTGGAGAACCCCAAGAGCAACATTGCCACGGAGATTGTCTCGGCAGACGGCAAGCCCCTGGGGCGCTTCTTTGTCGAGAACCGCAGCTATGTCGACTTCGACGACCTCTCGCCAAACCTCGTCAAGGCCCTCGTGGCCACGGAGGACGAACGCTTCTACTCCCACTCCGGCATCGACTTCCGGAGTCTCTTCCGGGTCCTGGTCAAGACGGTCATGACGCGCGACGAGTCGTCGGGAGGGGGAAGCACCATAACGCAGCAGCTCGCCAAGATGCTCTTCCACGACCATGCGGCAAACTTCTGGGAGAGGGTCACGCAGAAGCTCAACGAGTGGGTCATTGCCGTCAAGCTGGAGAGGAGCTACACCAAGGAGGAGATCCTCTCGATGTACCTCAACAAGGTCGGCTTCGTCTATGACGCATACGGCATCGAGAGCGCCGCATATACGTTCTTCGGGTGCAAGGCGGGAGACCTCAAGGTGGAGCAGGCCGCAGTCCTGGTCGGGATGCTCAAGAATCCCGCCCTCTACAACCCCATGCGGAGGCCCGAAAAGGTCACGGCGCGGCGCAATGTCGTCTTGACGCAGATGCTCCGCCAACGGTATCTCTCGACGGCGCAGTGCGACTCGCTCTGCGCCCTGCCGCTCGACGTCTCGAAGTTCCGGCGCGAGGACCACAAAGACGGCACGGCGCCCTACTTCCGCGAGTTCCTCAGGCTCCAGCTCAAGGCCCACAAGCCCGTGAGGGCGGACTACGCCGCCTGGCAGGCGCAGGAGTTCGTCGACGACAGCATCCAGTGGGCCACGAACCCCCTCTTCGGGTGGATAGACAAGAACCCCAAGGCCGACGGCACCCTCTATGACATCTACCGCGACGGGCTGAAAATCTTCACCACTGTAGACAGCCGCATGCAGGCCTACGCCGAGGAGGCCGTGACGGAGCATATTGGCCAAAACCTCCAGCCGCTATTCTTCAAGAGCAAGAGGGGCGCGCGCTTCGCGCCATACTCCGACGACATCACCGAGGAGCAGTTCAACGCCATGGTGCGGCGCTCGCTCCGCAACTCCGAAAGGTGGAGAATCTTGAAAAACCGCGGCATGGGCGACGACAAGATTATGACCCATATGCGCCAACCCGTCGAGACGCGCGTCTTCGACTGGGGAGCCCCGGGCCTGGAGCGCGACACGGTCATGTCGCCCTACGACTCCGTCGTCTACCACAAGCACTTCCTGCGGTGCTCTTTCATGTCGATGGACCCCCGTACGGGGTTCGTCAAGGCCTACGTCGGCGGGCCCAACTTCCGTTTCTTCCAATATGACATGGTCTCCAAGGGACGGAGGCAGGTGGGGTCTACAATCAAGCCGTTCGTCTACACCACGATATTCCGCGACGGGCACACGCCGTGCGACCTCGTGCCCAACGCCCCGCAGACGTTCACCGTCCCCGCCGAGGGAGGGGGCGTCACGACGTGGACGCCGCGCAACGCCGGCGACGCGCGCCTCGGCGAGATGGTAAGCCTCAAATGGGGTCTCGCCAACTCGAACAACAACGTGACGGGTTGGGCCATGAAGCAGACTTCGCCGGAGCAGGTGGCAAACCTCATCCGCGCCCTGGGAGTGGACAGCCCCATAGACCCCGTGCCGTCGCTCTTCCTCGGCACGAGCGACGTCAAGCTCTGCGAGATGGTTGGCGCCTACAGCACGTATGTCAACAAGGGGGTGCACATCGACCCCATCTTCGTCACCGAGATTCAAGACCGGTATGGCAACGTCGTCGGGCGTTTCGGCCGGCGCGAGAGGGAGGTCATCGACGAGCAGACGGCGTTCATGATGATCAGCCTGCTCCAGGGCGTCGTGGACCAGGGCACCGCGCGGCGGCTGCGGGGGCCGGCATATAAGCTGACGTGCCAGATGGGCGGCAAGACCGGCACGACGCAGAACCAAAGCGACGGGTGGTACATGTCCGTCATGCCCCACCTCGTCTCCGGCGTTTGGGTGGGCGGCGAGGAACGCGGGATTCATTTCAACAGCATGAGCATAGGCCAGGCCTCCAACATGGCGATTCCCGTCTTCGGGCGTTTCATCTTGAAAGTCTTCGCCGACGAGTCGCTCACCGACGTACGTCCCGCGGACGTCTTCGAGAGCCCCGTGGTCATAAACTTCTCGCTCGACTGTGCCGACAAGGGCGTCAACGCCGACGGCGGGGAGGCCCTGCCTGTGGAGGGCTCGCCTGTGCCCGCCGCATCGGGCGGGGCGGCCGACATCTTCAATTTCTAAAGCCTTTTGCAGATGGGAGACGAGCCTAAGCAGCAGGGGGACGCTTTGGGGAGCCTGCGCTCGTGGAAGATTGTCCTCCCCGTTGTCATCGGACTGGGCGTCACGGCGTTCCTCTTCGCCCGCGAGTATGAGCCGGGCACGTTCGGCGCCTTCCACTTCGGGCCAATGTCGGCGCTGTGGTTCGCCGCCGCGGTGCTCTTCATGGCGGGGAGGGACGTCGGCTACATGGTCCGCATCCGCCTCCTTAGCGACCACGAGCTGAGCTGGTTCGCCGCCTTTCGGATAATAATGCTTTGGGAGTTCTCGTCGGCGGTGACGCCCTCGGCTGTGGGGGGGACGAGCGTGGCGCTCTTCTTCGTCAACCGCGAGGGAATATCTGCCGGCAGGGCCACGGGCATCGTCATGATGACGTCGTTTCTCGACGAGCTGTATTTCGCGCTCTTCTTCCCCATTGTCGTCCTGCTCGTCGGCTATGAGAACATCTTCGGCCTGGAGGAGAGCGTGGCCCACAAGTTGGCCGTCGTGGCCTGGATTGGCTACGGGGTCAAGGTCGGCTACATCTTGTTGCTCAGCTACGGCTTCTTCGTCAACCCCCGTGGGCTTAAGTGGCTTCTGCTCCAGGTCTTCCGTCTCCCCGTCTTGCGGCGGTGGCGCAGGGACATTGGCGACGTCGGCTCCGACATCGTGCAGACGGGGCGCCATTTCCGCCACTGGCCCCTGCGGCAGTGGTTGCGGGCGTTCCTGGCCTCGGCTCTCAGCTGGACGTCGCGCTATTGGGTTGTCAATGCGCTAATCTTGGCGTTCTTCGGGGCGGGCCAATTGGGGCTTCTCGACCATTTTGTGGTCTTCGGCAAGCAGTTGGCAATGTGGATCATGATGCTCGTAAGCCCCACGCCCGGAGGGAGCGGCTTCGCGGAATATGTCTTCAAGGAGTTCCTCGCCGACTACATCCCCATCGGGGCCATGGCTTTGGCCTTCTGCTGGAGGCTCGTCAGCTACTACCCCTACCTTGTCGTCGGCGTAATCCTCTTGCCCCGGTGGGCAAAGGGCTACATTGTGGGCAAGAAATGAGGAGGCTTCGGCTCCTGCTTCTGCCCGTCGGGGCGCTATATTGGGTCGTCACGCAGGTCCGCGTGTGGCTCTACGCCGCGGGTGTCTTGCGGCGGCGGAGTTTCGCCGCCCCGGTCTTGTGCGTCGGCAACATCACTGTCGGGGGGACGGGCAAGACGCCCGTCATCGAGCATTTGGCGCGGTTGCTCCTGTCTGCCGGGTGGCGCGTCGCCATCGTCAGCAGGGGCTATCGGCGCAAGAGCCGCGGGCAGGTCGTGGCCGCGGTCGGGTCTGCGGCGGCCGACATCGGCGACGAGCCGTGCCAACTGAAGCGCCACTTGCCGCAGGTCGATGTCGTGGTCGACGCCGACCGCGGGGCGGCGATAGATTGTGCGCTGGGGCGTGGCGCCCAGGTCGTCTTGATGGACGACGGAATGCAGCACCGCAGTGTGCGCCCCTCCGCCCTGGTCCTCGTCTGCGACCATGCCCGCCCCCTCTGGGGCGACTGGCCTCTGCCGGTGGGCGACTTGCGCGAGGCGGCGGCAATGGCGCGGACCGCGGACGTCGTGCTGGTCAACAAGTGCCCGCCGTCGCTATCCAGGCGCGAGGCCGACGAGATTCGGCGCAAGATGAGGCTTCGGCAGGAGCAGCGCATATTCTTCAGCACCATAGGCTACGCCGACTTCGTGCGGCTCGGCGGCGAGGTGGTGCCCGACCGCGAGATTGCCGCCCGGGGGGCGGTGGCGGTGGCGGGTGTCGGGAGGCCGTGGCCTTTCTTCGACGAGGTTGAGCGCCGCGTCGGGCCCGTGCAGAGGTTCCCTTTTGCGGACCATCACGACTTCACCCCGGCCGAGCTGGAGAAGATTGGGGCGGCGCTCGACGGGGTGGGGCGGGGCAGTGTGCTCCTCACGACAGAGAAAGACGCCACGAGGCTGCCAACCCATGTCGGAGGCCACGAGGTGGCGGCGTTGCCAATCAAGACGGACATACTCTTTGGCGAGGCCGAAGAGTTCGATAATATGATTCTCCACCACATAAGAGCATTGATATGATTCCTAATGAGATTCGCGAGGCGGCGGCGTTCCTCCAAAGCCGCATAATCGATGGGACGACCGTCGGCATTGTCCTGGGCACGGGTCTTGGCGGCCTGGTCAAGAAGATTGAGGTGGTCGAGAGCATCGACTACGCCTCGATCCCCCATTTCCCCGTCTCGACCGTCCAGGGGCATTCGGGGCGTCTGATTGTCGGGCGCATCGGTGGGGTCCCCGTCTTGGCAATGCAGGGGCGCTTCCACTTCTACGAGGGGTGGACCATGGCGCAGGTCACTTTCCCGACGCGCGTCATGTGCCTCCTGGGGGTCAAGACGCTGTTCGTCTCCAACGCTTCCGGGGGGCTCAACCCCGGCTTCAAGGTGGGAGACGTCATGGTCATAACGGACCACATCAATATGTTCGGCACGAACCCGCTCATAGGCCCCAACATCGACGAGATGGGCCCCCGCTTCCCCGACATGAGCGAGACCTACAGCAAGAGGCTCATTGCTCAGGCTTTGAAGATTGGCGCCGACGAGGGTCTCGACCTACGCACGGGCGTGTATGTCGGCACGACGGGCCCCACTTTCGAGACCCCCGCGGAATATAAGATGTTCCGAGCCCTGGGCGGCGACGCTGTCGGCATGAGCACCGTCCCGGAGGTCATCGTGGCGCGCCACTGTGGCATCGAGGTCTTCGGAGTATCAATCATAACCGACTCCGGGGTCCCCGGAGAGATTGTCGAGGTGAGCCACGAGGAGGTGCAGCGCGTCGCCGCGGCCGCTGAGCCGCGCATGACGAGGGTCATCGAGGCGCTCGTCGCGGGCGGGCGGAGCTAGCGGGACTCACTGACGAGGATGACCGCAGAAGCCCTCCGCGCCCTGCTCTGCCGCCTCTGCGCCGTCGAGCGTGGTGGCTTCGAGCCTCCCGCCGTCGCGGATGCCGATGTCGAGGCGTTGGCGCGTCTCGCCGCGGCGCAGGGTGTAGGCGGATGGTTGGCGGGGCGCTTGGCAGACAGTTACGCTGACTGGGGGCCGACGCCCCGGTTGCTGAGGCTATTGCGGCCGCATGTCCTTGCGGTTCTGAGCCGGAACGCTGTCTGCATAGGTGTGGCGTGGCGTGTGGTGCGGCTCTTGCGGGGGCATGGCGTGGGGTGCGTGGCCCTCAAGGGCGTGGCGCTCGTCGGCACGGCCTATCACGATGCCGCGATGAGGGCCATTGGCGATGTAGACATCCTGGTGCCGGGACCGGAGGTGCGCCTGGCGCGCGAAATCCTTGTTGCCGATGGGGCCGAGGAGGGGCCTCCGCCACGCCGGCCGGCCGTGGTGGACAGTTGGCGCGACCACCTGGAGGGGCTGACCTACCGCGGCGTGGGCGTCGAACTGCACCACAAGCTCTCGCGGAGCGATGGCGGGGCGTCGTTCCTTGGCGATGTCGCGCGGTATGTCGAGAGCGGCGAGATGGTGGACACACTCTCGCCCGACGCCCATTTTTGCTACCTGTGCGCCCACGCCCGCAAGCACTGGCTTCGGGGGCAGAGCTCCCTCAAGTGGATGCTCGACCTTGCTGTCATGCTCGCCGCCCGCGACGATGCGGCGGCTTTCGTGCGAGGGTGTCTCGCCCTGGCTCCGTCGCTCGCCCGCGAGGTGCGTTGGGCGGTGTCTGTCGCCGCGCCGCTTGTGCCGGAGCGGGGGCGGGCGGTTTTGAGGTCTGGGGGCTTTGCGCTCCGCGAGACCGTCCCAGCCGGGGGCGGGTGGAGGGTGCGGCTCTCCGCCGTGCCGGCCGCCGCGGCCGACGCCGCGGGGCTCCTGGCCCACGCGTGGAGCGAGGGCGACGGGGCGCTGGGAGGGTGGCGCAATGTCGGGCAGGCGGTGCGTCACGCCTTTGTCAGGAAACAAAAAATTAAACATAGATAAATGAATCCTACACTTAAGAAGTTCGTGTCGCTATGGCCTCACGCCGTGGTGGTGCTATGCTTCGTCGTGGCCAGTTTCGCCTACTTCTTGCCCGTCTTGCAGGGCAAGACGCTGCCACAGATGGACAACATTCACGCACAGGGGGCGGCCCGCGAACTTGTGGAGTATGAGAGCCAGACGGGCGAGAAAGCGCAGTGGACAGACTCCATGTTCGGAGGTATGCCGGCCTATCAGATCCGGTCTGACTCCAGCCACAACATCTTTTGGCATCTCTCGCATTTCGTCCGCCTCGGCTTGCCATATACCACGGTGGCAATCGTCTTCCTCTATCTCGTCGGCTTCTACGTCCTGCTCCTCAGTCTGGGGCTGGGCAGGGGCGTCGCCACGGTAGGGGCCCTGGCGTTCGCTTTCGGCTCCTATAACATCATCATCATTGCCGCCGGGCATATCACCAAGTGCTACGCCATTGCCATGATGCCGCTCGTCATCGGCGGCGTGCTGATGACTTTTGGCGGCAAGAGGCTCCTGGGGGGCATCTACACCATGGTCGCCCTGGGCCTGGAGTTGGCTTTCAATCATGTCCAGATTACCTACTATTTGGCCTTGGCGCTCCTCGTCCTCGTCCTCGTCGAGCTTGTCCACGCCGTGCGCCACAAGGCCATGCGGGCTTTCGGCGCGAGCATCGGCGTCTTGGCCGTGGCGGCTCTGTTGGCCATTCTGCCCGGCACGACAAACCTTTGGACCACCTACGAGTATGGCGCCTACTCCATCCGCGGCAAGAGCGACCTCAAAGCCGCAGAGGGAGAGAGCCGAGGCACGGGGCTCGACAAGGACTACGCCCTGGCCTGGAGCTACGGAGTGGGCGAGACGCCGACGCTCCTCGTCCCCAATGTGGTGGGCGGGGCGAGCGCTCCCATCGGGGGCGGACTCAAGGCCGTGAGGGCAGCCGACCCGCAGATTGCCCAGGCCGTGGCGCAGCAGAGCGCCTACTGGGGGGGGCGCAGTTTCACGTCGGGACCCGTCTATGTGGGCGCCGTCGTGTGCTTCCTCTTCTTCATTGGCTGTTTCTTCTGCCGCGGCAGGGTCAAGTGGTGGCTCATCGCGGCCACGCTGCTCTCGGTCTTCCTGGCCTGGGGAAAGAATTTCCCACTGCTGACAGACTTCATGTTCGACCATTTCCCGCTATATAACAAGTTCCGGACTGTCGAGATGGCGCTCGTCATCGCCACGGTCTCCATCCCCCTCCTGGCCATGTTGGGCCTCAAGGCCGTCTTCGACCATCCTGAGGATGTCAAATATGGGCCCGGCAAGTTCTTCGGCGCTCTGGGTCTCTCGGCGGGCGTGGCGCTGCTCCTTGCCGCGGCCCCGACGCTCTTCTATGATTTCCTCACGCCGCAAGAGGCCGAGACGCTCGGGAGGCTTGCGGAGCAAAATCCGGCCTACGGTATCTTGGAGCAGACGCTCGTTGACGCGCGCGTCGAGCTGACCAGGTCCGACGCCCTGCGCTCGGCGGTGCTTATCCTCCTGGCGTCGTCGGCGCTGTGGTTCTGCTCCGTCAGGAAGATCAACAACAAGATAATGCTTGCCACGGTGGGCGTCCTCTGCCTCTTCGACCTGTGGGGCGTCGACCGCCGATACCTCTCCGACGACAATTTCGTCAAGAAGAGCGAGAGCCGTAACTTCGAGCTCTCCGAGGCCGACAAGGCAATCCTCGAAGACAAGGCGCCGCACCGCGTCATGGCTCTCTACACCAACCCGTTCAACGAGGTCTACACCTCATACTACCACCACTCCGTCGGGGGCTACCACGGGGCCAAGTTGCGCCGCTACCAGGATGTCATCGACAGCTATCTCGTCGCCGAGTGGCAGAGGTTGGCGGCGGCGGTTCAAAAGCAGGATTTCGCCGCAATCGATGCCGCGCTGGCAGCGTCGCCGGCTCTCAATATGCTCAACTGCCGCTACCTCATTTTCAACCCCCGCCAGCAGCCGCTCGTCAACGCCTACGCCCACCCCGAGGCCTGGTTCGTAGGGCAAGTGCGCGCCGTCGCATCGGCCGACGAGGCGCTAAGCTCCATAGGCCAGGTAGACCTGCGCCGAGTGGCGGTCGTCGAGGGGGGGCAGGACATGATTTTGGCCCCCGACAGTGCCGCCACGATTCGCCAGACGGCCTACTCGCCCGACCGCATAACATACGAGAGCAGCTCCCGGGCCGACGGCGTGGCGGTCTTCAGCGAGATTTTCTACCCTGCCGGCTGGCGCGCCACCATCGACGGGCGCGAGGCGGAAATCTTGAGGGCCGACTACACCCTGCGCGCCTTGCGGATTCCCGCCGGGACCCACACCATAGAGTTCGCTTTCAAGCCAGCCAGCTTCCGGGTCGGCAATGTCGTCTCGACCGTGGCGTCGGCCCTGGTCGTCGTCGTGGTCTTGGGCGGTGGGGCGTGGGGTCTCCTGCGCCGACGGGGCGCGCGGGGCTTAGAGAACTGAGATATGACAGTAGACACAAGTCTTGACTATCGGCATCTGAGCGAGGCTGAGGTGCGGGTGCTGGAGGGGCGCGGGTGCGTCGCCGACGATTGGTCCGACGTCTGGGTGCGCGGCGTGTTCGATGCCGCGGCGCTCACGGCGGTGCGTTTCATGGGCGTCGTCCGCCTTGGGGACATGAGCGGCGTGGTCCATGTCAATGCGCCGGGTTTCGACATGGGCAGTGTCCGTTCGTCGATATGCCGGGCCACGCTCCGCGACGTGACGTTGGGCGACTGGTTCTTTGTCCACGATGTCGGCCTGCTCTGCGGATATAGCGTCGGGGGGCGCTTTGTGGCCATGAACTGCGGGCGGATTGTGGGCGGCGAGGGGCCGTTCGGCATCGGGACGCCCGTGGCGGTTGTCAACGAGGGCGGAGGGCGCGAGGTGCTCCTCTCGGCGTCGCTCAACTCCAACATCGCCTACTGCGTGGCCATGCACCGCTACGTTCCGGGGCTCGTCGAGGGCTACGAGGTCCTGGTGAGGCGCGAGGCCGAGGGTCTCGTGGCAGAGATTGGCAAAGACGTACACATCTTCTCGACCCGCGTCGTCGAGGGAGTGCGCATCGGGAGGCGCGCCGTCATAGACGGGGCGTCGGCCCTGCGCAACGGGACCATCCTCTCCGCCCCCGAGCAGCCCACGTTTGTCGGGGCCGATGTCAGGGCCGCCAACTTTGTCTTTGCCGAGGGGGCGGAGGTCTTCGATGGGGCCGACCTCACAAACTGTTTCGTCGGGCAGTGCGCCGCGGTCGGCAAGGGCTTCGTGGGCGAGAATCTGCTCGCTTTCGCCAACTGCCAGCTGCTGTGTGGCGAGGCCGTGGCGGTCTTGGCGGGGCCCTGCACGGTGAGCCACCACAAGTCGTCGCTGCTCGTGGCGGGGGCATACTCCTTTTTCAACGCCGGGAGCGCCACCAACGCCAGCAACCACCACTACCGCCTCGGCCCCATCGAGCAGGCCGTCTATGACCGCGGCGTCAAGACAGGCTCGGGAGCCTATGTCCTGGAGCCGGCGCGCATCGGGGCTTTCACAATGGTTGTCGGGCACCATCGGACGAGTCCCGACACGGCGGCGTTCCCTTTCTCCGTCCTCGCCGAGCGCGACGGAGAGAGCCACCTCGTCGTGGCGCAAAATCTCTTCTCCATGGGGATGTTCCGCGATTGGAACAAGTGGCGAAAGCGAGACAGGCGCAAGCTCAGGTCCGACGCCGTGTCATACGACATCCTCAACCCCATAACGGTTGGGGCCATGATGGCGGCCGTGCGGAGAATAGAGGGAGACCTGGCGCACAGCAAGTCTGAGCATATCATCGAGGGGGGGCTGCGGATTCGCCGGGCGTTGCTCGCGCGGGCCGCTGTGGCATATCGGACCGCCATCGACCTCTTCATTGCCAAGGCCTACGTGCACGACCAGGGACGGAGCGAGAGCCTCAACTGCGAGTGGGTCGACGCCGGCGGACTCGTGGCGCCCATGCCCGACGTGAGGGCCATTGAGAGGAGGATTGCCGAGGGGCAATACGAGACCGTGGCCCAGGTCGCCGGAGACTTCTGCGCCCTGGCAGAGAGGGCCCGCGCTCTGACCGTCAGGTGGTGCGTCGGGCGCGCCCGCGAATGGTATGGCTACACCGATACCGACGAGAATGTCAAAGACGCCATACAGCACGTCGCAGAAGCATGCCACAACGCCAGGGAGGCGACGCTGGCCGACGCCGCCAGGGAGTGGGGAGTCAAGGTCATGACGAGCTACGGCCTCGACGGCACGCCACAGGAGCAAGACGCCGACTTCGCCGCGCTCCGCGGTGACTTTGAGCAACATCCCGATGTCGTCGAGTGCAGACGATACTACGACGAGATGTGGTGACAAATATGTACCTTTGCCCCTGTGGGCTTTGCGGCCACAAGCGGAAAACAAACACCTTTAGAAGATAATGTCAAAGATAAATGCAGTTATTACGGGCGTGGGAGCCTATACGCCCGAATACCGCCTGACGAACGACGAGCTTAGCCGGATGGTCGACACCAACGACGAGTGGATCATGACACGAGTCGGAATCAAGGAGCGCCGAATCCTCAAAGGGGAGGGGATGGCGGCTTCTGACATGGGCGCTAAGGCTATAGAGGACTTGGTCCGCAAGACGGGGCTAGACCTCAACGAGGTCGACCTCGTGGTCTGCACCACTGTGACGGCCGACGAGATGGTCCCCGCTACGGCGGCCATCATATGCGACAAGGTCGGAATCCACAAGACGCTCGCCTACGACATCAATGGGGCGTGTTCCGGATTCCTCTTCGGGCTGGACCTCGTCAGCCAGTACATTCGCTCCGGCGCGAGGAAGAAAGTCATCCTGGTCAGCACCGAGAAGATGTCGTCAATCGTGGACTACTCCGACCGCACCACATGCGTGCTCTTTGGCGACGCCGCCACGGCGGTCCTCGTCGAGCCGACCGAGGAGGACTTGGGGCTTGTCGACTCCAACCTGCACACCGACGGATTCGGCCGCGAGTGGCTGCGGATTCCCGCCGGGGGCTCAGCCTTGCCCGCTAGCCACGAGACCGTCGACGCCCACAAGCACTACATAGCCCAAGAGGGCAAGCAGGTCTTCAAATATGCCGTCACATACATGGCCGACGCCACAGTCGAGGTCATGGAGCGCAACGGCCTGGCGGCAGACGACGTGGCGTGGCTCGTGCCGCATCAGGCAAATCTGCGAATCATATCCGCCACGGCAGACCGAATGGGGCTCCCGGCTGAGAAGGTCATGATAAACATCGAGCACTACGGAAACACCACGTCGGCGACGATTCCGCTCTGCCTCTACGAGTGGGAGAACCGTCTGCGCAAGGGGGACAACCTCATCCTTGCCGCCTTTGGCGCCGGATTCACCTGGGGAGCCATCTACCTCAAGTGGGGCTACGACCCGAAGTAGTCACCCTCGCGGGCGGTGTCTGCTGCTAACAGCATCTTGGCAGACGACAACGGACTGGAGGACGCACTAAACAGTGCGTCCTTTTTTTCTTGTGATAGTTGTTGGGCTTCCCCGCCCCGGGCAATGCCCCCTTTCTTGTCTTGAAAATTGCATCCATATTGTTCGATATACGTATATTTGCATGGTGCTAAAATCGTACGACTTGCAATGAAAACGGCTCTCGCTCTCCCCATATCCCTGTTTCTGGCGTTTGTGGCTGTCTCCGCCCAAGCGCAGTGGAATGTGCTTCAAAACGGGCAGGTTGTCGGCAGTGTGTCCACCTGCGGGACGCCGACTCCAGAACCGACTCCCGACCTAGACCCCGAACCCACACCCGAACCCGACCCTGAGCCAAAGCCAGACCCCGAGCCCGCGCCTCAACCCAGAGAGGGTGACGACGTGAGCAACGAGACCGTCGGCGGCAAAGTAGGCCAGGGGGTGGACATCGGACTCTCCGTCGAGTGGGCCAGGTGGAACCTGGGGGGCGACTCCGAGAAGAGCTACGGTGTGTACTTCTCGTGGGCTGAGACCGATGGAACCAAGGTCGTTCACGATTGGGAGGGCTATAAGTGGATTGCCGAGGGGAGCACAGACCGCACGCACGTCACCAAATACCACAAGGAAGACCAGCAGTTCGACGCCATATGGTATGACGGCACGACTTTCGTCGGAGACCGACGCTCCACCATAGAGCCGCAAGACGACGCCGCGACAGCCAACTGGGGAGGCACCTGGCGCATGCCGACGGCCGCCGAGGTCGAAGAGCTTGTCAACTCCTGCACGTGGACTTGGACAGACGACTACGACGGCTCAAAGATTGCGGGGTGCGTCGTCACGGGTCCCAATGGGAACTCCATCTTCATGCCCGCCGCCGGAAATGTATTCAAGGAGACGATTGGTATGCTCGGCTACGTCGGCAACTATTGGGCGTCGAGCCTCGGCACGGTGACCGACAACGCCGTCTCCCTCGAGTTCAACGCAAGTGGGCAATCTGTCCAAAATACATTTTCCCGCTACAACGGATTCTCCGTCCGTGCCGTCCGCCCCAAATAACCTCTCCCCACTGCATCCCAAAACACTATATTCCGCCCTCGTCCACACCGCAACTCCATCCGTCTCCCTTCCCTGTTGGCGTCTTCCGCCCCTTTCCTCCCCCCCCCTGCGAAACTTCCCCCTGCGCCCCCTCCACCGGCAGCCCCAACGGGGCGGCATACGTCAGCCTAGGGCGTGAGCCCTAGGGTTTCGCCGTGCGCACATGCCTCCCCGTTTGCCCGCCGTCTTTCCCCGCCGGCTTTCCCCGCGTCCCCCCCATCCCCCCTCTTGCCCCCCCATGCGCCCGCCGGCTTTCCCCCGCGCCCCTATCCCGAAAAAAAACTTTGCCCCCCTAACCCCCTGCCACCCAGCCCCCTGCCGCCCC
>CAZHOT010000028.1:0-26676 GCA_964534235.1 uncultured Marinilabiliaceae bacterium
GCCGTGCAGGCAGTCCCCGCCTCCGCTGCGGGCTCCTACGGCTCCAGGGGCGGCGACACCTACCAGATCAACCTCACGTTCGACATAAGCCGCCTGGAAGACCTCGTGTCCAATCTGGGCGGCGTGGAAGACCTCGTGGCGTGGGTCCGCCGCGCGCAGCTTGCATATCCGACTAGGGGGAGGTAGCGCATGACGGCTTACACAGACAACATATACATCACCAGCGCGCGCCTTGCCGACGGCTACGTGGAAGCCTGGATCAGCTCCGAGACCGACACCACGGCGACGATCTATTGGAAAATCGGATGCCGTCAAAAGTCGGCGGCGCTCTACGGCCAAGTCGCGAACTGCTACGTCGACGGAACGAACCGGGGCAGCTGCAGGGGCTACATCACGTCCAGCTCGTCGAGCTGGAAGGAGGTGTGCTCCGCCAGCGGCTACACGACCGTGAGCAAGGGTTCCTCGGGCCGCAATGTCCCGGTCATGATCGAGACGCGTGTGCAGCCCGTTGACGACATCGGATCGGTGACGACAGGATGGTACTACGCCACCGTCAACGTCTGGGTCAAGGCGATAACCTACTACGCGCCGAACGCGCCCTCGGGCTGCTCCGTGGCGCGCAACTCCGACACGAAGAGCACCGTCTCGTGGACGAAGCCATCGACGACCACCACGAAGCCCGTGAGCGCCGTCCTGGTAGAGCGAAGCGTCGACGGCGGCTCATGGTCGCAGATAGCCAGCGTGGGCGGCTCGACGACCTCGTACGCCGACACGGGCACGTCGGCAGACCACAGCTACCGCTACCGCGTACGCTCGCAGAACAGCGCGGGCACGTCGGGCTACTCCACGAGCGGAACGGTCTACAACACGCCCGCCGCGCCCAAAAAGGTCACGGCCTCGCGCCTCGCCGCCACCACCGTGAAGGTGTCGATCGAGAACGCCGCGCGCACGGCCACCTCGCTCGAGCTTCAGCGCAGCAAGGACAAGTCCGCGTGGACGATCGTGGCGACGATCGACGGATCGCCCGTCACCGAGACCACCGACGAGCCGGGCGGCGGCACGTTCTACTACCGCGCCCGCAACAAGCGCGGGAGCCTCGTCTCGGCGTGGTCTGCCGCGTCAGAGGCTGTCGTCACCATATGCCCGCCCGCCGCGCCCACGCTTCTCACGCCCGTCTCGGGCACGGTCGTGAGCAAGGCCGAGGAAAGCGTCGCCTTCTCTTGGGCGCACAACCCGATAGACGGCTCGGCGCAGACCGCCGCGCAGCTGCGGTATAGCACAGACGGCGGCTCTACCTGGGCGACCGAGCAGATCGACGGCGCAGCCGCCTCGTACGAGGTTGACAACGCGTTCGCCGTCAACTCCGAGGTTACCTGGAGCGTCCGCACGAAGGGCGCTGACGCCGACTACGGCCCTTGGTCGGGCAACCGCGTCTTCCGCGTCTACCAGGCCCCAACGCTGGCCTTCACAGCCCCGGCAGACGGCTTCACGGTTGAGAACACGCCCGTAGCCGTGGCGCTTCAGTACGACGACCCCAGCGGCTCGCTCACCTCGCTCAAGCTGACGGTGCTAGACGCCGACGGGAACGCCGTCTACTCGCTCGACATGGGCACGTCCACGACGGCTTCCATCACCTCCTCCGACTGGGTGCCGGACGACAGCGGCACGTACACCATGCGCGCCGAGGCCCGCTCGTCCTCGTCCCTCACGGCCACGGCGGAGCGCGCGTTCTCGGTGAAGTTCGAGCTTCCCATGACGGCGGGCGTCACGGTCTCTCCCGACCCCGAGACGGGCCGCGTGGCGCTGTCCGTGTTCGTCGTCAACGACGACGCGCTTCAGCCGCCCGACCACATGGTCTTGTACCGAGAGGTCGGCGGAAAGCGCGTGCTGCTTGGCGACGAGCTGTCGGCCGGCTCGGCCGTCGTCGACACCTACGCCCCCTTGAACACTGACTACGCATACGTCGTCCTCAGCGTGGCCGATTCGGGTGCCGTCTCAACGGCATCCTACGAGGCCCGCGTCGAGAGCCCATACGCGTTCCTGTACTTCAACGGCGATCTGGCCCGCATCCGCCACAACCTAGCGCGCTCGGCCAGTTTGACGCCCTCGGTCGAGTACGTGACCTACGCCGGCGACTCCGACCCGACGGCGCACATGGAGGACGCCCTGAACAGCTCCCTCACGCTGTCGGGCCTCGTCATAGGCCGCGACGAGGCGGCGGCTCTCGGGCGCATGATGGACGCCCACGAGCCGGTTGTGGCCAAGTCGTTCGACGGCGAGGTGCTCACGGCGGTGCCGAAGCTCTCGCTCTCGGAGAAGAAGAGCCGTCCTGACTGGGTGGACGTCACCGTATCGCTCACAAAGGTGAAGGGGGGCGTGCTGTGACCTGGACGGCCCACTACCGCAACGTCTTCCGCCGCGTCGACCGCGACACCTGGCAGGAGGGCGAGGAGCTGTGGCAGGTGACGGGCGGCAAGCTCGAAATGTCGGCGTTCTCCGACCTCAAGGTGTCGGGGACGCTCGACTTCACGGGCTTCTCGGTGCCCGACAGCCGCGACCTCGTGCGCGTTTACCACGCGTACTCCACGCCCGAGGGCGACGTGCTGCGGCCCCTCGCAACGCTCGGCTTCTCCGTCTCCGAGCCGAAGATGAACGGCCCGGTCGTGAGCGGCACCATGGAGTGCCAGAGCGTCCTCGCCCGCCTGTCGTCGCGCAAGTACGGCGCTCCGTTCACGGTGGCGGCGGGGACGCAGGCCGTACAGCTGGCCGTGCAGCTGGCGGAGTCTGTCGGCCTGCGCGTGAACAACCCCGACCCCAGCGCGTACGCGGTTAAGAACGGCTTCACGATCGAGCGCGACAAGGCGAGCTATCTCGCTATCGTGAACCGCCTCTTAGACGTCGCGGGCTACGCGAGCGCCTGGACCGACGCGTACGGCGTCCTTCAGTTCACGCCTTACGTCGAACCGACCGAGCGCGAGCTGGCCCTCGTGCTGTCGGATTCGGGCGGCGTCATGTACCCCGAGCTCGTCCAGCGCGGCGAGTGGGCCGACACGCCCTCGACGGTGCGCCTCTACTACGAGACCGAGGAGGAGGCCCTCTCGGCCACGGCCTCGAACGTAGACCCGGATTCGCCCTCGTCCGTGCCGTACCGGGGCTACGAGGTCACGCACGACGAGGAGGTGCAGGAGCTCGAAGGCGAGACGCAGGCCGAGCGCCTCGCCGCCTTGGAGGCCAAGGCGCTGGCCGTGCTCGTAGAGAAGACGTCGAACGTGGAGTATGTCGAGGGCTCGTGCATGTACTCGCCCGAGCTTGCCCCGAACAACGCCCTGGGCGTCGAGTACGCGGCTGCGGGTCTGTCGTGGCGTGGAGCTGTGACCAACGTGGGACTATCCCTCTCGAAGAGCCTGAAGGCCGGCTTCAAGGCCCGCCGCTTCGTGCGGCAGGGAATGCTCACCGAGGTTTATAGCGAGGTGGTCTGGTGAACATCGACGACATCGCGGGCGCGCTGCTTCCCGAGCAGAGGCCGGCGGATTCGCACGTCTACGGCAGCGTGAAGGCCGTGAACCCGGACGGAAGCTACGAGGTGCAGCTCAACGCATCCAGCGTGACCACGCGCTGCGTCGCGTGCCACGCGGCATCCGTTGGAGACCGCGTGCTTGTCGTTATCAAGGCTAACGGCCGCTGCGACGTCATAGGTCGAGTGGGCGACCTTCCCGTTGAGGTGTCGGACGGCATCGTCTACGTGCCATCCGTGTCGCCTGCGGGCGTCATCTCGTGGACGAACAACGACAACAGGCCAAACCCCGAGCCCGTGAGCATCAAGGGCCCCAGGGGCGAGAAGGGCGACACGGGAGTGCAGGGCCCCAAGGGCGACAAGGGCGACCCCGGCGAGGACGGCGCGACCGGCCCGCAGGGCGTGGCGGGGCCGCAGGGCCCGGCAGGCGGCACGGGGCCGCAGGGCCCCGAAGGCCCGGCGGGAGCGGCGGGAGCCGCAGGCCCCAAGGGCGACGCGGGGCCGACGGGCCCGGCGGGCCCCAAGGGCGACACGGGCCCGGCAGGCCCGCAGGGGCCCAAGGGCGAGACCGGCGACGCGGGCCCCCAGGGGCCGAAGGGCTCAACCGGGGAGACGGGCCCCGAGGGGCCGCAGGGAATCCAGGGCCCCGAGGGCCCCGAGGGCCCGCGCGGCCTCAAGGGCGACAAGGGCGACACGGGCCCGGCAGGCCCCCAGGGGCCGAAGGGCGACACGGGGCCGCAGGGGCCGAAGGGCGAGTCGGGCGTGACGGGCTCCATGTCGGGCCTGTTCTCGCTCTCGGTCGACGAGAACGGCGACCTGTGGGCTTACTGGGCCGACGGGGACGACCCGCCGGCCTTCGAGCTGGATGAAGACGGAAACCTCTACTACTCGTTCGAGGAGGCGTGATGGCGAAGTTCCTTATCGGAAACGTGAAGGGCCCCAAGGGCGACGCGGGGCCGACGGGCGCTGCGGGCGCGACGGGCCCTGCAGGCCCCAAGGGCGAGACCGGGGCCACCGGCCCCGCAGGCGCCGCCGGCGCGACCGGGCCCCAGGGCCCCGCAGGCCCGGCAGGCCCCGAGGGTCCCGAAGGGCCGAAGGGCGACAAGGGCGACGCGGGGGCAACCGGGCCGCAGGGCCCCAAGGGCGCTACGGGCGCCACGGGCCCCGCAGGCCCCGAAGGGCCGCAGGGAGAGCCCGGCGAGAAGGGCGACAAGGGCGACGCGGGGGCTACGGGCGCCACGGGCCCGGCAGGGCCGCAGGGGCCGACCGGCCCGCAGGGGCCCAAGGGCGACGCAGGCGAGAAGGGCGCAACGGGGCCGCAGGGCCCGGCGGGCCAGGGCGTCCCGACGGGCGGGACGAGCGGGCAGGTGCTCGCGAAGTCGGGCTCGGCGGACTACGCAAGCGCCTGGACTGATGCGCTCTACACGGTCGTCAGCTCGTCCGAGCTGGCGGAGATCGAGGCGCTCCTCGGCATCTCGGGGGGGGGCGAGTAGCTTGACCGACCTCATGTGGGACATGGCGAACCCCGTAGGAACGATACGGCAGTTCTACAGCGGCTTCGACCCCAACGACGTGCGCGGCGAGTGGTCGAAGATCGAGGGCTGCTTCCTGCTGGCATCGGGCGGCGGCTACGAGCGCGGAAGCACGGGCGGCGAGGCCGAGCATAGGCTCAGTGTGCACGAGATGCCTAGTCATTCTCATTCTGGCGTGTGGGCGTACTACGCCGGAACTCAATACGGATGGCTAAACACGTCTAGCGGTTCGTCAATCCAGTACAACATATTCAATACGGGTGCAGAAGGCGGAGGCCAACCCCACAATAACATGCCGCCCTACCTGGCGGTCGACACGTGGAGGAGAGTCGCATGACGAGACTGGGAGACATCCTGAAGGCGTTGGCTGACAAGCCGGCGTCCAACGCCGCCGACTACATAGTTGAGCGCGGCGAGAAGAACGGGTGGACGTACGAGAAGTGGGCGAGCGGCTTCGCGGTCGCGCGCAAGTCTGTCGTGCTGAACGAGCCGATCAATTCGTCCTGGGGGCAGTTCAACATCAACCCAAACTCTGCGGATTTCGAGAAGTACCCGTTCACGTTCGTCGACAAACCGTTCTTGAGCGCAACGGCATGGACGAAGGAGAAGTCGCTGATATCCATCGTGACCGAAAGCGCCGAGCCTAAGAACTACGGGCCCTTCGTCCTGGCCGGAAGACCTGCGGGGCAGTACATCGACAACGCGATCGACATAACCTTCCAAGCCACGGCAAGCGGCCGCTGGAAGTAGCGCTAGAAGGAGGTGAACGCATGGAGAACCACGTATTGGAGACGATCGAGAGGCGCCTCGATTCGCACGGCGACGAGCTGGACGGCATCGAGAAGTGCCTCGAGCGCCTCACTGTCATCACGGAGCGCATGGACGCCACCGAGAGCGACCACGAGGCGCGGCTGCGCGCCCTCGAGGGCCACGGCGGCGACATGTGGGGCAGGGTCGTGCAGACGGCCTTGAGCGCCCTCGTGGGAGGCCTCATAGCCTTCGCGCTGCTCCAGGTCGGAATCGGATAGAAGGAGAAGACACATGAACATCAACTGGAAGATCCGCGTCAAGAACAGGGCCTTCTGGCTCGCCCTCATCCCCGCCGTGCTGCTGCTCGTGCAGGTGTGCGCCGCGCCCTTCGGCTACGCGTGGGACTTCGGCGGGCTCAACGAGCAGCTCGCCGCCATCGTCAACGCCGTCTTCGCGCTGCTGGCGATCCTCGGCGTGGCGGCCGACCCCACCACCGAGGGCGTCGGCGACAGTGAGCAGGCGCTCGGCTACGACGCGCCGAAGGCGAAGGGGGATTAGCATGGCCATCAGCGGAATCTACGTCATAGCGGGCCACGGCGCGGGCGACCCGGGCGCGTGCGCCAACGGATACCAGGAGGCCGAGCGCGTACGCGTGCTGGCCCAGCGCATCGCCGACTTCGGCGGCGACAAGGTGAAGCTCCACCCCTTCGCGAAGAACGCCTACGCAGACAGGGCCATCAGCTCGCTCGGCGTCTCGAAGGACTGGGCCATCGTCGAGCTGCACATGGACTCGGCGGCGGCCGAGGCGCGCGGAGGCCACGTTATCATAAACAGTGCTTACAGCGCCGACGCCTACGACAAGGCCCTCGCCGCGCTCATGGCCGACATGTTCCCCGGCCGCGCGCAGACCATCGTGAAGCGCGGCAACCTCATGAACTGCAACCAGGCGAAGGCTCGCGGCTACAACTACCGCCTCGTCGAGAACGGCTTCATCAGCAACGCCGGCGACCTTGCCAAGTTCAACGACAACGTGGACGAGCTTGCAAAGGGCTACCTCGCCGCCTTCGGCATCGGCGCGCGCGAGCTGCCGTCGGGAGCCACCTCCACCAACGCGCAGGCCAAGGTCGACGCGGCCATCGAGAAGGGCGACGTCGGCGGCAACGCCATGATCGCGAAGTTCCAGGAGTGGCTGAACGCCACCTACGACGCGGGCCTCAAGGTCGACGGCTACGACGGCCCGAAGACCCGAAAGGCCTCGATCAAGGCCTACCAGCACGAGCTCAACGTGCAGTTCGGCAAGGGCCTCGCCGAGGACGGAATCTGGGGAAAGAAGACCCATGCGGGGTCGGTCAACGTCCGCAAGGGCGCGGAGGGCAACATCACCCGCATCCTCCAGGGCCGCCTGATCTGCAAGGGCTACGGCAAGGGCGGCTTCGACGGCGACTTCGGGGACTCGACCGAGCAGGACGTCGAGAGCTTCCAGAGCGCCAACGGCCTCAAGGTCGACAGGGTGGCCGGCGCGAACACCTTCGCCAAGCTCCTGTCCTAGCCCGAGCGCAGCTCGAACATCGCTCGAACGCGGGGCCGTCCTTCGGGACGGCCCTTTTCAACGCCCGGGCAACGTCGGCGCGCCCTTTGCAGCCGTTGCGTTCCCGAGCCGTTCCGCGCCCGAAGCCCGCGCGGCCCTTCCTCGGCGTACCATTGGGCGCATGAGACCCGGAAGGAAAGCGGCCAGGAGCCGCCTCGCAGCCATGAGGACGAAGGCCGAGCTGTCGGCCGTCCTCGACGCGTCCACGCTCTCGCCCGCCCAGCGCCGCGCCGTGTTCCTCGTGTACGGCTGCGGCCAGACCCGCGTCGCGGCGGCGCGCGAGATGGGCCTTTCCGTCTCCTTCGTGAACAAGGCCATAGCCAGCGCCTATGACAAACTCGGGTGAAACCCGGGGCAATCGCGGGTGAAACAAAAGCCCCCTGAACTGGGAGGATTCCATGCAAGGAACCCGACCGGAACAGGGGGCTCTTCGCATGTACCCTATGACGCCCTACCAGGCAATGAACCCTTACGCGCAGCAGCAGCCCGCGCAGCTCTTCCAGCCCGCGCCCCAGCTGCCGCCCCAGAGCGTCGTGCAGGTGTCGGGCATCGACTCCGCACGCCAGCTGCGCCTCCCCCCGAACTCCTCCATGTTCGCCCTCGACTACGACGACCGCCACGTGTACGCGGTCTTCACCGACGGCGCGGGCGTGGTCGCGGCCAAGCCCTACGTGCTCACGCCGTGCGACGAGGAGCGCCCCGCCTCGGGCTTCGTGACCGTGCAGCAGTTCGACGAGTTCAAGGAGGCAGTCAATGGGCGTCTTTCCGAACTTGGGTCAGCGCACCCAGCCCAACCTCGACCAGATGCGCAGGCAGATCGGGCAGATCGACCCGAATGACGCGCGCAGCCGCGTGGAGCAGGCGCTTAGAAGCGGCCAGATGACCCTCGACCAGTTCAACTCCCTCAAGGCCCAGGCGCAGGACATAGCGCGCCAGCTGGGCCTCTGACCCTGAATCCATTCGGCCGATTGGAGATAGCGAGTGAGAAACCGATCTAAGGAGACGCTATGGACAACGGAACTAGCCTTTCCGATATCGCCGCCGTGACGCGCGGCAACGACGACTGGGGCGGCATGGGCGGCGCGGTGTGGATCATCATCCTGCTGCTGGCCTTCGGCGGCGGCATGTGGGGCAACAGGGGCGGCGAGCAGCCCGTCACCGAGGCGGGCCTGTGCAACGCCATGAACTTCAACAACCTCGAGAACGCCGTGGGCCGCTTGAACGACGCCAACCAGCTCCAGTTCACGCAGATGACCAACGGCATGGCGAACATGGGCTACGAGAGCATGCGCAACTTCGCCCAAACCCAGCAGACGATCCAGGCCGGCGACTACGAGCTCGCCCGCCAGATGGCCGACTGCTGCTGCACCACCCAGCGGGCCATCGACGGCGTGAACTACAACGGCGCGATGAACACCTCCGCCATCAACGCCAACACCACGGCGCAGATCCAGAAGGTGCTCGACGCCATGGCCCAGAACAAGATCGAGAGCCTCCAGGCCAAGGTCAGCGAGCTCGAGACCCGCAACATGTTCTGCGGCATCCCGCGCGTCAGCCCCTACGGCTACGCGATGGTGCCGAGCTTCCAGAACGGCTGCTGTCAGGCGGCGTTCTAGCGAACCGTCAATCTTCGTGGGCGGGGGACGGCTCCCCCGCCCGTTCTAAGGAGCAAACATGGGATGCAAGACAGTGGGGCGCTTCGTCTACGACAGCGCCGAGGCGCAGGCGGTCGCCGAGGGCGGCTCGCTCGTGTACGCGAGCGCAACGGCCTCAAACAGCTGCGTGAGGGACGCCGGGCGCGGCGTCGTGTCGGTGCAGAGGCCCGGCCTCTACAACGTGTTCGTGAACGTCGTCCTTGAGGCCGTGGCCGCAGGGCCCGTCGGCCTCCGGCTCCGCCACAACGGCGTGGCGGTTCCCGGTGCAACGGGGGCCGTCACGCTCGGGGCCGCAGGCGACCTCGCAACGGTGTCGTTCTCGACGCCCGTCACCGTGCGGTGCTGCGCGGGCGACGTGCTGGAGGTGGTGGCCGACGCCGCCACCTCCGCGACCGTAGCCGCAATGGTGGTCGAGAAGGCCGCGTGATGGAGAAGATAGCCCGGCTCGCGGGGATGATACGCGAGGAGGTAGAGGACGCGCGGCGCTACGCCATGTGCGCCCTCAAGGCGCGCGACATGAACGCCGCCGAGGCCCGGGTGTTCGGCGAGATAGCGAACCAGGAGCTCGGCCACGCCGACAAGCTCCACGACCTGGTGACCGACGCCATATCCGAGGCGCGGCGCTCGGGCCGCGAGGCCCCAGAGGGCATGGAGCGCGTCTGGGAGTTCGAGCACGGCAGGATCGTCGAGGAGACGGCTGCGGTGCGGAACCTTCTGATGATGCTGAACGGGTAGGGCTGACGCAAAGGCTGACGTAAGGCCTGACTAAACGAAGCGAGGTCAGAGTTTTTAGGCTCTGACCTCGCGTTACGTTCTGGCGGAGGAGGAGGGATTCGAACCCTCGTTATTCTCAACTACCGACGTTGATACATGTTGCCCTGTGTTGGTTTACGTATTCTGATCTGAGAAAACGGGGGTTTCGGCCCCGTTTTGTGTTGCTCTATGTTGCTCTACGTTGCGGCGCAAACCTGACGGCCTCACCCGAGGAAGCCTGACGCCCCGAAGCGGGCCGACAGCGACGCCACGGCGGCGGCGTTCGCCGCGTCGTCGTCGTGAACGTAGGTGTTCGCCATGTCGATGCTCGACCACCCCGCCATGCTCTTGAGGGCCTGCGCGGACGCGCCCGAGTTCGCCAGCATCGTGAGGAATGTGTGGCGCAGCTCGTGAAGGGTGCAGTCGACGCCGAGCTCGGGCTTCGTCCTGTCCCACCACCGCCACAGGTTCTGCGCGGCCATGCGCGTGCCGGCCTCCGAGGACACGACGGGCGTCGTCGGCCCCTGCTCCGCCCCGATGGCCGCGAGCTTGCGGGCCTGCTCGACCTTCCACGCGGCCAGCGACGACTCGAGCTGCGGAAGCATCGGCACGGAGCGGATGCCCGCCGAGCTCTTCGGCTCCTTCACCTCGCCCGTGAGCTCGGCCACCGACCTCCGCACGCGGATCATCCCGCCGCCCACGTCGCGCCATTCGAGGCCGACCACCTCCGAGCGGCGCAGCCCGGCCAGCACCATGAGGCGCACGGCGACCGTGTGGCCGTCGAGCGGGCGCGTCTCGAGCAGCGCCAGGAACCTCTGCACGTCCTCGAACGGGACGGCCCTCTTCTCGGGGGTGTCGCGCTTGGGGCGCTTGAGGCCGTCGGTCGGGTTCTTCGCCACCAGGTCGGACAGCACGGCCTCGCCCATCACCTGCCGCAGCGTCGCGAACGTCTTGTTCATGGTCGTCCCCGAGAGCGCCCTGCCCGTCGGGTTGTCCCCGCCCTTGACCGCGGCTATGCCGTCCTGAACCTCCTCGCGGCCTATCTCGCCCAGCTTCATGTCGCCGAACACGTGGCAGAGCCGGTCGAGGTTCACCCTCTCGCCGGCCATCGTCTGCGCCGCGAAGTCGCCCGACGCCTCGCGCCTCGCGTGCCAGCGCTCCGCGTACTCGCGAAACGTCAGCGAGCACGGCTCGGGCGCGTCCAGCTCGGCCTCGAAGGCCATGAGCGCCCGCTCGGCCATGGAGTACGTGCCGCTGAACCTGCGCGAGACGGTCTTGCCGCCGCGCGTCACGTCAAGCCGCCACTTGCGGCACTTCGCCTTGGGGAGCTTCTCAAGGCGGGTGATTCCGCCTGTGCCTTTCGAGCGGGCCACTACTGGGCCTCCTGAGAGGTCTCCTTCGGCTTGGCCTTCTGCTTCTCGGCTCGCTCCATGCGCTTTATCGCCTTCATGTGCTCGTCGGTGACGACGCTCGAATCGAACAGGCGCTTAACGAGGGCGGCTGCTATCTCGGAGTTTGTGAGGCGCTGGCCCGTGGCGTTTTTGATCGAGACGCGAAGCTTGTTCATGACCTCCTCGGAGAGAATGTGGTCGGCGAGGTTCTCGCCGGAGAGGGCCACGCGGCGCTGGTAGTAGTCTTCGATCTCCTTCTTTCGGTTAGCCTCCTCGGAGAACAGGTAGAGCAGCTGGGCCTTCTCGGCCGGCTTCGTCTCCGCGTCGGAGATGCGCACGGTGAACACGTGCTTCGTGACGGGTATCTTGCCCTCTAGTTCGGTGCGGTACGCCTGCCACTCGTCGCCGTTTGTGAGGATTATCCAGTCTATGCCCTCGTCGACGGCGTACTGGCGCGCCTGGTTGAGGTGGGTCTCCTTGAGCTTCATGCCCACCTGCTTAACCTCGACTACGAAGACGTCTTCGGCCTCGGTCTTCACGACGTAGTCAGCGTAACGCGAGCCTATCATCTGCTCGGCGGTGAGGTTGTCGAACTTGTCCCAGCCGAGGTACTCGCAGAGCATGTCGGATACAATCTTGCGAGTGTCGGCTTCCTTGTACTCGTCGCGCTGGGCGCGCTCGACGATGCCCGTCATGCGGCGCAGGCCCTTCTTGATGCGCTCGAGGGCCTTCTCCTGGTACACGTAGGCCATCAGTCTGCCTCCTTCTCGCTGCGTTTCATGGACTCGACGATCTTCTCCTGCTCGGATCCGACTACATCGGCGCGGAACAGGCGAAGCATCAGAGCCTCGGCCACCTCGGAGCTCTTCGGGCTTCTGCCCGTCGAATCCTCCATTGAATCGCGCAGCTTTGCCATCACATCTTCGGAAAGTATGCGGTTTGCGAGGTCGGCTCCCGAGAACCTCACGGAAGCCGGGTCGGCGAGCGGGGCGCTGGCGGGAGCGCTCTCGAGGCCGTTGAGCTTGGCGTAGAGTCCGTCAGAAAAGCCGAACAGATCGTTTTCGCTCACGCTGAACTTGTCGCAGATCGACTTGATAAGCTCCTTTGAACGCGGCTTCTTGCCGCCCGTTTCCCAGTTGCTTACAGTCGCCTGCGTGATTTCGAGAATATCGGCGAGCTGGTATTGCGAGATTTTCTCGCGGTCTCTCAATGCCTTGAGGTTCCGTCCAAAGTTGCTGATTTCCATATAGCACCTTTCACATAACTGAATTTAATCTAGCAACAAAACAAAAAAATATTAAGTCAAACTAAAATTTGTCGTTATATGTTGTTGTAACCAAATTTAATTTGGTTTATAATTAAGTCACAACGAAGGGGAAGCCCTTCGGGCACCTTGAAAAATAAATACCGGCCCCGCGCAAGAGCGGGAGCTTAATGAAGAAACAAAAAACCAAGTAACGGGGAAAGCAAACATCCTCGTATCCAAATAACCGAAAGGGGTGGTCATATGAAGCTGACGTGTGGGATGCTCAACACTATCAAGGAGGCCTATGAGACCTCAACCAAGTCCTGGAACCGCTTCGCCGACATCCTCGACGAACTCGAGACCATGCTCGGCGGCGTGTTCACAGCCGACGGCGAGACCTACTTCGCCTTCGACAACGCCATCTTCACCACCCCGTCATACGACCCCTTCGACATGCCCTGGAAGCCCTCCGTTATGTGGCTTGAGCCGGGCGGCGGGGTCTACGAGTTCTAAGGAGGTGCAAATGGCATCGAGCCTTGTAGCGAAGGCGCGCATGAGTGCGCTCAAGACGCAGGACGAGTTCGCCCCGTTGCTCGGGGTAAGCGTCCCGACGCTCGTAAAATACGAGCAAGAACCCGACAGATGGATGACCCCCGAGAGACTGCGCGTCTACTACGACAACGTGGGGGCAGACGGGAAAAAGATGCTGCGGGACTACGCGGCGTCTTTTTTTGCCCGTCGTAACCAAACTTAATTTGGTCAAGAGCGTAAAATAAGCACCATGTCACCAACCCGTAAACCCCGTACCGCCCCGTAACCCTGCGGGGAACAGGGCGCAACCGTCGGGGGCGTAGGGTGTAGACAGACGAAAGGAGGAGGGGAATGGAGATAGCTCTTGCCGCAATCGCGGCAAGCATCGTCCTCGGGTGCTCCTTCATAGGCGAGTCGTTAGAGCGCATCAGAGAGCATCTGAACTACATGACCTATTGCATGCAACACGCAGATATTGACGGCAGCGCCGAAGCCGCCAACGGCGAACAGGCCAGAGATTTCAGCGACTGAGAGGAGAGGGCGTGGAGAGGTTGGAAAGGCTTTGCGACGCGGTGGACGCCGTGTTCGAGGCTATCTACAGGCCCGCCGTGCTCGTCGCCCTGGTCTTCATAGCATCGAGGCTATGAGGCCGAAGAGCCAGCCCAGGAAGCTGGCGACGCCGTAAATATCGGCGCATGCGACGAGAAGCCGGGCTGACAGCCTTGCCGCCTCGGAGGCGGAAAAGCGGCGGCGAGACAGAACGAAGTCCTGCCAAGTCGGAAGATCGGTATTTTGCAAACGCTTCGGCACGCGCCGCACTGTACGCGGCGCGTCACAGGAAAAGGGAGGACGGATGAAGCAGGTCATGTTGCTGACGGTCGATGAGTTCGCGAGGCTCGCGAGCCTCTCGCCGTGGACGGTTCGCAGGATGTGCCGCGAGGGCCTTCTGCGCGCAAGGAAGATCGGGCGCGGATGGCGCATCAGCTCGGCGGAGCTGGAGGCCTTCTAGGTGCGCCGCAAGTGGCAGAAATGGACGACGGGCCAGGACGACGTGCTCCGCGAGTGCGGGAGCCAGGGCGTCGTCGAGTGCAGGCGCGAGCTCTACCGCCGCTTCGGAGTGAGGCGGTCGGCGGAGGCGATCCAGACGAGGGCGAGCCGCATAGGCGTCTCCCTCACCGCCTACGAGCTCTGCCCCGGATGCGGGAGGCCAACGCGCCGCCTCAAGTCCACCGGGCTGTGCGACCTGTGCCACGAGCGCAGCTTCACGCCGGCATCGGAGCAGCGGGCGCGCGTCATGTGCGCCATGGAGAGCACCGAGGAGGACGCCCGGGCGATTGACGAGGCGAGGCGCGCGAGGCTCCGCGAGAGGCAGCGAAAGCACAGAAAATCTTGCAAATAAAGTTGCAAATTCGCAGGTCAGACCCAGAAAAAATTTTCGCGAGCGGGTCGTTTGGAGGCGGGGCGAGCCTTTCCCAAAACCCCCCAAACGAGGAACTCCGAACCCCAACCGTTCACACCGGCCCCGCTTCCAGAGGGCCCGCTCGGAGAAGAGAAAGGAGGCCGAAATGGCCGTGAGAAAGGAAACGCGCCCCAGCTTGCAGGCGAGGGGGCGCGTCCAAGAAAGCAGGGACATTCTACCAGAAGACAAGCTGGCCGGGCTGGCGGGCCTGCTGATGCTCGCATCCGTCCCCTTCTGCGTGATCGTGGTGCCGCGCCTCATGTGGCTGGCGCTGGCCCCGGTAAAGGGGTGGTGCTAGATGGCACGAGTCGACGCGGCTGTGAGGTACGCGAGGGCGAACGCCTCGGCCCTCGAGGCCGTGGCCGAGCTGCTGGGGCTTGCCCCCGAGCCGCGCGAGCCCGAGTGCTACCTGCCGCCAGACCTGTTCGCGGAGGTGGCGGCGTCCTGCGGGGCGCAGGCGTCGACCGACGCGGCCCTGCGCGCCTCATTCGCCCACGACGGCGTGACCTTCTTCACCCGGGCTGGCACGCTATGAGGCAGACGTTCACGGTCGATGGCCGCTTCGTGGGCCTCAACGAGTTCTACCGCATGGACAGGTGGGAGCAGGGCCGCGTCAAGCGGGAGCACGACGAGCGCGTGGCGCTGGCCGCGAGGAAGGCGCGCATACGCCCCTGCGCGGGCCGCGTGCGGTACGCGGTCACCTGGTACGAGCAGAACAGGCGGCGCGACCTCGACAACGTGGCATTCGGGAAGAAGTTCATTCAGGACGGCCTCGTAAAGGCGGGCGTCCTTCACAACGACACGCACCACGAGATAGCGGGCTTCGAGGACTCCTTCGCGTACGACGCGAGGAACCCCCGCATCGTGGTCGAGATATGGGAGGTGGACGAATGATAACTGCTGACGAGAAGCTGGCCCTTCTCACGGCGATGGACAAGAAGGTGGGCCCCGCGCTCAAGGAGGCCAAGGGCGACGCCTGCGCCGAGCTCATGGCCCGCTGCGCCGAGGACGGAACCGACCGCCGCGCGGTGCTGGTGGGCGGCGAGAAGGTCGGCGAGGTGGGCGTGAGCTACGCCAAGGCCCACCCCGTGATCGTGGACATGGGCGCGGCCATCGAGTGCCTGCGCTCCATGGGCCTCACCGAGGAGGTTCCCAAGAAGGGCTGGGAGGAGGCCTTCACCGCCGTGGCGGGCGAGGTCGTCTCCAAGGACACCGCCGAGCTGTGCGAGTGGGCCATATGGGAGCCGAGCCGCCCGAAGGGCGCGGCGGTGCGCATCAAAGACCCGCAGACCGTCCTCGACGCCTTCGGCGCGCGCCTCGCGGGCGGAAACCCGCTGGCCCTGCTCGAGGAGGGGGTAGCATGACGACGCGCAAGGAGGTCAACGACCGCCTCACCAGAACCAACATCAAGGGCCGCGAGTACATCGACGTGGCGCAGCGCGTCCAAGGCTTCTGGGAGCTTTACCCCGAGGGGCGCATCAGCACCGAGATGACCGCCGACGACGGCAAGCGCTGCGTGTTCAAAGCCGAGGTGTACGCCGCCAAGGACACGCCGTGGCCGATCGCGACGGGCCACGCCTACGAGGTCAACAACGGGCGCGGCGTGAACGCCACGAGCTACATAGAGAACTGCGAGACGTCCGCCGTAGGCCGCGCCCTCGGCATGCTCGGCATCGGCTCCACCGACTCAATAGCAAGCGCCGACGAGGTGAGCGCAGCCATGGCGCAGAAGCCCGCGGAGGCGGCGCAGAAGGGCCGCAGAGCCGCCCAGAAGCCCGCAGGGGCGGAGAAGCCCCCGAGCCTCCAGAAGCGGGCGTTCGAGCGCCTCGAGAGGGCCTGCGCGGCCTACGAGGAGGCGCACCCCCGCGAGGGGGCCGAGAAGGGCTGGGCGCTGGCGGGCGTTCAGAAGCGCCCCGACCTTCCGCCCCGCGACGCTCCCGACGCGGAGCGCGCCGCCTGGTTCGACAAGCAGGCGGCTGACTTCGAGAGGTTCCTGAGCGAGGGCGCGGCGTGATCGGGTACCCAGCCGAGTGCATCCGCTTCCTTCAGGAGGCCGACCCCGAGAAGCGGTACGAGGTGAGGGAGGAGCGCCGCAAGCGCTCCCTCACCCAGAACGCCTACTACTGGGCCATGCTCGGCAAGCTGACGGCGGCGCTCGGCATGCCCGCGAGCGAGGTGCACATGCACATGCTGCGGGAGTACGGGGTGTGCGACGTGTTCTCGCTGGCCCTGTTCGTCAGCCCCGACGACTACTGGGACTACTGGGAGGAGCTGGGCATCGACCGTGGCGGGGAGACGTCCCGCCGCGTGATCAAGGCCTACAAGGGCTCGTCCCGCATGACCTCGGCGGAGTTCAGCAGATTGATAAACGGAATGAGAGAAGAGTGCGAGGCGCAGGGCATCGACGTCATGACCCCCGCCGAGCTTGCGGCCCTGCGCTTCGAGCCGGGGCTTTAGAAAGGGAGGAAGCATGAAGCAGTTCCAAATGGACGGATACGTAACCGCCGCAGACATAAGCACGAGGCAGACGCAGAGCGGCAAGCAGGTGACGACCTTCAGCGTCAACAGCCCCGACCGCCGCAAGAACGCGCAGGGCGAATGGGAGAGCGTCCCGCAGTTCTTCCAGTGCCAATACTGGCACAGGGCAGACCGAGACTTCAGGGCCGCTTTCATCGCCCCGAAGGCCCACCTCGTCATGGTCGGCGAGCCCCGCTTCGAGGAGTGGGAGAAGGACGGCCAGAAGCGCAGCCGCGTGATCCTCAACGTCCGCGACATGTGGCCCATAAAGGAGCGCGACGAGGCCCCGCAGCAGACCCGACGCGAGCAGCCCGAGCCTGATTACCTGTACGACGAAGAGCTTCCGTTCTAAGGCTCTGACATGGGCTTCTACATCCAAGACGACATGTGGGAGGCGGTGAGCGAGCTTCCCAGAAAGACCCAGGACGAGGTGCTGGGGGCGCTCGCCCGCCTCTTCTTCGAGGGGGAGCAAACCGAGTTGAAGGGCGTGAGCAAATCCCTGTTCATCGCCTTCCGAGACCGCGTTTTGCTCTCGCAGAAACGCAGCGACTGTGGCAAGCAAAACGGCAAGCAAAAGCGGGAGCAAAACGAAAGCAAACCGCAAAGCAAAACCGAAGCAAAACCAGAGCCCTCTATTAAAGAGGGAGATAGAGAAGGAGATATAGAAAAAGATAACCCTAAAGGGTTATCCAAAAAGACCCCCCGTTTCACGCCCCCCTCGCCCGACGAGGTCTCTGCCTACGCCGAGCAGGCGGGCGTCAGGATCGACCCCCACCGCTTCTGCGACCACTACGCCGCGAACGGGTGGAGGGTCGGGGGCAGGTCGCCCATGAAGGACTGGCGCGCCGCCGTGCGCAACTGGGCGCGCAACGACGCGCAGTGGGCCTCGGGACGGAAGGAGGCGGAGGACGATGCGGAGCTCGACCTGTACGCTTCCCTCGTTTGAGAAGCCCGACCTCACCGCCGAGCAGTGGGCCGAGCACGACAGGGCGTGCCGCGAGTGGGAGGCCCGGCAGGAGGCCGAGCGCGTCCGCGCCCGCCTCGACGCCTCGGGAATCCCCACCGCGTACCGCTCGGCAGACCTCGCCGCGTGCGACCCCAGGGTGGCGGCATGGGCCGCGAGCCCGACGGCTGGCCTCCTGCTCCAGGGCGGCTTCGGCACGGGAAAGACCCACGCCGCCTGCGCGGCCCTCATCGCCATGGCCCCCGGGCGCTCGGTGCGCTTCACCACGGTCGACCGCATGCTTCGCGAGCGCCGCGACAGCTTCGGAGGCTCCGAGGCCGAGGGGTCGGTCGCCGGCCGCTTCCTCAACGCGGGCGTGCTGTGCCTGGACGACCTGGGCAAGGAGCGGCAGAGCGAGTGGGGCGTGGCGGCGCTTTTCGAGGTCGTGGACGCCCGCCTCTCGCGGGGCCTGCCCACGATCGTCACGACGAACTACGCGGGCCGCGACCTGCTGGCCCGGATGAGCGCCGGAGGCGACGCGACGACCGCAAAGGCCATCGTGTCGCGGATGGCGGGATACGAGCGCGTCGTTCTCGGAGGCGGGGACAGGCGCGTCGGGAAGGAGGAGCAACGATGAAGTTCGACGCGAAGGAGACCGTGCGCAGGGCGAGGGCCGAGAAAGGCCGCGAGAGGCCGCGAGAGGCCGCGAGACGCCCGAAGGCGCCCTCGAAGGACGTTTGCACCGTCCCCGAGTACCTGAAGCCCCTCATGGGCCGTCCGAGCCTCGACCGGGCCGACGGGTGCTGCGTCTGGTGCGGCGCTCCCGCGACCGACCGCCACCACATCGTCAAGCGCTCGCAGGGCAGGTGGGTGCGCGACGGCGTGGAGGTGCGCAAGCCCACCGTGAGGCTCTGCGGCAGCGGCAACGCGAGCGGGTGCCACGGCAAGGCGCACGCGGGCCTGCTGCACTTCAGATGGGTTCAGGCGACCTACGACAAGCGCCGCCCGCTCCAGGAGACGGCCCCGGGCCTGCCCGGCCACTGGGAGGGGCTGGAGACGAAGGAGCCCTGCGACACGCTGACCGCGTGGGGCAAGACGAGAGGATGGAGGAAGCTGTGAGCGAGGAGCTGAAGCCCTGCCCCTTCTGCCCGGACGGCGGGGAGCCAGCGTTGTTTAGCGAGACCCTGGGGTGGGCTCCGAACGGCGAGAACACGTACCGCGCCGTTGCCGGCTGCAAGCGCTGCTGCGTCGGCATCGAGCTGGTGCACGTCGGCGACGACCTCTGCGACGAGTCCGACGCTCTTGAGGAGACGTGCGCGGCGCTTGAGGAAGAGGCCGTCGCGAAGTGGAACACGCGCTTCGAGCGCACGTGCCGAATCGTCGAAGACAGGGATTGGGGCAGCGCGTGCTCGGAATGCGGCGCGCACTACCCGTGCATGCAGGACGCGAGTTACTGCCCGAACTGCGGGAGGAAGGTGGTCGAATGAGCGGTCTTGCCGAATTGCACGACGCAGACACGGGCGACCTTGCGGGCCTGTACAACGCCGACGGCATAGAGGTCGGGGCCTGGTGCGGCAGGACGGGCAGCGCGCTGCTGGGAAGCTCGTTCTATGTGCGCGAGAGCGCGTGCAGAAACGTCATGAACGAAGCGTACGCGTTCGAGTGCTCGGAATGCGGATGCACCGTTGCGGGCGGCGACGAATTGGGGCGCGACAGCAGCGAGGGGGCGTTCAGGTTCTGCCCCAACTGCGGCGCACGAGTCAAGGGGGCTGACGAATGAGCCTCGAACACGAGACCGAGTGGTGGACGTGCCGGGAGTGCGGGGCGCAGGTCGCGACATGGGCGGTGACCTTCGCCCCGCTGCCGCCCGACCTTGACGCTTACCGCAACCCCGCACGTTTCGATTCATCGAGAGGCGGGCTGTGGAAGACGGCCCTGCTCGTCGGCGGCTGGGGAGACTGCCGCGCCATGAGCGAGCCGAGGTTCTGCCCGGGATGCGGGAGGAAGGTGGTGGCGGAATGAGCTGGGATATCCAGGATCCCGCCGACGTGTACCTCGACCGCGAGCGATGGAGGGCCACGTCGGAGCTGCGGCGCGAGCTGCGGGAGCGCGAGGCCGCGAGGAACGAGGACGACTACGTTGGAGGCGATGAGGAGTGAGCGAGAAGAGCATGGACGATGAGCTGGACTGGGAGTACCGCTTTCCCGAGCTGGCGAGGATGCCCGCTATCCCCGATCAGACGGTGAAGGTCGTCGAGGAGGCCGTCGAGACCCAGGTGGCCGTCTTCGAATGGACATTCGAGGCTGCGGCGGTCGAGGCAATGGACGTGATCCACGCCGCCGAGACGCTTTTGCGCCTCCTCGAGGAAAAGTTCGGCGTCGACCTGGACGAGGCCTACGCGGCCGTCGTCGCAAAAAATGGGGCGCGCGGCTATTACGACAAGGAGGAGGCGTGATGGAGAAGGACGTTCTTCTTGTCGAGGTTCTCCGCCTTCGCTGCGAGACCTTGAAGGCCGCGATGGGTGCGCGCGAACTGGGCTGCTACGTGTCGTCGAGCTTCGGCAGCTTCGACAAGCAGCTCGCTTCTCTTTCCGACAAGCTCATCGGCGAACGAGAGGAGGCGCCCGAATGACGCTCGACTGCACCTGCGGCAAGCTGAAGGAGGCCGAGGAAGAGCTGGCAGCGGCCCGGAAGCGCATCGACGGCCTGGAACGAGCGCTGGAGCTCGCCTGCGAGCACGTGGCGCACGCGACGGGAACGTGCCCCTACGACGTGTTCGACCGGCAGCCGAGGGACTGCGAGGAGGAGTGCGGGCAGCTCGGCGACCGTTACGAGAGCTGCTGGGCGCTCCACTTCAAATGGCGGGTGGAGGTGGAGCTGTGATGACGCGCTACCCATGCGACATGGCCCCCGTGCTCGCCGCCCTCGGCTACGAGACGCGGGTCTGTCCCGAGTGCGGGCAGCCCTTCACGGAGCCTCGGTTCCGCCACGGCAACGGCCGCTTCTGCTCCCCGGCCTGCCGCACGGTGAACTACACGAAGAAGTACTACGGGAAGAAGGAGGAGGCGCGATGAGCGAGAAGCCGAGGAAGTGCCCGTACTGCTGGGGCGAGCCGGTCGTGAAGGCGTACAGCTCGCGCATCGGATGCGCCGGAGAGGTGAGGTGCCCGGCGTGCCGAACCGAGAAGGCGGCCCTCGGAGCCACCAAGAGTCACGCGAGGAACGAGGCCGTGAGGCTGTGGAACGAGAGGAAACCGCGATGAAGAAGAAGCGCAAGGGCGAGCAGGTGATCAGCCCCGAGCACTACACCGCAGGCCGCGTCGAGACCATCGAAAAGATAGAGGCCGTCGTGGAGGGCCTCCCCGCTAGGGAGGCGTACCTGATCGGGCAGATCGTGCGGTACGTGGATCGATGCGAGCTGAAGCACGACGACCCGGCAGGTGACTTGGCGAAGGCGAACAACTACGCGCACCGCCTGGCGCGCGGGGAATGGAGGGAGCGGTGAGCGAGCATAACGCGAGGGTCGCGTTCGTCGGCTACGACGGCGAGTATCCCAACCTGTGCGCGGGAACGCTCGTGCTGACGATCGACGGCGAGGAGGTCGTGTTCCCCGAGGACAGCCTGCACAGCAAGGGCTCTGTGCGCTTTGGCTCCGGCTATGGATACGCCAGCGTACACGAAGGCGACTGGATCGTTGACGTCCCCGATAGGTACGCGCACCTCCGCGACGAGATCGAGGCGTGCGTCAACGACCACGTGCCGCACGGATGCTGCGGCGGGTGCATCTAGGAAGGAGGATCGATGCTGGACGAGGAGCGCATCTGGTCGATGCACTGCCGGGGCAAGACCGCCGGCGAGATCGACGAGGCCATGAAGCTGGAGCCGGGGACGGCCCGCCGCGTGATAGCGGAGAAGTGGGCGGACTCGGCGTTTTTGGACGACGAGGCGAAGGGCGGGAAAGGCGGGCGGCGTTGAGCGAGCCGGAGATGCACCTTCGCCGCGACAGGGAGGCCACGCCGGGATGTCTCGCGGTGGCCGGGGCCTCCCTGCTCGGCTCGATCGCCCTGTTCGTCGGGACTGCGGCCATGAAGCTCGCGGGCCTCGTCCCTTGAGGCTCCGAAAAGCTGTGACGCGCGGCGTAGGATGACCCTGCCCGCTCGACCAGGCGGGCCCACGTTTCCTCCCCCTTTCGTGGAAGGCTCGGCGGCGGCCCCTAACGCCGCCGGGCCGCGTTTACCGCGCGTTGCCAACGCCGCCGAGCCGTGAACGGGACGGCACCCAGCCGAAGCCCGCAGCAGCCTCGGGGCGCGTACCATGGGCGCACGGCATCGCGAGAGAGAGGGGGCCTGAATGGCCTACGAGGACGCGCTGGATGAGATAAGCCGCCGCATGTGGCTCGAGGGCGTTCTGGACGAGATGGGGGACGCCGAGCTGGCCGAGAGGGCCAGGGGCGAGCGCCGCTTCGCCGTGGGCGTCGTCGCGAAGCTCACAGGCCGCACCCGCGCCCAGGTTCTGGACGACATGTACGGCGGGCTGTGAGACAGGGGAGAAAGGAAGAGGGGGAATGAAGCGAAACCTCACTGCCGCCGAGATAGGCGAGCTGATGCAGGGCCTCGAGATCGTGCGCGAGCCCACCGGGCGGCTCGCCGAGTACAGGGGCAACGCCAAGCAGCACACCGCCGAGCAGGTCGAGCAGATCAAGGCGAGCATCCGCGAGTTCGGCATGATCGACCCCATCGGCGTCTGGACGAACGCCGAGGGAAAGAGCGAGGTGGTCGAGGGCCACGGGCGGCTGATGGCCGCGATCGAGCTGGGGCTGGAAGAGGTGCCCGTGATACACCTGGACTCCCTCACCGACGCCCAGCGCCGCGCCTACGCCCTCGTGCACAACAAGCTCACCATGAACACGGGCTGGGACTTCGGCAAGCTGGACGCCGAGCTGGACGAGTTGTTAATGGAGTTCGACATGGAGGGCTTCGGGTTCGACGTCAGGGAAGACTCCTTTGACCCAGACGCGTTCTTCGGCGACTCGCCATCGTCCGACGCGAAGCCCAGAACGACCGTATGCCCCGAGTGCGGCCATGAGTTCGAGATCTGATGCTCGTATACCTCGCGGGAACCCAGGGCAGGCGCTGGCTGGTAGACGGGTTTCTGCCCAATGATGGTGTTCCTTGCGGGGGGGGCAGCAAGCAGAGGCATGACATGATACTGTATCTCGCCGGGGGCGTGAACGCGAACCTGAAGCCCCTCTGGGTCGAGCATGTTAAGGGGATGAATGAGGCTGTACCTGGCAGGGCAGATGCCCTGGAAAGAATCGGGGCTGTACGACCCCGTTCTGAGAGAGAGAGAGAGTAGACGGGGCGCTTCAAGCGCCCCCGAATGAAGGCGTTTATATCCTCGAATCGTTCTATTATGCCGACGAGTGGACGGAGCGCGTTATTCCGCTGCTCGGCTCCTTCATGCTCGACTCGGGAGCGTTTACGTTCCTTGCTTCCGGCAAAGGTGAGGTCGACTGGGAGGATTATATCGAAAGGTACGCGGAGTTCATTAACAGGAACGGGGTTGAGCTGTTTTTTGAGCTAGATATCGACCCGATAGTTGGATACGGTAGGGTCAAGGAGATGCGGCGCGAGCTTGAACGCCTGACGGGCAGACAGCCCATCCCTGTGTGGCACGTGAGCCGGGGGAAGGACGAGTTCCTGCGAATGTGCGACGAGTACCCATACGTCGCCATTGGCGGCATCGTCACCAAGGAGATAAAGCCGAGCCAGTACGGGGCGTTCCCCTGGTTTATCAAGGAGGCACACAAGCGAGGCTCGAAGATACACGGCCTTGGGTTTACCAACCTCGCTGGCATCCAAAGGTACCACTTCGACAGCGTCGACTCGACGGCGTGGGTCAGCGGAAACCGCTTCGGCGCGCTGTACCGGTTCGACGGGCGCACGATGGTCAAATATAACAAGAAGCCTGGCCAGCGCATAACCGACCCGAAGGGAGCCGCCCTCAACAACTTCGCGGAGTGGGTCAAGTTCCAAAGGTGGGCGCGCGCGAACTTGTGACGAGTCGGAGAAGATGCTCGCGTTGTACGGAAAAACCAACGTTAAAAAACTAAGGAGCGAACCGTGAAGCCGAACAAGCAGGATCTTCTCCCCATCATCGCCGCAGTCTACTGTGGCTGCCTCATCGTCTCGAACGTCATCGCGGGCAAGACGTTCGCGTTGGCTGGCTGGCAGCTGCCGTGCGCCGTCGTCGTGTTCCCGCTCGTCTACATCGCCAACGATGTCCTGACGGAGATATACGGCTTCAGGACGGCCCGGCGCGTCATTCTGGCCGGGTTCGTCGTCAACGTGGTGGCGGTCGCCGCCTACGCCGCAGCCGTCGCCCTTCCGCCGTCGCCGTTCTTCGCCTCCCAGGAGGCGTACGAGGCCGTGTTCGCCAGTACGCCGAGGATGCTCGCCGCGAGCTTCCTCGCCTACATCGTCGGCTCGCTTGCGAACGCCAAGGTCATGGAGGCCATGAAGGGCAAGCTTCCGTCCCTTCTCATGGCTCGCTGCATCGGCTCGACCGCCGTCGGCGAGACGTTGGACGCCGCCATCTTCATAACGGTCGCGTTCGCCTGGACGATGCCGGCGACCGCGCTTCTGTCCATGGTTGCGCTTCAGGCCGCGTTCAAGACGTCCTACGAGATCGTCGTGTACCCGGCAACGCGCGCCTGCATCCATGTCGTAAGGCAGCTCGGGTAGAAAGCGAGTCGAGGCCCCCGCAAGGGTGCTTTTCTTTTGAAAAACCGCTTGCAATGTCACTAGAGGTGTCATATAATATAGGCACAGAGGGAGGCAAGGGGCCTCCCGAATCCTAGGGGAAGGATCACGCCATGAAGCGTTCCGTCTATTTCGTCAACAACGGCTTCTTCAAGTACGTTCAGTGCGGTTCCCGCATCGAGAAGCGCGAGAGCGACAACCCCTTCACGAGCACGTTCTACTCCGAGGAGGAGGCGCGCGAGGCGTACGAGAAAACCGACCCGCTCGCCGACTGGCGCATCGAGGTCAACTGCTCGAACGGCATCCGCCACTACGACGGCGGCTTCCGCTCGATAGAGGAGTTCGTCGAGGAATGGGACGAGGGCGAGGAGGAGCTCGCCGAGCTAGAGTTCGTCGGCGTCCTCGAGTACGAGACCTTCGAAGAGGAGGGCGAGGAAGATGAATAAAGCCACCTTCAAGGCCCTGCGCGAGCATGCGGGGCTCTCGCACGCGACCATCGCCGGCATGCTGGGCGTGTCCGAGCGCTCGGTCAAGCGCTGGGAGGACCCACGCTACTCCGATCCGCCCGAGGACGCCTGCCGCATCGTGCGGGAGGCGCGCGAGCTCCAGCTCTCGATGGCCGACTACGCCCTCGGGAAAGCGGAGGAGGCGGGAACGAAGGCCGTGCGGCTGAACTACTACCGCACGCAGGCCGAGTTCGACATATGCGGGCGCGATTCCGGGGACTACCGACGGGCGAACGCGAACGCGCGGGCCGCAGCCACAGCCTTGGAGATGATGGGGTACGAGGTCGAGTACGCCTACCCCGGCGACGACGGGTGGACGGAGACGCCGCCGAACCTTGCATAGGATGCACGCTTGAAGGCCCCTCTTCGGAGGGGCTTCTTTTTTGCTGTGACACGGCTGCAAAGATCGTGCCATGGCAGAGAAGAGAAGACACGCGGGCGGAAGGCCCAGCCCGTACGACGAGAGCGTTCACGTCCCGTGGGGGCGCTCGCTCGCCAAGAAGGGCTGCACGGACGAGGAGATCGCCGAGGCGTTCGGCATCGGCGTGCGCACGCTCTACGGCTGGAAGGGCGCTCACCCGGAGTTTTCGCATGCCCTAAAGGCGTCCAAGAGCGAGGCTGATGAGGCTGTTGTCGAGACGCTGTACGCCCGGGCCACCGGAACGGCCAAGCGCGTCACCAAGCGAAAGCGGGAGGTGCTCGACAGCAAGGGCCGCAAGGTCGTCCTCACCGAGGTAATCGAGGAGACTCCCGCCCCCGACACCACGGCGATCATCTTCTGGCTGAAGAACCGCCAGCCGCAGTTCTGGCGCGACCATCCCGGCGGCGAGTCCGAGGCCGCGACCGACGAGGCCATCAAGGCCGCTATCTCGAAGGCGGGCCTGCGCTGATGCTGGGGGAGAAGCAGCACCGCCTCGCGACGTGGTGGAGCGAGGGCAGCGGCGACGAGCATCGCGAGGGCGTCATAGCCGAGGGAGCCATCAGAAGCGGCAAGACGTGGGCCATGATCATGGGCTTCCTGCTTTGGAGCCAGTGCCGGTTCAGCGGCCGGAGCTTCATCGTGGCTGGCCGCTCGATAGGCTCGCTCAAGCGCAACGTGGTGCAGCCCATGTGCCAGATCATGCGTTCGCTTGGCTGGGCCTATATCTACAACCGCTCCGAGAACTACATCGACGTCGGCTCGAACCGCTACCACCTTTTCGGGGCCTCCACCGAGGCCAGCCAGGACGTCCTCCAGGGCCTCACGGCTGCGGGCTGCTACGCCGACGAGGTAGCGCTGTTCCCCAAGTCGTTCGTCGACCAGATGGTGGGCCGCTGCTCGGTCGAGGGGAGCAAGCTGTGGTTCAACTGCAATCCGAGCTTCCCCACGCACTTCTTCAAGGTCGAGTGGGTGGACCGCGCCGACGAGCTGAACCTGCTCCACCTCCGCTTCACCATGGACGACAACCCCACCCTGTCCCGCGCCATCCGGGAGCGTTACGAACGGATGTTCACGGGCGTGTTTTACGACCGCTACATCCTGGGGCTGTGGA
>CAZHOT010000029.1:0-26046 GCA_964534235.1 uncultured Marinilabiliaceae bacterium
TGGCGTGACGTCACCCCCGGTCGGATGTCAATTGTCAATTGTCAATTGTCAATTGCCTTTGCGTACTCCAACGGCTTCTTGCCGAACTGCTTTTGGAAGCACTTGGCGAAATAGGAGGGGGAGTTGTAGCCCACGCGGTAGCACACCTCGTTGACCCTCATGCGCCCCTCGCGAAGCATGCGCGCCGCGGCGCGAAGCCGCACGGTCTGAATCATCTCGCCGGGCGTGACGCTGGAGATGGACTTGATCTTGAGGAACAGGGCTGAGCGGCTCATTGCCATCTGCTCGGCGAGGAAATTCACGTTGAGGTCCACGTTGTCCATGTTCTGCTCAATGATGGCGTTGAGCTTGGCGAGGAACTCGTTGTCGAGCGGCGACGGCGCCATTGTCTCGATGGGCTCGGCTGGCGACTCGGCGAACTGCCTCATGAGACGGCTGCGCATCGCGAGCAGGTTGCGGATTGACGCCGTGAGATATTTCATCGAGAACGGCTTCTCGATGAATATGTCGGCCCCGCAGTCCATGCTGGCGGCCTTGCTGTCGTCGTCGGTCTTGGCTGTGAGCATGATGAACGGGACGTGGCTCGTCGCGATGTCGCCCCGGACGCGCCGGCACAGCTCCGCCCCGTCCATCTCCGGCATCATCCAGTCGCTGACGATCAGCCCCACGGGCCCCATCCCGAGCCTCTCCACAGCCTCCGCGCCATTGGCGGCGGTCAGCACCTTGTAGTCGTTGGCGAAGTTGACCTCCAGGAAGTGGCGCAGGTCGTCGTCATCCTCAACGACCAATAGCGTCGGTTTGCCGCCATCCTTGCCGTCGGCCTCCGCCTCGCCGCTCGCCGCCTCACGCCCGGCTGCGGCATCGACAACGGCCGGCACCTTGTCGGCCGGCTGCCCCACAGGGACGTCGGGCATGGCCACAGGGAGCGTCACGACGAAGCGCGCCCCTCCGGACGGGGCCTCCGCCACCTCGACACGGCCGCGGTGCGCCGCGACCAGCCGCGCCACGATGCTGAGCCCGATGCCAGTCCCCGGCTTGTTGTCGTTGGACTGGTAGAAAGGCGAGAAAATCTTCTTCTTCTCGGCATCGGCGACACCGGGGCCGTCGTCGTCGACAATGATTGAGAACTCGCCGTCGCCCGCCCCCTGCGCAAATCGGAGCGCAATGGAAGACCTGGCATATTTTGTGGCATTGGTCATCAGGTTGGAGACAATCTTTGTCAGCCCCTCGTGGTCCACGACAGCCGTGAAGTCGGTCGGCGGATACTCCACGTCGAAAGCTACCCCATTGAGCCTCAGCGTAGGCTCAAAGCGCTCCGCCACGCCCCGCATGATATTGAGGATGCTGCCGACCTTGAAGTGGAGCGACGCCCCCTCCCTCTGCACCTTGTTGAAGTCGAGCAACTGGTTTACCAGGTCGAGCAGGCGGTGCGCATTCCGGCTTATGACATCGAGCGTGGCGGCAATCGTCTCGCCCTCCTTGACACCGACGCCCACGCGCGCCCACGTCGCCATGAGGTTCTCCAAGGGGCCTATGATGAGCGACACGGGCGTCCGAATCTCGTGCGAGATTGTGGTGAAGAACCGCAACCTGGCGTCGCGCATCTCCTCGTCCTTGCGCCGGGTCACGGCCCGAAGCTCCTCGGAGTGGCGCCTGTCGTTGCGGCGCAACATGTGCCACACAAAAAGAGCCATGACGCCGACACCCACGAGGACATAGAGCACCTTGGCGGGCCACGCGAGCCATAGCGGCGGATGCACAACAATCTGGAGCCGCGCCTCAGTGCCGCACCAAAGGCCGTCGTTGTTCGTCCCCCGGACGCGCAGGAGATACTCCCCGGCGGGCAGGTTCGTATATGTGGCCGTCGTCTCCGAACCGGCATTGACCCAGTCGGCGTCGAACCCGTCAAGACGGTAGGCATAGCTGTTTTTCTCCGGGGCGGCATAGCTGAGGGCGGCGAAGTCCACGGAGAGCATGGTGTCGTCGTGCGACAAGTCGACCCTCCCGCGGCCGTTCAACGCCTCGCCCTCACCGTTGAAGAGGCGCATCGTCGTCAAGAAGATTGGCGGCGGCACGCTGTTGGCCCGAATCTTGTGCGGCGAGAACGTCGCCACACCGTTTGTCAGCCCCAGCCATATCCGCCCATCGGATGCCAAATGGCAGGCGTTGGGCCGGAACTGCGCGCCCTGGAGACCGTCGTAGCGGTTGAAGACCTGCACACGGCCCTGGGGGCAGAGGTGCGTCACGCCGCTCGACGACGTGAGCCACAGCTCGTCTTGATATATCGCGAGGCCGTTGAAATCCTGCTTGTCTACAGCCACCTCCACACGCCGGAAGCTGTCGGCCTCGGCCACGTAGAGATAGAGTCCCTGCAACGTGGCCACAAAGAGCCTCCCCGCCGCGTCTTGGCGGACGGCGTTGACGTGCGCGCTAGCGACAGCCGACGCGTTGTCCGACAAATAGTTGCTCCACGACCCGTCGGCCGCCAACCGCCACAGCCCGCCCCCCTGCGTGGCAAACCACACGTCGCCCCGGGCATCCTCCACGATGTCCACGGTCAGCGAACCAAGGTCCCGGACATCGACAAACACCCCCCGCGCCTCGTCGAGCATCTTCACGCCGCTCATCGACGTGGCCCACAACCGCCCGCCGCTGTCGCGCATGAGACAGTAGCAACTCGACCGGCGCGAGTCGGCGTCGAACCAAAAGGTCTCCACCCGGCCCGTGCGCGTGTCGAGCCGCCGCACGCCGTCGCCATACGTCCCGCACCACAGCATGTCGCCCTCGGCCCAAAGACCGTGGACATTGAGGGCGGACATCTGCTCCCGCCCACGGAAGTCGACGAAACGCCGCCGCTCGACATCGTAGCAACTGAGGCCTCCGTCGTCGGTGGCGACCCACAGGCGATGCCTGTCGTCTTCGGCGAAACGGCTGACGACACTGCCCCCCAGACCCTCCGTCCCGCCAAGGATTGGCGAGAAGCGGTCGCCATAGGGCGAAAGGTAGGAGACGCCGCCATAGAACGAGCCGCACCAAACCCCGCCCTCGCGGTCGCGGGCCAGGCTGTAGACGAAACGGCTCGACGCGCCCGCGGCATGGAGCTGCGGATAGGCGAACCGCCACGCCCCCCGCCCGACATCGAAAGCCACAAGCCCCTCGTCGCACCCGACAAGGACCGTGGCATCGGAGACGGGGAGCAACGAGTGGATGTGCGTCCCGACGCCATCGACCCCGGGGGCCATCACGCGCCGCGCCTCCCCACCTTTGGAGAAGACCCAAAGGCCGTCTTCCCACGTCCCGACAAGATAGTCCCCGCCAGGCATCTGCGCCAAGCACCAGCCGGCAAAGTCCCCGCCGCCGACGCTCGCCTCCTCGAAACGGTCTGTAGCCCTGTTGAGGCGCATCGGGACGGAGCCGCGCCGAGCCGAGAGAACCCACACATGGTTGTCGGCATCGACGATGACGCTCGTGGCGTCGCCCCCGAACTGCTCCAGGGCGTAGCGCTTCGTCGCCCGCGAATGCGGGATGTGGCAGAAAAGCCCGCCGCCCATCGTGGCGACCCACACATTGCCGTCGGTGTCTACGCAGAAACTGTTCACTAGCGAGCATATGGCCGTATCGAGCCGGGCGAAGCGCGCCTCCCCCCGGGTCGAGAGGACGTAGGCGCCCGAAGAGCCGCCGACAAGAAGCCTGTCGCCCCACACGGCCAAGGCGCTGACAAACTGGTTGGCCCCGAGGTCGCTGTTGGCGAACCGCCGCACACTATACCCGTCGAAACGGCACAACCCGTCGTCCGTCCCGAACCACATGAAGCCGTCGGCGTCTTGGACTATGGCGCGGACAGTGGACGACGGAAGCCCATTCTCTGAACTGATTCGGCGCACTCCCCCACCGGCGCAAAACGACGACAGGGTGAGAGACAGAAGCCACGCCAGCGCGGCCACCGACAGACTTTTGGCAAAGCTCCGCATCGGCTAGTGGAATTTGACCCGGTAGGGGAATTTGCGCGAGGAGGGGTCGGCAGAGTGGACGGCGGGCGCGCCCATGACGACAAAATAGAGCGCCTTGAGCTTCACCCCGTCGGGGACATGCATCCGAGCCTGCCCCGACGTCTTCGCCCCGACCTCGCCATAGAGGCACACGTCGTCGTCGGAGACGGCCACAAAGCCGTAGCGGAACCCGGCGTCGCCAGCCTTGGCCTCGGAACGGAAGTCGGCCCTCACCACGGCCCCGGGCTCCGGCGTCGCCAGCCTTATGGCGTTGAAGCCGTAGTTCTCCGGCACGTGGGCGGTGTCGGGGCTTTGCCACTCCCCGTCCCACCCCAGCATTGGCGTGCCGAACGTACAGGCATAGGGGCGGGTCTCCTTGCGGGCGTGGGCGAAATCGAAATTGACAAGGTGGCGGTAGCAATCGAAAATCTCGTCGTTGAACTGCTGCTGGCTCAGCCCATATTTGCGCTTGTAGGTCATGACGGGGTCGTCGGCCTTTTGCGCCTCGCGGTAGAGGTCGCCGATGCACGCGAGGCCCCTCTTCTCCGCCCACCACTGGAGGACGTATGGCGAATGGTAGGCATTATCCCAATGGAGGAAGCCCCTGTGCGTAAGCTTCTGAAAGGCTTGCAGATGGTAGTTCTCGTCGGAGACCCACGCGGGGTTGACGAGCCACAGCATCCACTGCGACGTCATCTCGTAGAACCCGCCATTGTCCCACGGCAGACCCTCCTTGTCGGCCAAGACCTGGAGCTGGAAGCTGTGTCCGAGCTCGTGCGCCAGGCAGTTGAGCCTCAGGTCCTGGATGCGGCCGGGAGTGACCCACAGGGCGCCGATGAAGTCGTCGTAGGTGCCGCCATAGGCGGTGCCCTCCAGCGAGTAGGGCAGCATGACCATCATCTTGAACCTGTCCGCAATGCTCCCCGGACGGATGAAGCGCAACGTGTCGCGATAGAAGCGGTAGAAACCCTCCAACCGCACCATGAGGTTGCCGAGGTCGAAGCTCATGGGACGCCCCTCCAGGGCCGGGGCGTCGTAGGGATTGTCGCCATAGCCGCGCTCCCAAAGGATTATGAGGTTCTGCGTCTGCGCACTGTGCCGCCACGAGTAGAGCGACGTGTCGCAACTGAAGTCGTGGCGCTTGAGCGTGTCGGGCATGTAGACCTGCTTCTGCGCCAAAGCGCAGACAGCCCAGGCTACGGACAGGGTCAAGAGCAATGCAACCTTTTTCATCGTCTGACTTGTTGATAGAGAATAGTCCACACCACCCCGACGCCCCACAAAAGGAGGGGCGTCTGAGCGGTGTGGACTTGTGTGAATGTCAAAAAAAAACGCTAGAAACGCATCATGATGTCAACCACGCCCTTATATGCGACGCCGTCCTTGACATAGACGAATGTCGGGCGAATCGTGTAGGTCGTACCCTCGACGCTGCCGCCGGGCCTGTGCCCCACCGTGAGCGTGAAAGCCCCCGGATTGTACTCGAAGAAGACCGGCGCGTCGCCCCACGAGCTGGCCGAGCCGTCGGCGGCAATCCAGAAGCCTATGCCGTTGGCGGAATAGGCGTAGGAGATGCTGCCGTCGGGGTTCGTAAGCCCCACGGCGACCTGCCCCTCGGCGGGCGCAAAGCCCTCGGCCGAAGCCGTGGCGGCATCGACGGTGGCGTTGGCGATGTCGGCGGGCTGCATCTTAAAGGCCTGGGCGAAGAGCGCCATGGTGTTGCCCGACAGGAGGTTGAACGTATGGAGCGCATAGTCCTCCGACGACGCGTCGAGATTGACGGCCAGGAAGCTTGTCGCACTGCTCGGGTCGCCGGGCGTAATCTCGACGTTGCCGAGCAAGTCCGTGCCGGCGAAGCTCACGACATAGGGCCACTGCTCGTCGTTGCTCTCGTCGTCGTCCCACGCGTGGCGGTCATATTGCGTCGGGGCCGCCAAGACACAGAGGTAGAGCCTCTTGGTGCTCTCTGGCACAGTGAACGCCGCCGTGCCGCTCTCGCCGGTCGTCATGTCTCCATAGACCGAGGAGCCGTCGGCCTTGACCGCCACAAAGCCGAAGCGGAAGCCCTTGGCGGCGTTCTGCTGGGCGTTGTAGCTGCTCGTCCGCGCCACGGCCGCCCCGTCGCCGTCGACAATGGTGCCGGGGTCGCCGGCGGCCAAAGCCGAGCCGGGCGCCAGGCCCGTCAGCGTGGCCGACAGAGCCGTGCCGGCCGCCGGGACATTGAGGGCGATGAGGTTGAAGCCCGACGTCCCGGGGCAGTTGGAGTAGGACACCTGGTAGCCGTCGGCGGTCTTGTAGAGCTTCGTCGAGTGGTTGAGCGCCGCCTCGGTGACGTGGCTGTGCACGGCGTCGAAGTCGTAGTTGGCGCAACGCGCGGCGTAGTCATAGAGGTCGTCGTAGAGCTTGGAGAGCTCGCCGCCGCAGTAGAGCCGGGCGTATGTCTCCAGAGGGTCCTCGGGGTAGGCGCTCTCTCTCCAAATCCGCGAATAGGCGCCGATGCCGTGCTTCTGCGTGTAGTAGTAGGGGAACCAATAGCTTGCGTAGCGCTGCCACTCGTGGTTGAAGTGGCGGTGGTGGTTGGCCAGGAAGACCTGCACATTGGCGTCTTGCGTAAACGCCTCGGCGGGGTAGTCTTGGAAGCTCTGCCACTGCGCGCACTGCTCCCAGAAAGCGCACCCGCCGGCCCCGTTCTCGCCAAACCCGTAGCGGAACCCGGCAGGGAGGAGGTCGCCACGATAGGCCGCCTCGCCCGAATAGAGCTTGTCCGCGGAGACCTGATATTGGAACGAATGCCCAATCTCATGACCGATGGTGGACCCCACGGGCTTGCACGTCGACGGGTTGACCCACAGGGCGCCAATCATGTCGTCGTAGCCGGAACCCGTGGCTAGCCACTCTGTCTGATAGAGCAAATAGATCTGCATCTTGTAGTTGTCGAGAACCGACTTGCCCTGCCCGACGGTCGCCATCCCGAGCGTCTCGACGTTCGTCTGGTAGAACTTCTCGGCCTTGAGGAGCAAGTCGTCCACGTCGACGCGCAAGGCCTCCGGGACAGTCTCGGCGTTGGGGTCGTCGCCAAAGCCCGGCTCCCAGAAGACAAAGAAATGCTCGCTCTGCTTCATGCGCCACCACGACCAGCGCGCGTCGCTGCGCAACATCCCCTCGGGGCCTTTCTCGAAGCCCTCGTTGTGCGTGCCGGGGGTGTAATATTTGTCATAGTTCTCAATGGACGCCGGGTCCATGACGTGGGCGGCGTCGGGGTTGGCTCCCTGCTTGACGACGAAGACCACGTTCTTGTCGCCGCACCGCACCGTCACCCGGCCCTCCCTCTCGGCGTCGCTGTCGTTCTTGGAGAGGACAAGGGGCATCCGCACAGTGCCGGCGTCGCCCTCGGGCACCGTCAGCCTAATCCACTCGGCGGAGGTGGAGGCCGCCCAAAGGGTGTTGACCGTGAAGACGCACGAGGTCTCGACCTCGTCCCACGCCACAGTGCGCACCTGGTCGGACTGCGTGGCGCTGATGTCGCCGACGACCGTCGTGTCGTCGTCGTCGCAGGCCGTGAAACCCGCGGGCGCGAGAAGCAGGAGTGCCCAAAAGGCACTCCCGACTAGTAGGTTACTCTTTGCTGACATGATTACTCGAATGTTGCGTTGATGACGAACTCGACGAACTTGCTGCTGTCTGTCTTGCTGACGTAGATGAAGTGCGGGTGGTAGACGCTCCCCGAAGCCACGCCCGGATAGCGGCCAACGCCGACACTGCCGTCGTGCGTCTCGACGAAGAAGACGCAGCCGTCGCCCCAACCGCGGGGAGTGCCGTCGCCGTCGCACCAATAGCCGATGCCGTTGGCGGTATACTCGACGTCTTCGCCCTCAGAGTCCTTGGTAATCCAATTGCCGCCGGCGTCGACCATATACATGGCAATGTCGCCCTCGGGGTCCTGCACAGCCTTGTTGAACTCCACGGCCGTCATGCCGAAGCAGGCCTCTATGGCGCGGGCCGTGGCCTCGTCGTCGAACATGACCTCATAGGCCGCATAGTCGCCCGTCGGGACCGAGACGTTCTGAATCACCATGCCGGGGTCGCCCACGGCAATGTTTATGGCGAAACGGACATAGTCGTCGTAGTCTCGCCCGTTGTCGATTGCGAAACCGACATTGACGGTGAACGACGTGCCCGCCGCGGCATCTTCGGGCATGCTGAGGACCAACTGCTTGGTGACCTTGTTGAGGACCACGGTGACGCCGTCGGCAATGTTGGAGACGAGGCCCGCCTTGGAGTAGCCCCACCCGCCGCTGACGTTCTGCGGGACCTTGTTCCACGCCCCGCGGGCCGCGTTGATGTTGTAGAAGACCACCGAGCCGTCGGCCAGCCCCGCCAACATGTCGTCCACCGTCATGAAGAGGTGGCTCTGGATTTTGGCGGCGTGGTCCTTGAGGCTTATCGTCTTGTCCGCAATGCGCCCCTTGCGGAACTCGGCATCGACGGTGATGGTGGCGCTTGTGTCCGTCCGCAGGTATGGGTTCTCGTCGGGCCCGTAGACGTGCTTGCTCACGGCATCTTCGGGGTCGTCGTCGCAAGCGGCGAAGCCCAACCCGACGCACAGGGCCGCGGCGGCATATATCAGTCTTTTCATGTTCTTAATTGTTTTATTGCCAATAACCTATGTGCCGTTCACTTCGCGTAGCCGGGGTTCTGGACGAGCTTGATGTTGCCGTCCATTGCCGACTTGGGGATTGGGAAGAGGTCGGAGTCGCGGTTCTCCTCCTTGTCCTTGCAGAACCAGCTCTTTCCGCACCAGACGTTGAGGTCGGAGCCGACAATGTTGAAGCGGATGAGGTCGTCGCGGCGGTGCGCCTCGCAGACGAACTCCCGCGCCAGCTCGTCGAGCAAGCCGCCGAACTCGATGTCGTCGCCGCCCTCGTCGGTGATGATCCAATTGTCCGCCTCGCCCATCTTGCCCTGGTTCTCGCGGTGGCCATATTTGTACTTGCTTCCGCCCTTGAGCGTCGCCACCGAGACGGTGGCCTTGTCGGGGTCGTCGAAGCAGCGCGCGCGCACCTTGGAGACGAGCTCCGCGGCCTCTGCCTCGTCCTGGCCCAGGCGGAGGAGGCACTCGGCCTTCATCAGATACGCGTCGGCAAGGCGGAAATATGGCACGTCGTCGTAGCTCGTGCCGAAGTCGCCGCTCTTGATCTCATACTTGATGAGGCGGTAGCTCTCAAAGGGGTAGCAGCCGGGGTTGTCGATCGAGTGGATCTCGCGGGTGTATACGAGCGGCTCGCCGTCGACCAGGATGGGGCTCCCGTCTTGCGCATACTGCTGGCCGCCCGTCCACGTGGCGTCGAACCGCTTGTCGCCCTCCTCGTAGATGTCGAGGAACTGCGGGAAGACAATGCCTCCACCCGTGGCCCAGCCGGAGAAGTTCCACCGCGCGCGGCCCGCATTGTGAATCCAGAGGTTGGCCATGTAGTTGCCGCCCACATACTTGTTCTCCAATGGGATGCCGAGGATAATCTCCGGCGAGGAGGATATGTCTTCCATGAAGTTGGCGCTATATGTCGCTGCGAGGCTGAAGGGGCCCTCAATGGTCTTCTCGATGGCGGCGAGCGCCTTCTGGTAGTAGCTCTTGTCGGAGTCGTCCTTGAACCACGCATTGTGGTTGAGGTAGAGCTTCGCCAGGGCCATGTAGGCGGCATATTTGTTTATGCGGCCCATCTTGACCTCCTCCGGGCAGTTTGCCGCCGCCTCGATGAGCTCCTTCTCGATCCACGCGAAAGTCTTGGCGGGGTCCTCCTGCTCGGGGAGCCATCCGGCCTCGTGGTTGTAGGTGGTGTCGAGAGGGATGTTGCGGAAGAGGTCGAAGAGGTTGTAGTAGAAGATGGCCCTGAAGGCCTTGACCTGCGCCGAGATGGAGGGGTCCGCGGCCACGGCCTCGTTGGCCAGAATCTGGTTGCAGGCGTTGACGCCGGCGTAGTTGTTGTCCCAGTTCACCTCGAAGAATCCGAGCTGGTTGTTGAACTCGTGCTTGTGCATCGAGACGTAGAGGTCGCCCCAGCCAATGCCGATTCGCGAGGGCACGCCCCACACGTCGGCCCCCATGTCCATGATGTCGGAGAGCCCGAACCATCCCCAGTAGACAGTGCTGAGCGCGCTGTAGACCGAGCCTATGGTCTGCGCCGTCTCGGCCGACGAGAAAGTGTGGTTCTCAGACGTCAGAGTGTCATAGAGCTCCTCGTCGAGGTCGGTGCAGGCGGTCGGCCCCATTCCGGCGCACAGAGCCGCGGCTGCGTATATTAGTCGTTTCATAGATTCAAAATTGTTTATAGTCAGTCGTCAACTAGAAGAACGAAACCTTGGCCCCGAGGGTGAACGTCCGCGTGGTCGGGTAGCTGTCGCGCCACTCGATTCCGGAGCTCTGCGGGTCGCTGTTGGAGAGCTCGGGGTCGAGACCGTCGTAGCCCGTGATGGTGAAGAGGTTGGTGCCGGAGACGTAGACGTAGATGTTCTTCAGGTACTTGTTCTCCGGCAGCGGCACGGTGTAGCCGAGCGTGGCGCTGGAGAGCTTGAGGTGGTCTCCCTTTTCGAGATAGTAGTCGTTGAACGTCTGCTTCTGCGCCACGGAGAGGACATTGCCCATGATGGGCTGGTCGGCCCCCTTCATGCGGTTGTAGACAACCGAGTTGTTCTGATAGAAAGCCTTGGCCTCGTTGAGAACCTTGTAGCCGAACTGGCCCGTGAACTGGAGGTTGAGGTCGAAGCCCTTGTAGGAGACGGTGTTGTGCCACCCGAGCTGAATCTTGGGTATCGCGTTGCCGAGATACTTATGATATTTGTCGTCGGTGAGCATATTGTCAGTGAACTCCTCGCTCTCGCCGGTCTCCTGGTTCTGCACCATCCACAGCCCGTTGGAGCTCACACCCGTGACGTGCATCCCATACCACTGGCCGAGCGGCTTGCCGACCTCCATGCGCTGCGTCGGGAGGCTGATTGGCTCGCCGAGATATGCCACGTCGTGCTCGTTGGCGGTCTCGTAGAGGTCGTTGCTGAGGCTGAGGAGCTCGTTGGAGTTGTGGGAGAGCGTCACGCCGGTCTTCCACGTCACGCCCTGCCCGCTCTCGAACGGCGTGCCGTTGAGCGCCACCTCGATGCCCCTGTTGCGCATCTCGCCGACGTTGGCCAGGGTCTGGTTGTACAAGTTGGGAGGCGTCGGGACGTCGTACCACCAGAGCATGTCGGTGGTCTTCTTGTTGTAGAAATCTACACTGCCGGAGACCCTGTCGCCCAAGACGCTGAAGTCCAGGCCGACGTTGACCTCCGTGCTCTTCTCCCACTGGAGGTCGGGGTTGGGGTTGGAGGCCAGCTTGAGGGTCTGCTTCCATGTGCCGTCGTCATAATAGTAGGGGTCGCCCACCGACCACCTCGTGAGGCTCTGGTAGCTGTCGTTGGGGATGACGCCCGTGACGCCGAAGCCGGCACGGAGCTTGAGGTTGTCGAGCCAACCGACATTGCCCATGAACTCCTCCTTGCTGATTGTCCAACCGAGCGACGCGGAGGGGAAGTTGCCCCACTTGTTGTTGTCGCCGAACTTCGAGCTGCCCTCGCGGCGGAGGCTGACGAGGACGTTGTACTTGTCGGCGAAGCCATAGGAGACGCGGCCGAAGAAGCCAATGAGCTTGTCGGAGTTCTTGTAGCTGCCCATCCCGGCCTTGCCCTCCTTGAGGTATCCGCCGAGGCCCAGGTTGTTATATTGGAAGAAGTCGGAGAGGAAGTCGGTGTTGTTGGCGTTGAAGCCCTCGTAGGTGCTCTCCTGGTAGCTGTATCCGAGCAGGGCCTCGAAGCGGTGGCCCATGTTCTGGAGCTTGTAGTTGGTCGTGACCTCCAGGTTGTCTGTCCGTCCGGAGGCGTAGCTGTGGTAGGCGTAGCCCGTGTGGCCGTTGATGACCTGGTCGTAGTGCTTGCTGGTGAAATATCCCTCGTCGTGGTTGTTATACCTGTCTGTCGAGAGCATGAGGTTGGTCTGCCAGCCCTTGATGGGCTCGACGGTGGCGTTGCCCGTGAGGCGCGTGCTCTCGGTCTTATACTCCCCGGTGTGCTCCTTCAGGATTGCCACGGGGTTCATGTAGTAGTTGATGGCCATGTTCTCGTAGTAGCTACCGTCCTCGTTATATATGGGCTCGGTCGGGTTGCGCATGATGGCCTGGCGGTAGACTTGCGTGGCGGCGGCGTCGATGGGCCCGTTCTCGTGCCAATGCTTGACGACGTTGAACGAGAGCTTGAGCATGTCGTTGAGGAACCAGTGCGACAGGCCCGCCGTGAAGTGCATCTCCTTGGCGTAGGTGTTGATGAAGACGCCCTGCTGGTCGCGATAGTTGAAGCCGGCGTTCCATGTGGTGTTCTTGTTGCCGCCTCCGACGGAGATGTCGTGGTTGTGGGTCACGGCGGTGCGCGTCACGGCGTCGAGCCAGTCGGTGTCGTAGCCCATGTCCTTGAAGTCGGTCTTGCCGGCCCTGACGTCCGCCCCGTCCATCATGTCGAGCTTGTTGGCGAACTTGGCCATGGCGACATAGCCGGAGTAGTTGACCTCGGTCTGCGCGTCGCGCTTGCCGGCCTTGGAGGTGATGAGGATGACGCCGGCGGCGCCGCGGGTGCCGTAGATGGCGGCCGCCGACGCGTCTTTGAGGACGTCGATGCTCTCGATGTCCTCCGGCGAGAGCGTCGTGAGGCTGCCCTCGACACCGTCGACGAGGACTAGCGGCGTGTTGCTGCCGTTGAGCGATATGACACCGCGGAGGCGAATCGACGACGAGCTGCTGGGGTCGCCGCTGCCGTTGGTTATGGTCAGACCCGCCACCTTGCCCTTGACGAGGTCTCCCGCGTCGCGGATGTTGCCCTGCGTGAAGTCGTCGCTCTTGACGCTGGTGATTGCCGACGTGACGTCGCCCTTGCGCTGAGTGCCGTAGCCGATGACGACCACGTCTTCGAGCTCCTTGCTGTCGGAAGCCAAGACGATGCTCATCTCCTTTGCCGCCGGGGCTTCCTGCGTGACGAAGCCGATGAACGAGAAGACGAGCTGCGCCCCCTCGCGGGCGTCGAGCCAGAAGTTGCCGTCGAAGTCGGTCACGGTGCCGTTGGTGGTGCCTTTCTCGACCACGGTCACGCCCGGGAGGGGCTGCCCGTCTTCGGCACCCACCACCCGTCCGAAGACCTCGATGCCCTGCGCATCGGCCTTGAGCGCCGCCGCGAGGGCCGCCACGGCGAGGCCTAGCCTCAGGATGATTGATTTTATGTTCATGACAATTAGTGTTTATTGTTTGGAGGATTTCACTTCCGCCGCTAAATTACAATGATGTCCTTTATTAATATTAACACAATAGTCCAAAGGATAGCAAAAAGCGTCCATATGCACGATACTCGCGTCCGCAAGCGTCACTGCCCCAGGGCCTCCGACAGGCGCGCCACCGCGGCGTCTATCATGTCTTGCGTGCCGCTGCCGTCGGCAACGTATCGCACGACCATCCGACCATAGTCCGCCGCCTCCGCCAACTGCCTGTTGGAGTCTGCCGCCGGCTGTCCGGCACGTCGCAAGAGGGCGTTGAGCGGCCTCAGGTCCTCCATCTCGGCCAGGTTGCCGGGGCGCATGGTGTTGACGGCCTTGCCGAGCTGCGCGGCGGCCGCCTCAACGCTGGCCGCGGGGGCGTCGTCGCCCAGGCGCTCGGCCTCGGCCATTGCCGCCAGGAGACGCTCGTAGCCGTGGGGCGCCCAGGGGGCGTAGTCGGGCACCTTGCTCTCCATCTTCATCCACCGCTCCTGGTTGCCCCTGCGCTCCGCGGCGAGGCTGAGCAACGACCTCAGCTCGCCCCGCGCCGCCTCGGCGTCGAGACCGGCGGGCGCCACAGCCCCGTCGCGGTCGGAGAAATTGATGCGGAAATAGTGCGTGGAGTTCTCGTTACGGAAATAGTCGGGCAGGAAGAGCTTGCCGTCGGCCTTGAGAGCCAGGGCTCCGGCCCCGTCCACCTCCTCCACCTGGCTGAGGCGCGAGTCCACGTCGAGCGTGGCCTGCCTCCACGTGGCGACGTCGGTCGCCGTCATGGCCAACGGGCCGTACATCAAGACGCCGACCCACGCGGCGTCGAGCTGCGCGCCGTCTTGGCTCGCCACCTCGGCGGGGAGCTTGTCGGGCCCATACTCAATGCGCTTGGCGAAAGGCATGGAGACCTCGACCTTGTCGCCGGCAGCCCACCGCCTCTTGGGGATTAGCGCATAGGAGCCCGGGGCGAACACCCCCGCCACGGGCTTGCCGTTGAGGCGCACCTCGAAGCCCTCCGTGGCCCAGGCCGGGACGCGGAGCTTGAGGGCGAAGTCGCCCTCGCCACCGACGACACTAAGCGTCGAGGACTGCGCCGGCCACTCGCACTCCTGCCGCACCGTGACCCCCTTGGCCCGCCAGTTGAGCGTGGTGGGCATATAGAGAGCGACCCACAGGGTGCTGTCGGAGGCGAAATATGCCGCCTCTTGATATTTGGTGTGGTTCTCCGAGCCCGTGCCGCCACAGCACGACGACTGCGGCGTCTCGTTGCCGAAAGGCTTCGTGGCGTTGAGGCCGACGGCGTACTGGTATGTCGTCTGATACTCATGGGGGTTGAGCGAGCCCACGACCTGGTTGAAGAGGGCGCGCTCGTAGTAGTCCATGTAGCGCGCGTCGTCGGGGTTGTAGCAGTTGAGCCCCCTGGTGAGCTTGAGCAGGTTGTACGCGCAGCAGGTCTCGTTGAGGTCGGGGTTGGCCTGCGCCTCGCCCTCGCGGAGGCCGTTGGTGGCCATGCTGAGCACCTGCGTATAGGGCTGGCGGAACATCTCCCCGTTGCCCACCCCACCCGTGGCGTAGACGTAGCGCCCCTGGAGGAGGCTCCAGAAGTTCTCGGCCATGGTGTAGTAGCGCGCCTCGCCGCAGCTCTTGAAGAGGCTCAGCGCGCCGACAATCATCGGGATGTGCTGGTTGGCGTGGCGCGTGCGGATGTCGTCGATGTTGCGCGCAAGGGGGTCGTAGAAGCGCGGCGCGTCGAAACAGCGCGCGGCCTCCAGCAGACGGGCCTTGTCCGCGGCGTCGGGCGTGAGGTCGGCCAGGCGAGCCAGGCTCTCGCTCATGCCGCCCACCTCGCCGGCAATGTACATGTCCCACATCTCGTAGCGGTTGCCGGGGCGGGCGCGGCGCTCGTCTTGCGTGCCGTCTTGCCGGACGTGGGTGCGGTAGTGCATGCGGTTCCAGACCCACAGGCCCATGTCTCGCGCAATGAGCAGGGCCTTGTCGGCCGTGGCCTTGTCGTCGAAATAGGTGGCGATGTCGATGAGGCCCGCAAGCTGCTTGTGGACAGAGTAGTAGGGTGCCCACACCCAGTCGGAGTTGTTGTAGGGCCTGTACATCTCGATGAGGGCGCAGTGCTGGGCCGGGATGGCGTTCAGATACCCATATCCGTAGTCTTGCGGCCTGGTCTTATATTGGTCGAAAGCCTGCCACGTTCCTTTCATGCCGCGGAGCTCGGCCTCGGGGGCCAGGTCGCGCGCCTCGCGGTAGCGCCCCAGCGCCTTGTCGAAGACGAAAGTGCGCTCCTGGCACTCGCGCAGCTCGTCGACCATGCGGACAATGTTGCGCCTCAGCGTCTCCTTTTGCGCGGGGTCCGCCGCCACGGCGTAGGCCTGGGCCAAGGCGCTCATGTAGTGGCCGGAGCCGTGGCCCTTGAGCTTGGTGTCGGGCGAGTCCCAACCGTCCGCCACGGGGTAGCCGTCGGTGGACAACCCGTAGGTGTCGCGGTAGTTGTAGAGCTGCTGGGCGACGTCCCACCCGCATATGGCCTCTATGGCCTCGTCGCAGTTGCGCGTCAGGCGGTTGTCGCCGTCGAGGGAGACGTCGGAGAGAGGAAACGTCGTCGCCACCTCTGCTCGTGGCACGGCGTAGGGCCCCGCCACGACCGAGACCTGCGCGGAGACGGGGAAGCCGTAGGGCGTGGTCGGCTCACCCACAATGTACCCGCAGACGGAATAGCTGGTCCCCGGGGCGTGGGCGGCGGAGTCTGCCAGGGCAAGCTCGTCGGCAAGGGGGCTGTTGCTCCACCTCACCTGCCGGAACTCCCCCGCTCCGTCGTCATAGCGCACCCACACCCGGCTCGGCAGGCGCGGCGCCGTCCCGACGGGACACTCCACGGCAATGGGGGCGACCTCGCCTATTGCCCGCCCCGGCCCGCCATGGGAGCATGAGGCCGCGAGCGCCGCCAACGGGAGGATTAGGATTTTAGACTTGTACATAGGCATAGATTGAGATGGAGGCGAAGCTACTGCAACCTTTATTCACACAATGTCACACTCGTCCACACTTTGGGGAATATCGTCCAAAACCGCGCCGTGGATTATTTTTGCATATTTATGAACATCTTTTCACCATGAGGCACCGCCCCGCGGCTATCTTCGCAAATCAACCACCCGACATCAACAACATGAAAAGAACCTTAACGATTGCTTTGGCATCGATTGCGGCAAACGCGGCCCTTGCGGCGACGCACACCGTGGCGTCGCCCGACGGCAGCCTGACCGCCACGGTCTGCACCGACAATCGGCTCACCATCAGCATCAGCCGCATGGGCGACGTCTTGATGCGCCCCTCGCCCATAGGCCTGCGCCTGTCCGACGGCACGGAGATTGGCAGACAGCCGCGGGGCTCGGCCACGCGCGTCAAGACCATAGAGGAGGAGATCGACGCCCCCCACTACCGCCAAAGGCACTTCGGCATGGAGTGGAGGCAGATTGTCGTGCGCCTCTCAGACGGCTTCAACCTTACCCTCCGCGTGTGCGACGAGGGCGTGGCCTACCGCTTCAGCTCCACGCGGCGCGGGGTCACCACGATAGCGTCCGAAATCGGCGACTTCGAGTTCGCGCCAGGCTCGACGGCGTGGATGGCCCACACCACGACGCCCGACAACCCGTTCGCCATGGCCTTTCAGAACACGTACGCCGTCTGCGCCCTCGACACCGCCCCGCCCACGCCGGCGTTCCTGCCGCTGACAGTGGACTGCGGCCCGGCCAAGCTGACCGTGGCCGAGAGCGACGTGGCGAGCTACCCGAACCTGTGGATGCGGGCCGAGGGCGGCAAGCTCCGCGCCCTCCACGCCCCCCGCCCCGCCAAGATGGGCCGCCACCCGTGGAGGGGCATGACGCACGTGGCCGAGGCCTCAGACCACATTGCCGCAAGCCGCGGGCCTCGCGACTACCCGTGGAGGGTCTTCGCCGTGGCGGCCGACGACGCGCAGATGCCGACGAACAACATGGTCTACGCCCTGGCGCGGCCCAACAAGATTGGCGACACGGGCTGGGTGCGACCCGGCAAGGCCGCATGGGAGTGGTGGAACGACTGGAATCTGCGGGGCGTGGACTTCGAGGCCGGCATAAACTTCGAGACATATAAATATTACGTGGACTTCGCCGCCCGCTACGGGTTGGAGTATGTGGTCGTCGACGAGGGGTGGTACGACTCCAACAAGGGCGACATAATGCACCCGCGGGCCGAACTCCAACTGCCGGAGCTCATTGCCTACGCACACGAGAAAGGCGTGGGCGTAATCTTGTGGACTGTCTTCAACGTCGTGGACGAGAACCTGGAGGCCGCATGCTCGCACTACGCCGCGATGGGCGCCAGCGGCTTCAAGGTGGACTTCCTGGACCGCGACGACCAGGCGGCCGTCGAGATGGTCGAGCGGCTTGCGGAATGCGCCGCGCGCCACCGCCTCGTGCTCGACCTGCACGGCATCTACAAGCCGTCCGGGCTGGAGCGGACGTACCCCAACATCCTCAACTACGAGAGCGTCTTCGGCATGGAGGAGTGCCGATGGACCGACATGAGCCACGACATGCCCCTCTACGACGTGACGTTCCCTTTCATCCGCATGATGGCAGGCCCCGTCGACTTCACCCCCGGCGCCATGCGCAACGGCACCCGCCACGACTGGCGCGCCATATACACCAAGCCCGTCTCGATGGGGACGCGGTGCCACCAGGCGGCGTGCTACGTAGTCCACGACAGCCCGCTCACGATGCTCGCCGACAGCCCGACAAGCTACGAGGCCGACAGCGCATACACGCGCTTCATCGCCTCACTGCCGACGACTTTCGACAAGACAACAGTCCCGATGGGCAAAATCGGCCAATATATCGTGACCGCCCGGCGGAGCGGCGAGACGTGGTACGTCGGCGGGCAGACCAATTGGGACGGCAGGCGACTGGACCTTCGGTTGGACTTCCTGCCGGCCGGGACGGAATATGAGGCGCAGACCCTCCGCGACGGCACGAACGCCAACCGCGACGCCGAGGACTACAGAATCGAGACCTCGACGGTGGACAGCTCCACGACCATGGGCATCGACATGGCGAGCGGCGGCGGATTCGTCATAAAACTGACCCCTAAAAAACAGACTCACTGAGCAATGGACAGACTCACCTTGGCCACGACGCTGGCACTGGCGCTCGCCCCGATGGAGGCGCATCCCCAAACGGCGCGCCACAACACCCCGGGGGCGGGCAACCCCGTCCTGCCCGGATACTTCGCCGACCCCACGGTCAAGAAGTTCGGCGACACGTACTATATCTACGCCACGACCGACGGCAGCGGAGCCGGCTTCGGCCCCGCCCAGCTGTGGCAGAGCAAGGACTTCAAGAACTGGACCCTGACGCCCATGAACTGGCCCGACAGCCACTGGATATGGGCGCCCGACGTCATGCGCGGCGCCGACGGGCAGTTCTACTACCTCTACTGCCAGCCGTGCAAGCTCCACTTGGGCGCAGGCGAGACGCCGCGGGGGCCGTGGCGCAACGTCCTGGGAGAGAGCGAGGCGGTGCTTGTGGAAGACCGCTTCGTGACGAACGCCATAACGCTCGACGGGCAGACTTTCCAAGACGACGACGGCCAGGTCTACATGTATTGGGGGACATGGGGGATATATAAGGGCTTCGGCTGCGGCTCAGGGCGGCTCAACCCCGACATGAAGAGCTTCGCCGAGACGCGGCTGATCCCCAACACCGAGGCCACGGACTTCTTCGAGGCCCCCTTTGTCTTGAAGCGCGGCTCGACATACTACTTCATGTACTCCTGCGGGCACTGCGAGGACGACTCCTATCAGGTCCGCTACGCGACGTCAGACAAACCCCTCGGCCCCTACACATACCGCGGGGTGGTCTTGAAGACCAACGCCGACGGGACTGTCCATGGGCCGGGGCACCACAGCGTCTTGCGCGAGGGCGACGACTACTACATTGTCTACCACCGTCACGACAACCCCCACTCCAACCGCGGCTTCCACCGCCAGGTGTGCATAGACAAGCTGGAGTTCGCCGCCGACGGCTCCATTGTCGAGGTCGTGCCGACGCACGACGGCGTTGTCCTCCACCCGGAGATGCGCCAGCCCGTCAACCTGGCTTTCGGCGCCAAGACCACGGCCTCGTCATATTACGACGACGACTTCCGCCCCGAATATGCCACCGACGACAACAATGGGACCCTCTGGCGCCCCAAGACGGCCGACCCGGCGTGGCTCACAGTGGACCTGGGCAAACGCGAGCGGATCCGGACCATATGGACGCAGTTTGAATACGGCACGCAGTTCTACCAATATCTGATCGAGACCTCCGACGACGGCTCGCATTGGGACGTCTTCGCAGACAAGCGCGGCAACAGGCTCGCCGGCTCGCCCATGGTGGACTTCGGCGACGCCCGGGCGCGCTACGTCCGTCTGACCGTCACGGGCGGGCAAAAAGCCGGCTTCGGCGGGGCTGTGTGGAACTTCAAGGTCTTCGACACTGTGGAAGACGGCTCGCCGCAACAGTGGCTGGGGCTGACGGCGGCGGACTTCGACGGCCGCGAGTGGGCGAACAGCGAGGGGATGCTCGGCGGCGCGCTGAGGGTGACGCGCGGCACGGCCCTGCGAGAGAGAGTGGGCGGCAAAGACGCCGTGACACTGGGCCCGCGCTCCACTATGGTCTTGGCCAACGAACGGATTGGCAAGAGCCGCCCGCACACGTTCACGGCCATGGTCTTCGACGGCGGCGAATGGAAGCAGACGACCGACAGCGACCCCCGCTTCCGCCTCTCCGACGGACGGCTCGAAATCGTCTGCGCAGACAAGCCTCTGAGCGTGACCGACATACGATACTACAACTGGGAGCAGACCGAGGCGGAGCGCAAGTTCGACGCGCAGACCGGCATCGTGCGCCACGAGCCCGCCGCCACCGTCCGGCGGGGGCTGGTGGTGAGCATCGACGCCGACCAATACGAGGAGGGCGACACCGTTCCCTACATTGCCAACGGGGGCGCCGTCGGCGGAGTGTTCGCGGCCCAAGGCGAGAGTGCCGCCACGGTCCGGGTCACGGCCGGGCGCAAAGCCATAACGTTCAGCGGGCGCGAGAGCTACCGCTCCGACTTCATGCTCCCGCCGACTCTCCGCGACAACGCCCCCTACACCCTGGCGGCCACAATCTTCAACCCCAAGATGGACGTCAACGAGTGCGTGGCGGACTTCACCTCGTCGCACGACGAGCTGGAGAAGATCATGCTCGTCGACGGGACTGAGCCGCGGTGCGGCGTCGTCAACCACTACGGGTGGTATGAAGACGCGGGCCACAAGGAGATGGCCTCGCTGGAGGGCAAGTGGCACAGCGTCTACGTCTGCTTCGACGGCCGCATGGAGAGCGTCTACGTCGACGGCCGGCTCGTGAGCCACAAGGACATCCAACTGCTCGTCAAGCCGTCGCAGTTCGTCACGCTGGGCCTCAACGCCGAGGGCGAGTGGCCGTTCTCCGGCGGCCTGGGCTCGTTGCGCCTGTGGGACGAGTACATCCCGTTCGGCGACAAACAATGGTAAAAGCGTCCACCAAACGAGAACAATTTTTAGCGTCCGAAAGGCTTGCCGCGGACTACATTTGCAATAACAGAAAACGAGATATGATGAGAAGAGCTATAACCACTACCGCCGTAGCCGCATTGGCGGCATCGCTGGCGGCGGCGCAACAGACGCCCGGCGGGGCCGGCTACCCCATAACCCCCGTGCCGTTCACCCGGGTCAAGGTGCAAGAGAACTCGTTCTGGGGCCAGCGGCTGGAGACGAGCCGCAAGGTGACCATCCCCCTTGCCTTTGGCAAGTGCGAGAGCGAGGGTCGCTACAAGCACTTCGAGCGCGCCGCCCACCCCTCGGCGAGCTACGACGTGCCGAAGCTCATGGGCTTCAGCTTCGACGACACCGACCCCTACAAGACAATCGAGGGCGCGAGCTACATCCTCCAGACCTACCCGGACAAGAAGCTCGAGGCCTATCTCGACAGCGTGATAGACATCATAGGCAAGGCGCAGGAGCCCGACGGCTACCTCTACACCGCCCGGACTCAGAACCCCGCCAACCCCCACCCCTGGGCCGGGACGAAGCGCTGGGTGCTGGAGGAGGACTTGAGCCACGAGCTGTATAACCTGGGTCACATGATAGAGGGCGCCGTGGCCCACTATCAGGCCACGGGCAGCCGCAAGTTCCTCGACATCGCCACCAAATATGCCGACTGCGTGGTCCGCGAGGTCGGCCCGAAAGCCGGGCAGGCGTGCGTCGTGCCGGGCCACCAGATTGCCGAGATGGCCCTCTGCCGCCTCTACCTCGCCACGGGCAACAAGAGCTACCTCGACGAGGCCAAATTCTTCCTCGACTACCGCGGCAAGACGGGCATCAAGCACGACTACTCGCAGTGCCTCAAGCCCGTCGTGGAGCAAGACGAGGCCGTGGGCCACGCCGTGCGCGCCGCCTACATGTACGCCGGCATGGCCGACGTGGCGGCCCTGACGGGCGACACGTCGTATGTCCACGCCATAGACCGCATCTGGGACAACATTGTCGGCAAGAAGCTCTACATAACCGGCGGCATCGGCGCCACGAACAACGGCGAGGCCTTTGGGCGGAACTACGAGCTTCCCAACATGAGCGCCTACTGCGAGACGTGCGCCGCCATTGGCAACGTCTACGTCAACTACCGCCTCTTCCTGCTCCACGGCGAGAGCAAATATTACGACGTCTTGGAGCGCACGCTCTACAACGGCCTCATAAGCGGCGTCTCGATGGACGGCGGCGGCTTCTACTACCCCAACCCCCTGGAGAGCATGGGCCAGCACCAGCGCCAGGCCTGGTTCGGGTGCGCCTGCTGCCCCAGCAACGTGTGCCGCTTCCTGCCGTCGCTCCCCGGCTACGTCTACGCCGTCAAGGACAAGAGCGTCTACGTCAACCTCTTCCTCGCCAACACGTCGGAGCTGTCGGTGGGCGGCAAGCGCGTGCGGCTATCGCAGCAGACCGAATATCCGTGGGACGGGGACATTGCCATAAAGATTGACGAGAACCGCGCCGGGGCGTTCGACCTCAAAGTCCGAATCCCCGGGTGGGTCAAAGGCCAGCCCGTCCCCTCCGACCTCTACTATTACACCGACGGCAAGCGGCTGAGCTATAGCGTCAAAGTCAACGGCCAACCCGCCGAGGCCACGCTCACGGCCGACGGATACTACACCATAGGCCGGAAGTGGAAGAAAGGCGACGTCGTGAGCGTCCACTTCGACATGGAGGCCCGCACCGTCCGCGCCCACAACAGCGTCGAGGCCGACCGCGGGCAAGTCTCCATCGAGCGCGGGCCGATTGTATACTGCGCCGAGTGGGCGGACAACAAGGACGACATCATGAGCATCCTCGTGAACCAGGAGCCGCAGTTCACCCTCGGCACCATGGCCGACGCCGCGTTCATAGCCGACTCGCTGAAGAGTACGCTCAGCCTGTATAAGAACCAGAGCGTCCGCACGCTCACGACCGAGGCCCAGACACTCTCGTTCGGCAAAGACGGCCGGCTGACGACAGCCGACAGCCGACTGACGCTCATCCCCTACTTCGCATGGGCGCACCGCGGCAACGGCAACATGAAAGTGTGGCTCCCGCAAGACGTGCGCGCCGCCCGCCCCACCGTCCCGCCGACCCTCGCCGCGCAGGCAAAGGTGGAGTTCTCGTCGCCCGTGCCGGCCCCGCGGAGCGTGACCGACGGCCTCGTCCCCGCCGACGAGACCGACCGCAGCATCCCCTACTGCCACTGGTGGCCCAAGCAGGGCACGACGGAGTGGGTCTCCTACACGTTCCCCGAAGCGAAAGAGGTGGGCAGCTGCACCGTATATTGGTATGACGACCAACCTTGGGGCGGATGCTCGGTGCCGGAGAGCTGGGCCGTCTACTATCAGGACGCCCAGGGCAAGTGGCAACCCGTGCGGGATGCCGACGCCTACCCCGTCAAGCGCGGCGCTCCGTGCATGGTCAACTTCGCCCCCGTCAAGACCAAGGCCGTCAAGCTGGAGCTGAAGCAGGCGGACGACAAGTCGGCGGGCATCTTCGAGTGGAGCGTCCGATAGGCGGATAAGAATAAGAGGTTCACACAGTTTTGTGCAGAATGCGTGGCCGGGTGTCGTAACGACAACGCCCGGTCACGCTTTTTTGTTTGATTTTTGCCTATATTTGACCACAAACAACAAGACCATGCACACAGCCAAGATTGCCGCGCCCGCAACGCTGCTCGCACTTACAATCACGTCTTGGGCGCAAGACGAGCTGCAATTCGCCACGGCCATGGGCGAGACCCTGCGCATGGTCTATGTCGAGGGGGGCGAATTTCTCATGGGGGCGCAGAGCGCGGACCCGCAGGGCGAAAACTACTACAGAGAGGCACAACAAGACGAGGCCCCGGTCCATCGGGAGCAACTGCCGTCGTTCTACATCTCTAAATATGAAGTGACGACAGGCCTGTGGGCAGACATCATGGGCGGCGACGTCCCATATGGCGAGGAGCGGTTGGCCAAAGGCGGGGTGTCGTTCGTCGAAGCGCAAGATTTTGTCGCGAGGCTCAACGAGACATTCGCCGGCAAGATGCCAGGCGGCGCCACCTTCGCCCTCCCGACGGAGCAGCAGTGGGAATATGCCGCCCGCGGCGGGACAAGGCACGACGCCTACGTGTTCAGCGGCGGGAACGCGGCCGCCGAAGTTGCCGAATTTGGCGGCACGACCGAGAAACCCGGCGAGGTGGGGCAGAAGCGGGCCAACGCCCTGGGACTGCACGACATGAGCGGCAACGCCCAGGAGTGGACGCAAAGCGACTACGCCGGCTACGAGGGGACCATCCTGCCCCGCCTGGCATATAGCGCAAAGGTGCTACGCGGCGGCGGAATACAGTCGCAATACGAACGGCAAGTCAGCGTCTCGGCCCGCGCATATTTCGCCGAGACCACCGGAATGCAGTACCATGGGCTTCGCCCCGTCCTCAACATCGGCCCCGACGCATTGAAGCCGCCGGCGGCCGACCGCCATGCCGCTGGCCCGAAGCTCGTGAAGTGGCAGGGGGGAGTCGCGGTGCAGATGCCGAATGGCGACAAGCATGACCTTTTGGGGCGAAAAATCGAGTAAAGGGAGGGGGCGCACTAAGCCCCGGCGAAGCCCAGCGCCATCTGGCTCGGGCACGGCGGCGCCACCCGCCCGTCCCAATCACCCTCGCCGAAGACACCGGTGCGGACAACCGACAGCGCCAACCGCGCCACGACGGGGACGGCCACGCTGTTGCCAATGAGCTTCATCCACCTGGGCCGCGCCTCCGGCAGGGCATAGTCGGCAGGGAAACCCTGAATCCGGCACGCCTCGGCTCTCGTTATCTTTCTGAAATTGCGGGGCTTGTATACCCTCTCCAAGAACTCGCGCCGCAACTCGGACAGCGACCCGGCCTCAATGGCGACCGTCGAGATGTAGTCGTTGGTGTCGCTGGCCACCAGGGTAGGGTATATTTTCGACGAGGGGAGGAAGACGCGGTTTATGCCGTTGAGGCCGGTGCTGATTTTGCCGTTCTTGAAGTCGTATCGGACCCCGACGCGGCGCACAGCCCCTTTGGCCTCCAAGCTGGCCAAAGTGTCGGCGATACCGATCTTGCGCCGCCTCGCCTCGCGGTCTGCCCTTAGCCAGTCCATCCTCAGACGGCCTTGCCGGGAAAGCGAAAGCAAAAACGCCTCAGCCTCCGAGAAGTCGCCCCCACCGCCCGTCAGCTCATACTCATAGTCCACGCGCTTCAGAATCGACGCGTCGACAAGCTCGTCAAGCTCGGCTTGCGAGATGGAGGCGTCCAACTCGCGGAGATGGTCGAGAGACAACGGATTGCCGTCCAATATGCCGTAGGTCTTTTTCCGGCGGTTGCGGAGCATCAGTTCGCATATGCGCCTCTGCCTCTCCGTGGTCTCCTGGATGTCCCACGAGTGGAGGGTCGTGCTCCCGCCGCGCAAATCGTTGAAGAGGAAGTAGTCGTTCAGCCCCTGCGAATTGCACGACAGGCTCCACCGGGGCTTCTCGGCACGCACGCCCGCATCTCCCCCTGCCGGGGCCATGCCGTCGACGACATCGCTGAGCGTCAACACCCCCGGGCACTGCGGGGGCAGACAGAAACGGTCGGAATAGACCTTTTCGCGGAAACCGACAATGTATATCCGCACGCGCGTCTGCGGGACGCCGTAGTCGTAGGCATTGAGCAAATGGCACCGGGCATGATAGCCCGCCTGAGCTATGCGCCCCATTATGTAGTCTAGGGCACGCCTGTTTCGAGGGTCGGCCAGGCCCTTGACGTTCTCGAAGATGAAAGCCTTGGGCCTGGACCGGTTGAGCAGGAAGAGGGTGTCATTCCATAGCTGCCCGCGGTCGTCGTCGAAGCCGAGATTTCGCCCGGCAATGGACCAACTTTGGCACGGCACGCCGCCCGTGAGGAAATCGTGCGGCGGCAGCTCGTCGAGCTTGGTTATGTCGCCAAGATTGGCTTCGGGGCCAATCCCCAGATTCTCGCAATAGGCAGATATGGCGTCGTGCGCAATCTCGCTGAAAGCCACGCATTCGCCGCCCACACCCCGAAGCGCCAAGTGGAAGCCGCCGATGCCGGCGAAGAGGTCGACAAAAGAAAAGCGGGAGGTCATTTCAGAAACTGGTCGTCGAAGCCA
>CAZHOT010000030.1:0-22047 GCA_964534235.1 uncultured Marinilabiliaceae bacterium
GGTTCGCCGCGTGGGTCGTGACCGTGTTGCTGGCCGCGTGCTGTAGGTCGGTCGCCTAATAGGCAGTGCCGCGGTGGTCGTACTCGTCGGGCTGGCACGCCGCCATGCCCAGGAGCGAAGCCGAGAGCGCTATGCTCAAATATCTTAGTTTCATTGCTCTATTCTGTTAGAATTGAAGACTGTGGCCTACCAACCGGCATTTTGCGTCAGCACATTGTTGGAGAGCGTAATCTGGTTGTTGGGGATCTGGAACTGCCCCGCCTTGGCTGTCAGGTTGCCGCCGTCGAAGCTCGTGACGGCATCGACGCCACCGTTCTTGACCGACACCCCGTCTTGCAACTGCTGAATCTGCGCCGCGGCGTAGGAGCCACCCTTGCCGTAGCGGAGCAAGTCCCAATAGCGGATGCCCTCGAAAGCCAGCTCCTGGGCGCGCTCGGCGCGGAGCGCCTCCTCGCTATAGGCCGTGGCCGTCTTGCCGGCGCGCTGCTGGACCTTGTTGAGCCCCCGGGCCTCGCCCTTGAGCTCGCTCTGCATGAGGAGGACGTCGGCGTAGCGCACGATGGTGAAGTCGATGTAGTAGGTGATGTTCATGTGCTTCTCGCCGAGCTGGAACGCCGCGGCCTCGCGCACACCGTCGGAGAAACAGAGCGGGGCGTACTTCTTAATCCCGTAGCCCGTATACTCATAGGTGTCGGAGAGGCAGTTGCCGAAGTCGGCCTGCGTCTCGAAGCCTATGCCGGCGTAGTCGACCACGCTGTGCTTCATGCGCGGATTGTCGAACTGCTCGACGAAGCGCGGGTTCGGCACGCATATGCCCCAACCGGTGGCAAAGGGCGGGCAAGCGCTGTTGCGCGCGCCGAGGAAGACCTGGAAGACATTGCCTCCCGACTCGCCATTGTAGTCCTGCGTCGTGTTGCACTTGAGGTTGAGGACGAACTCCTTGGAGAGTCCCTTCTGCCCGGCGTGCCAGCCGTCGGCGTTATAATATTTGCCGGCGTAGGTCGTGGCCCACTCGTAGCTGCCGTCGCCGACACCCTTCTCGGTGGTGCAGGCCGGCATCCAGAGGTCGGCGAAATTGTCCTCTAGGTCGTAGCCGCCATTGTCCACGACGTCGTCGATGGCGTCGATGGCCTCGCCCTTGGTGCAGTTGGGATGCTCGGCGCCGTAGTAGCCCGTGTAGAAGAGGTATGCGCGCGCCAGGAGCGCCTCGGCGGCGTACTTGGAGATGCGCCCGTCGTTGGTGTCGAGGTTCGTGCCGTTGTATGCCGACGCCGGGATGTTGGTGGCGGCGAACTTGAGGTCGTCGAAGATGGAGGCGTAGACCTCGCTTACGGGCGTGCGCGCCACGTTCTCCTCGGTGGGCTCCAAGACCAGGGGCACGTCGCCAAAGAGGCGGGCCAGGTCGAAGTAGAGCAGGCCGCGCAGACCGCGGGCCTCGCCAACGATTCGCGCCTGGGCCTCGTCGTCGCCGCCCCAGTCAATCTCGCCGGCCTTGACGATGAGCTGGTTGCAACGGAAGATTGCCTTATAGTAGTTGCTCCAGTCGGTCTCCCACAGGTTGTAGTATCCCGCCGCGGCCCCCATGTCGAAACGGTCGATGATGGAGTAGTTGCGCGCGTCGCCCATGCCGCCACCGGCCAGGCACTCGTCGGAGGCGATCTCGGAGGTGAGGAACATCCCGATGCCCTCGTCGCCGAGCGTCCGCTTCCAGCCGTCGTAGCAGCCTATGAGGGCCATCTCGGCCGTAGCGGCGTTGCTGAACGCCGTGCCGCTGTTGAGGGTCGTCTTGGAAGACGTCTCAAAGAAATCGTCTGAGCAGGAGCCAAGGCCCAACGCCATGGCCGCCAAGGCCGCAGACACACATATATGGTTAGGTTTCATATCTCTGTTCCCTCCCTGGTGTTAGAATTTAAGGTTAAGACCGACAAGGAAAGTGCGGGGATGTGGATAGTAGCCCATGTCGACACCCGACACCCAGGCGTCGGACGAGTTGCCGTCGTTGCCGTTGTAGGAGCCGATCTCGGGGTCCATGCCGTCATACTTGGTGAAAGTGGCGAGGTTCTGGACCTGGACGTAGAGGCGGCACTGGCTGATGTACTTCCAGGGGATGATGGTCTTGAAGTCGTAGCCGAGAGTGACGTTCTGGATGCGGAAATAGTCGCCGTCCTGGATGTAGAGGTCGGAGAAGTTGCTCCAGTTGCCATTGTCGCCGGCGAGGACGCGCGGAATCTTGTTGCTCGTCCCCTCGCCCGTCCAGCGGTCGAGAATCCTCTTGGTGTAGTTGCCCTTGACGCTGCTCGGCGAGCGGTAGCTCTGCACGATTTGGAAGTCAGCGGCGCCGGAGCCGACAGCGCTGAGGTCGAAGCCCTTCCAGCTGACGCTGAGGTTGACGCCATACGTCCAGTTGGGGATGCCGCAGCCGAGGTCGACCTTGTCGTTGTCGTCAATCACGCCGTCGTGGTTGACATCGATGAACTTGACATCGCCGGGGGCCACGTTGGACTGCGCCACACCGTTGCCGGCGGCGATCCAGTCGTTGATGTCCTGCTGGTTCTGGAAGATGCCGGCGGTCTTGAGGCCCCAGAAGTAGCCAATCTGATGCCCGTTCTCGGCGCGATAGAACTCGGGGGCGGAGTCGTAGATTTGCGACGTCTGACCGTGGATGATGCCGTCCTCGGTGGGAATCTCGCCGACCTCGTTCTTATTATATGCCATGTTGGCGCCGACAGAGTAGCGGATGCCGTTGCTCAACTCGTCGTTCCACGAGAGCGCGACCTCGACACCGGTGTTGGTGACGTCGCCGCCATTGATGAACGGCGCGCCCGTGCCGGCCGTGGCGAGAATCGGGGCCTCGACGAGCCAATCCTTGGTCTTCTTCTGATACCAGTCGATGGTGGCGCTCAGCCTGCTCTGGAGCAGACGGAGGTCGAGACCGACATTGATCTGCTCCGAGGTCTCCCACTTGACGTCGGCGTTGGCGAGCCTGGAGACATAGGAGCCCGTGGTCCAGGCCTCCTGTCCGCCGCCGGCACCGAAGTTGTAGTTGGTGTTGGACGTCGTGACGGGCGCCAGATACTGGTAGCAGTTGATGTTGGCGTTGCCGACCTGGCCCCAGCTGGCGCGGAGCTTGGCGAAATCGAGGACCGTGCGCGTGGCGTCCATGAAGCTCTCCTCGGAGAACGTCCAGCCGGCGGAGACGGAGGGGAAGTAGCCGTAGCGGTTGTCCTTGTCGAACTTGCTGCTGGCGTCGGCGCGGAACGTGGCGTTGACCATGTACTTCTCCTGCCAGTTCCAGCCGAGGCGGGCGAAGTAGCTTGCCCCGCGGGTGCTGTCGTAGGGCGAGCCGCTGACGCGCTTGTTGGCCGTGCCCTCGGTGTTGTCGAGATAGGCGTGCTGCCAGTCGTCGAAGCCCGTGGTGAGGTCGGTGTTGTAGCCGCCGGTGCTGCCGCCGTCATACTTGCTCATCTCGGTGCCGATGAGGACGTTCATCTGGTGCTCGTCGGCAATGGTGAAGTCGTAGCTGGCCGTGTTCTGCCACACCTGGCTGATGCCGTTGCCCTGGCTCTGGTTGACCTTGGTGCTGCCGTAGGTGCTCTGGTCGGTAGAGGCGAAGCCGTGGTAGCCGTCCTGGCTGGTGTAGATGGGCGTGAAAGAGCGATATTCGCTACCGCCGTAGCTGATGCCGTAGACGGTCTTTATCTTGAGGTTCTTGATGGGCTCAATCTGCGCATAGACGTTGGCGTCGACGCTCAGGTTCTTGCTGAGGTTGTAGCGGTTGAGCATCATGGTGCCGAGCGGGTTGCCGTCGCCGTTGTTCCATGTCTCGCTGGCGGGGCTGAAATAGTTGCCCTCGCTGTCGTAGACGGGCGAGAGGGGCGAAGTGACATAGGCGCCGCGGATGTTGTTGTTGTAGATGTTGCCGGTGCCCATTCCCCTCTGCTCCTTGTAGACCACGCCGACGTGCTCGCCGACGGTGAGGAAGCCGTCGTAGAGCTTGGCCTCGGAGTTGACGCGGAAGTTGTAGCGGTCGTAGTTGGAGACGTCCGAGCCGCCGATGACGCCCTCCTGCCCCATGTAGCCGAGCGAGATGGCGTAGTTGCCGACCTTGCCGCCGCCGGTGATGGAGAGGTTGTGGCTCTGCGTCACGGCGTCGTCTTCGACAATCTCGTCGAGCCAATTGGTGTCATACTTGGGCGTGCCGTCGCCGTTGACGAGGTCGGAGTAGCTTGCCCAGTCATATTTGGAGGCGCCGCTGTTGAGGGCCGCCTCGTCCATGATGGTCATGTACTCGCGGGCGTTGAGCACCTCGTTCTTGCGGTAGACGCGCTGGAGGCCGTAGTATCCGTCGTATGCCACGACTCCCTTGCCCTCCTTGCCGCTCTTGGTGGTGACGAGGACGACGCCGTTGGCGGCCTGCGCGCCATAGATGGCGGCCGAGGCGGCGTCTTTGAGGACGTCGATGCTCTCGATGTCGGCGGGGTTGAGCGTGGTGATGTCGCCGCCGATGCCGTCGATGAGGTAGAGAGGCTGGCTGTTGCCGACCGTCCCGAGGCCGCGGATCGAGACGTTCATGGCCGAGCCCGGCTGTCCCGAAGTGGACTGGATGTTGACGCCCGGCGTCTGGCCCTGGAGGGCCTGGAGGGCGTTGTTGGTGTTGAGCCTCTGGACGTCGTCGCCCTTGACCTGCACGGTGGCGCCCGTCACGAGCTTCTTCTTCTGCACGCCGTAGCCGACGACCACTATGTCCTCCAGGTCGGTGGACTCCTCCTCAAGCGCCACGTTGACCGGGGCGCCGGCGAAGACCACCTCCTGGTTCTTGAAGCCGAGGAACGAGAAGACGAGCGTGCTCCCATTCTCCACTTGCAGAGAATAGTTGCCGTCGAAATCCGTAACCGTGCCAATCGTGGTGCCCTTGACGACCACGTTGACGCCCGGCAGAGGCAAACCGTCCGTTTTCGAGACGACATTGCCATTGGCGGACTGCTGCGCAAAGCAGTCAGCAGCCACCATGCCTTGCACCGTGAGCAACAAGGCAAGAAGCCACGCTCTGAGTGAGCGCGCCGCCGCTAGTTTTCCATTTGTTTTCATAAGTCCTATAAAGATGTTACGGGGTTGCCGAGGCTCGCATTGCAAGTACGCTCTGTTCGCCCAACAACTCAAGCCAAAATTAGGTTTTATTTACACCGAGGCAGGTACCCCTATGTTGCCGTTGGGGGTATCGTTTGTTGCAAAAGCATTGGGACAAAACGGCCCTATCGAGACCCAAACAATTGATTATAAACGCATAAGCCCAGACTTCCGAAAGTGCGCCCATGCGGAAGCGTCTTTCTACAATCGTTGGCAGATTAACACGAACGCACCGCCACGCCCCTCCGCCCCGAGCCCCCCGCGCGGCGCCGCCAGCGCCGACTTCGGCCAGCGCCGCACAAAAACGGACGTTTTTTCGCGGCTTTAGATTAACTTAGCGGCACAAAAAACGACACGCCGGGCGCGGCGCGCCCGCCCCGCCGACCAACGAGAGTAGATGACAGACCAAAAGCAAGAGAAGATAATCCTGACGGGCGACCGCCCGACCGGCCGCCTCCACGTGGGGCACTATGTCGGCTCGCTCCGCCGCCGCGTGGAGCTCCAGAACTCCGGCAACTTCGACAAGATTTTCATCATGATTGCCGACGCCCAGGCGCTGACGGACAACGCCGACAACCCCGACAAGGTGCGCGAGAACATCATAGAGGTGGCTCTCGACTACCTCTCGGTGGGCCTGGACCCCGCCAAGAGCAACCTCTTCGTGCAGAGCTACGTGGCGGAGCTGACGGAACTGGCCTTCTACTACATGAACCTCGTCACCGTCTCGCGCCTCCAGCGCAACCCGACGGTCAAGACCGAGATCCAGATGCGGAACTTCGAGACCTCCATCCCCGTCGGCTTCTTCACCTACCCCATCAGCCAGGCGGCCGACATCACGGCGTTCCGCGCCACGACGGTCCCCGTGGGCGAGGACCAGGAGCCCATGATTGAGCAGACGCGCGAGATTGTGCGCCGCTTCAACCTCATCTACGGCGACACGCTCGTGGAGCCCGAGATTCTCCTGCCCGACAACGCCGCTTGCCTCCGACTGCCCGGAATCGACGGCAAAGCCAAGATGAGCAAGAGCCTCGGCAACTGCATATACCTCTCGGACACCACTGAGGAGGTCCGTAAGAAGGTGAAAGTCATGTACACCGACCCCAGCCACCTGCGCGTCGAAGACCCCGGCCACCTGGAGGGCAACGCCGTCTTCACCTACCTCGACGCCTTCTGCCGGCCGGAGCACTTCGCCGCCTACTGGCCCGACTACGCCAACCTCGACGAGCTGAAAGACCACTACAAGCGCGGCGGGCTGGGCGACGTGAAAGTCAAGAAGTTCCTCACCGCCATCCTGGAAGAGGAGCTGACGCCCATCCGCGCCCGGCGCGCGGAGTTTGAGAAAGACATCCCCGAAGTATACAACATCTTGAAGCGCGGCAGCGACACGGCCCGCGAGGTGGCGGCGGCGACCCTCGCCGACGTCCGCAAGGCGATGCGGATCAACTACTTCGACGACGCCGAGCTCATCCGCAAGCAGGCGGAGCAGTTTGCCAGGAGGGGCTGACCGCCGATGGCGCGCCACATCGTCCACACAGTCCTGGCGGCCCTCGTCGCCCTCGCCGCCACGTCTTGCGGCGGGGAGTTCCGCCGTCCCGACACGACGGGCCGCGAGGTGGAGCTGAGGGTGGAGCCGTTCTACAAGAGCCTGCTGGCGCAAGACGGCCTCGACGCCGAGGCACGCGCCGGGAGGCTGGAGCGGGAATATGGCGACTACTTCGTCACATTCTGCCGCGGTGAGCTGGGCATAGGGCGCCCGGGCTCGGCGGGCTTCGCCGACGCCTTCGCCCTCTTCCTGTCCGCCCCGGAGAACGCCGAGGTCAAGGCGGCGTGCGACAGCGTCTTCGACCGCCTGGACATCGACGGCCGCCTTAGCGACGCGTTCAGCTGCTTCGCCGCCCTGTTCCCTGGCAAGCCGGTGCCGACCGGCGTCTATTGCCACTTTTCGGGCTTCAACAGCAAGATGTTTGTCGACTCGACATACATATCGTTCGGCATCGAGCACTACCTCGGGGCCGGTTGCCGCTTCTACGAGTGGCTCCAGATTCCCGCGTACGCCCGCCGGACGCGGGACCCCCGATGGATCGTGAGCGACCTCGTGAAAGCGTGGACATATGCCACCATGCCGGAGCCGACGGGGCGCGAGGACGTGCTGACGTCGCTCATATACCAGGGGAAGGCGCTCTACGCCACCCACCGGTGCATCCCCGACATCGACGAGCCCACCCTGCTGGGCATGGACGCGGGGCAGGTGGAGTGGTGCCGCTCGAACGAGGCCCGAATGTGGGCCTACATGGCTGAACGCAAGCTGCTCTACAGCACCGTCCTTCTCGACAAGAGCAAGCTTATCAACGAGGCCCCGTTCACGTCGTTCTTCGGCAACGGCTCGCCCGGGCGCGCCGCCCTGTGGTGCGCCTACAACATCGTCCGCGGCTACGCCCGCAACCATCCGGAGAAGACCCTGGCGGACATCATGGCTACGCCCGACGCGCAGGAGATTTTGCAGGGGAGCCGCTATAATCCCTAGCCGAGGGCGAAAACGATTACATAATTGTTACTTTTGCCTGTGCGAAGCCGACGATTCGCAAGCACTACCAAAAATTACCAAAGTCAGAAGGCATAGAAAAATGCAACCTCAATCATCTGTCAAGATTTTCTCCGGCACGGCGACGAAGTACCTGGCCGAGAAAATCGCCGCCTCCTTCGGGCAAGACCTGGGGAAAGTGAACAAACTGCTATTCTCCGATGGCGAGTACACGACAATGTACGACGAGACCATCCGCGGCTCGCACGTGTTCATCATCCAGAGCACGTTCCAGAAGTCGGAAAACCTCTTCGAGCTCCTGATGATGATTGACGCCGCCAAGCGCGCCTCGGCGGCGAGCATCAACGCCGTGATCCCCTACTTCGGCTTCGCCCGGCAGGACCGCAAAGACCAGCCCCGCGTGGCGATAGGCGCCAAGCTGGTGGCCGACCTGCTGACGGCGGCGGGCGTGAACCGCGTCATAACGATGGACCTCCACGCCGACCAGATTCAGGGCTTCTTCAACATTCCGGAGGACCACCTCTACTCGTCGACCATCTTCGTCCCCTACATCGAGCAGCTCCACCTCGACGACATGGTCGTGGCCTCGCCCGACGCCGGCGGCTCGAAGCGCGCCAACAGCTACGCCAAATATTTCGACGTCCCGATGGTCATATGCCACAAGCACCGCCCGCGCCCCAACGTCGTCGGCGAGATGCGCGTCATTGGCGACGTGAGGGACAAGAACGTCATATTGCTCGACGACATGATTGACACCGGCGGCACCATCTGCGCCGCGGCCGACAAGATGATGGAGCAGGGCGCCAAGAGCGTCCGCGTCTTCGCCTCGCACGGCGTCTTGTCGGGGCCCGCCTACGACAACATCGAGAGGTCGCAGGCCCAGGAGGTCGTCATAACCGACTCCATCCCCCTGCGCCAGCAGAGCAGCAGGATCAAAGTCCTGTCGGTGGCCGACATGTTCGCCGAGACCATATCGTGCGTCTACAACAACGAGACGATAACTAAGCACTTCCTCTTCCGCAAGTAGGCGGGACGGGCCATAGCAGACCAGGGGGGGACACCCGCGGCACGTAGCGTTGCCGCCCGGGTGTCCCCCCTTTCTTATGCCCTCGCCCCGCGCCCGAGCGGGGTTTGTCATACGTTAACAGTCGGGGAGAAATATCGGTCAAAGAGGTAGCAATATCGTCCAGAAACACAATTATCCACCATTTTTGAAATGATATTTTCTGACTTGGTAACACTAGGAATGTATATTTGCGCAAAGAAACATACAGCGAACAAAAATGAATTGGACAAGCACAGAGTTTATATGGCTGGACTGGCTCATCCTGGGCGCAGGCATCCTCGCCGTCGTCCTTGCCGTGTGGCGCGCCATCGTTAAGGACCGCAAGGCGTCGGCCGGCGAGAGCTCGTCGGACTACCTGTTCGGCAAGGGCGAGCCGTGGTACGTCATAGGCATGGCGATTTTCGCCGCCAACATCGGGTCGGAGCACCTCGTGGGCCTGGCCGGGACGGGCGCCAAGGACGGCGTCGGGATGGCCCACTGGGAGATGCAGGGGTGGATGATACTCATCTTGGGATGGCTCTTCGTGCCATTCTACCAGCTCCTGATAAACAAGATGGGCAAGATCATCACCATGCCCGACTTCCTCAAGTTCCGCTACACGCAGCGCACCGGCAGCTGGCTCTCCATCATCACCCTCGTGGCCTACATCCTGACCAAGGTTTCCGTCACGGCTTTCACGGGCGGCATCTTCTTCGAGTTCCTGCTGGGCCTCAACTTCTGGGTCGGCGCGATAGGCCTCATCGCCGTGACGGCCATCTTCACCGTCTTGGGCGGCATGAAGGGCGTCATGACCCTCTCGGCAATCCAGACCCCGATCCTCATCATCGGCTCGTTCCTCGTCCTGTTCCTGGGCCTCGACATGCTCGGCGAGGGCAGCGTGGCGGCTGGCTGGACGGCCATGATGGAGAACGCCAACGCCATGCACGACGGTTTCGGCATCAACCACATGTTCCACTTCGACACTCCCAACGCCGATGGCGCCGTGGACCCCATGTATAAGGAGTACCCCGGCTACGTCGTCTTCTTCGGCGCCGCCATCATCGGCTTCTGGTACTGGTGCACCGACCAGCACATCGTCCAGCGCGTCTTGGGTCAGACCAAGGGCGAGAGCAACGAGGCCGTCATCGCCCGCGCCCGCCGCGGCTCTATTGCCGCCGGCTTCTTCAAGATTCTCCCCTGCTTCATGTTCCTGATTCCCGGCATGGTGTGCGTGGCGCTGCACAACAAGGGCGTCCTGCAGCTCGACAACACCGACGCGGCCTACGCCCTGATGGTCAAGAACGTCCTCCCCGCCGGCGTCAAGGGCATCGTCACCATAGGCTTCGTCTGCGCCCTCGTGGCGTCGCTGGCGGCCTTCTTCAACTCTTGCGCCACACTCTTCACCGAGGACTTCTACAAGCCCCTCAAGCAGGGCAAGAGCGAGAGCCACTACGTCTTCGTGGGCCGCGTGGCCACCATCGTCGTCGTCCTGCTCGGCCTGGCTTGGATGCCGGTCATGATGAGCATGAACACGCTCTACACATACTTGCAGGGCATCCAGTCGCTGCTGGCCCCGGCCATGGTCGCCGTCTTCACGCTCGGCATCTTCTCCAAGAAGATAACGCCCAAGGCCGGCGAGTGGGGCCTCATCGGCGGGTTCGCCGTCGGCATGCTGCGCCTCCTGACCAACGTCTTGACCGACAGCGGCAACGCCGTCATGGAGGGCGCCTTCTGGGACGCCACGGCGTGGTTCTGGCAGACGAACTGGCTCGTGTTCGAGATTTGGCTCCTGGTCTTCATCGTCGCCCTGATGGTCGTGGTGTCGTTCGTGACGCCGGCGCCGTCGCGCGAGCAGGTGGACGCCATCACGTTCACGCCCGAATATCGCAAGGCCATCCGCGCCAGCTGGGGCACGTGGGACATTGTCGGCTCGCTGGTCGTCGTAGCCCTCTGCGGGGCGTTCTATTGGTACTTCTTCTAAAAAACAAGGACAACATCATATGCTAGAGGAACTTAAAGAGAAAGTCTTCCGGGCGAACCTCGACCTTGTGAAGCAGGGCCTGGTCATCTTCACGTGGGGCAACGTCTCGGGCATCGACCGCGCCGCGGGCCTGGTCGTGATCAAGCCGTCGGGCGTGAGCTACGACGAGATGAAGGCCTCGGACATGGTGGTCGTGGACCTGGGGAGCGGCAAGGTCGTCGAGGGCGACCTCAACCCCTCGTCGGACACCCCGACCCACCTGGCCCTCTACCGCGCGTTCCCCAACATCGGGGGCGTGGTCCACACCCACTCGACCTACGCCACGGCGTGGGCCCAGGCCGGCAAGTCCATACCCAACATCGGGACGACGCACGCCGACTACTTCTACAAGGACATCCCCTGCACCCGCGACATGACCGAGGCGGAGGTCAAGGGCGAGTATGAGCTGGAGACGGGCAACGTGATTGTCGAGACTTTCGGGGGGATCAACCCCGACCACACCCCGGGCGTCCTGGTCAAGAACCACGGCCCGTTCTCGTGGGGGACGTCGCCGGCGAACGCCGTCTACAACGCCAAGGTGATGGAGCAGTGCGCCAAGATGGCGTACGTCTCGATGACCCTCAACCCCCAGACGACGATGAACCCGCTCCTGGTGGAGAAGCACTACATGCGCAAGCACGGGCCCAACGCCTACTACGGACAGAAAAAGAAGTAAGAAAAAAATAACACAACAGACACATGACAAAGGCATTTGACAACTACGAGATTTGGTGGATCACGGGCGCCCAGCTCCTCTATGGCGGCGACGCCGTAGTGGCGGTGGACGGGCACTCCAAGGAGATGGTGGACGGCCTCAACGAGGGCGGCAACATCCCGGTCAAGATTGTCTACAAGGGCACGGCCAACTCGTCGAAAGAGGTGGAGAGCCTGATGAAGGCCGCCAACAACGACGAGAAGTGCGTCGGCGTCATCACCTGGATGCACACGTTCTCGCCCGCCAAGATGTGGATTCACGGCCTGCAGCAACTCCGCAAGCCTCTGCTCCACTTCCACACCCAGTACAACGCCGAGATTCCGTGGGACACGATGGACATGGACTTCATGAACCTCAACCAGAGCGCCCACGGCGACCGCGAGTTCGGCCACATCTGCGCCCGCATGCGCCTGCGCCGCAAAGTCGTCGTGGGCCACTGGAAGGACCCCAAGGCGCAACAGCACATCGCCGTGTGGTCCCGCGTGGCGGCGGCGTGGGCCGACGCGCAGGACATGCTCATCATCCGCTTCGGCGACCAGATGAACAACGTGGCCGTCACCGACGGCGACAAGGTCGCCGCCGAGCAGGTCATGGGCTACCACGTCGACTACTGCCCCGTCAGCGAGCTGATGGAATATTTCAAGGCCGTGACCGACGCCGAGGTGGACGCCCTCTTCGCCACCTACCTCAAGGAGTATGACCACGCCAAGGAGCTGGAGGACAAGAGCAGCGAGGCCGGCCAGAAGGTGTGGAACGCCGCCAAGGCCGAGCTTGCCATCCGCGCCATCCTCAAGGCCAAGGGCGCCAAGGGCTTCACGACGAACTTCGACGACCTGGGCACCCAGGACGTCGCCGCCCCCGACTTCGTGGGCTTCGACCAGATCCCGGGCCTGGCCTCGCAGCGCCTCATGGCCGAGGGCTACGGCTTCGGCGCCGAGGGCGACTGGAAGAGCGCCGCGCTCTACCGCACGGTGTGGTTCATGACGCAGGGCCTGCCGACGGGGTGCTCGTTCCTGGAGGACTACACGCTCAACTTCGACGGCGAGAACAGCGCCATCCTCCAGAGCCACATGCTCGAGGTCTGCCCGCTCATCGCCGCCGAGAAGCGCCCCAAGCTCGAGGTCCACTTCCTCGGCATCGGCGTCCGCAAGAGCCAGACCGCGCGCCTCGTCTTCACGTCGAAGACCGGCATGGGCGTGACGGCCACGGTGGTCGACATGGGCAACCGCTTCCGCCTCATCGTCAACGACGTGGAGTGCGTCAAGCCGAAACCGCTGCCCAAGCTCCCCGTGGCGTCGGCCCTGTGGGTCCCGATGCCCAACTTCGAGGTCGGCGCCGGGGCGTGGATCTTGGCCGGGGGCACGCACCACAGCTGCTTCTCCTATGACATCACGCCCGAATATTGGGAGGACTACGCCGAGATTGCCGGCATAGAGATGGTCCACATCGACAAGGGCACGACCATCGAGAACTTCAAGCAGCAGCTCCGCAACAACGAGGTCTACTACATGCTCAACAAATCTTTGCAGTAGGGGCGCGACCGACAACCGGGAGCCAAGGGGGCATGAAAGATGGTCTTCTTGGCTCCCTCTTTCTAAACGAACAGGGACATAGAACCGGAAAAAAAATGACAGCAAAAGAGACCATAGCGCAGGGCAAGGCCATCCTCGGCATAGAGTTCGGCTCGACGCGCATCAAGGCCGTCCTCATCGACCAAGACAACGCCCCCGTGGCCCAGGGGAGCCACGCGTGGGAGAACCAGCTCGAGGACGGGCTGTGGACATACAGCACCGAGGCGGTGTGGCAGGGCCTGCAGGAGTGCTACGCGGACCTGCGCGCCAACGTCCGCAAGGAGTATGGCGTCGAGATTGAGACCCTGGCGGGCATAGGCATAAGCGCCATGATGCACGGCTACATGGCGTTCGGGGCCGACGACAAGATTCTCGTCCCGTTCCGCACGTGGCGCAACACCAACACCGGGGCCGCCGCCGCCGAGCTCTCCAAGCTCTTCGTCTACAACATCCCGCTGCGGTGGAGCATCTCTCACCTCTACCAGTGCATCCTCGACAAGGAGCCCCACGTGGGCGACATCAAGTTCCAGACGACCCTGGCGGGCTACGTCCACTGGCAGCTGACGGGCGAGAAAGTCCTCGGCGTCGGCGACGCCTCGGGCATGATCCCCGTGGACCCTCGGACCAAGACATACGACGCCGCCATGGTCGAGAAGTTCGACAAGCTCGTTGCCCCCTACGGCTTCGGGTGGAAGCTGCTCGACATATTCCCCAAGGTCCTCGTGGCGGGCGAGAAAGCCGGCACGCTGACCGCCGAGGGCGCCAAGCTTCTCGACGTCTCCGGGCACCTCAAGCCCGGCATCCCCCTCTGCCCGCCGGAGGGCGACGCCGGGACCGGCATGGCGGCGACCAACGCCGTCAAGCAGCGCACGGGCAACGTCTCGGCCGGCACGTCGTCTTTCTCGATGATTGTCTTGGAGAAAGAGCTCTCGAAGCCCTACGAGGCCATCGACATGGTGACGACGCCCGACGGCTCGCTTGTCGCCATGGTCCACTGCAACAACTGCACATCGGACCTCAACGCCTGGGTGGGCCTCTTCCGCGAGGCCCTGGAGCTGATGGGCCGCGAGGTGGACATGGACGAGCTCTACGGCAAGCTCTACAACAACGCCCTCACGGGCGACGCCGACTGCGGCGGCCTGCTCTCCTACAACTACGTCTCCGGCGAGCCCGTCACCGGCCTTGCCGACGGCCGCCCCCTCTTCGTCCGCTCGGCGGGCGACAAGTTCACCCTGGCCAACTTCGTCCGCGTGCACCTCTACGGCTCCATCGGCGTGCTGAAGATTGGCAACGACATCCTCCTCAAAGAGGAGAAGATAAAGATAGACCGCATCACGGCCCACGGCGGCCTCTTCCGCACCAAGGGCGTCGGGCAGCGCGTCCTGGCGGCGGCCCTCAACTCGCCCATCTCGGTCATGGAGACCGCCGGCGAGGGCGGCGCGTGGGGCATAGCCCTGCTGGCGGCCTACGCCGCGGGCGCCGACAAGGGGCAGAGCCTGGCGGACTTCCTCGACAGCCGCGTCTTCGCCGGCAACACCGGGACGGAGATTGCCCCGACGGCCGACGAGGTGGCGGGCTTCAACGCCTACATCGAGAACTACAAGGCCGGGCTGGCAATAGAGAAAGCGGCCGTGGCGAACAAGGCTTAAGAGCGACAAACAGAACACTGAGACAAAAAATGACAAACAGGATATTGGCCGCCGCGGCGGCCACCTTGGCACTGGCATCGTGCCAACCGGGTCAGCAGAAACAGGCCGCCTGCCCCCAGAGGGGCCTGGACCCCGCCGCCTTTGGCACGACCACCGTGGACGGCAAGGAGGTCAAGCTCTTCACCCTGACGAACTCGCAAGGCGCCGTGGCGCAGTTCACCAACCTTGGCGCCAAGATGGTGAGCCTCTACGTCCCCGACTCGCGGGGCGAGTTCGCCGACGTGGTGCAGGGCTACGCCACCGCGGGCGAGTATGCCGCGTGCGACAATGCCGCCGGCAAGGGCGAGCCGTTCTTCGGGGCCACGATAGGCCGCTACGGCAACCGCATAGCGGGCGGGCGGTTCAGCATCGACGGCACCGAGTATCAGCTCAACCAGAACGAGAACGGCAACTGCCTCCACGGCGGCAACCGCGGCTTCTACTCGCAGGTCTTCGACGCCAGGCAGCAGGGCGACAGCGCCATAACGTTCTCGCGGCTCTCGCCCGACGGCGAGATGGGCTTCCCGGGCAACCTCGACATGTCCGTCACCTACACCCTGACGGACTCGAACAGCGTCGTGATACGCTACAGCGCCACGACCGACAAGCCGACCATCGTCAACCTCACGAACCACTCGTTCTTCAACCTGGGCGGCGAGGGCGACACGACGGTCAACGACGACGCCATCCGCATCTGGGCCGACGCCATCACCCCCGTCGACGACAAGCTCATCCCGACGGGCGAGCTGATGCCCGTCGAGGGCACCCCGTTCGACTTCCGCTCGGCCCGCGTCATTGGCGACAGCCTTTCGAGCCGGCACCCGCAGATTGCCCTGGGCAACGGATATGACCACAACTTCGCCCTCTCCAGCCCCGCCGGGGCCGACGGGCTGCGCATCGCCGCGCAGGTGACCAACAGCCAGAGCGGGCGCGTCATGACGGTCTACACGACCGAGCCGGGCGTCCAGTTCTATGGCGGCAACTTCATCAACGGGACGCAGCGCGGCAAGGGCGGCACGCTCTACCCGTTCCGCTCGGCCCTGTGCCTGGAGACGCAGCACTACCCCAACTCGCCCAACGTCGAGGCGTTCCCCACGGTGCGCCTCAACCCTGGCGAGACCTACAGCCACGTCTGCGTCTACGCCTTCTCGACAGTGAAGTAGGACGGCGCTCGCCATCCACGAAGCCCCTCCCCGCCGACCGCGGGCGGGGGCTTCGCCTTTTCTCGCGGCGCGTAAGGCCTCCTTTTTGTAAATTCGCGTCGCGGGCGGGCGCCGCGCGGCTTGCCGACGCGGCCCCGCGCGCGCACCCACTGACGCAAAACCCAGAGATGAAGAGCATGAAGCAACTTGCCGCGGCCCTGCCCGCCGGCGTCGCCCTCCTGCTGGCCTCGTGCAACGCCGACGACGACATCCAGCTGTCGTATCAGCACACGGCGCAAGTGGGCCTCTACTCGGCCCACACCCGCAACGACACCACCCTCAGGCAAGTGCAGATTTTCGGCGTCGGGCGCGAAGACAGCCTGCTCTACGACACCGACGCCGCGGGCAGCCTGTTCCTCAACCTGAACCTCAACCGGTGCACGACGGAGTTCGTCTTCCGCACGCAGACCCTGGAGGACGACCTCTTCTTCCGCTACACGGCGCAGAAAGTCCCCGTCTCGGGGAGCGCCGGCATAGCCATGGAGATAACGCTCGACTCTGTGGGCCACACCTCCACTTTCATAGACTCCGTGGCCGTCGTCCGCCCCCAAATCCGATATAACGAGAGCCTTGAGAACGTCCAGATTTTCATCTACTAGCGCCGTCGCCGCCGCCCTCCTGTGGCTGTGGTGCGGCGCGTGCGCCCTGGGCCAGGGCCACGCCGACGGGGCTGGCGCGGGCCAGGCGGGGCGGCAAGACGAGGAGGCCGAGAAGCCCAAGGAGCGGCGCGTGGAGATCGTGAAAGACCAGGGGCTGTCGCTCGGCGTGGACCTGTCGCCAGTCATCATGCGGTTCATCAACGAGGAGCGCACGGGCCTCTCTTTCGTCGGGCGCTACGGCGTCAAGAACAGGTGGTTCGCCGCGGCCGAGGTGGGCTACGAGCGCATCAAATATGCCAAAGACAACTACGACTACAAGTCGGACGGCACGTATATCCGCGTCGGGATGGACTACGACATCTTCAACTCCGAGGACTACCCGACCAACGACAACATATTCGTCGGCCTCCGCTACTCCTACGCGTGGCAGAGCCACGAGAGCGGCCGCTTCACCATTGTGGACAGCTACTGGGGCGACTATTCGGGGAGCGTGGGCCGGACGTCGGTCAACTCGCACGTGGTCGACGCCGTAGGCGGGCTCCGCTGCGAAGTGCTCCGCAACTTCTACATGGGGTGGACTTTCCGCTGCCGCTTCCTGCTGGCGTCCAACCACTCCGACGACCTCAAGCCCTACGCCATAGCCGGCTACGGCAACTACGACAACAAGGTGGCCCTGGGCTTCACCTACACGCTCGAATATCAGATTCCGTTCAACAAACTAGGCAAAAAGAGATGAGGAGAGCCTGCATTTTTTGCGCCTCGAGCCCCAAAGTGCCGCAAGTGTACTTCTCCGCCGCCACGCGCCTGGCCGAGCTTCTGACCTCGGCCGGATGGGGCGTGGTCTACGGCGGCGGCGGTGTCGGCCTCATGGGCGCCGTGGCGGACGCCGTCCTGGCCCGCGGGGGTGCCATAACGGGCGTCATCCCCAAGTTCATGGTCGACGTGGAGTGGCAGCACGACGGCGTGGAAGACATGCGCCAGACCGCCACCATGGCGGAGCGCAAGCGCATGATGATAGAGATGTCTGACGCCATCGTGGCCCTGCCGGGCGGCACCGGCACGATGGACGAATTCTTCGAGGCCATGGCCGACGAGAAGCTGGGCCTCTACGCCAAGCCCCTGGTCTTGCTCAACACCGACGGCTTCTTCGACCACACCGTGGCGCAGATGGAGCGGATGGTCCGCGAGGACTTCATGACGCGCCTCCACATGGACGTGCTGACCGTGGCGCGCACCCCGGAGGAGGCCATGGCGGCCCTGGAGGCGCCGCAACGGGAGACGCCGGCCCTGGCCGACGCCGCCGTAAAATAGCCCGCGACAGATGATTACGCCAGCCGTCACGACACAGGCCACAGTGAGCGCGGCCGACTCGGCGCGCGCCAAGGCCAAAGCCGAGGCCCTGTCGGCCATACGCCGACGCCAGCAGAGGGAGCAGCAGAGCCTGAGCCACTCCGACTCGGCATTCTTCTTCGCGGCCGACACGTCGTTTGAGCAGATGTGCAACGGCCAAGCGGACATGGACGCCATCGTCGCCGGGCACGCGTGGGGGCGGACAAGCGCGCAAGCCGGCGGCCCGGCGGCCGGCGGCGCGGCGCGGCAGCCCGGCGCCACCATCGAGCCCACCCCGCGGGGGACGACGGCCCTGCGCCCCTACGCCGACCAGACGGTGGGGCTGACGTGCCTCATCGTGGCCGTGCTGTGGGTGGTCCGCTCCACAAGCGGCGGACTGCTGACCGACGTGGCGGGGTTCCTCAACGACTCGAACCGGTGGAGGAGGCTGAGCAAGTCGGCCCAGGCCCAGTCGAGCATCTCGATGCTGCTCCTCGACGCCGTATATGTCCTCACGGCGTCGGCCATGGCCACCCAGGTCGCCATAGTCCTCTCGCCCCGGGGCATAGACGAAGTCCTGACGTTCGGCCTCGTCGCCGCGGGCCTGTGCCTCTTCTACCTGGCTCGCCACGCCGCGGACCGCCTCGTGGCCTACGCCTTCATGCAAGAGGACCGGATGTGGGCCGTGGGGCTGAACCGCCGCGCGTCGCGGGCCGTGATCGGCGTGGCCCTGACGCCCCTGGTCCTGGCGATGCCCTTTGTCTCCACGGCGGCCAGCATGGCCCTGGGCAAGGTGGCCGTCGGCATTGTCTGCGCGCTGACGGCGTGGCGCGTCGTTAAGACATTAAAAATAAATTTGACCTCCGCGCCGTCTATTCTTTACTTCATTTTGTACCTTTGCATCGTCGAAATAGCCCCGCTGGTGTGCATTGCGAGAGCAATGGCGCTTAGTGGCGACGGGGCTTGACGGGGCGCGGCGCGTCGTTGGCGCCCCCCCGGCGAGAGTGATATAGATATGTGTGAATTATCCAATTCTCAAACCATAAACAGAAAATTCCTACCGCAGTGAAAGTACAGAAAATCTTGGTCTCACAGCCAACGCCCGCCGACCCTAAGTCTCCCTATTTTGACTTGGCCAGCACCTATGGCGTGACGATAGACTTCTGCCCGTTCATCAAAGTAGAGGGAGTTGACGCCAAGACGTTCCGCAAGCAGCGGGTGGACATCCTGTCCTACACCGCGGTCGTCTTCACCAGCAAGGTGGCGGTGGACCACTTCTTCCGCCTGTGCGGGGACTTGCGCGTGGCGGTCCCCGACACGATGAAATATTTCTGCATCTCGGAGTCCATCGCCGTCTACCTGCAGAAGTACATCGTCTACCGCAAGCGCAAGATTTTCCACAGCACGAGCAAGTTCGCCGAGCTCGTGGAGCTGATGAAGAAGCACAAAGACGAGAAATATCTCGTCCCGCTCTCCGACGTCCACAAGGAGGAGATTCCGGCCCTGATGGACAAGTTCAAGCTCCAATATAAGATAGCGACGTTCTACAACACCGTCAGCAGCGACCTCACGGAGCTGGACATCAAGAGCTACGACATGGTGGTCTTCTTCAGCCCGCAGGGCATAACGTCGCTCCGCGAGAACTTCCCCGACTTCGAGCAGGGCGACATGGTGATTGGCGCCTTCGGCCCGCTGACGAGCAGCGCCGTGGCCGACGCCGGCCTCCGCCTCGACGTCAATGCCCCGACGCCGGAGTCGCCCTCGATGACGGCGGCCATAGAGAACTATCTGAAAGCCAACAACTAGGGGCGGAGACGCCGAGAGACGCGGCCCCACAGACAACGATAGAGACGCCGCCCGCCGAGACCCCCTGGAGGTCTTCGGCGGGCGGCGGTTTCTCGTGGGGGGCCTGGGGGGGGGGCATAAATTATGCTATATTCGCAGAACATATAACCATCTACCGATGAGCAAGCATTACTCCGTGCCACGGCTTCCCCTCCCCTACGACTTGGAGACCAAGGCCGTATTGAGGCAAGCCAACATCGCGAACAAGAAACTGGCCGAGCTTAAAGGTGTGGCGACGACCATCCCCAACGAGGGAATATTGATAAGCACGCTGACCCTGCAAGAGGCGAAAGAGAGCTCGGCCATTGAGAGCATCGTGACCACGCACGACGACCTCTATAGAGCCGAAATCGACATTCATAAAGATTTCATATCCGCCTCGACCAAGGAAGTCCTCAACTACCGCCAGGCCATATTGTTCGGATTCGACATGATTCGGAAAGACAAAGTGCTATCGGCAAACAGGATCAAGCAAATCCAAGAACACATAGAGCACAACAGGGCAGGTTTCCGCACACTTCCCGGCACAACACTAAAGGACTCGCAAGGCGCAGTGGTATATACGCCCCCGCAGAGCACCATCGAGATTGAGGAACACATGGCGAATTTGGAGGCGTTCATCAACAACAATGCCATGTCCGACTACGACCCTCTGATAAAAATGGCAATCATACACCACCAGTTCGAGAGCATACACCCTTTCTATGACGCAAATGGGCGCACTGGGCGCATTGTCAACATCCTATATTTGATTATCAACGACTTGCTAGACCTGCCCATCCTGTATTTGAGCAGATTCGTCACACAAAACAAGGGCGAATATTACAGGCTCATGCAAGCCATAAGGGACAAAGACGGCGACAACTCCCGCGAGTGGGAGGCTTGGGTCCTGTTCATATTGAGGGGAGTGGAGCGCACCGCCGAAGACACGATATTGTTGGTCAAAGGCATCTCGCAACTGATGGGGGAATACAAGGCGAAACTGCGCCCTCTGTTTGGCAAGCAATACAAGCACGAGCTTCTCAACAACCTTTTCTTCCATCCGTACACGAAGATAGACTTCATGGCGCGCGACCTCATGGTTGGCCGGAAGACCGCGACAAAATATCTTGACACGATTGTCGACGCCGGGTTGCTGTCGAAGACAAAACTGGGGCGCGACAACTACTACGTGAACGACCGCCTGGCCGACCTCTTCTTCAACATCCCGACGGCGGAACACTAGTCGCCCCGACGCCACAACGACGTGTACCCGAAACCGGCTTTTCGGGGACATATTACGACTGATATGTACCCAAAACCGGCTTTTCGGGTACATATCGCGGATGACGTGTACCCGAAATCGGCTTTTCGGGTACATATCGCGGCCGACGTGTACCCGAAACCGGCTTTTCGGGTACATATCGCGGCCGACGCGCACACGAAACCGGCCTCTCGGGGAGACGCCCCGCACGCGCGCGCACTCCCCAGGGGAGGGGGCGTGCGCCGCTCACCACGTCACCGACGCGTCGACGACTCCCCTCTGCTCGGCGCTGCTCTTGCGCAGGTAGACGCGCGTGGTGTCGAGCTTCTCGTGGCCCAAGAGGTCGGCCAGGAGCGGGAGGTCGCCCGAGGCGGCGAGGAAGTTCTTGGCGAAGAGGTGGCGGAACGAGTGCGGGTAGACCACCCTCTCGTCGAGGCCGTGGCGGCGCGCCAGGACCTTGAGCTGCTGCGCCACGCCGCGCGTCGTGAGGCGCAGCCCGCGCCAGTTGGTGAAGAGGAACCCGTGGGGCCGCCCCGCCCCCGCCAGCCACTCGGCGGCCTCGGCGCGGAGCCCGGCTGGGATGTAGATGCGCCTCGCCTTGCCGCCCTTGGAGCAGATGTCGATGTGGCCCAGGGCGACGTGCTCGGCCTTGAAGCAGACGAGCTCGCCGACGCGCGCCCCCGTGGCGGCGAGGAAGCGCACCACGAAATACCACTTCTTGTCGGCCTCGGAGCGGAGCCTCTCCTTGAAGAACTCGTAGTCGGCGTTGCTGATGACGTTCTCCAGGTAGGAGACCTGCTGGACCTTGACGCCCTTGAGCCTCAGCTCCCCCCTGCCGACGAACTCCAGGAACTTGTTGAGCGCCGCGACGCGCAAGTTGACCGTCTTGGCCTTGTAGGCGTCGATGAGCGCGGCTCGGTAGGCCAGGAGGCCGCTCTTGCATACCGACTTGTGGCGCGCCAGGTAGTCGCGCGCCACGAACGAGTAGGCCACGACGGTGTTGGGCGCCATGTTCTCGCGGCGCAGGTAGGTCTCGAAACGTGTTGAATCCATAAGGGCAAAAAAAGGCAAAAATAGGGGCGCACGACATAGACGCCGTTATAGGAAACCCGCCATACCAG
>CAZHOT010000031.1:0-8750 GCA_964534235.1 uncultured Marinilabiliaceae bacterium
CATCTTGCTGTTCTTGTCTTTCGCTCGGCGGCCCTGGCTCTTGCCGTTGACGAACAGCTCGGCCGACGGCGCGTCGGTGTAGCAGTAGACGGGCGTCACCTCGCCCTCGCGGCCCGGCCATGTCCAGTGGGGGAGCAGGTGGGTGGTGTGCGCGGCCTCGTTCCATACGCTGCGGTAGAGGTAGTAGCGGTCTTTCGGGAGGCCGGCCAGGTCGCAGATGCCGAAGTAGCTGCTGCGGCTGGGCCAATAGGTGTCGTAGGGCGTCGGCTCGCCGAGGTAGTCGTAGCCCGTCCAGACGAACTGGCCAATGGTGTAGGGCATGTCGTCCTGCGCTGCGAAGTCGTCTTCGGGGATGTTGCTCCACGAGCAATATTCGGTGTCGTAGCTGGAGCATTGGCCGTCGGCGTACGTCTTGTCGGCCGCCACCTCGATGGGGAACTTATATACGCCGCGGCTGCTCACCGTCGATGCCGTCTCCGAACCCAAGATTATGCCCTGCGGCAACTTGCCGATGCTCGGCGCGTAGAGGTGCACGCGGTAGTTCATGCCCACCACGTCTTGCCGCTGGGCGAAGCCGTTCTTGATGGCCCACTCCATGCGGTCCATCCCCTGCGTGACAGGGCGAGTCTCGTCGAGGCTGTGGCACAGGGCCTGCAGACGGTCGAGGATTTCGGGGCCGCCCTCCATGCCCTGTTCCGGGATCTCGTTGCCTATGCTCCACATGACGACCGACGGATGGTTGCGGTGGCGGCATACGAGGTTCGTGATGTCGCGGTCGCTCCACTCGTTGAAGAACCGGGCGTAGCCGTTTTTGCACTTGGGGTACACCCACATGTCGAAACTCTCGGCCATGACCATCATGCCCATCGAGTCGCACACTTCCATCTGCATCCGGCTCGGCATGTTGTGCGCCGTGCGTATGGCGTCGGCGCCCATCTCCTTCATTGTCCGTATCTGCCTCTCAAAGGCGGCCCTGCTCTCTGCCGCTCCGAGCGGGCCCAGGTCGTGGTGGAGGCACACGCCCTTAATCTTGCGCGTGCGCCCATTGAGCTGGAAGCCCGCCTCGCGCGTCACGCCGACGGTGCGGATGCCGGTCTTGAACGAGTGGCTGTCTATGCTCTCGCCGTCGCGGGACAGGGAGACGCGGGCGGTGTAGAGGTAGGGGCTCTCGGGGCTCCACGGTTGGGGCTCCTTCAAGGTCAGAGTGCCGTGCGAGTTGCCTGCCGAGTCTACGCGTAGGCTGACCGACGTGGCGAAATGGCCCTCGGCGTCGCGCAGTTCGACAATCATGACGTCGCCGGGCTTCGAGCCGTCGGCGTGGCCGTCGAATGTCAGAGTGGCCTCATCCCCGGTCAGCGAGCTTGTGCGCAGGAACGACTTCCAGTCGTCGATGCGGGCCGCCCCTGTGCCGACGAGCCACACGGGGCGGTAGAGGCCCGCACCCGGATACCAGCGGCTGCTCTCCTCCATGTTGTTGAGGCTGACCACGATGTCGTTGTCCCCCTTGCGCAAGAGCGGGGTGATGTCCATCTCGAACGCGTTGTAGCCGTATGCCCATCGGCCGGCCTCCTTGCCGTTGACGTAGACCACGGGCTCGCTCATGGCCCCGTCGAAGACCAATCGCACGTCGTCCGCCCCCCGGGGCGCGCTTATTTTGGTGCGGTAGAAGCCTCTGCCGATCCATGGCAGTGCGCCCGACCGCCCGCTCTTCTCCGTGGCCTCCGTCTCGCCGTTCTGCTCTATGGCCACGGTCTGCAAGTCCCATTTCTTGTCGAACGGGCCGCAGATGGCCCAGTCGTGGGGGATGCGGACGTCGTTCCATTGCGAGCTGTCGCGGCTGAACTGCCATCCGTCGTTCAGCTCCCGCTCCGTGCGGCACGGCCCCGTGGCGCAACTTGCCAAGGCCAGGGCCGCGGCGCACAGCGCCGTGTTTCTGTATGTCATTTTTGTGGGTATATGTTTTGCTTGTGTGGTAAGTGGTGGCATCCGCAATCGCCGTCTGCCTGCGCGGCTTCTTGTCCGCCCTTGCGCGAGCATGTGCCGGCCAGGGGACACCCGGCGCAACGGTCGCCGCGCTTGGCTCTGCGCAAGATGTTCACCGTGCGGACTGCGATGCAGGCCGCCGCGGCGGCTACGACAATGCCGACTATCACATATTGCGCGTCCATCGTCTCAGCCCTCGGCCGTTTGCGCTTCGCCCACCTCCACGCCGTCGATGTCCGACAGGCGCGACAAGACCTGCTCCCGCTCAGAGAGCCTTATGCCGATGTCTATCGTGCATTGGCTGTCGAAGCTCTGCCCGATGATTCTCGCCGAGCTGTCTTTCAGGGTCTTCATGACGCCGTTCATCGCGAGGTAGGGGAACGAGATGGTCATCCGCGCGTCGAACGTCCGCGTCTCTATGGCGGCGTTCGACAGGGCGTCGGCCGTGGCGGTCTTATATGCCACGATAAGTCCGCCCGTGCCGAGCTTTATCCCGCCGAAATAGCGGACCACGACGACCACGACGTTCGTGAGCCCGGCCGACAAGATTTGCCCTAAGATGGGCCGCCCGGCGGTGCCCGACGGCTCGCCGTCGTCGCCCACTTTCGTCTCGCCGTCGCCGGCTCCCAGCCGCCACGCGTAGCAGTGGTGGCGCGCGTCGTGATACTCTTTCTGCTTCTCGAGCACCCGCTCTTTGGCCTCGTCGGCGGTCTCCACGTTGTATGCGAAAGCCAGGAAACGGCTGCCTTTCTCCTTGTAGAGACCCCGGGCTTCGGCCGTCACGGTGCGGTATTCGTCGCTTTTGAGTGTCATGCCGCTAATGTAGCCAAAAAAATCAGTTCCGTTGCATCATCTCGATGCGCTTCTTGACCATCTCGTCGAACTCTTTCTTCCCCATGGCGGTCCCGCCCTCGGGGCGAACGATGTCGGCGTCCGTGCTGTCGAGAATCTCGGTTGCCGTGAATGTCATGTTGCCGTCGTCGACGCGGAGCGCGAGGCCTTTGATGCCGCTAATCACTGGCTCGTCGGCAATGGGGATGTGGGGGGTGTACCATATCGTGGTCTTCCCGTCGGGCGAGACGGCCTTTTGGCACTCGTAGCCCAAGATTTCCACCTTGTCGCCAGCGGCAACGGAGAAGCCCCGGGGCGTTATGCTGTCGCGGACCACGAAGTCGCGGCCGAAGACCGACACCTTGTCGAGCGAGACGCCCTCCTTGTGGTCTTTGTAGCTGTAGTTCTGGGTCTGCGCCGCCGCGGCGTTGACGTCCATCGTCTGGCCCATGAACGTTATCTCCTGCTTGCCCTCGCCCGGGACTATGCGGAACTCGCTCTTGCCGTCGCGGTATTTCAGACGGTAGGTCATCACCACGTCGCGGTAGGCGGCAGCGAGGCTGCTGCGCATGGCCTCGTTGGGAATCTGCTCCGCAAAGAGGGTGGGCGACGAGGTGTTGTAGGTGGCGCGGTAGGTGACGGTCAGTTCCTGGCCGTGGGCGGACATCGACAGGAGGAGGGCTGTTGTTGCAAATAGGAACTTTTTCATGACTGTACGGTTGTTTAATATTGGAATGCTAGGCCCGCCATGATGTTGCCGGGCATGTATTGGGTGCTGTTGCTCGTCGTCCCATATGAGCTGAGGGCGCCCGTGGTCTGTTGGCGACGGCGCAGATGCCACACGTCTCTGCCACTCAGCTTTAGCGTCAGAGACCGGGGCAGCTCAATCCGCACCTCGAAGCCGTGAGCAAAGTGGTTCGCCGTCCGTGTGCCGCTCATGGTGTGGACGTTGAGTTGCGAGCTCACGCTGGCGTACACCCGCTCGTTGTGCCACGAGAGCGTGCCGAAGATGTCGTTCGTCGTCATGTCTGTCTCCGACGGCTGGTCTTTGAGGATGTTGCGGGCCATTTGCCATTTCACGTCGCCGTTGAAGCCGCTCTTGTAGAATGTCACGAGTTGGAGCATGGTCATGACGGTGCCCGACTTCGTGTCGTAGGGCGCGCCGAAGTTGTAGACCGGGCGATGTGCGAGAGTGTAGCTGGCGTTGGCGCGGACGTTCAGCGGGATGTTGATGACCTTATACTCCGTCATGGTGGTCAGAGACAGCCGCCTCTCGGTCTTGCCGTCCACCCGCTCCGAGACGAGGATGTGCGAATTGAGGTCGTTGCTGTCGGTGAGGCCGTTGGCTGTGCTTGTGAAGGAGGCCATGGTCATGACGTTGACCCCTGCGAACGGCGCCGAGAGCATATGCGTGAGAGCCACTCTTTGCGATGTCGAGAAAATGCGGTCGGCGCTGCTCGTCTGCACCTGCTTGTATGTCTTCAGCCAATTGCCAGTCGCGATGTCCGATGCCGTTGCGGCATCGGCCTCAACGTCATATTCTGCCGAGAGAAAATGGAGCGGTGAGAATGCGATCTGAGCCGAAGCCGGGGGGCGAACAGGTGCAAGTCGGGGCTGCTGAGCCGACGCGCCAGATTCGTCGAAGCGCCTAGAGAAGCATATCGCAGGCGGACAGAGAACGTCAGGTCGCCGCGGTCGCGCCCTGCCTCGGCGTGGGCGTTCCATCGGCGGGTGCCCAGGCGCACGTCGTTGTCGTAGCGCGCGGTGGCATCCTCCTGCGAAAGCCTGGTCTTGAAGCGCTGGCCGCCCAGCTCGCCTCCGACGCAGAGGCGTATGTAATATGTTTCGCCAAGGCGGTGCAAGTACAGCAGTTGCGCGGAATGTGTGGCGTCGACTCGTCGGTTGCCATATTCGTAGTTGCGGCCGAGGCCCATGTCTGCCGGGAAGTAGCTGTAGGAGGCGGTGAAAGCCGACGGCTCGTCGGTGGTGTTCCATGTGGCCGTTGCCGCGAGGCTCAAGACGTTCTCGCCAAGTCGCTTGGCTACAAGCAGGTCGCCCGACAGCGTTGTGGCGGTGGGCTTGGAGGTGTGCGCCAAAGTGTCGGTGCCGACAATGTTCGCGGCCTTTTTCTCTCGGAATGCCGTGGTGGCGTCGCCCGAAAAGACGATGCTGAAGTCGTCGCCGGGGGTGTACTGCGCTTTGAGGTTGAGCAGCGCGCTGTTCTGCCTGTTGCTCTCGGAGTTCCTTTCGGCGAACTCCTCCCCCGACGCGTAGCGGACGTCGCTCCTGTTCGCCGAGGCGGAGTTCTCGTGACCATAGATGCCCCCCGCTTGAATCTTCAGACGGGGGCCGACGTTGGTTATGCAGTGTAGAGAAACCATGCTGCTCCGACGGCTGCGGACGTCCGCGCGGTTGCCGACGAACGACGAGTAGCGGCCCATCAGACGAGAGACGCGCGCCATGGGGTCGTCGTCGGCTAGCATGGCGCCCAGCCCGCCCGAGAACTGCATGATGTCTTGAAAGGTGAGGAGCCGGTCGCCGACGTTGTTCGATGCCGCTATGAGGGAGAGCATGGACTTCCTGCCAATGTAGAGCGACGAGTTCTTGACGCCGTAGCGGCCGAAGATGCCCCCGACGCCCTCGGCGCGGCCGTGCACTTTGTTCTTCATCTTGTCGTCCACGCTCAGGTTCAGCACCGTCTCGTTGCTGGTGCGGAAGCCGTTGAAGATGTCGAACTCCGAGTAGTTGCCTATCACGTCGATGCGCTTCAAGCCCTGCGCGCCAAGGTTCTCCAGCGGGATGGCAGTGTTGCCCTGAAAGAGGTCTTGCTCTTCGAGCAGGATGCGGCTCACCTGCTTGCCGTTGGCCGTGATGCTCTTCTTGTCGCGGTCTACGCTCAGCCCCGGCAGTCGGTCCAGCACGTCGCCTAGGCTCTGCTCCGCGCCCGACGTGAACCGCTCCACGACATATGTGGTTGTGTCGCCGCCCACGCTGACGCCCGTCGAGACAACCTTGACCTCGCCAATCTCGACCCGCTCCTCGATCGGGATGTCTAGCCGAACCGTGGCGCCGTCCCACACCATGACGCGTTTCCACTTCGAGTGGCGCGCGAACGACGTGGCGCGGACAATGTAGCCGCCACGCGCGAGGCCGACAATGGAGAAGTTGCCGTCGAGGTCGCTTATCGCCTGCTTCACGACGGAGCTGTCTTTGGCGTCGGCCACCACGACGAGCGCGCCGACCACGGTCGTCGAGTCGGCCTCCGTCACGCGCCCCTCCACGCGTCCCTGCCCCGACGCGGAGAGACTGGCTAGAGCTGACAAGGGCAGCAGCAGGAGAAAACGTGCGGGGCCCATCGTCTAGCCTTTGCCTGTGTGCGACTTCTTGATCCACCGCAGTATGGTCTTGCCCGTCACCTTGGCTTTCGACGCCAAAGTCCCTTGCTCGTAGAGGATGCAGGAGTATCGGAACGCCACTGCCGCCGTGGCGTAGAGGATGAGCAGCGATGTGCCGATTTGTGGCGTCAGCCCATGTTTTGCCACGAGGGGAATCGCCGCTATGGGGCTGGAGAATGGAATGATGGAGAGGGCGGACTGCAATGGCGTCTCAGTGCCGAAATCTCTCACGACGTAGATGAAAGTGATGAGGAGCGGCAGGGTGACGATGAGCGAGAACTGCTGAGTGTTCGTGTTCTCGTTGGAGACGGCGCCGAGGATGGCGAACATCTGGGTGTAGAGCCAGAAGCCGCCGACGAGGAAGAGCAGGAACAAGACGGCGAACTCCATCAGCAGGTCGGCGGGCATGAGCGTGAGTCCCCGGACGATTGCGCTCAGAGTCCCAACCTTGTCGGCGAAAGCTGGGATGCCCTGCGCCACCTGCACGATGGCGCAGCCCACGGCGCACCACAGGCACACCTGCAGCAGCGCGGCGACGAGGCTTGCCGTCAGCTTGCCACCCATGATGGCGCGGCTCGGCATGGCCGACAGCAGAATCTCGCTTATCTTGTTCTTCTTCTCGCGGCCCATGAGACGGATAATGGTGCTTGCGAATTGCAAAATCACGAGGTAGACGACGAAGATGGCGGGCATCGTGAGGCCCACCAGCCCCGAACCCTTGTTCTCGGTGTGCATCTCGACATGCAGTAGGCCCGCCTCGGCGGCCCGTGCGCCCGCCAGGTCGAAGCCCAGTCGGCGTTCTGCCATTCGGGTCTTGAGGCCCTCCTCCATAGCCGTGAGGTTTGGGGGCAAGATGAAGTCTTTGGCTGTTATGGCGCACCGGACCCCGCCGTCCTCCGTCTCCTCCAGCGTGACGAGGGCGTCGAAACCGTCTGCTGCGGCGAGGTCGTCAACGTAGCGGACGGACATGGTGCGCGTCTCGGCAATGGGGTCGGCCAGCGTCGTCCGGTTGACAACCGCCACGCTGTCGGCCTTTCCGCCGCTGAAGTTGGCGGCGTACATCAGAATCATGGCCAGGGGCGGCAGAAGAGAGATTAGCCAGAACGACCGGGTGCGCATCTGGACGTTGAGTTCAAACTGCAAGATGCAGAGGAATGGGTTATTGCTCATGGCCGCGTCTTTCTATTGTCGTGTCCCAAGTTCAATGAATATCTCCTCCATCGAGGGAATATGCTTGGCGCACAGGCTCACGTCGAACCCGTCTAGCAGGGCCAGGACGTCGCGTAGGCTCTCGTTCGTCGCGTCGTGCGCCTTGTCGGCCAGGGTGAGGACGAGTTCGCCCTGCTCCTTGCGTGTGGCCATGACCTCGAACCTGTCTCCGAGTGGCGGCAGTGGCGTCTTGTCCGCAGCGGCGTCTGCCGTCCTCACTCTCACCTCCAGCAGGTTCTGCTGGGTATGCGCACGCTTGACGTCGCCCACGTTGCCGCTAATCTCGACGCGCCCTTTGTTGAGCAGGATGACGTCTGTGCATAGGTCTTCGACCGACTTCATGTTGTGGGTCGAGAGGGCTATCGTGGCCTCGCTCTCGGCATTATATTCCGTTAGGACTTCTGCGAAGAGGCGGAAGTTGATGGGGTCGATGCCCGAGAATGGCTCGTCCATGAGCATCAGTGTCGGGCGGCTAACCAGGCAACTGATCAGTTGCACTTTCTGTTGCATCCCCTTAGACAGCTCCGAGATGCGCCGCCGTCGCCAGGAGCCTATGTCGAACCTGCGGAGCCAATGGTCGATGCTCGCGGCGGCCTCCTTGCCGCCCATGCCCCTTATCTTGGCAAAGAACGCGAGTTGCGTCGCTATGTCGATGCCGCTATAGAGACCGCGCTGTTCGGGCATATAGGTCATGCCCCTCCTGAAGCCGCGCCGCGCCACGCCCTCGCCATAGTCCACACTCCCGCGGTCGAAGCCCAAGATGCCGCTCAGAATCTTCAGCAGCGTACTCTTTCCCGCTCCATTGGGCCCGACAATGGCGCATATGGCCCCGTCGGGGATGACCACCGAGACGTCGGTCAAAGCGGCCTGGCGGCCGTAGCTCTTCGAGATGCCGCTTATTGTAATCATGGCTCGCAGGGTGTAAACGGTTTGTTTCTCGCCAAGACGGGGCAAAGCGGCGAACCTTGCTCAACTCTCCTTTGGTTGGCCAGCAGAACCTTGTTGATGCATTTGCCGCAATAGCTGTTGTATGTGCATTTCCCGCACTCCGCCCTGTTGCCGTCGTCGGCACTAAGATTGAAGTTGGCGAAATAATCATAAATCGGATTCTCAAAAGAGAGTGTGTGCCGCACACAGTCCGCATGCCGCGCACCAGGGAGAGGATTCGGTCATGACCGTATGGGAGCTGTCGTCCAATGCTCCCAAGGCCCCCAGCTCAAGAGAGGTACTCATGAGGTCTTTTTTTTAGGTTCTACACTCGGTTAACAACACTCGTAGGCATTGGGTGGTGGCCAAGCCCGTGTCTTTCGACACCGCTAAGCTACGCTAAGG
>CAZHOT010000031.1:8850-18432 GCA_964534235.1 uncultured Marinilabiliaceae bacterium
CTGATTATGACCGCGGTGCGATTGTCGATGCCGCTAGGGCTTTCGCTAGAAGTAGCCACAAATGTGTCTATGTGGTCGATTTCTATGAGTGGAGTGTCCTTTTTGCGTCGAACAATTTTGTGAGGCTTTTGGGGAGGCCGGCCGAGGCTTTGGCCGGGAGGGGGTGTGGAGTGTTGCTTGACCACATCTTGGAAAAGGAGCGGGCAACGGTGATTGACCAGCACCGTTTGGCGATGGAGTTCTTAGACTCTGCCCCGATTGAGGAGAGGCCCGGCTACGTCTTCCATTGCGACTTTCACGTCGTCAAGGACGGCAGACGCTACCTAGTCCACCATACGGCGACGCCGTTCCACTCGTCGGTCGGGGGGCATATTGAGGCCGCGCTGTGCACGGTGGCGCCTTCGTCGGAGAGCGAGGCCGGTAGTTTTTACATCATGGAGGAGGGAGGCGAGTGGTCCTACGAGTATAGCTATAGGCGCCATTTGTGGGAAAGGAAAAAGGTCGCCCCCTTGTCGGACATGGAGCGCGAGGTGCTGTGGCTGTCTCTGCAAGGTCACGCGATGGCGGAAATTGCCCTGCTGATATTCCGCTCGCTAGACTCCGTAAAGATGTATAAGAGAATCCTTTTCGGGAGGCTCAAAGTGAAAAGCGTCGTCCAGGCCGTCGCCCACGCTTTCAACAGCAGGCTTTTCTAGGAGGGGAAGAACAGTGGGCGACGCCGGGTTGCGCGAATGGCCTTTGTTTGCGAAATGGGTCATGGCGCGACGTTCCCTCATACACCTCCGCCAACCGCTCCGCCACGGCGGCAATCACTGGCACGACAACCGTGTTTCCTAGCAGGTCGAAACCCTCTTTGGGGGTGACGGGGAATTTGAAGTCGTCGGGATAGCCGAAGAGCCGCAGACCCTCGCGGAGAGACATGGGGCGCACGCCGCCGCCGTCGACGACGAAAATCTTCTTCATGTCCATTGCCACGAGCGTCGGTGTCAATCCTCTGGGGTCCAACACCTTGTTTATCTCGAAGCTCAGCTTGCCGGCCACGATGTTGTAGCCGGCCTCCTTGCTGTGGTCTTGTTGCCGCACCATCCGCTCCCCCGACGCCGTATGCTCGGCGACAAGGGCCTTGGGATGCTCCTTTTTCAGATAGCCTTTCGCCGCAAGGTCGTCGAGCATCGGTTGCAGGTTGTCGGCTGGGAAGAACTCCCTTATCATCCCGGTCGTCAGCGGCATCCCGTCCATCCACGCTATTCCGTGCATCTCCGCCCACTTTTTCTTGCGCCGCTCGCGCAATATGGCGTTGAGCAGTTTTTTCTGCTCGTCGCTCACGGGGCCTTTCGTCTCGATGTCCCAACTGTGGATGTTGTCGCCGCCGCCCCTCTTGTCCTTAATCGACTTCCCATATAGCTCCTCGGGGGCGTAGTGCGACATCAGTTGGCGCGTGAATGCGCTGTCCACGGTCGGTAGCCCGCTCTCCAGGATGTCGGCCACTGCGGAGTGCCGCGCCGCGAAGCCGTCGAGCGAGACTCGCCCGCGTCTCGTCCCGACAATGTAAATCCGCTTGCGCTCTTGCGCCACGCCGAAGTCCTTGGAGTTGAGCACCCGCCAACAGACGTGGTAGCCGAGCGCGTCCAGGTTGTTGAGGATGACCGAGAGGGTCTTGCCGATGGGCTGACTGGTGTCTTCGCGGTCGTGCGTGACGAGGCCCTCGACGTTCTCCAAGATGAAGCCGAACGGACTTTTCTCTTTGAGGATGCGCTCCACCTCGAAGAACAGCGTCCCGCGGGTGTCCTCGAAGCCGAGCCGCTTGCCGGCGAAAGAGAACGCCTGGCAGGGGAAGCCGCCAAGCAGGAAGTCGAAGTCGGGAATCGACGAGGAGTCTATCTTGGAGATGTCGCCCCGGACCTCTTCGTCCGGATGGTTGGCGCGGAGCACCTTGCGGGCCGACGGCTTAATCTCGGAGGTCATGACGCACTCCGTGGCGTAGCCGCGGCTCCTGAATGCCGTCTCGAAGCCCTTGCGGATGCCGCCCATGCCGGCGAAGAGGTCCACGAACCTCACCGCCGGGCCGCTAACGGTATCGGCCGTTGTCGCGCGGGCTGTTGTGCTGGTCATATTTCAAGTCTTGCAAGATGCTGCTGTTCACTGCAATGTTGAACGAGTAGGACTTGTAGAGCCCCGTCGGGACGATGTTGAAGCTCATGCTCCAGCAGTGGAGGTCGCGGGTTATGCCTATCGACGTCTGCGAGAGCTTGTGCTCGTCGAAGCTGTAGCCCGACGAGACGGAGAATTTCCACTTCGAGGTGAGCGACAGCGACGCGTTGGCGTTGATGGACTGCGAGACGTTGTATTTGAATGTGGCGTCTTCGGGGCGGAACGCCCCCCGTGAGACCCGGAGGCTGTAGTTGATGGAGAGGCTCCAGGGCATGTCGAATGCCACATACCCGTCGTCGGTGACGCTCGTCACGCCCTCCCTCTGGTTCTCGTCCATTTGCGCGCCGGGCTGGGGCGTGTCGCTCTCGGCGGCGCGCAGGGCCCAGTCTTCGTCGTAGTCGTCTTCCGCGCCCTGGTCGTCGCCTTTGTCTTTCTTCTTGAACGTGTCGGGCGAGAACTGGAAGCCGAAGCTGAGGCTGGCGCTCGTCAGGTGGGCCAGCTTGTGGTTCACCTTGAGGGCCGAGCGGTCAATCTTTATGGCCGAGCCGCTGGGCGACGCCACGACGCCATAGGGGTCGAACTGAGCCGAGAAGTTGACGTTCGTGCCGAAGATTTTCGTGCGGCCGCTCAGTGAGATGTTGTCGAACTTGATGGAGTCTTTCATGAAGTCGTAGCCGCTCGACAGGCTCAGGCTCTCCAAGATGGAGATTTTCTTGAAACCCGACGTGTCGGCGTCGCTCTTGACCTTCATCTCCAGGGTGTTGCCGAGCGAGAACGAGAGCCTGCCGCTCTTGGCCGAGCCCGGCGTGCCGTAGAGGTAGCCCTCGTAGAGCGAATACTTGTAGTCGACAATGCGGTCGTTGCGCCGGTCGTAATATTGGAACCGGTCGTAGAATCCGTAGCGGGGGTCGGAGAAGTCCGGGGTGTAGGAGGCGCTCACCGAGGGCGTCGTGACGAGGCGTATGGCGTTGACCTTGTCGCCGAAGAGGGCGCGTATGGGGCGGAAGAAAGTGTAGATTTTCGTGCTTGTGCCAATCGACATGCTGAAGTCGTAGGCGCGGTTGAAGCCCTGCTCCGGGTCGAGCTTCACGAGGGTCTGGCTCTCCTCGTCCCACACTTTGCGCGTCTTGTTCAGATACCACCGCTCGGTATAGTTGAACGAGGGGGTGAACGAGAAATATTTCAAGAGCTTGAAGTTCGTCGTGACGGGGATGGAGTGCCGCATCCCGTTTTTCCACAGCGTCGTGAAGCTCTCCGACGAGAACGACAGGTCGCGCTCCTTGCCCGAGAACGAGTTCTTGGCCGAGAGCGAGTAGCTGAGGTTGATGTTGTAGAACGGGTTCTGCGAGGCCCCGGCGGCCTTCTTGGGCTTGAAGGGGTAGAAGCGCTTCGACGACGAGATCGAGATGTCTGGCAGTGTGAGGCTTATCGACGTGTCGCGGCTGTTCTGCGAGTGGAGCAGCGAGGCCGTGAGGCGGAACGGGTTCCACGACCATTTGCGGCTATACGAGATGCTCGAGCTCTTCTGGTTCGTCGAGAGGGCCTGGGTGTTGACCACGTTGCCGATGTTGTTCCTGTTGTAGGAGCTTGTGGAGAAGTTGACCGACGCCGAGAACGTCTGGTCGGGGTTGGCTTTCGAGTCCTGGGAGTGGTTCCAGCGAATCGAGAAGTCGTTGTTCTTCTGGTAGTCGGGCAGGCTCCGCTCCGAGTATATGTTCGTGATGATGTCCGTCGAGAAGCTGCCGCTGAACTTATACCTCTTCTTGTAGGTCGACGAGATGTGCAGGCCCCACGACCCTTTGGTGTATATGTCGCCGAGGATCTTGAGGTCGAAATAGTCGCTGGCGGCCCAATAATATCCGCCCTGGCGCAGGTAGAAGCCGCGGGTGCTCTCGTCGCCGTAGCTCGGGATGACGATGCCGGAGCTGTAGGACTTGGTGTTGGGGATAATGGCGAAAGGCAGGGCTATAGGCAGGGGGACGTCGAGCAGGACGAGGTAGGCCGGGCCCGTGACGGTCTTCTTGCCGGGGATGACCTTGGCCTTGGTCAAGTTGAGGTAGAAGTGCGGGTGCTCGTGCTTGTCGCACGTGGTATATTTGGCGTCTTTCATGAAGTAGACCTTCTCGCTCACCCTCTTGGCCTGTTGGCCGACCACGAAGCCTTCGCCCTGCTCGGTCACGATGTGGTTGATGATGGCTTTCTTGGTGTCGAAGTTATACTTCATGGAGCGCATCGTATATTCGCCGCTCTTGTCTTTGAAGACGGGGAGGCCTTTCTCGACGCCCAGCGAGTCGACAATGCCGTGGGCGTAGGCCAGCGAGCTGTCCATGTCCAGCTCTATGGCATAGGCCGTCAGGGAGACGTCGCCGTAGTTTATCTTTGCGTCGCCGTAGAGGTACATCTTCTTGTGCTCGAAGTCGAAGCGCATGGAGTCTTTCGCCTCATACTTGACCTCCGCGTCGAGCATCATCGGCGCCCTGCCCTTGCTCTCCGTGGCGGCGGTGGTGTCGGCCCCCGCGCCGGCCCCGGCCGGCCGTGTCTCCGCGGGCGCCGCGGCGCGGCGCAACAGGGTGTCGACGTGCGCGCGCACGGCGGCGGTGTCGCCTCCCCCCCCCGGCGTGGCGGCCAGGCTGCCGCCCGGCCTCATCGTCAAGATTGCCGTCAGGGCGGCGGCCACGAGTGCCAACGAGAGCCGCATATGGTTGGTGCGGCTAGCCAATGCTGTTGTCTTTTGCCTGTGGGCGTCCGTCAGACTGTCGTGCTGTCATTCGGGGTGTCGTGTGTTGCGTCCGCGAATTTAGTCGGTTTTATCGTCTTTGGCAACGAAAAGGGCGACCCGCGCCTCTGCGGGGTCGCCCAAGTCGTGTGGCCCGTGCGGCTTTCGCCCTAGGCCTCCTTTTGCAGATATTCGTCAATCGAGGCGGCGGCCTTGCGCCCGTCGCCCATGGCGAGAATCACCGTGGCGCCGCCGCGCACGATGTCGCCGCCGGCGAAGACGTCGGGGGCCGACGTCCGCAGGGCCTCGTCGGCCTCCAGGGTGCCGCGGTCGGTGGTCTTGATGTCGGGGTGGGAGCTGGAGATGAGGGGGTTGGGCGAGACGCCGACGCTGACGATGACCAGGTCGACCGGGATCTCGTCTATGGCGCCCTCCACGGGGACCGGCTTGCGGCGGCCGCGCTCGTCGGGCTCGCCTAGTTCCATGCGCTGGACGCGCATGGCGCGGACGCGGCCCTTGTCGTCGGCGAGATACTCCACGGGGTTGTGGAGCGTCATGAACTCCACGCCCTCCTCCTTGGCGTGGTGGATCTCCTCCAGGCGGGCCGGCATCTCCACCTCCGAGCGGCGGTAGACGAGCATGACGCGCTCGGCGCCGAGGCGGCGGGCGGTGCGAACGGAGTCCATGGCGGTGTTGCCGCCGCCAATGACGGCCACGCTCTTGCCGAAGATGATGGGGGTGTCGAACGACGGGTCGGCGGCGTGCATGAGGTTGACGCGCGTCAGGTATTCGTTGGCGCTCATGATGCCCGTGCAGTTCTCGCCCGGGATGTTCATGAAGCGCGGCAGGCCGGCGCCGCTGCCGACGAAGAACGCCTTGAAGCCGTCGGCGCGCAGGTCGTCGATGGTGGCCGTCTTGCCGACAATGAAGTCCGGCTCGAACTTCACGCCCATCTTCCTCAGGTTGTCTATCTCGAAGTCCACGATGTCGTTGGGCAGGCGGAACTCCGGGATGCCATATTTGAGGACGCCGCCAATCTCGTGCAGAGCCTCGAAGATGGTCACGTCGTAGCCCCTCTTGGCCAGCTCGCCAGAGCAGGTCAGCCCGGCCGGGCCCGAGCCTATGACGGCAACTTTCTTGCCGTTGGGCTTGGCCACAGCGGGCAGGGCGGCCTTGCCCGACGTCCGCTCGTAGTCGGCGGCGAAGCGCTCCAGGTAGCCTATGGCGACGGCGGGCTTCTTGCTCTTGACGTAGACGCAGCGGCTCTCGCACTGCTTCTCTTGCGGGCAGACGCGGCCGCACACTGCCGGCAGCGTGCTGGTCTCCTTGATGACGCGGGCGGCCTCGAGGATCTCGCCGCGCTCGATGTTCTTGATGAACGTCGGGATGTTTATCTCGACGGGGCACCCCGAGACGCACGAGGGGGTGGGGCAGTCCAGGCACCGCTTGGCCTCCTCCATGGCCTGGGCCAGGCTGAGGCCCTCGTTCACCTCCATGTATGACCGCGAGCGCTCCGCGGCGTCGGCCTCGGGCATCTTGACCCGCGTCTGCGCCATGCGCTCCTTGGGCTTTATGCTGTCGCGTACTGCTTTGCGCCACGGCTCCTCGCGTTGCGCTTTGCGAATCTCTTGAATGTCTGGCATCTCTCGTTTCTTTGGTCTTTGCTTTCTCTCCGTTACTCTGCGCCGCAGGCCGCCTTATATGCCGCCAGGGCCTCCTGCTCTTCGGCCTTGAAGCCGCCCATGCGCTTCATCATCTCGTCGAAGTCCACCTCGTGGGCGTTGAACTCCGGCCCGTCGACGCACACGAAGCGCGTCTTGCCGCCCACCGTGACGCGGCAGGCGCCGCACATGCCCGTCCCGTCCACCATGACGGTGTTGAGGCTCACCCATGTCGGGATGCCGTATTTCTTTGTCGTCAGGGCGCCGAACTTCATCATTATGGCAGGGCCTATGATGACGGCCTCAGACACCGTCTCGCGGCCTATCACGTCCTCCATGCCGTTCGTCACCAGGCCCTTCTTGCCATACGAGCCGTCGTCGGTCATGATGACGACGTCGTCGGCGTATTTGCGCACCTGCTCCTCCAGGATTATGAGCTCGCGAGTGCGGCCCGCCAAGACGGCCACGACGCGGTTGCCGGCGTTGTGGTGGGCCTCGATGATGGGGAGTAGCGGGGCCACGCCGACGCCGCCGCCGGCGCACAGCACAGTACCGGCCTGTTTCTCAATCTGGGTGGCGCGGCCCAGGGGGCCGACGACATCCTCTATGTAGTCGCCGACGCCGAGTTCGCCGAGCTTCCATGTCGAGACGCCAACGCGCTGCACGACGAGGGTTATCGTACCGCGCTCCAGGTTTGAGCCGGCTATCGTCAGCGGCACGCGCTCGCCATGCTTGTCGACGCGGACGATGACGAAGTGGCCGGCCTTCCTTGCCTTGGCTATGCGCGGAGCCTCAATCTCGAGCATTATGACGTTTTCCGAGAAATGCTCCTTTGCAACAATCAGGTTCATTTGTCTTGTTTTTGTTTTGTCGTGCCGGTCGCCCTGGCGTGCCCAACGGACGGTGCACGTCGGGACGACACGGCACACGCATTGCAAAATTCCGAAAATAATCCCTTTTTTGAACGCGGGGCCTATTGTTTATAACAGTTATAAGGTGGCGGAGGCCGATGTCGGCGGGCGTGCGCGGTCCGTGGGGCCCCCTCTTGTGTCTGCCGTCGGCGGTGTCTTGGGGGGAGGGCGGCGCGGCGTGTGGCGGCGTGCGGCTTCGCGAGATGTTGGGGCGGTTGCCGCTGGTTCGATGGCCTGTCCGTCACGTGGGCAGTCCCGCCGACCGGCGCGGGCCGCTCGGGCCTCTGCGTCGGTGGGCGGGACTGCAACTTTCTCGGTGTGGGCTACTGCCTCCTGGGCTCCGGTGCCCTGCGCCCTTTGCCCTTGTCGCGCCGGTGGTCTTGGAACCGCTCGCGCATATGGTTCTCCTGGTCGTAGATGCGCAATATCTGCCGCTGGGTGAGAAACTCGCTGTATATGGCGTAATACTTCTCGCGGATGTTCAGAATCTCCTTGGCGCGGGCGAACCGCTCCTTGATGGTCTTCTCCGCCTCGGCGTCGGTCATGTCGGGCGGCGGCGTTGGCTTGCCGAGACCGGTCTTGTCGGGACGGGGTTCGCCCGGCTTTGGGCCGGGGGCGGGTTTGAGGGCCCACAGCTCCTTTTGGCACTGGCAGTAGGCGTCGATGAACCTGTTTCGGTCCACCGTGTCGGCAAGCGCCAGGCGGTCGGCAATTTGGCGCGCCTGGACTTTGGCGAAGTCCTCGCGGGGCGGGCGGCACTTGCCGCCTTGGGCGGAGGAGGGGGGGGCGCAGAATGCCGTCAGCGCCAGGGCCAGCAGCAGGGTCTTGATTCTGTTTTCCATGATTCTATCTATTGTTCGTCGATATATGTCTCTGCGTCGTCGGCGAAGAACACGTCGTCGTCGAGCAGGCCCATGAAATACTCCTGGTCCTCGGCCGGGAGGTTGGAGAAAGCCAGCTCCGCGCTAGACGGCGCTGTCGGCGGGCCGTCGTCCGTGGGGACGAGGAGGGCCACCGCGGCCGCCGTAGCCGCCATTGCCGCGGCAGTCCATATCCCCGCCCGGCGCCGGGAGAGGCGTCGGGGCGCGCGGTGTGCGTCGTCGCCTAGCGTCTTGTCCCTGATGCCCTGCTCCAGTGTGTCGAAGAAGTCCGGGGGGGTGGTGTAGGGCATCCGCTTGCCCACCCGCCCGAGGTTGAAGTCTTTTCCCATGTCTCTAGTCTGTCGTGTTCATATGGCGAACAATCTTGTCTTTGGCCACGTGGTAGTTCACCTTGGCGCTTGCCGCCGTCGAGCCCGTAATCTGGGCAATCTCGTCATAGCCTAGCTCGTCGTAGTAGCGCAGGTTGAACGTCAGCCGCTGTTTCGTGGGCAGCGACAATATGGCCTTCTGCAGCTTCACGGCCTCCAGGTCGGAGTAGTCCACGAAGTCGTCGGCCAGGACGCTGTCGGCCCCGTGGCCGGGGGTGTCTAGCGGCACCACCTCTCTGCGCCTCCGCCCGATGAGGCGCAGGGCCTCGTTGGTCGCTATGCGGTAGAGCCACACGGCGAGCGCCTTGTCGTCTTTGAGCTTGCCGATGGAGCGGAACGTGCGGACGAAAGTCTCCTGCGTGGCGTCTTGGGCGTCGTCGTGCGACACCACCAGCCGGCGGATGTGCCAGTATATCGGGGCCTTATATCTCGCCATGAGCATGGCGAAGCCCCGCTCGCGGTCGCTACGCATCGTCGCGACTATCTCCTGTGCCGTCCTGGTGTGGTCTTTGCGCCGCGTCTCGCCCGCGGTCTCTTCTGCTTTGTCCATGCCGTGTGTGCGCCTTTTTGTTGTGCGCTTCGTCTCTTTAGACCCCGCGGCGTGCGGAAAGTAAAAAGGAGTGGGGCGCGGATGTGCCTCGCGCGCTGTCCCTTGCCGTGTCTGCCGGGGTCTCCACCGCGTTATACGGCAGATTGGGGCCGATGGGCTCTCGTGTTTGAGCTTCTAGTTGTTTCCATCCGTTGGTGGCGGTCGGGGTGGAGTGGGGGCGCGGCAAAAACTTGGGCGCTAGGACGGCCCGACGTCCTGGCGCGCATCAACATCTTCCACTAGAGGGGCCGGTCTCTCTGTCGACGGGGAGTCGGTGGATATATGGGCGATTTCGCGCGGCGGAA
>CAZHOT010000032.1:0-15572 GCA_964534235.1 uncultured Marinilabiliaceae bacterium
AGAACGAGTTGAGGTCCACCTTGATGACGCACGCCTCGCCCAGGTGGGCGTCCCACCCCTCCGTCCCGGCCACCCTCATCCTCTCGAAGATGGCGCGGCTGTCGGCCGCGCCGCGGGAGTAGTAGGTGGCGATGAGGTTGCCCACCATGGTCTTGCCGAAGCGGCGCGGGCGGCTCACGCAGAGGAAACGGCGCTCGGCGTCGTAGAGCTTGTTGAGCTCGGTCAGGATCATCGACTTGTCCACATAGGGGTCCTGGCGCATATTGGTCCGCATGCGCCCGCTGTCGGGGTTGACGTATATTCCCATGGTTCTTTGCGTTTTTTTAGATGTGTCCGCAAATTAATCGGGAGCCGCGGCGCGGGCTCACTTCTCGACCCATCCGTCAATCTGCCGCAGTGCCGACGAGAAGTTGACCCCCACAAGGTGGACGCGCCTCGACGTGGCGGCGAAGCGCGAGGCGTAGCCCCGGGCCTCGATCTGCCGCAGGGCCTCCTCGGGGCTGGAGTCGCGCTTGAACTCCATGACGTAGACGTGCCCGGGGGTCTCGACAACGATGTCCGCCACGCCCCGCGCCCCCGACACCTCGGCGCGGGCGTCGACGCCAAGCAGGTTGAAGACAATGTAGATGACGTTCTGGAAAGTAGACTCCACCGGGTCGGCGAGCGGCGCACCCCGCTCGTAGGGCAGCGACGCGTAGACGGCCCGCATCCGGCGCAGGCAGGCGTCGACGTCGCCCGAGAGCAGGTCCTCGCGGATGGAGTATATGCTCAGCTCGCCGTCGCGGGCCATGGCGGGCGCGAAGAGCGGCAGGAGCTGGCTCGTGAAGCCGTGGCGCACCTCGTGGTTGGGGAAGTCAAGTGGGTAGCGGCCGTCGCGGCCCATGGGCCCGGCCAGGGTGAGGTAGCCCGTCTGGAAGAGGAGCGGGACGAGGGCCATGTTGCCGGGGTTGAGGTCGGCGAGGGCGCTCTCCGTCTCGCGTATCCCGCCGCGGAGCAGGGCCGCCACGTCGAAGCCCTCCTCGCGGATGCGCCTCGGCAGGAGCGTCGGCGTGCCGCTCGTGAACCACCGCTCGCCGAAGCGCCGGTCGGCAAAGGCGTAGAGGACGCTGTAGGGGTTGTAGACGCCCTCCGACGGCCATGCGAAGTGGTAGCCATCATAGAGGCGCGCCAGCTCGGCGTGGCACTCGTCGACGGTCATGCCCTGCTCGGCGGCCAGGCGCGCCACGTGGGCGGGGTAGCAGCCCTCGACCTCGCGCCGCGTCAGCCCGCACAGGGTGGCGTAGTCGGGGTTCGACGTTATCTCGACGAGCTTGTTGAGCTCGCTGAAGATGGAGACTTTCTGATATTTCGTCACCCCCGTGAAGAACGCGAAGCGGAGGCACTCCTGCTTGTCTTTCAAGATTCCCCAAAAGCCCTTGAGCAGGTTGCGCACGGCCTCCATCTCGCCGCCGCGGACAGCCTCTAGCGGGCGGTCGTACTCGTCGACAAGGACCACGACGGAGCGCCCCATCTGAGACTTTGCCAACCGCAAATCCTTGCCAAGCCTCACGGCTAGCGAGGCGCGCGCCTCACCGGGGTCCAACCCATAGCGGCTCTCGATGTCGTCTAGAGTGTCGGCAATGCGCAACTCCAGCTCGCGCACACCGCCCACAAGCTCCCCCCCGGAAAAAGAGAATTTAAAGATTGGATACTCAACCCACGGCTCCTCCGTGGCGTTCTCCAGGTCGTATATGCGCAACCCCTCGAAGAGCTCTTTGCGGCCAAGGAAGTAGTTCTCGAAAGTCGAGACGAGCAGGCTCTTGCCGAAGCGGCGCGGCCGGCTCAGGAAGAACGACTGCGGCAGTCGCGTCAGCTCGAAGACCATGTCGGTCTTGTCCACATAGATGGCCCCGCCGCGGCGTATGGCGGCGAAGTCGGAGAGGCCCGTCGAGAGGCGAGTGGGAGATGGCAGCATGACCGTGATGACTGTTTATGGCCTGTGGCAAATATAGCACAAAAAGCGGCGGGACTAAAGAAAGAAACACTCTAGCTGTGAGCCTACGGGGTGGCGGCTCGGCTCTTGTGCCGTCCGAAGCCGTGGACTACCGGCTCCGCGTGTCCCACCAGACGCGGACGTGCATCCCGTCGCCCTGGCCGTTGTTGAGGGAGCCGAGCGTGGCGTTGGGGTTGTCGCGCCGCCGTCGTCGGCGCCGGGGCCCTGGGCGTCGTGGTCTGCAACGTGGCGATGCTCTTCTGCCGCCAGTTGGTGGCGAACCTCGTGGCCACGGCGCTCCTCGCGGCTCTCGTCGGGTGGGCCTTGCGCCGCCCCCTGGGGGCCACGGCGGACTTCTGGCGCAAACTGTGGCGCGCGGGGACCTACCTGCTCATGCTCGGCCTATGCTTCGAGGCCTACGAGGGCGGAATCCGCAAGGAGGACGTGACGGTCAGCTTCCTGCTCGTCACGTGCGGGCTGGCTTTCTTCGCCCTGCTCTTCTTCTCGGTCGTCTGCGACCACTTCCAGGCGTCTGCCGTCTCCCGCCCCCTGGAGATGGTGGGGCGCAACCCCATGCTGGCCTACGTCTCCCTGCCCCTCGTGGCCTACCCCCTGCTGTCGCTCCCGGGTTGGCTCGACGAGGTTGTCGTCTTGGGCCGCGTCAACTCTTTCGCGGGCGTCATGCAGGGCGTGGCCCTGACGGCGTTCTGCATGGGGCTGACGGCGCTGTGCACTCGCCGGCGCTTGTTGTGGAAGACGTAGAGGGAAATAATGTCTATTAAGACAAATATCGACCACCTATCAAACATTAGATTACACAATAGTGTATCTTTGTCTTATTAGTGTTCTCTTCCCGAATGCGAAACAACAAACAAACACAATGAGAGTAGTAATCAGAAATAACTATGAGGACTTGTCCCGATGGGCGGCGAACCACATCGTCGAGGCGATCCGGGCAAAACAGCCTGGCGAGAGCAGGCCATTTGTCCTGGGCCTGCCGACGGGCTCGTCGCCGCTCGGAATGTACAGGGCCCTGGCGGCGGCGGTCAAGGAGGGCGCGGTCTCGTTCCGCAACGTCGTGACGTTCAACATGGACGAGTATGTCGGCCTGCCCGCCGACCACCCGGAGAGCTACCACGCGTTCATGGCCCGGAACTTCTTCGACCGCGTCGACTGCCCCGCCGCCAACGTCAACATCCTCGACGGCAACGCCCCCGACCTCGACGCCGAGTGCCGGCGCTACGAGCAGAAGATTGACTCCGCGGGCGGCATAGACCTCTTCGTTGGCGGCGTAGGCGTCGACGGCCACATAGCGTTCAACGAGCCGGGTTCGTCGCTCCGCTCGCGGACGCGCGTCAAGACCCTCACGACCGACACGCGCCACGCCAACTCGCGCTTCTTCGGCGGCGACACCGAGGCCGTGCCTGGCAAGGCGCTGACCGTCGGCGTCGGGACAATCATGGACGCCCGCGAGGTGATGATTCTCTGCAACGGGCACGGCAAGGCGCGCGCCCTCCAGGCCGCCGTCGAGGGGCCGCTGACGCAGCAGTGGACGGTGAGCGCCCTGCAGAACCACCCGCGTGGCATCATCGTATGCGACGAGGCGGCGACGGTGGAGCTAAAAGTGGGGACGTACAGGTATTTCAAGGACATCGAGGGCGACAACTAGCAGGGCCCGAGAGACACGCACTTTATATTCAGACACATCATGAGACTCAACTTGACATCCCAAATAGTCCTCAACAAGGTGCCGACGGAGTACTACCGCCCGCGGACCGCCATGGACTACTCGGCCCTGACGCGCATGGAGAAAATCCGCACCGACGTCTTCGCCCAGGCCTCGGAGGGGGCGCGCCACATTGCCGACCACATCGAGAGGGGAGTGAAAGAGGCGCAGAGCGACGGGCGCGAGTTCGTCATGGCCCTGGGGACGGGCAGCTCGCTGGCCCCGGTCTACGACGAGCTGGCGGCGCGTCACGCCGCCGGGGCACTGAGCTTCCGCGACGTGGTCGTCTTCAACGCCTACGAGTTCTACCCCCTGCCCAAGCAGTCGGCCTTCAGCTGCATAGACCAGCTCCGCGAACGGCTCCTGAGCAAGGTGGACATCGACCCGCACAACGTCTTCACCCTCGACGGCGCCACGCCGCAGGAGAGCGTGGCCGACCACTGCCGCTTCTACGAGCAGATGATCCGCGAGATGGGCGGCATCGACGTGGCCCTGCTGGGCATCGGGCGGTCGGGCAACATTGCCGGCAACGAGCCCGGCTCGGGTCCCCACTCCACGACGCGCCTCATCCTCACCGGCAACACGTCGCAAACGGAGCTGGCGCACGGCATATCGGCGGGCAAGGAGCACACGCCGCCCTGCACGCTGACCATGGGCGTGGCCACGCTCCTCTCCGCCAAGACGGTCTTCCTGGCGGCCTGGGGCGATGAGAAGGCGGACGTCATGCAGAGGGCCGTCGAGGGCGGCGTCTCGGACAGCCTCCCGGCGTCGTTCTTGCAGACCCACGCCAACGCCAACGTGGTCCTCGACCTCAGCTCGGCCGGGGCCCTGACCCGGATTCGCCACCCGTGGCTCGTGACCCGGTGCCAATGGGACGACAAGCTGACGCGCTCCGCCCTGGTGTGGCTGTGCCAAAAGCTCCACAAGCCAATCCTCAAGCTCACCAACAAAGACTACAACGAGAACGGGCTGAGCGACCTCCTGGCCCTCCACGGCTCGGCCTACAACGCCAACATCAAGATTTTCAACGACCTCCAGCACACCATCACGGGGTGGCCGGGAGGCAAGCCCGACGCCGACGACACCCACAGGCCCGAGAGGGCCCTCCCGTTCCCGAAGAGGGTCGTCGTCTTCTCGCCCCACCCCGACGACGACGTCATCTCGATGGGCGGCACGCTCCGGCGGCTCGTCCAGCAGGGGCACGAGGTCCACGTGGCCTACGAGGTGTCGGGCAACATCGCCGTCGGCGACGAGGAGGTGACGCGCTTCATGCACTTCATCAACGGCTTCAACCAGCTCTTCTCGGCCGGCAAGGACTCCGTCATCGCCACCAAATATCGGGAGATAAAGGAGTTCCTGGCCCAGAAGCGCGACGGCGAGCCCGACACGCGCGACGTCTTGACCATCAAGGGCCTGATCCGCCGCGGCGAGGCCCGCACGGCGAGCACCTACAACGACATTCCGCTCAGCCGCGTCCACTTCCTCGACCTGCCGTTCTACGAGAGCGGGGCCGTCGAGAAGCTGCCCATGACGGAGCGCGACGTGGAGATTATCCGCGCCCTGCTGCGCGAGGTGCGCCCCCACCAGATATACGTGGCCGGCGACCTCGCCGACCCCCACGGGACGCACCGCAAGTGCACCGACGCCGTCTTCGCGGCCGTCGATGCCGAGATTGCCGACGGGGCGGAGTGGCCCGCCGACTGCCGCATATGGATGTATCGCGGGGCGTGGGCCGAGTGGGAGATTGAGAACATCGAGATGTGCGTGCCGCTCAGCCCCGAGGAGCTGAGGGCCAAGCGCAACTCAATCCTCAAGCACCAGAGCCAGATGGAGAGCGCCCCGTTCCTGGGCAACGACTCGCGCCTCTTCTGGCAACGCTCCGAAGACCGCAACCGCGGCACGGCGAAGCTCTACGACGAGCTGGGCCTGGCGTGCTACGAGGCCATGGAGGCTTTCGTGGAATACAAGCCCGCGGCGCGGTAGGCGGGCGCAAAGACAAGACGCGGGGCGGCTGATGCCTCAGCCGCCCCACTTTTTGTCCTATAATTGCAGCGCAGGTCGCCCTACGCGCTCAGCAAGACCGACACCTTGTTGGCCTTGCACTCCACATATCCAGCCTTGCAGTCGAACGACAGCTCCGCCCCGCCCGCGGGCTGCACGCGGATGGGTCCCTCGGCGAGAGACGCTATGATGGGGGCGTGGTTGCGCAAGATGGCGAAACGGCCTCTCTTGCCGGGAAGCTCGACCATCTCGACGTCGCCGCTGAAGACGACGCTCTCTGGCGAGACAATCTCAAGAGTGAGCGGACTATCCATAACCTCTCAGATGTTGACCAGGCCTTAGGCGCGCGTCTCTTTGAGCAACCGCTCTCCCTTGGCTATGGCCTCGTCGATGGTCCCGACGAGGTGGAACGCCGCCTCGGGATATTTGTCCAGCTCGCCGTCCATAATCATGTTGAAGCCCTTGATGGTGTCCTCGATGGAGACGTAGGCGCCCTTGAGGCCCGTGAACTGCTCCGCCACGAAGAACGGCTGCGAGAGGAAGCGCTGGACGCGGCGCGCGCGGGCCACGACGAGCTTGTCCTCCTCGGAGAGCTCCTCCATGCCGAGGATGGAGATGATGTCCTGAAGCTCGTTGTAGTGCTGCAGGAGCTGCTTGACGCGCTCGGCGCACTCGTAGTGCGCCTTGCCGACGACTTCGGGCGTGAGGATTCTCGACGTGGAGTCGAGCGGGTCCACGGCGGGGTAGATGCCGAGCTCCGAGATCTTGCGGCTCAAGACGGTCTTGGCGTCGAGGTGGGCGAAGGTCGTGGCGGGCGCGGGGTCTGTGAGGTCGTCGGCGGGGACATAGACGGCCTGGACGGACGTGATGGAGCCGTGCTTGGTCGAGGTGATGCGCTCCTGGAGGGCGCCCATCTCGGAGGCCAACGTGGGCTGGTATCCCACGGCAGACGGCATACGGCCCAGGAGCGCCGAGACCTCGGAGCCGGCCTGGGTGAAGCGGAAGATGTTGTCGATGAAGAGCAGGATGTCGCGGCCGGCTCCCTTGCCGTCGCCGTCGCGGAGGCTCTCGGCCACGGTAAGGCCCGACAGCGCCACGCGGGCGCGGGCTCCAGGCGGCTCGTTCATCTGGCCGAAGACCATGGTGCACTGCGACTTGGCCAGGGCCTCCTGGTCCACTTTCGAGAGGTCCCACTCGCCCCGCTCCATGCTCTCCTTGAAAGCCTCGCCATAGTTGACGATGCCGCTCTCAATCATCTCGCGGAGCAGGTCGTTGCCCTCGCGGGTGCGCTCGCCGACGCCGGCGAAGACCGAGAGGCCGTTGTGGCCCTTGGCAATGTTGTTGATAAGCTCCTGGATGAGGACCGTCTTGCCGACGCCGGCGCCGCCGAAGAGGCCGATCTTGCCGCCCTTGGCGTATGGCTCGATGAGGTCGATGACCTTGATGCCGGTGAAGAGGACTTCAGACTCCGTCGTGAGCTCCTCGTAGGAGGGCGCCGGCTTGTGGATGGGGCTTCCGTCCTCCTTGCCCGGGCTCGGCATGCCGTCGATGGCCTCGCCGATGACGTTGAGCAGGCGGCCGCGCGAGCTGTCGCCCTTGGGCATCATGATTGGCGCGCCCGTCGCCACGACGTCCATGCCGCGGCGGAGGCCGTCGGTGCTCTCCATGGCAATGCAGCGGACTGTGCTCTCGCCAATGTGCTGCTCGCACTCGACGATGAGCTTCTGCCCATTGTCACGGGTAATCTCCAGGGCGTCATACACCTCCGGGAGTTCGTCCTCGGCGGTGTCGAACGCGACATCCACCACAGGGCCCACTATCTGGATAATCTTACCTTTACTTGCCATATCCTCTAATGTGCTAAAATATGTTTTTCCTTACTTGTCGCGCTTGAAGAGCTGCCCGGCGTAGTCTATGAGCAACCGCTTGCCCTCGGCCGATATTTCCATCTCGCGCAGCTTCGACATCGCCTCGGAGAAGAGCTGCCCCACCTTGGCCTCCGTCTTCTCGCGGGCGCCCGTCACCTCGAAGATGCCGCGGACGGCGTCCACTTTCTCCTCGCGGACGGCGTCGCGGTTGGCGATCCACTCCAGGAGGTCGCGGCGGTGCTGGGCGTCGGAGTGGGCCAGGGCGTTGATGAGCAGGAACGTCTTCTTGTTCTCCATGATGTCGCCCCCTATGGCCTTTCCGAACGTGGCCTCGTCGCCGAAGCTGTCCAGCAGGTCGTCCTGCAGCTGGAAGGCGAGCCCGATGAGGGTCCCATACTCGTAGAGCGCCTTGGCGTCTTGGCTCGTCGCGCCGCCCGCCAGGGCCCCTATCTTCATCGACGAGGCGAGGAGGACGGCCGTCTTGAGCCGGATCATCTCGAGATACTCCTCGGCCGAGACGTCGGCGCGGGTCTCGAAGTCCATGTCCATCTGCTGCCCCTCGCACACCTCGCGGGCCATCTTGTTGAACGTGTCGCAGATGATCGAGAACGAGGGCGAGTCGGTAAGCTGGAGGAGCCTGTAGGCCTCGATGAGCATGGCGTCGCCGCTGAGGATTGCGGCATTGAGGCCGTGCTTGGCTACGACGGTGGGGCTGCCGCGCCGGATTGTGGCGCGGTCCATGATGTCGTCGTGGAGCAGCGTGAAGTTGTGGAAGACCTCCAGGGCCAGGGCCGGCCACTTGGCCTGGGCGTAGTCGTCGCGGAACAGCGAGCACGCCAACAGGCACAGCGTCGGGCGGAGGCGCTTGCCGCCGAGCGACATCGAGTAGCGGATGGGCTCGTAGAGGCCGCGCGGCTCGTCGCCGTAGTCGGCCTCGCCTAGCCACTTGTCCACATCGGCTTGCAATTTATCGATAGAAAGCATTTCCAAAGGTACAAAATTTCAGAACCGTCTTCCCTCTATCTCCTCTATTTTCAGCCTCCACCGCTCCAAGATGGGGATGCTCGACTGGGTGCGCTTGCTGAATCCCGACATGACGGAGTCGGAGACGGCGCACAGCTCGCCCGTCGCCTTGTTGGCCAGGGCCATTATCATGCTTATGCTCTTATATCCAATCCGATGGACCGCCACGCGGACCTCGATGTCGTCCTCCAGGTGCACCTGGCGCATGAAGTCGGTGGCGTAGGAGACGACGAGCATGGTGGAGTCCCCCCTGTAGTAGTCGGGGCCGCAGCACTCTTTCAGGTATGCCGCCCTCCCGATGTCGAAAAAGGCCTGCATGGAGCTGTTGTTGGCGTGCCCATAGCCGTCGAGGTCGCAGAAGCGCAGCTGGACGTCTGTGCGGACGCGGAACGGGTAGTTCTCGACGTCTATGGGGTAGTCTTTCTTAACCATTTCTGTTTTGTCGTGTCTGAATTGAGTTGTTGTTGCCTGTCGCCTCTCAGGGCCTTATTATCTTGACCCGCCCGTCGGCCCCGATCTTGACGATGCTGCTGGGGCTGGCCTTGGCGAGGTCGTCGCGCCGGTAGCGCACGGCGTAGTCCACGGCCGCCACAATCTCTGGGTCGACGTCGTCGAAGATTGCCGCGGCGGGCCTGCCGCTCACGTTGGCCGACGTCGAGACCACGGGGCGGCCGAGCCTGTAGCACAGGTCGCGGCTGAACCTCTCGGCCGTGACGCGGATGCCGATTGTCCCGTCGGGGCCGACGAGGTTGCCGGCCAGGTTCTTGGCCCCGTCGAGGATCAGCGTCAGGGGTGTCGTGGCGAGGTCCATCATCGAGAACGCCACGTCGGGGATTCCACTGGCGTAGGTGGCGGCTCGGTCGGCGCTGTCGACCAGTACGAGCATGCTCTTGCCCTCCTCGCGCCTCTTGATGGCGTAGACGCGCGCCACGGCGTCGGCGTTGGTGGCGTCGCACCCGACACCCCACACCGTGTCGGTCGGGTAGAGGATCACGCCCCCCTCGCGGAGCGTCTTGACGGCCTGGCGCAGGTCGTCGTCGTAGTCTTCTTTGTCCATGTTGTCGGTTTCTTATACGCACGGCGCGGGCGCGCGTTCCGGAATTTCACGCCCCGGGGCCTCAGACGCGGAATTTCTCCATCCGCATCTTCATGCGCCTCTTCTGGACGTTGGAGAAGTAGTCGAGCAGGCGGCGCAGGAGGTCGAAGTAGAGCGAGAAGTAGAGCGCCCCGGCGAAAGCCCATATGACGAGGCAGTTGAAGACGGCGGTGTCCACGACCGCGCCCCCCACCCTCTTGGCGGGCGAGTAGAGGTGGGCCCTGCCGTAGCGGTTCTCCGGCATGTCGTAGACGGGCTGCCTCTTCCGTATGGTCTTGTCGGGGTAGACCGCGATCTGGTCGAAGTTGTCCTTGGCCTGCGCGAGCCTGGAGAGCGCCTCGTTGGCGCTTGCGGCCTTGAGCCCGGCCAGGGCGTCGGCCGAGCCGAGCTTCCGGACAAGGCCGACTGCGATGCTGTCGTGGCGCGCGCTGGCCGCCCGGTACTCGTCTTGCGCCCGGCGGCGCAGGAAGTCGATGGCGGCGTCGGCCTTGGCCGAGACGGCGGGGGTGTAGGCCACGGGCAGGGCCAGGCTGTCGGGCAGGGCGACGCCCCCCAGGGCCTCCTGCACGCGGCGGACCTCGCGCAGGAGCAGGGCCCCGCCGCCGGGGTCGCCGACACTGCGGCGGCTCAGGGCCGAGAGCTCGGGGAGCCACGTCGTGGCGACATACGACGCGCGGCTTCGCTCCACCTCGGCGTCGAAGAAGTGCGCCTCGTAGGGGTTGTCCTTATACTCGTTGACGGCCAGGGCCTCGTAGGCCCAGCGCGACACCATGATGTCGCCAATGACGGGCGTGTACTCCCTGTTGGCCAGCGCGGGGTGGAGCTTGCCGAAGTCCACCATGGTCCCGCTGAAGACGAGCTGGGGCACGATGACGAGCGGGATGGAGATGTAGATGGCAACGGCGGTCTTGGGGCCGCTGCTTATGTTGAGCCCGAAGACTATGGCAAAGGCGAAGGTGGAGAAGAGGACCGCCACGTGGGCCGGCCACAGGGACAGGGGGATGCCCATGACGGAGTGGCCTATGCCGACGAGCATCAGCGTGTGGACGACCGACAGGGCCATGAGGTTGACAATCTTGGCGTTGAGATATGACGAGCGGCTCAGGTTGAGGAACTGCTCGCGCATGAGGAGCTTGCGGTCTTTGAACATCTCCTCGGCCGAGCTGTTGAGCCCGACGAAGATGGCCACCACGACGCACATGAAGAGGTAGGTCGGCAGGTTCGAGTTGGCGTAGAGGCTGTAGGCGCCGTCGTCGCCCACGTAGTGCGTGGCGAAGGCCAGGAGGAGGGCCAGGACGGGGACCTCGAGGAGGTTGAGGAGGACATATTGGGTGTCCTTGACCTTCTTGAGGGCGTCGCGCAGGGCGAAGGTGGCGAACTGGCTCCGCCGCCCGGGGATGGAGTAGAGGTTGGCGGGGAGCTTCTCCCTCGTGGTGTTCTTCTTGCCCTTCCAGTCGAAGTTGGCCTCAATCTCGTCGAGGTAGACCCGGTACCACTCCTGCGGCGTCACCTTGCGCTTGCGGATGAGCTTGCCCGACGTGTCGACCATGCGGGTCTCGATGATGCGCAGCGGCTGCTCGGTCTTGACGTTGCCGCACAGGAAGCACTCCCTCTCCTCGGGGTTGACGTAGTGCGCCTTTCTCTTGAAATATACAATGGCGTTCATGGGGTTGCCATTGTAGACGATGTAGCCGCCCTGGTCGATGATGAGGAGCTTGTCGAGGAGCTTGTAGATGTCGCTGTTGGGCTGGTGGATGTTGATTATGACGAGCTTGCCCTTGAGGACCTGCCTCTTGAGGAGCGACATGACCTTTTCGGAGTCGGAGCTGGAGAGGCCGGACGTGGGTTCGTCGACGAAGAGGATCGAGGGCTCGCGCATGAGCTCGAGGGCTATGTTGAGGCGCTTGCGCTGGCCGCCGCTCAAGACCTTGTTGAGCGGGTTGCCGACCTTGAGGTCGCGCGCCTCGACGAGGTCGAAGTCCTGCAGCGCCTTGTCCACCAGGCGCGCTTTCTCGGCGCGGCTCTTGTCGCTGAAGATGAGGCGGGCGTTGAACCACAGGTTCTCGTAGACGGTCAGCTCCTCGTTGAGCATGTCGTCTTGCGGGACGTAGCCGATGACCCCCTCCAGGGCCTTGCGGTCGGCGTGGAGGTCGTAGCCGTTGATGGCTATCTTGCCGCCGCTGGGGCGCAGCTTGCCGCAGAGGAGGTTCATGAGCGTGGTCTTGCCCGAGCCGGACCCTCCCATGATGCCCACGAGCTGGCCGCTCTTGCCCAGGAAGCTGAACTTGTGGACGCCCACGACGGTGTCGGAGAACTTATACTCGATGTCCACGGCCCGGTAGGCGATCCGCCCCGTGTCGGGGCGCGTGATGAACTTCTCGGCTATGTGGCCGTAGTAGACGGGGCGGACGTGCGACGTGTTGATGACCCCGCCGGGGGCCATGGGGTAGACCTGCCCGGGGTCGAGCTTGTGCCCGCTGAGGTAGAGGTTGCGGCCGCCGTCGTAGCGGAAGAGGAACGAGTTGGTCTGCCTGACGTGGAGCACCCACACGCTGACGCCGAACTTGCTTATGAAGATGTGCTTCACGTCGGGGTGGAACTTCTCCGGCCTGCCGTCGATGAGCAGGAGGCGGCTCTTGTCCACGACGTCGGCGGGGCTGTCGAACGTGAAGGTCTTGAGGTTCCAGTAGTCGTCGGGGGGGATGCGGAGCAGGTCGGCCAGGGTGTCGACGAACCTCTCCTCGTCATAGCTGATGTCGGGCTTGGCGATGTAGTTGAGCATCGAGCCCAGGAGCAGGACCTTCTCGTCGAGGTCCACCTCGGCGTTGATGTCGGCGCAGACGGTCTTCATGCGCCGGAGGTTCTCCATCGTCCGCATCTCGCGCGCCTCGTCGCCCTCGCCATAGGGCGAGTGGAACTTGCCCATGTAGTGGTCGTAGCGCTTGAGGAACTTGCTGACGTACTCGGCGTTGAACTGCGACGCCAGGTATTCGCCCACTTTGGCGCGGCCTCTCGCCCCGCCGACGTGCTTGACGTCGGTCAGGAGCGCGAAGAGCTGCATAAGGGCCTCCAGGAGAACTTCGCTCATTTCTTGATGTCGTGGTGTCCGGGCGCCGCCAAGCCGGCCGACGCCAATCGAGACCCAAATATAAGAATAAGGGGCGAAATCGCGAAAACGAAAGGCCGGGCGTCGCCCGCCGCGCGCGAAGCGGGAGGGCGACGCCCGGCAGCAATGGGACCCGCGCCTACTTGATGGCGACCTTGCCCCGCGCCCCGCCGGCCGTCACCACGTAGAGGCCCGGAGCGGCTATGCTGACCGACGACGCGCGCCCGCTGTAGAGGCGCACGCCACCCAGGCTGAAGACCTCGACGTCCGCCACTTCGGGGAGCAAGACCTCGCGCCCGCGGACTGTGGCGCGGAGCGGGCTGTCGGGGGAGGCCTCGACGAGAGCCGTCACGGGGCCGTGGGCGTCGTCGAGAGAGGCGTCGCCCACGATGTCGAACTGCTTCCACATCCAGTGCGCCCTATAGGCCCCGACGCTCCCGCTCGGGACGCGGAGCCGCACGTCGTGCTTGGCGAACCCCACGAACGGGTCGCCACCCACGAGCGAAAGGCTCTCCGGCGGGACGGCGGCCTTGCACACCACCTCGCGGGGGCGATAGCGGTAGTCCGAGACCTCGAACGCCCCATAGCCGATGTTCCTCACGTTGCGGCCAATCACAATCGTGTCGTAGTTGCGGTTGGCGAAAGCCCCATTGCCGACAATCTCGCACAGGTCGGGAATAGCGAGACGCCCATGACGGTAGCAGTCCGTGCCGCTCCTGTAGCGCCCGACCTTGAACGCGCGGTCGCCGATCCGGCGCACGGAGGCGGGCAACGACAGCTCCTCCTTGTCGTCCCATTCGCTCTGCCCGCGCATGCAAGCCTCGTCCCCGATGGCCTCAATCCCGTCTTTCCACAAGACAGAATATTTGCTCTGCCCATACTGGTTGAAGACGGCGCACAGAAGCTCCGTGCCGGCGGGGTCGTAGAGCGCCACGCCGTTGTAGTTCGTGAAATACGGCGAGGCCGCGTCCACCTCGATGCTCCGCGACCACTCGGCATCGGCCAGGAAGCCGCGGCCGACATGGGACACGCGTCCGGGCAGACAGATGGTGTCCACCATGTTTGCGACCGACGGAGAGAGCCAACCGTCGACACCATCGATGAAGACGGTGTCGCCATCGACCCCATCAAGCCATTCCACGGCAAAACTCGACACCGGCAGACGCATTCGGCACCCGGGGTTCGCCTCCGGGGTCAACTGCACCGAACTACGACCCAAGAAGAACTCTATCGACACCCCCCGCAAGATCAGCGAAGAGTCTGACGAGCGGAATGCGTCGCATGTGAAAAAATAGCTGTCAACCTTTTTCCCTCCACTCGTCCTTTCAAACTTGGCCTCGACATCAAACGTGCCAAAACGTCCCACGGTGTTTGGTATGTACTCGGGCGGGAACTCCCTCACAGAGCTTTGGGAGAGCGCGCAGAGAGGGAGCGAGGCAAAAAACAGGGGGAAGAGGAAGACAGGTAGTTTTACTTTCATGGCATACCTTTTTATTTGACTAATTTTTCCCTGCGTGTGGGGGTCACGCCCCATACGCTAGACTTTTTACGCTTCAAGTTCCCATCAACTCCCTCGCCAATCTCGTTTTTTGACGAAATGCGGCATTTTGTTGACGAGCGGCATGAAAAAACGCGCTTTCTATTGACGAGACGCGCGCCAACAGGCAAAACGGCAAACGCGGCGGCATAGGGCGGAAGCCTGGCGGAGACGAAGAAGCGCGGCGGCCAAACAGAATATTGCTACATTTGTACACATTACTAATATCTCGAATTGCTCCGGGCAATACTTGTCGAGAAACGTGATCGGCACCCCCATCACGCCTTCGTAGTCCGACGGGATTGCGTCCACATACGGCACCTCGATGGCGTCGTAGTTGTCATACTTCTCGTACCCCGCTCTCCCCTTAATCTCCTTGTGCTTCGAGAAGCGGAGGTTGTCGGCCATTGTCATAAGGGGAATTGGCTCATGACGGCGGCCGTGGTCAATGTTGGTATACCAACATACACTTGAGACGCGCATCACCTTTTTACCATCTCGCTCCCTGTCAGATTTGTACGTTGAGGCATACTCGTATTCTTGGGGGACGAAAAAATACATGCCTGTGTTGAACGACGACACGCCAAGCCAAACTTTATTCGCCTTTATGAGAGGGAACAGTTCCTTATATGTGATGGCGTTGACATTCCCTATCAACGCAAACATTTTGCCAGCCTCCACAATCCACGCCAGGAACTCCCTAAAAAGCGAGAAAGGAGGGTTTGTCACGATGAAGTCCGCCTCGTCGCGGAGTCTCGTCACCTCCGCGCTTCGGAAGTCGCCGTCACCCTCCATGTACTCCCATTCGAGGTCGTCGATGTTGATTGCCCCGTCGCCCGTGACGTCCCGCTCCAAAATGAATATCTTCCCTCTCGTTTGAGCCTTGGCAGGGTCAAACTGCGGCGCGGCGGTCTCGAACAGCGTCGGTTGGCGCATCTGCATCCTCTTCGCGTCGGGCGCGTAGCTTGTGGAAATCAACTTCTTCAGGCCCAACTCGTCGAACCTGGCGGCAAAGAAGCGGGTGAAGTTGCTCCACTCGGGGTCGTCGCATGGCAGCAGCACTGTTTTCCCTCGGAACACGCCGGGGTCGAACTCCAAGTAGGCGTTAATCTCTACCTCGATGTCATGGAACTGGGTGTAGAACTCGTCATTCTTCGCCGCCTTTGCCTCCTTTAGGTTCGCGTTCGCCATGCTGTGCTTGTTCTTAAGTGTCTTTGCCCGGAGCAATTCGAGATATTAGGGA
>CAZHOT010000033.1:0-12899 GCA_964534235.1 uncultured Marinilabiliaceae bacterium
TCTTGCCAATCTCATACACGCCCTCGAAGCCGCCCACGATGAGGCGCTTCAGATATAGCTCCGTGGCGATGCGCATGTACATGTCGATGCCGAGCGCGTTGAAGTGCGTCGTGAAGGGCCGCGCCGTGGCGCCGCCGGCAATCGACTGGAGGACGGGGGTCTCCACCTCCGTGTAGCCGGCCTCGTCGAGAACCGAGCGCAGGGTCCGCAAGACGGTGGCGCGGCGCAGGAAGACGTCTTTGACGCCCTTGTTCACCACCAGGTCCACGTAGCGCTGGCGGTAGCGGAGCTCCGGGTCGTCGAAAGAGTCGTAGACCACGCCGTCTTTCTCCTTGACGACGGGCAGGGGCTTGAGGCTCTTGGCCAAGACCGTGAGGCTCTTGGCGTGGACCGAGATCTCGCCCGTCTTGGTCCGGAAGACGAAGCCGCGGACGCCAACGAAGTCCCCGAGGTCGAGGAGCTTCTTGAAGACGACGTTATACAGGTCGGCGTTGTCGGCGGGGCATATCTCGTCGCGCGAGATGTAGACCTGGATCCGCCCCCGCGAGTCCTGGAGCTCGATGAACGAGGCCTTGCCCATCACGCGGCGGCTCATCATGCGGCCGGCTATGCGCACCTCGCGCTGGGGGGCGTCGTCGGAGAACTCGCTCAAGATGTCGGTCGAGAACGCGTCGGTGGGGAACTCCGCCGCGGGGTAGGGGTCTATGCCCATCTCGCGGAGCGACTGCAGGTTGCCGCGCCTGTTTATCTCTTGCTCGCTAAGGTCTAGTAGGCTCATTTATATGTCGTTTGTTCTTATTCTCTCTTTGCGCCGTTTGCGACAGCGACGCTAATTTACGCATTTCCGCGGGCTAATCAATGTCGACGTGGCTCACCTCCGGCAGGCCGTCGAAGAACAGCCCCGCCGTCTCGGCGAACCGGGAGGCCGAGCCCGTGGTGAGGACCCGCGATGTGCCGCCGCGGCTCAGCCGCCGCTCCATCTCCGGGTGGCGGCGCAGGTAGTCCGCCAGGCTGTCGGCCACTATGCCCCCCTGCGACAGCAGGCGGACGCCGGCAGGCAGGACTCTCGATATCTTCGGGGCCAGGAGGGGGTAGTGGGTGCACGCGAGCATTATGGTGTCGATGCCGGTGCTCTGCGCCAGGAGCCCGCGGGTGTATTTTTCTACGAAGTAGTCCGCGCCCGGGTTGTCGAATTCGTCGCTCTCGACGAGCGGCACCCACAGCGGGCAAGCCTGCTGGAACACCTCCACCGACGGCCACAGGTGGCGCATCTCGATGACGTAGGACTCCGACGTCACCGTACCCTCCGTGGCCATGACGCCCACGCGCCCCGTGGCGGTGTAGCGGCCCAGGGCCTCCGCCGAGGGGCGGATGATGCCCAGGACGCGCTTGCGGCCCGAGGGGTCGAGGCGGGGCAGGTCGCGCTGCTGGATGGTGCGGAGGGCTTTGGCCGACGCTGTGTTGCACGCCAGGACGACCAGGTCGGCGCCCATGCCCAGCAGGCGGCCGACGGCCTGGAGCGTGAAGCGGTATACCACCTCGAACGAGCGCGAGCCGTAGGGAGCGCGGGCGTTGTCGCCCAGGTATACGTAGTCGTAGGCCGGGAGCGCGCGACGGACCGCGCTGAAGATTGTCAGCCCGCCATATCCCGAGTCGAAAAAGGCAATCATTAGCGGGGCACCTGGGGGGGGACTCCGTCTGTGGCGGCCTCGGCCTCCATGGCCGAGCGCAAGTCGCGGCCCGACTGGAGAATCTGGGGGCGGCAGGTGAAGATGCGGGTGTTCTGCATGGTGTCGTCGTCCTCGCGCTTGGCAATCATGAAGCGGAACGTCGTGCGGCTGCCGCGGCCCGAGCGGATCACCTCGATGTAGTCGAAGTAGTCGTCGTCGCCGTTGCGGCTCACCGAGAAGATGTCGTCCGAGACGCGGGTGTATGCCCCGACGGGGAAGTGCATCTGGAAGCCGGGGTAGTTTATCTCGATGCAGTCGTCCGAGAACGTTATGTCGCCAGAGGCTTTGGCCGTCTCGTTGATGAACGAGATCCCCGACCGGTAGCCCTTGATGTGCCAGACGGTCTGCCGCCCGGAGAGCTCGCAGTTCCACCACGAGTTGTTGAAATACTCCTCGTCCTGGGCGGCTGCCCCGGTGGCGAGTGTCGCCGCCATCGCCGCCGCGGCCAGTGTGCGCATTGTGCCGTGTCTCTTCATACCTCCGATGCTTTGCCGTCTGCCTCTGCCTCTCTGTACCATTGGGCGTACTGCGGGTAGTGCGCCGCGGTGCGGCCTATCGTCGCGGCGCACTGCTCGTCCGTCAGCTCGCGGACGCGCCTGGCCGGCGTCCCGGCATATATGCCCCGCCGCTCCGCCACTTTGCCGCCCGTCAGGACGGCCCCGGCGGCGATGATGACGTCCTCCTCGACCACGGCCCCGTCGAGGACCACGGCCCCCATGCCGATCAGCGAGCGCCCGCGGATTGTGGCCCCGTGGACGATGGCGCCGTGGCCTATCGAGACGTCGGGGCCAATCTCGACCCCGGGGCGGCCGTAGGTGCCGTGGACGACGGCGTTGTCCTGGACGTTCACGCGCTCGCCCAGCCGTATCGGGGCGACGTCGCCGCGCAAGACCGCGCCGAACCACACGCTGCACCCGTCGCCCAGGCTGACGTCGCCAATGAGCGTCGCGGTCGGGGCTATGTAGCAGTCCTTGCCTATCGTCGGGGTCTTGCCCCGCAGGGGGATTATGTTGCCCATGGTGTCCGAGTTCTTGTGGGTCGTAAAGTTACAAAAAGGGGGGCGTATTTCGGCCCCGGTGTCTCCCCCTTGCGCCGAAAGAGCTATTTTTGCCCCCAAAAACCGTTTGTCCACATGATTAAGCACATTGTCCTCTTCAAGCTGCGCGACGACGTGGCCACCGAGACCAAGGCCGCCCGCCTGCCGCAAATCCGCGGCCAGTTCCTCGCCCTCCAGGGCCAGATTCCGTCGTTGCGCTCCATCGAGGTCGGGGTCAACGCCAACCCCAAGGAGCGTTTCGACCTGGCCCTTGTCGCCACGTTCGACGACATGGCGGGCCTCGCCGACTATGCCGCCGACCCGCGCCACGTGGCCGTGGCCAGACAGGTGGGCGAGATGCTCGACGCCAGGGCCTGCACCGACTTCGAGTTTTGAGCCGGCCCGGGGGGCGTTGTTGCTATCAACGGATAATGTTGCTAATTTAGCGGCGGCCCCCCATAACACAATAGACAAACAGCAAAGCCATGAAGTCGTTCATCCAACTGCCGAAACACAAGGTGTTTGACTACAAGCCCTGGTTCTACAATCCGCACCGCGACTACGTCAAGAGCCGCCGCGAGGAGCTGGGGCTGACGAGCGAGGTCGAGAAGCTCGCCGGCACGGGCGGGATGCTCCGCGCCGGCTCCATGCGGCGGAAGCACGACAGCTTCAAGCCCCGGATGGAGGACGGCAGGCGGAGCCGGTTCGTGAGGCGATGCACCATAGCCCTGATTCTCTGCGCCGCGCTCTACGCCTATCTCAACGGGCAGCTCGACGGCCTCTTCCGGCTTCTGTCGGCTGGCAAGTGACGGGGAGGGCGGCAAGACAATGAGTGTGATACATCTGTTGCCCGACGCCGTGGCGAACCAGATTGCCGCGGGCGAGGTGATCCAGAGGCCCGCCTCGGTCATCAAGGAGCTGATGGAGAACTCCATAGACGCCGGGGCCACGGAGGTCAAGGTGCTCGTGCAAGACGCCGGGCGCACGCAGATCCAAGTGGTGGACAACGGTTGCGGCATGACCGAGACCGACGCCCGCCTGGCTTTCGAGCGCCACGCCACGTCGAAAATATCGTCGGCGCACGACCTCTACAGCCTCACGACCATGGGCTTCCGCGGCGAGGCCCTGGCGTCGATTGCCGCCGTGGCGCAGGTGGAGCTGCTGACGCGCACCGAGGCCGAGGAGCTGGGCGTGAAAATCGTCATCGAGGGCTCGGAGGTCACGGCGCAGGAGCCGTGCGCCACGCCGCGGGGGAGCCGCTTCTGCGTCAAGAACCTCTTCTTCAACGTCCCGGCCCGGAGGCGGTTCCTCAAGTCCGACGTCGCCGAGATGCGCCACGTCAACTCGGAGTTCCTCCGCGTGGCTTTGGCCCACCCCGGCGTCGGCATGACCCTGACGGCCAACGGGGGGACGCTCTACAACCTGCCGGCGGGCAACATCAAGCAGAGGGTGGCGGGCGTGGCGGGCCTCGCCATGGCAAAGAGGCTGCTGCCCATCGAGTGCTCGACGAGCCTCGTCAAGATTTGCGGCTTCGTCGGGACGCCGGAGACGGCCAAGAAGAGCGGCGGGGACCAATATTTCTTCGCCAACGACAGGTATATGCGGAGCGCATATTTCAACAAGGCCGTCGTCGACGCCTACAAGGCCATCATCCCGCCAGACACCCTGCCGGCCTACTACATCTACATCAGCGTCGACCCGCAGTCGCTCGACGTCAACGTCCACCCGCAGAAGACGGAGATCAAGTTCGACGACGACCAGGCGATATGGAAAATCCTCAACGCCACCGTGAGGGCCTGCCTCAACGACAACAACATATTGCCCCAGATAGACTTCGACCGCGGCGAGCGCATCGACATCCCCCCCTTCGACCTCCAGGCCGCCGACTCCTACAACCCCTTTGCCGTCGAGAGGGCGCAGGCCGCGCAGTTCGCCAGCTCTTTCGGAGGGGGCGGGGGGCGTGACGGCGCCGGCTCCCGTTCGTGGGAAGTCCTCTACGACGCGGCGGCGGGGGCGCCCGCCGCCCTTGAGCCTTTGGCCGACTCCGGCGTGGCCGGCGGCGAGCCCCTCCTGGTGAGCGCCGGGCCCGAGGCCGAGGCGTGCGGGAGGCCGACGCAGCACCGCGGGCGCTACGTCGTCGTCCCGACAGCCGCCGGGCTGGCCATCATCGACCAGCGGCGGGCGCACGAGAGGGTCCTCTATGACCGTCTGCGCGAGATGATGGCCCATGCCGCCGTGGAGTGCCAGCGGCTGCTCTTCCCCGAGATCGTCGCCATGGGGGCTGACGACTTGTGCGTGCTTGCCGAGCTGGCGCACGAGCTGGCGCAAGCCGGCATCGAGACGAGCATCGACGCCGAGGCCGGGACAATCACCATCTCGACAATCCCCGCCCTGGTCGACGTGGCCTCCGTGCGGTCGCTCGTCGAGACCCTGGCCTACGACTGCCGCGCGGGGCAGGTCGACGTCCGCGGCGACGTGGGCGACGCCGTGGCGCGCAAGCTGGCGGCGCAGGGGGCCATGCCCTATGGGCGGACGCTCTCCGACGACGAGATGTCCGACCTCTACGCCAAGCTCATGGCTTCCGCCGACAGGCGGACGACGCCCGACGGGAGGCCCGCCATGAGGGTCTTGGCCGATGCCGACCTCGAGGCCTTTTTCCGAAACTGACACGACTACAAGACCACAAAAGAATGAGAATGACCCCGGCAGTCAAGAACCTGCTAATCATCAACATCCTCTGCTTCGCCGCCCTGGTCGTCTTCGAGAGGAGCCTCGCGCTCGACCTCAACGACATTCTGGGCCTCCACTATTTCGCGGCGCAAGACTTCAGGTTTTGGCAGCCCGTGTCGTTCATGTTCATGCACGGCGGGGTGTCGCACCTTTTCTTCAACATGTTCGCGCTCTGGATGTTCGGGACGGCCATCGAGTCCGCCCTCGGCTCACGGCGCTTCGTCGTCTACTACCTTGTCTGCGGTGTCGGCTCCGGCCTCGTCCAGGAGGCCGCCTACGCCATCGACCTGCGCCCCATCGTGGCCGCCGTCGACGCGCTGCTCAACGACCCAGCGACGGACAACATTCAGGCGTTCCTCGCCACACACGCGCTGCCGTTCTCGTCGGACAGCGCGGCGGCCATCTCGTCGTTCGTCAGCTCCTACAACTCCACCGTCTCTTCCGACCCCGTGGCGGCCGAGGCCCTGGCGCGCTCGTTCGCTCAGGACTATCAGCAGATGTATGTCAACGCCCGCGTCACGGTCGGGGCCTCCGGGGCCGTCTTCGGAGTGCTCCTGGCTTTCGGGATGCTCTTCCCCAACATGCGGATTTTCCTCCTCTTCCCCCCCATACCCATCAAGGCCAAGTGGTTCGTAATCATCTACGGGCTCGTCGAGCTCTTTGGCGGCGTCCATGGGTCGGACTATGACAACGTGGCGCACTGGGCTCACCTCGGTGGGATGTTCTTCGGTTTTGCGCTGTTGCGCCTCTGGCGCGTCAAAAGGTTGAACTAATGTCTATTGTCAAGGAGATAGGGGAGTCGTTCCGGCGCAACGACGTCATCATCAAGCTCATATACGTCAACACCGCGCTGTTTCTCGTCATGCGGCTGATGGATTTGGCGGCAATAGGCGGGTCGGAGCCCCGGGGGTGGGGCGTGGCGGTCTTCGGGATGCCGATCGGCATGGGGGTCTTGATGCGCCCCTGGACGCTCGTGACCAACATTTTCGCCCACTACGACTTCTTCCACTTCATCTTCAACATGCTCTGCCTCTATTGGTTCGGCAGGCTCTTCTTGTCGGTCTGCTCCGACGCGCGCCGGGCCTTGGTGGCCTACGTCGTCGGGGGGCTCGCGGGGTGCGCCGCGGCGTTCCTCGTGGGGCTGCTGTGGGGCGGTGGCGTCCTCCTCGGCGCCTCGGGGGCCATCATGTCGCTGCTTGTGGCCGCCGCCGCGGCGCAGCCCGACCGCCGGGTGTGGGTCACGTTTTTCGGCGAGGTGAAGGTCAAGTACATAGCCTTGGCCTACGTCGCCCTGTCGTTCATCATGGTCCTCGGGCTGTCCAACGTCGGCGGCAACCTGGCCCACCTGGGCGGTGCGCTCGCGGGGTGGCTCCTGGCTCTCGGCTGGAGGCGCGCCCCGGCAAGGCGGCGTCGCCCCGGGCGGATGAAGGCCTCGCTGGGCGGCGGCAACCCCGATTGGGACTTCAACGGGGCGAGGGTCGAGAACAGCCGCGAGGTGGACCGGATTCTCGACAAAATAAGCGCCCGCGGATACGACAGCCTCACCGAGGCCGAGAAGCGGACGCTGTTCGACCAGAGCCGGAAGTCGTGACCCCGATAGCCCGCCGATGACCTGTCTGAAGTCCCTTTTCAGGGCGTTTGCCGCGCTCCTGGCGGCGTTCGTGGTCTTCGCCGTGTGGTCGGAGCGTCTCAGCCCAGAGGACATTGGGCCGATTTGCCTCGTGTGGTTCGCCTTCCCCTACGCCTGGCTCCTGCTCGCCGCCGTGGCCGCCGTGGCCCTCGCTTTCCGCCAGGGGCTGGCCGCCCTGGTCAGCCTCGCCGCTTTGGCCTACGGGTGGCAGGAGGCCCGGAGGGTGGTGGACTTCCCCGTGCCGCGCCTCGCCGACACCGCCGACTCCTCGGCCCTGCGCTTCAAGGTCCTGACCTACAACATACACGGGGTGTGGTCGTCCGTAAATGGCTATGCCGCGCCCCACGCCGATTCGCTCGGCGCCGCCATCTCCGCCATCGATGCCGACATCGTGTGCCTCCAGGAGGCCCCGCCCGACCATCAGATGGGGTGGCGGAAGATGGAGGGCTTCCGGCGCTCGCTCGACGCCTATCCCCACTCGGCGTTCCTGGCCAACCAGCGGACCCTTTCGCGGCGCCCGATGCGGGTCGTGGGCAGCGCCGCCGAGCTGGGCCTGGAGGGGCGCCTGCCCGACGCCTTCCTGGCCGTCGATGTGGCCCTGGCCCCGGGCGACACCGTGCGGGTCTTCAACTGCCACCTGGCCTCGCTGAGGCTCTCCAAGAGCCAGATCGACGCCGTCTCGGCGCAAGACGTCAACCGCGAGAGGGCGCGGACGCTCCGCGAGACATATCGCAACCTGATGAGGGCGTTCTTGCGCAGGGCGTCCGAGGCCAGGATGCTAGCGAGGGCTGTCGACGCGTCGCCCCATCCCGTCGTGGTCTGTGGAGACTTCAACGACCCGCCGCTCTCCTACACTTTCCACACCGTCTGCCGCGCCAGCCCCGCGGGCGACGCCGGCGTGCCGCTCGCCGAGGCCAGGCGCCCCGGGCGGCTGGGCCTGGCGCGCACCTACCGGGGCAACCTCCCGCCTCTGCGGATCGACTACGTCTTCGCGTCCGCCAGTCTGCGGGCGCGCGACTACACAGAGCACGATTTGCCCACTTCAGACCACAAGGCGCTCTCCACCGCGTTGGAACTGCGCCGGGAACGGCAAATTTCCGCGCCGCGCTGACAACGCTAACGCATCTTTTTGTTATTTTAGCAACCACAAAGAGGTGTGTAATTTTAACTGAACACGAGATATGAGCAAGTTGCATGTGACGGTCGTCGCCGTCTGCGCCGCGTCGATGGTGGTGGCGGGGTGTACCGTCAAGGGCAGCCAGAACAAGTCTGGGGTCATGAGCAAGGAGAATGTCGAGGAGAATGTGCGCGAGTTCGTATACCCCCTCCCCACGGCGTTCGAGGTCACGGAGATGCTGAACAGGATTGACGCCGCCTACATCCTCGACATCTGCAACCCCAAGGAGAATGTCGAGAAATATGTCACCGAGGCCAAGAGGGCGTTCAACATGGGTGTCTACAGCGCCGACCTCTGCTACGCCTCGACATACAACCAGCAGGCCAACGTCATGGACTACACTATGGCCGTGCGCAGCCTCATCGACGCGCTCGACATGACGCAGGCCGTCGACCCCGAGCTCGCCTCGAAGATGGAGGACGCCGAGAACAACAAGGAGGCGATGACCGAGCTCATCTCGAACTCTTTCTATGACTCATACGACTACCTCAACAAGCACGGCCGCGGCCCCGTCTCGCTCATGGTCGTGGCCGGCAGCTGGATTGAGGGGCTGTACATAGCGACGCACATCTCCGACGACACTTTCGACAACAAGGAGATGGTCAAAATCCTCCTCAGCCAAAAGGAGCCCCTGGAGAAGCTCGTCTCGCTCCTCGACCAGAACACGGCAAACGCCAACATCAAGGAGCTGCGCTCGCTCCTGCAGCCTCTGAGCGAGACCTACTCGAAGCTCGACGCCACGAGCATCACCGAGGAGAGCATGAAGACAATCAAGGAGCAGGCCGACGCCGTGCGAGGGGTGGTCGTCATGCCCTGACCTCCTGGAGGCCGTAGGCTATAATAATCATCATGGGGGCTGTGTCGTGCCGACGACGCAGCCTCTTTTGCCAATATCTCATCTTCCCCATGCCAAAGGTCGGACAACCCGAGCTCTACGCCCTCCTCGACGAGATGGGCATCGGATATGACTACATCGAGCACCCCGAGGCGCGCACCGTCGAGGAGGCCTTGCGCTACTGCGCCGGCTTCGAGGGGCGCCACTGCAAAAACCTCTTCCTCCGCAACCACAAGGGAGACAAGCACTATCTCGTCGTCGTCGACTGCCACCACACCGTCGGCATCCGCCGGCTGTGGGAGACGCTTGGCGAGGGGCGGCTTTCGTTCGCCTCCGAGCAGAGGCTCATGCGCTTCCTGGGGGTGCGCCCCGGCTCCGTCAGCCCTTTCGGCCTCATCAACGACACGGGCCGCGAGGTGACGCTCTATCTCGACGAGAACCTCCGCCAGGCCGACAGGCTCTCCTTTCATCCCAACGACAACAGGGCCTCGATCTCCGTGACCCTGCCCGACCTCATGCGATTTCTCGACAGGCTGGGCAACAGGCGCGAGTGGCGGTCCCTCTACTGACGTCTCCGCAAGCCGTGTCCGCATGACCCTTTTTCGCCGTGCGCTCCTCCTGCTCCTCCTCGCCTCTGCCGCGTCTTGCGCCAGCGGGCAGAGGCTCGTGGGGCGGAGCGTCGGCGGCATGGGGGCGGGAGGGCTTGTCGCCGCCTCCTTGGTCTGCCGCGCCGAGGCGGCGAACCCCGCCGCCTTGGCTCTCCTCGGCCGGCTCACCCTGTCGGCGGGCGGCGGGCTGCCCTACGGCCTTGCCGACCTTGCCGAGATGCGCGGCGTGGTGGCCGTGCCCACCCCGTTGGTCTGCGCCGCCGCGAGGGTCTCGCGGGCGGGCGGGGACTATAGCCGCTTCGTCTCCTTTGGGGCCGACTTCGCGCGCCGCTTCGGCCCCGTCGCCGTCGGGGTCGGCTACCGCGGCGTCGTCCACACCCTGGCGTTTGCCGACCGCGGCGTCTCCTCTTTCAGCACCCTGGGCCTCCTCTTCGTCCCGTCCGGCAGGTGGGAGGTGGGTCTCTCTGCCCGCAATGTCGAGCGGCGGCGGCTCTCGCGCCCGGGCCGCGACGACAGTCTGCCCACCACGCTTTGGGCCACGCTCCTTTGGCGGGCGGAGCGCGTCTTCTCGGTCTGCGTCGAGGCCGAAAAGGAGGTGGGCCGCGACCCCGTGGGCCGGGTCGGGATTTCGTTGCGGCCCGCCGGCGGGCTGTTTTTCACGGCGGGCTTCGCGTCGCTTGGCGAGGAGCTGAGCGCGGGGGCGGGCTTCGATTGGGAGCTGTTCGGCGTCCGCGCCTCCGTCGCCCACCACTCGTCGCTCGGTGTCTCGTCGGGGGCGGCCATATCTTTTCATCCCCGTTGGCCATGAGGGTCGTCTGGGTCGCCTTGCTCCTCTTGCTCTGTGCGCCGCTCTCGGCGCAAGATGCCGACGAGATTCTTGGCGAGGTGGCGGCCGAGCTCGACGAGGAGGGCAGGCTCGACGAGGCGGCGCAAGAGGACTTGGCCGAGATGAGGATTCTTGCCGACAGCCCCCTCGACCTCAACGCCGCGGGCGAGGAGCAGTTGGCGCGCCTCGTCTTCCTGTCGAGGGACAAGGCTGCGGCCATTGTCCGCCATCGGCGCGCGGTGGGGAAGATTCGTTCCGTGCAGGAGCTGATGACGATTCGCGGCCTGTCGCGGGCGGACATCGCGCGCCTCCGCCATTTCACCACTGTCGGCGCGGGGCTCGACTCCCTCCGCCCGCCGTCGTCGGTCGGGCTCGACCTTTTGGCCCGCGTCGGGCGCCGCGAGCCGTTGAGCCGCGGGTTCTTGCCGACGGACAGCGCGCCGGCGCCCTATGCCGGGTCGCCGTGGAAGAGCCTGGTCAGGCTCCGTGGCTCCGTCGGCAGGGTTGTCGAGTTCGGGTTTGTCGGCGAGAACGACGCCGGGGAGCCGCAACTGTCGCACGGCACGGGGCTGATGGATTTCCATGGGGGCTTCGTCAGCTTCGCCCCGCGCCGGGGAGTCCTCCGCAAGCTCGTCGCGGGGCATTTCCATGCCAGGTTTGGGCAGGGTCTCGGCGTGTGGACCGGCTTCGGGCTCAGCCCCACGCTCGTCGGCGTCTCGTCGGCAAGGGTCCCGGCGGGGCTGACGCCGACGCTCTCGGCCGCCGAGGGCGACTATCTGAGGGGTGTGGCCGCCGAGATGCGCCACCGCCGCCTGCGCTTGGCGCTCTACGCCTCCCACGCCGACGCCGATGCGACCATCGGGGGCGACAGCTCCGCGCGCCATGTCCTTACGATTCGTGCCGACGGACTCCACCGCACAGCGGCGGAGCGGGCGCGCCGCCACAATCTTGGTGTCACGACCCTTGGCGGCCACCTCTCCGTGGACTTCGGCAGGGCCAGGGTCGGGGTGGGGGTGTGCGACTGGCGGACGCGGATGCCGTTGGGCCGTGGCGGCAGGCTCTATCTTGCCAATCGCCCCGTGGGCGGCGAAATCAGCACGCTCAGCGTAGACGCCAGGGGCTTTGTCGGGCGGGCGCACATCTTTGGCGAGGCGGCCGTCCAGGGGCGCGGCGCCATGGGGGGCGTCGTGGGCGTCGATGTCGATGCCGGAGGCGGGGTGGTGGTCAGCGCCTCGTTGCGCCGTTTCGGCATGGGCTACTATGCCGTTGCGCAGCGGCCCGTGACCCGGAGCGGCAGTGCCGGGGGCGAGGGCGGGGCCACGCTCGGGGTCTCTTTCTCGCCTCTCGGCTCGCTGTCTTTGAGCGGGCTTGTCGACGTCTGGCGGCTGCGGTGGCTGCGTGCCAATGTCTGGGCGCCAACGTCGGGGTGGAAGTTCCGCCTGGTGGCGAGCCTCGCGCCGTCCGACGGCTCGGAGCTGAAGTTGCGGGTCCGCCACACGTCGGCGGGGACGACGATGGCGGGCAGGCTCACGTCGCCCGACCAGGCATACAACAGGCTCAACTTGCGCGGCCTGCGTGCCGACGAGCGGAGCACTAGCTACAGGCTCACGTTCGCCCTGGCCCACGGCGACGCCCTCTCTGCCACGACGATTGTCGAGCGGACGCGCTCCGTCGAGGCCGACGGGGCGCGCAACGGCGGCTATATGGTAGGTCAAGATTTCCGCGTCGCCATCCCCGCCGCCAGGGCGGTTCTTAGCGCCAGTGCCGCCTATTTCGACACCGACAGCTACTCCTGCCGCGTCTTCGCCCGGCAGCCGCGGGTGTTTGGCGACATGTCTTTCGCCTCGTTCTCGGGCGAGGGGGCGTCGGCCACCGCCATGCTCGCCCTGGGCCCATGGGCGGGGCTGAGGGTGTGGCTGTGGGCCTCTGGCGTGGCCTATCTCGACCGCGAGACCGTCGGGAGCGGACTCGACGAGACGCCCGGGGCTTGGCGCGCCGACTTCAAGGTGCAGGTGCGGTGGAAGATGTCGTGGAGGCGGCGAACTGATTATTTTCTCCAATGATTCTCGCCGTTAATTATTCCAATGTTGTCCTTTTGTCTCTATTGTGGCCATATTTGTTTGTATGCTTCTGCCGGCTTTCTTAGATTTGCGAGGCAAACCAATGTCAATGCCAAGGTCGCATATGTGCAAACTCTCCATGTCCCCGCGGTCGGCGCGTGAAAGCGTCCGCTGGTCCGAGTGTGGCAATTCTCCAACGCCGCGTTCGCCCATTTTATGGGGGGGGGGGGGGGGGGGGGGGGGGGGGGGGGGGGGGGGGGGGGGGGG
>CAZHOT010000034.1:0-724 GCA_964534235.1 uncultured Marinilabiliaceae bacterium
GGGCTCTGAGGCACGCGCCACGGCGCGCGCACCGCCACCCCGACATCCCCCCCCCCGGTCGACCCAAAGCCCCAAAGGGGCGACATAAGGCAGCCTAGGGCGTAAGCCCTAGGACGAGACGTGAGACCTAGGACGAGACGTGAGACCTAGGGCAAACCGTGAGACCTAGGACGGTGCGCAACCCCTAGGACCCACCCATGAACCCCTAGGACGACGCCGCGAGACCTAGGACGAAATGCGAGACCTAGGGCGACCAAATCGCCCCCCCAACCCCTAGGGCTCACGCCCTAGGCTGACACATATCGCCCCCTTGGGGCTCTGAGGCACGCGCCACGGCGCGCGCACCGCCACCCCGACATCCCCCCCCCGGTCGACCCAAAGCCCCAAAGGCTACGAAGTGTGCGAAGCGGCGACATAAGGCAGCCTAGGGCGTAAGCCCTAGGACGACGACGCAACCCCTAGGACTACGCCGCAAGCCCCCTCCCCTCCATCCTATCTTTTGCCCCAAAAAGGAGCATAGACGAAAAATTTTCTCGCACTTCGCCACTCGTTTAAAGAAAATTGCCTATCTTTGTATTGCCGAAACACATCAGCCATGAGCAGACCATCTATACATAGGCCCATAGCCCCCCCCCCCCCCCCCCCAAAGGGCGGTGGGGGGGGCGGGGGGGAAACCCCCCCCCGGCCCCCCGCGCGAGCCGGGGCGCAGGGGGGGCCGCCAGAC
>CAZHOT010000034.1:734-12420 GCA_964534235.1 uncultured Marinilabiliaceae bacterium
CCGAAACCCACCCCCCCTGCGCCCCCCACCTACCCATCGCCCCCCCGCCCCCCCCCCCCCCCCCCCCGCAACGGGCGTAGAGGGGAGCGGGAGGGAAACCCGCACGCGGCGCACGGCGAGAGCCGGGGCGCAGGGCGGGCCGCAAGACCACCACGACATATGGCGACCCAAGGCATGGGCCGCGAGCTCCTCCTGCGGGTCGTGCCACGACCGCCCCTGCTCCGCCTCGGCGGGGCGGGGCGGCCGCGCATACGCACGCCCTAGCCCCGCGCCGCCGAGAGGCCACAGCTCCCCACGCCGATAGGCGCCGCCACACAGGCGCGACACACACCGACGACTCCAAACCATCCACCGAACAAGCCCGGAGAGGCACACTCCCCGCCGGGCCAGGGGCGGCGCATGCCCCAGCGCGCCGACGGCGGCCACCGGCGCCCGCCCCCGCGACGAGCGAACCCTCAAACATTTCTACTCAATATTCACACTCAACTATGATCAGACAACTTGTCCTAACCATCGCGGCGGCCCTGGCCTTTGTCGCCGCCGCGGCGCAACAGCGGTCGGTCTCCGGCGTCGTCACCGACGGTGCGGGCCACGCCGTGGTCGGCGCCGCCGTCGTCATCAGCGGCACCCAGACCGGCACCGTGACCGACGCCGACGGCCGCTTCCAGCTCGCCGTAGACGACCTGCAGACGGCCGTCCTGAGCGTCTCGTTCCTGGGCTACGAGACCCAGGCCGTGGCCCTGCGCGGCCGCGCGTGGGTCGAGGTCTCGATGGGCGAGGACGCCCTGGAGCTTGGCGACGTCGTCGTCACGGCCCTGGGCATCCGCCGCTCCGAGAAAGCCCTCTCCTACAACGTCCAGAGCGTCTCCGACGAGCAGCTCACCACCGTCAAGAGCCCCAACTTCATGACGAGCCTGGCCGGCAAGGTGGCGGGCATCAACATCAACGCCTCCAGCGCCGGGGCCGGCGGCGCCACGCGCGTCGTCATGCGCGGGCCCAAGAGCATCAACCAGAGCAACCAGGCGCTCTACGTCATCGACGGCATCCCGATGACGAACACCAACGCCGGCGGCACGGGCTCGATGTACTCCTACAACGTCGGCACAGAGGGCATAGCCGACATCAACCCCGAGGACATCGAGAACGTCAGCGTCCTCTCCGGCCCGGCCGCCGCGGCCCTCTACGGCAGCGAGGCGGCGCAGGGAGTGGTCATGATAACCACCAAGAGGGGGCGCGAGGGGCGCGCGTCGCTCACCGTGACGAACAACACGAGCTTCTCGACGCCCCTGCTCCTGCCCGAGTTCCAAGACGAGTTCGTCAACCGCCCGGGCGAGATGCGCTCGTGGGGCGAGCGGGGGGAGGGCGCCGGGCGCTTCGACCCGCGCGACTTCTTCCGGACGGGCACAAACGTGCAGAGCAACGCCGCGCTGACCGTGGGCGGCGAGAGGAGCCAGGCCTACGTCTCGGTGGGCCACACCAACGCCCGCGGCATCCTGCCCACCAACCAGTATGACCGCTACAACGCCACGGCGCGCAACACCACGCGCCTGCTCGACGACCGCCTGACGCTCGAGACCGACATCCAGTATGTCAACCAGGGGCACCGCAACATGATTGCCCAGGGGCAGTACATGAACCCCCTCGTGGCCCTCTACCTCTTCCCGCGGGGCGAGGACTTCGACGCCGTCCGCACCTACGAGGTCTACGACCCCGCCAGGCGCATCTACGTCCAGAACTGGGGCTACGGCGACGGCGGCCTCTCGATGCAGAACCCCTACTGGATGCTCCACCGCATGGTCCGGACGAGCAAGAAGCACCGCTTCATGACCAGCGGGAGCCTCAAGTGGCAGATAGCGCCGTGGGTCGACGTGACGGGGCGCCTGCGCTTCGACCGCTCGACGACGCTCGACGAGGAGAAGCGCTACGCCTCGACCAACACCCTCTTCACCGGCGGCAGCCCCTACGGCCTCTACGACTACGCCAACTCGGTCAGCCAAGACCTCTACATCGACGTCCTGGCCAACGTCAACAAGGCGTGGGGCGAGGTGAGCCTCGGGGCCAACGTCGGCGCCTCGATGCAGAGGGCGCGCTCGGCCACGCACGGATTCCGCGGGGGCCTCCGAGCGCCGAGCAACGTCTTCACACCGTTCAACATCGACTACGGCTTCGCGCAGAACGACAACCGGCCCATATATTCCGAGGGGCAGCACAGGGTCAACTCCGTCTTCGCCAACGTCGAGACGGGATGGCGCTCGATGCTCTTCCTCACCCTCACGGGGCGGCAGGACTGGGACTCGGCCCTGGCCGGCACGGCCGAGGAGAGCTTCTTCTACCCCTCGGCGGGCCTCTCGGCGGTGGTCTCGGAGATGGCGCCCATGCCGGCGGCCATAGACTACCTCAAGGTGCGCGGCTCGTGGGCCTCGGTCGGCACGGCCATCCCGCGCAACATTGCCAGCGACACGCGCTACGGCTTCAACACCGCCAGCCAGAGCTACGGCACCAACACCTACCTCTTCCCCCGCACGTTCTACCCCGAGCGGACGGACAGCTGGGAGGCCGGGCTGACGCTGCGGATGCTCTCCAACAGCGTCTCGCTCGACGCCACCGTCTACCAGAGCAACACGCGGAAGCAGACGTTCCTCCGTCCCATCACCGGCGGGCTGGGATACTCCAGCGAATACGTCCAGACGGGCAACGTCCGCAACCGCGGCCTGGAGCTGGCACTGGGCTACGACCGCCAGTGGGGAGACCTGGCCTGGAGCAGCAAGGCCACGTGGAGCATGAACCGCAACAAGATCATAGACCTGCTCGACGACCCCGACGAGGTCATAACGGCGTCGGGCAACGTCATCCTCAAAAAGGGCGGCACCATGGGCGACGTCTACACCTACAACGACTTCCTACGCGACCGCGAGGGCAACATAGCCATCGACGGCAACGGGCGGCCCCTGCGCGCCACGCTCGACGAGGCCAGGTACCTCGGCAGCGTCCTGCCCAAGGGCAACCTGGGGTGGAGCAACGAGCTCTCGTGGAGGGGCGTCGGCCTGGGCTTCCTGCTCACGGCGCGCTTCGGCGGCATCGTCATGAGCCAGACGCAGGCCATCTTGGACTACTACGGCGTCTCGAAGCGCTCGGCGGACGTCCGCAAGGCCGGAGGCGTGCCGGTCAACCTGGGCATCATGAGCGCCGAGAACTACTTCGAGGTGGCAGGCGCACCGGCCAACCCCATATGGGGAGAGTACACATATGACGGCTCGAACTTCCGCCTCCAGGAGGCCCACGTCTCCTACACCCTGCCGCGCGACCTGCTCGGAGGCGTCGAGCTGACACTGGGACTGACGGGCAACAACCTGCTCATCTTCTACAACAAGGCGCCCTTCGACCCCGAGAGCACGGCCTCGACAGGCACCTTCTACCAGGGCTTCGACTACTTCATGCAGCCGTCGCTGAGGCAACTGGGGTTCAACGTCAGGCTGAAAATCTGAATAATTAAGAATTAAGAATTAATAATTAATAATTGGCGACATCTCAATTGACAATTCATCAATTGACAACTTCTCAATTGACAATTCATCAATTGACAACTTCTCAATTGACAATTGACAATGGACAATTGACATCCGACGGGGGAGACCCATGGGGGAACCCGCCACTCAAAGCCCCAAAGGGGCGATATGTGGCAGCCTAGGGCGTAAGCCCTAGGACAACGCGTGAGCCCTAGGACTACGCACGAGACCGACGGACTCCTCAATTGACAATTACTCAATTGACAATTCATCAATTGACAACTTCTCAATTGACATCCGACCGGAATAGACCGATGGGAGACCGGGGGGGGGACACCACCCAACGCCCCACACACAGGAAAAAGAACAAACATACACACAACAAACACCATGAAAAGGAAAGCGATATACACCCTGGCCCTGGCGCCGATTCTCGCGGCGGCAGGGTGCACCGACGGCTTCTTCGAGGCCAACCGCAGCGGGGGCTCGCTGACGGCCGAGGAGCTGAGCCGAGACAACTACGGCGTGGGCTCGTTCCTCGTGCAGCTGCAGAACGCCGCCTTCCCCATGCAGGAGAACTCCTACCAGCACAACATCGACCTCATAGGCAGCCAGTGCGGACGCCACATGGCCAACGCCCACAACAGCTTCGCCAACAACAACTTCCCCCTCATGACGGCCCCCGACTCGTGGGTCAGGGAGCCTTTCGCCAGCCAGAGGGTCAGCGTCCAGAGCGCGTGGCTGACGCTACAGACGCTCGTCGAGCCGGGGTCCATCCCCCACTCGTGGGGCCTCGTCCTCCGCGCGGCGACGCTACTGCGCCTCACCGACATGTACGGGCCCATGGTCGTCGGGGCCGACGCCGACAACCCCGACGCATACACGAGCCAGGAGCAGATATACAGGCTCCTCATGGGCGACATAGACCAGGCCCTCCGGGGCCTCCTGCCCGTCACGACGATGGAGAGCTACGACAACGTCTACGGCGGCGACTTCGCCAAGTGGATCCGCTACGCCAACTCGCTCAAGCTCCGGATGGCCATCCGGGCGCGCTTCGCCGACCCCGAGTGGGCGCGGCAGAAAGGCGAGGAGGCCATAGCCGCCGGCGTCATCGAGACCAACGAGCAGAACGCCGCCATAGCCTACACCCCCAACGGCCTCTACAAGGTCTCCGTGGACTGGGGCGACAGCCGCGCCTGCGCCGACCTGGAGAGCTACCTCCGCGGATATTCCGACCCGCGCCTGCAGAGGTTCTTCAGCCCCTGCTCGGACTACAGGGTGCGATATGCAAGCCGGGAGTATCGCGGCCTGCGCGCCGGGGCCAACGTGACCGACAAGGAGAGCGCAGACAACCGCCACTCGGCGGCACGCGTGGCGCAGGGCGACAGGGGCGTATACATGACGGCCGCCGAGATGGAGTTCTGCAAGGCCGAGGCGGCCCTCCTGGGGTGGGCCGGGGCCGGGAGCGCCAAGGAGCACTACGAGAAAGGCATCAGCCTGAGCTTCGACCAGTGGGGCGCCGGGAGCGCCGCAGCATATATTGCCAACAGGACAGCCAAGCCCGGCAACTACGATGACGACGGATTTGGATTCTCGGCCCCGGTCACGGCCCCGACAGACATTACCATAGCCTGGCAGGAGAACGACACCGGGGAGCGCAAGCTGGAGCGCATCATAACGCAAAAGTGGATAGCCCTCTTCCCCGAGGGGCAGGAGGCGTGGAACGAGATCCGCCGCACGGGCTACCCCAAGGTCTTCCCCCTGGCCCGCGCCAGCAGCAACGGCCTGCAGGTGCCGAACAGAATCCCATTCCCCTACGACCAGCCGACAATAAACCCGGAGAACTTCCAGCACGCGCTGACACTCCTGGGCGGCCCCGACGACTATGCGACGAGGATGTGGTGGCAACGGAACAATTAATAATTAAGAATTAATAATTAAGAATTGACAACATCCCAATTGACAATTGACAATGGACAATTGACATCCGACCGGGAGAGACCGAGGGGAGACCGGGAGGGGGCGCCACGCCACTCAAAGCCCCAAAGGGGCGGCATAGGCCAGCCTAGGGCGTAAGCCCTAGGACTAGGCGCAAGACCGACGGACAACGCGTAAGCCCTAGGACGAGACACTTGCCCTAGGACGAGGCGCGAGACCGACGGACTTCTCAATTGACAATTGACAATGAACAATTGACATCCGACCGGGAGAGACCGAGGGGAGACCGGGAGGGGGCGCCACGCCACTCAAAGCCCCAAAGGGGCGGCATAGGCCAGCCTAGGGCGTAAGCCCTAGGACTAGGCGCGAGACCGACGGACTTCTCAATTGACAATTGACAATTGACAATTGACAACCGACCGGGCGTCCCACGGGGACTCAAAGCCCCAAAGGGGCGATATGTGTCAGCCTAGGGCGTAAGCCCTAGGACAACACGTGAGCCCTAGGACAACACGTGAGCCCTAGGACAACACGCGAGCCCTAGGACAACGCGTAAGCCCTAGGACTAGGCACGAGACCGACGGACAACGCGCGAGACCTAGGACAACGCGTAAGCCCTAGCACGCAACACACAAAACACAAACACGACAACCATCTAAACATCAAAAGGAATGAGAACACACATATGGGCCGCCGCGCTCCTCGCGGCGACACTGGCGGGGTGCGACACCGAGCCCGAGCCGCTCCACCCCATAGACATGACGGCGCCAGACCGGACGGAGGACTACTACGCCAGGCTCCGGGCGTGGAAAGACTCGTGCCTGGCGCCCAACTACGGCGGGCCGGTGGCCTTCGGGTGGTACGGCAACTGGGTGGGAAGCGGGGTGAGCCTGGAGAACAGCCTCCGGGGGCTGCCCGACAGCGTGGCGCTCGTCTCGATGTGGGGCAACCTCTTCAACCTCAACGAGACGCGGCAGGCCGACATGCGCTACGCGCAGCAGGTCAAGGGGCTGAGGGTCATGATGTGCTTCATTGTCCAAAACGTGGGCGACGGCGTCACGCCACCCACAGTCTCGTCCAACCCCGAGGCGCGCACGGCCTTCTGGCAGGAGCAGGCCGCAGCCAAGGGCATGGCGGCAGACTTCCCCGGGGCCATACGGGCCTACGCCCACGCCATATGCGACTCGATAGACAAATATGGCTACGACGGCTTCGACTGGGACTATGAGCCGCACTACGGACACAGCGGCAACATAGCCGGTAAGACCGAAGCCGAGAAAGCCTTCGCCCAGGCCCTGGACGAGAGGCTACACCCCCAGGGCGGGCCGCGCAAGCTCCTGGTCATAGACGGCGAGCCGCAGAGCGTCAACGCCGAGGTGGGGCCGCTCTTCGACTACTTCATAGTCCAGGCATACCAATGCACCGGCGACTACGACCTCGACAGCCGCTACGGCTCGACGCGCTCGCAGCACCAGGGGAGCATGACGGCCGCCGAGGTGGCCAAGAGGTATATCGTGACGGAGAACTTCGAGACCTACGCCCTGACGGGCGGCTACACGAGCTACTACAAGCGCGGGCTGGGCGCCTGGCGCGGCGGCGGCAAGGCCATGCCGAGCCTCCGCGGCATGGCCTACTGGAAGCCCGTGGTCGGGGCCGACACCCTCCAGAAGGGCGGCGTCGGGACATACCACATGGAGTATGAATACATGCCCGGCCAGCAGCCCTCCTACCCCGCCCTGCGCCAGGCCATACAGATAATGCTCGGCAACATCGACCCGGAGGGATACTACGGCAATCAGCAACAAACAAATAATAACTGACAACCAACTCAACCCATTCTGTCATGAGACGTTTGACCATTCCTTGGGCCGCGGCCGCCGCAGTGGCGGTCGTGGCGGGGTGCCAAGAGGCGCCCTACGACGCCCTGCGGGGCCAAGCCTACATCGAGGCCACGGGGACGCGCGGCAACACGGCCGTGGGCCTGACCGTGGGCGACGGCGACGTGGCGACCGACGTCACGGTGCGCCTCTCAGACCCCGCCGGGGCCGACTGCCAGTTCCGCCTCGTGGTGGACACGGCCGCCATAGGCCGCTACAACGCCGTCAACCAGACGAGCCTCGCGCCACTGCCCGAGACGGAGTTCAGCCTCTCGGCGCAGACGGCGACGGTGCGCCAGGGGCAGAGCGTCTCCGAGGCCGTGCGCCTCGACATCCCCGACCTGAGCGACGAGGTCAAGGCCACAGGCAAGAAATATGCCATAGGCCTGCGCCTGGAGGCCGCGGGCGGAGGGGCGCAGGTCCTGGCCCCGGGGGCCACAATCGTCTACCAGCTCAACCAGGCCCCCGTCCAGAGCGTCCCGCGGATGAAGAAAATCTCCGACACGGGCGGCGACGGCGTCCTGGTGACGTTCGAGAAGCCGCAGAGCTTCACGGAATATACGGTCGAGATGAACGTCCTCAAGGAGTGGAGCGGCGCGGGCCTGGGCGACGTCGGGAACGGGCAGAACCGCAGCTTCTTCTGGACGAGCGGCGGGCCGGAGATATTCATGCGCTTCGGCGACGCGCCCATCGACGGGCGGGTCCTGCAGCTCAAGACGCGCGGGAGCCAGGCCAACAGCACGACGCAGTTCGGGGCCAACACGTGGTACCACATTGCGTGGGTCTGCACGACCGACCGCCTGACGCTCTACGTCAACGGCCAGGAGGACGTCTCGACGGCCATAGACTCCAAGGCCCACGAGGGCGTCCAGAGCCTGTGGCTGGGCCCTGCCGGGTGGTGGACAGGGAGCCAATATGGGCGCTTCGCCGAGGTGCGCTTCTGGGGCGTGGCGCGGACGCAGAGCCAGATCCAGGCCAACATGTACTCCGTAGACCCCTCGACGCCAGGCCTCATCTCCTACCTCAAGCTCAACGAGGGCAACAACCAGGTCAAAGACTCGGCCCCGCTGAAGAACACGGTGGACGTCCGGGGCCTCAACGAGTGGGTCGATAAGGTGAGGATCGACGGAAAATAAATCAATTGACAATTTTTCAATTGACAATTGACAATTGACAATTGACATCCGACCGGGGATGCCGGGAGGGGGCATATGGGCGCACTGCCCGCATATCTGCCCCCTCGCCCCGGGGCCTCAAAGCCCCAAATTGACAACTTCTCAATTGACAATTGACAATGAACAATTGACATCCGACCGGGAGTGCCGCCTCTCGCCCCGGGGCCTCAAAGCCCCAAAGGCTACGAAGTGTGCGAAGCGGCGATATAGGATAGCCTAGGGCGTGAGCCCTTGGACATGGCGTGAGCCCTTGGACAATTAATAATCAAGAATTAACAATTAATAATTGACTGAGGCTGATTAATTGACAACTCCGCAATTGACAATTGACATCCGACCGGGAGTGCCGCCCCTCGCCCCAGGGCCTCAAAGCCCCAAAGGGGCGACATAGGACAGCCTAGGGCGTGAGCCCTAGGACGAGGTACGACCCCTAGGAATACTAATCAACAAAACCAATTTCAACCTTAACCAAAACAAACAGAATGATGATGAAAACACAAACGACGAACCGACGCTGGCTGGCGGGCCTGGCCTGCGTCTGCGCCGCGGCACTGGCGCTGTGGGCATGCAAGGAAGACGACCCGCAGCCCGACCCGCCGACGCTGTCGCTGTCGATGAGCGGCGCCACGGGGGCCACGGACGCCGTCTCCGTCTCACGGGCCGACGGCACGGGCGACCTCCAGTGGCCACAGGGCAAGACCCTGGGCCGGACGTTCACCGTCGCGCTCTCGGCGGCGGCCCCCGGCGAGGTGACGGTGGGCCTCTCGCTCGTCAGGTCGGACAACGTCCCGGCGGGCAGCGTGGCGCTCAGCCCCGAGACGGTGCGCATCCCCGCCGGGCAGACGAGCGGCACGGCCACGGTGACGGTCTCAGACGCCGACGCTTTCCTCCGCGCCGGCGGCACCTTTGAGGTCGGAGTGCGGACCGGGGCCGTCTCGGGCGCACAGGCCCCGACGCAGCCCCTGGAGGCCAAGGTCGTGGCCACGGTGGCGAGCTTCTCGCCCGACCTCACGATGGCCGTCCAGGGCGTCGGGGCGGGAGGCGCAGACAGCTTCACGGCGACGCGAAGCCCCGACGCCGACTGCGCCGTGACATTCCCGGAGGGCAAGAGCCTCAGCCGCACCGTGACGCTGACCCTCTCGGCCCCCGCCACGACCGACGCCGTGGTCTCGCTCGCGCTGACGCGCAACAACCTCTCCGAAGAGCAGGCCAAGCTCTCGGCCGCCACGGTGACCATCGCCGCCGGGCAGACGAGCGGCACGGCGACGGTCACCGGCCCAGAGGCGGAGAGCCTCGGCGCAGAGACGACCGAGAAGACCTACGGATGGACGGTTGCCGTCTCGGCCGTGGAGGGCATCGCGGCCCCCGCCACACTGCCCCGGGCAACGGTGGCGGTGACGGTGCCGGCGTGCGAGAAGAAGGAGGAGCCGAAAGAGGAAGAGTGCACGAGGACAAAAGTGACGATTACGTATACCAACACCGTCGCAGATGTCATCCAGACGACTAAAACCGAGACACAGTGCGTGGAGGTGACGGTGGATAAGGCGCGGAATACCTACACGTTCAAGCAGTTGAAGATAGATAACGTCACCAAAGATTGGACGGTGATGTGGGAAGATTTAGATGGCTGGAGTGGCCTTTATGGTGAATGCACCGTAACCGAGGGAGACTCCTACGAAGACGAAGACAAATGTTGGCGCTACTCGATAACTGGTGATCAGAAACCTACTGTCGAAAACAGCAAAGTGACAAAATTCAAGGCCGCGATAGGCCGTCTCGAAACAGATAATCCGGAAGACCTATTAAACGAAGACATCGTTGTGATAGACCGAAAAATTGGCGAAATAACCATAGGCGAGTGACAGTCTCTCCGCATGGCCGATAGGCCTCCGTCGTCGTCGATGACGCCGGGGGAGACGCCGCCGAGCCGGGGCTTTTGGTTTGGAGTGTTTTTGGGGAGTGCCCCGCCCGGTGGCGGTGGCGGCGGGCCAGTGTGGGCCCGCCGCCACATTTTTTTGTGGTTGTTGCTACATCGTCATAGGGTTCGCGGTTTCGTCCCCAGGGTTCACGGTTCGTCATAGGGGTTGCGGTTCCGTCATAGGGTTTGCGGTTCCGTCCCCAGGGTTCACGGTTCCGTCCCAGGTATCGCGTGTTGTCCTGGGTTTGCGTATCGTCCTAGGGTTCGCGTTTCCGTCCTAGGTATCGCGCATTGTCCTAGGGGTTGCGATTCATCCCAGGTATCGCGTATCGTCCTAGGGCTCACGCCCTAGGCTATCCTATATCGCCCCTTTGGGGCTTTAGGTCGCCCGGGGGGAAGAGGAGGGGGGACGAGGAGGGGGACGAGGGGGGGGACAAAAGACGCCCACACACGGACGCATGCGCGGGAATCCCGCCGCATAGGGGCGCGCCCGCACACACATTCGCCGCCACGGTTCGGCCCGCCACGGCCGCGGGGTCTCAAAGCCCCAAAGGGGCGACATAAGACAGCCTAGGGCGTGAGCCCTAGGGGTTGGGGGCGACATGTGTCAGCCTAGGGCGTGAGCCCTAGGGGTTTTGGCGATATGTGTTTGCCGTTTTTCGTGACCCCAGGGTTGCGTGTTGTCCTGGGTTTGCGTATCGTCCTAGGGTTCGCGTTTCCGTCCTAGGTATCGCGCATTGTCCTAGGTATCGCGATTCATCCCAGGTATCGCGCATTGTCCTAGGGCTCACGCCCTAGGCTATCCTATATCGCCCCTTTGGGGCTTTGGGGCGACCGGGGGGGAGGTTTGGGGGGATGTCGGGGTGGCGGTGCGCGCGCCGTGGCGCGTGCCTCAGAGCCCCAAAGGGGCGGTATGCGTCAGCCTAGGGCGTGAGCCCTAGGGGTGTGGTGGCGACATAAGACAGCCTAGGGCGTGAGCCCTAGGGGTTGGGGGCGATATGTGTCTATTGTTTCATAACCCCTGGGAGGTTGGGCGATAAATGTGTTTGCCGATTCGTGGGCCGTTGGTTTTGGGGCGATTGTGTCGTCATAGGGCTCACGATTCGTCCCAGGTATCGCGCATTGTCCTAGGTATCGCGATTCATCCCAAGTATCGCGCATCGTCCTAGGGCTCACGCCCTAGGCTATCCTATATCGCCCCCTTGGGGCTTTAGGTCGACCGGGGGGGGAGGTTTTGGGGGGATGTCGGGGTGGCGGTGCGCGCGCCGTGGC
>CAZHOT010000035.1:0-10126 GCA_964534235.1 uncultured Marinilabiliaceae bacterium
AGCGGGGCTACGCCCGCCCCTACGACGGCGGCGCGCTCCGCGTCCACAGGGTGGGCGTGAGCTTCTCGTCGGAGACGGGGACGGTTGGCGAGTGGCGCGAGGAGTGAACGCGCCATGGAGCACACTAATTCCCAACAGACAGAAGCAACAGACGCATAAGCACATTACGCATTGGAGCATTTCAGAAGTGGCCGCCTGACGGCGATGGCGGCGATTCTCGCACTGGCATCGGCCCATGCCGGCGCAACGTCCGGGCGCGACACCCTAATCGTCGGCGGCGCGGCGTGGGCCTCGGCCTCCTCCAACAAGTCGCTGCGCCCCTTGCTGAGCTACAGCAACGAATGGGGACGATATACGCAATATGACAGGGGCGAGATTGCCATGGGCGCGTCGGTGAAGTATGCGCACAAGTTCAAGAACCAAAGTCTGCGCTTCACGACCGGACTGACGGCTCAGCTGTCGAGCGACAGCGAGAGAACCATGCTCCACGAGCTGTATGCCGATTTCGACCTGTGGATGTTCGGCGTCAAGATGGGAATGGAGAACTACACCCCCATCGAGAGCAACACCAGCGTATCGGTCGGCTCATACCTCATGAGCAACAATGCTCGGACGGTGCCCCGCGCCTGGGTCGGCATCCTCGACTACTGGTCCCTCCCCCTCGACAGGATGCCCTGGGCACCATTGAAGAAAATGGGCGACCTGCTACAGATTCGGGGCGGAGTGTCGTTCGGACTGCTCGACGACGAGGGGCGCAACGACGCCGTCGACGGCGCCCTGCTGCATGAGAAGTTCGCCTACGCACGGATTGGGCAATTCGCCGTCAAGCCCTACGCCGGGCTGTACCACAGTGTGGTCATGGGCGGCACCCTGCCAAATGGGGTGGAAATCCCGACCGACTTTTGGAACTCCATTTTCGGGAGGAACGGCGACATGGAGATATTTGGGACACGGTTCCTGGGCGAGACCACGAACGCCGCGGGGGCTCACCAAGGCATGTGGGATTTCGGGCTTGACATCTCGTGGGGTGGCGTCGGCGGCAAGCTATACTATCAGCGTCCGTTCAGCGACGGCAAGACGCTCAACCCGGCCAAGGGGGGAATTAAGGACTTCTCTTGCGGCGTCCTCCTGTCGTTCTCGACGACCCGGTTCGTCAAAGAGGCCGCACTGGAGTACACGACGACCAAGTGGCAAGGCGGCGAGGGATTCCCCGACCCCTACATCCCCACGCAGTCGGGCCAGATGATGTACATCTATCCCGGACATTTTAACACCGTCTCCATCCCCCACTTCAGGGAGACTGTACTCCTGCCCGAAGACGTGGCGGAGTGGGAGGCGAAGAACGGCAAGATTACCGAATGGAACGGGATGAACCGCTTCCTGATGGACACGTACAACCACGGGGAGGAGTTCGGCGGACGAATCCTGTACCTATACAATTGGGCAGTCCCCCAAGGGTGGACACGCGGCGGGCTGTCGATGGGCTCACCCATTTTCCACAGCCGCAAGACAGCCCGGCAATACGCCCCCGCAGGAAGCATGGACTTCTCGCAAGCGTTTCCGAACGTGCGCGTCCGCGCCGTGAACATAGGCCTGCGCGGCGACATAGCGCCGGGGCGAGTGGACTACGCCCTGCGCGTCACGCTGTCGAGAAACTACGGCAACTACAGGGAAAAATATACTGGCAATGACCCCAGCAGCAGCTGGGTCTTGAAAGAGGACTACTTTTTCTCCTCGCCGCGCAACGAGACCTACACGAAACTCGACCTCAACTTCAAGCTGCGCGGCGGGTTTGGCCTCCAATCCCAACTGGCATACGATTTCGGGGAACTCTACCACAGCTTCTCGGCGCGCCTTGGCATCAGATACAGGTTCGCAATGTAAACCATAAAAACATAACAAACATTCTATGAATACTCCAATTCTAAGCATAATCGTGCCATCATACAACATGGAGGCATATTTGCGTCGTTGCGTCTCCAGCGTGGTGGAAGCCGGGCAGGGCGACAGGGTTGAGCTGCTGGTCGTGAACGACGGCAGCACGGACGGCACGCTTCGCATAGCGGAAGAGCTGGCCGCGGAGAATCCGGGCGTCGTCGTGGTCATCGACAAGAGCAACGGGCACTACGGGTCGTGCGTCAACGCGGGCCTGCGCAAAGCCACAGGCCGCTACGTCAAAGTTCTCGACGCCGACGACACCGTGATGACAGAGAACCTTGGCGCATTGCTGGACACGATGGCAGCGATAGACTCCGACGTCGTGTGCGCCCCGCACTTCATCTTGGACAACGGCGTACACACGGAGACGTGGGGCCTGGACATCCCCATCGGCAAAGTCCTCAACATCGACGACGTATGGAACTCGCAAGCCGCGGCGGGGGGATGGCACCAGCAGCTGTTCTACAGCCTCGAACTAGTCCGCGGCTACAAGCAGAAAGAGCACTGCCTCTACACGGACATGCAGTGGGCCTTTACGCCCATGATGCACGCACGGTCGATATTCGGATTCGACAAGCCGATATACGTGTACCACCGCGGACGCCCCGGGCAGTCGATAGACGTCGAGGTGCACATTAGCAACTATATGGACGAGCTGAGGGTGGACATGGCGCTGCTCGACGACTTCACCAAAGGCGACTTCTCCACGGAGCGTATGAGGATGCGGTGCGAATATATCCTAAACCGGACCCTCAAAACGGACTACAAGCACTACATCCTGCAAGCCCTGGGCGACGAGCAAGACCTCGTGGACTTCGACACGGAGCTGCGCGAGAGGCATCCGCAGTGGTACGAGCGGATGGCGACAGCCAGGCTCACCAAGCATTTCCCATACTACGCAATTGTCGGCAGATGGCGCGCAAACAGGTCCGCACTGACAGTGAGACTGGCCAGGGCGCTGTTCCGCATGACGCACAAGAGATAGTAGAACAAGAGGAGCCCCAATGCCAATCTCTGTAGTAATCAACACATTCAACGCCGAGGCTCACCTCGGCGAAGTTCTCGACGCAGTATGCGACTTCGACGAGGTTGTCGTGTGCGACATGGAGAGCACCGACCGTACAGCAGCCATAGCCAACAGCCACGGATGCCGCGTCGTGACATTCCCCAAGGGAGACTGCAAAAGCGCGGAGCCGGCGCGCACTTTCGCCATTCAGAGCGCAAGGTCGCCTTGGGTGCTGGTGGTCGACGCCGACGAGATTGTGCCCCGCGCCCTCAGAGAGTTCCTCTACCACCACATATCGAAACCCGACGCCGCGGCCGGCCTGTACATCCCGCGGAAGAACTACCAGTTCGGCCAATTCCTCCGCTCCTCCTACCCAGACTACCAGCTCCGCTTTTTCGTCCGGGAGGGGACAGAGTGGCCACCCTACGTGCACACATTCCCAAGCGTCAGAGGCAGATTGGAGCATATCCCGAAAAACAGGACAGACCTGGCCCTGATCCACCGCCCCTCGCCGATGCGCCGGATTATGGAAAAAGCCAACGACTACTCCGACAACGAGGTGGAGAAACGCCGCGGACAAAGGGTCACCGCCCTGTCGTTGTTCTTCTCGCCCCTCTTCCACTTCGTCAAGAGCTACATCGTCGGCGGCGGGTTCCTCAATGGCAAGGCCGGCTACATCTCCGCGTGCAACAATGCGTGGTATAAGTTCGCAACGCTTGTCAAAATCCTGGAGAGCCAAGAGGAGGGGAAAGGGACGGCATAGGCGGCTAGACGCAAGGGGCGCGCATAGGCATGGCCGCCCCTTTTTTAGAGCATGGGCTATGCACGAAACACGGAAACAGACCGAACGAACGTATGGCGCGACATTGCGCGGATGCACGGAAAAGAGAAATCCCCCGCCAGTTCCTGACGGGGGATTTCCCATTCGTTCGCAAGAGCGAAAGCTCCATGCCACTTGCCCTACTTGCGGAGACCAAGCTTTGCGACGACGGCGCGATAGCGCTCGATGTCGCGGTCTTTCAGATAGTCGAGCATCTTCCGACGGCGACCAATCAGCTTCTTGAGCGAGTAGTTCGTAGCATTATCTTTCTTGTTGAGCTTCATGTGCTCCGTGAGGTGGTTGATACGGAACGAGAACAATGCTATCTGGCTTTCGGGTGAACCAGTGTCAGTGTTGGACTTTCCGTACTCGCCAAAAATCTCTTGCTTCTTCTCTTTGTCGAGGTACATACTGATATGTTAGTTTAAGATGCCGCGAAGTTAGGCTTTTATTTCCGATTGCGCAACCCCCACACTAGTCCTCGTCGGGCAGGTCGTTGGCCATGGTGTGGTAGACGTTGGTCACGTCCTCGTCCTCCTCGAGCTTCGCCAGTAGCTTGACGACACCGGCCACCTCGTCGTCGGCGAGCGTCTTGGTGTCGGTCGGGATTCTGACAAACTCGGCTGTTAGAATCTCGAACCCGTTCTCCTCCAGATACTTCTGGATTTGCGCGAAGCCCTCATATTCGCCGTAGATGCTGATCGCGTCCTCCTCCTCGTCGAGGATTACCTCCGACACTCCGAAGTCAATCATCTCCAACTCCAACTCCTCAAGGTCCACGCCCTCTTTGTTCCGGACCTTGAAGTAGCTCTTGTGGTCGAAGAGGAACGCGACGCTACCCGACGTGCCGAGCGTCCCGCCGAGTTTGGAGAAGTAGCTCCGCACGTTGGCGACGGTCCGGTTGGTGTTGTCGGTCGCCGTCTCGACAAGGATGGCGATGCCGTGCGGCCCGTAGCCCTCGTAGACCATCTCCTTGATGTCGGCCTGCTCCTTGCTCGACGCCTTCTTTATGGCCCTCTCGATGTTCTCCTTGGGCATATTCTCAGCCTTGGCGTTTTGGATTATGGCGCGGAGCTTCGAGTTGGAGTGCGGGTCGGGGCCACCAGCCTTGACGGCTATGATGATTTCCTTGCCAAGCTTAGTGAACGTCTTGGCCATGTTGCCCCAGCGTTTCAGTTTGCGGGCCTTACGATATTCAAACGCTCTTCCCATTGGATATATGTATGTTGTGTTGTGTATTAAATTGACTAGATGAAGCCCTGCTGCTTGAGCTCCCGCTCCACGCTCTCCAGCTCACGGTAGAAAGCCTCGCCATATTTGGCCACGATGGGGTCGCGCAGGAACTTGTAGACGGGCGTCCCGAGCTTCTCGCCCAACTCCCGCGCCGGCTCGCACACCTCCCACTCGTGGTAGTTGAGAGCCTCGAACCTCGACCTCTTGCTGACCCTTATGGGGTAGAGGTGGCACGAGATTGGCTTGCGCCAGTCGGTCTTGCCGTCGCGGTAGGCTTTCTCTATGGCGCAAGACCATGTGCCGTCGCTCTCACGGTTGGAGTAGACGCACTCGCGCCCATCGATTATCGGCGTCACGAGGTCGCCGTCGGAGTCGGTCACCCACAGCCCCTGGCGCTCAATCTCGTCGCGCTCCTGGTCGGACAGGTATGGCTTGACGGCGGGGAACACCTCCGCGAGCCTCTCCAACTCCTGCTCCTCCAAGGGCGCGCCCGAATCGCCGTCGTAGCAGCATGTCCCCTTGCAGCGCCCCAGGTCGCAGACGAACCGACGGCTGAAAATCTCACTGCTGACGACCTTGCCGTCAATCTCAATCATCATGCCGCGCCTATGCCTTGGCGCGGTCCTTGCCGGGCGTCGGCACCCCGTCGTCGATGCCCTGCTGGCTGCTGTCGCCGACGAGAATCCTGCCGCAATATTCGCAGACGATGAGCTTCTTGCGCAGACGGATGTCGAGCTGGCGCTGAGGCGGGATGTGGTTGAAGCAGCCCCCGCACGCCCCGCGCTGGACGGTGACGACGGCCAGGCCGTTGTGCGCATTGCCGCGGATCCGGTAGAAAGCCGCCAACGAGCGCTCGTCGATGCCCTTGCTTATCTCGGCGGCCTTTTTCTCCAGCTCCTCCTCCTCCTGCTTGGTCTCCGCAATTATGGTGTCGAGCTCGGCGCGCTTGTTGTCCAGGTCGTGGCCGCGCTCCTCAATCCGCGCGCGGGCGTTGTCGAGGAGCTCCTGCTTGTGGTGGATCTCCTCGGTGAACTCCCGGATTCTCTTCGCGCTGAGCTGCTTGTCGAGGTCTTGATATTCAATCTCCTTTGAGATGGCGTCGAACTCCCTGTTGTTGCGGACGGCGTTCTGTTGCTCCTCGTATTTCTTTATTTGGCCGTCGGCCTCCTTGATTTTGTTCTTGTGCTCGACGACGAGCGCATTGAGCTTCTTAATCTCGTCGTTGATGTTTCCGACACGTGTCTCAAGACCGGCAATCTCGTCCTCAAGGTCCTCGACCTCAAGAGGCAGCTCCCCCCTCATGGTGCGGATTTTGTCAATCTTCGTGTTCACCTGCTGGAGGTCGTAGAGCGCCAAGAGCCTCTGCTCAATGGGCATCTCCTTGACAGTCTTTTGTTCGCTGCTTGCCATATATGCTGTTAATAGTATTTTATCGGGTTGGTCTCGCTGCACACTTCGCAGTGTGCGAAATTAGCTAATTTCTTTGTTAATATATCCCTAAAAATCTGCACAGTGACGGCCTCGCTCTCATAGTGCCCGACGTCGGCAACGGCAATCTTGTCGGCCGCGTCGGCCATCTGGTGATATTTGACGTCGGCCGTGACGTAGACATCTGCCCCGGCCCCCGCCGCGGCAGAGACGAACTCGCTCCCGCTCCCGGTGCATATGGCGACGCGGGCGACACGCCTGGGCGCACCGGCCACCCGGACCGACGCGCACCCCAGCCTCGCTTTGAGCGTCGCCATGAACTCGCCGAAGTCCATCGCCTCGGGCAAGTCGCCCACCGCGCCGTAGCCCAAGCTGCCCAAAGGGTTGGAGAGCGGCACGATGTCGATGGCCGGCTCCTCGTAAGGATGCGCGCCGACGGCCGCGGACACGACACTCCCCAGCAGGCGCCTGGGGCATATGGCCTCGACTCGCCGCTCCGCCTCGCGGTGCACCAGCCCCACGGCGCCGACGTAGGGACTTGCGCCCTCCTCGGCGCGAAACTGCCCCTCGCCCTCGACGGACCACGCGCAGTGGCTGTAGTTGCCAATATGCCCCGCCCCGGCCGCCGTCATGGCCTCGACGACCGCCTCGGCGTCGGCCGCCGGCACGAAGACCACGACCTTGCTCAGAGCGTCGGCCTCCGGGACCAAGACCCGCATGCCCCGCAGGCCCAAGAGCCGCCCCACCGTGCCACTCGTGCCGCGCAGGGTCTTGTCCGCGGGGGTGTGGAACGCGGCCAACGCCACGCCCGCCCTGATGGCCTCGGCCACCAGCCTCTGCTCCGGCGTGGAGCCGGTGAGCCTCTTCAGCCCGCGAAACATTATCGGGTGGTGGCTCACGACGAGGTTGCACCCCCGGCTGACGGCCTCGCGGACGGCCGCCGGCGTGATGTCCACGCAAAGCAAGACGCCACGGAGCGGAGCGGCGGGGTCGCCGACGAGGAGGCCGCTGTTGTCCCACGCGTCTTGGGTGGCGAGCGGGAAGACGGAGTCGAGGGCGGCGATGGCGTCGCCGACGGAGTAGGATGCTGTCATAGGTATTTGCTTATGGATTTGAGCCTTTCGCGGATGTCTTGCAGGCGCGCCACGACCTCGGCCTTGACAGCCAACGGCGTGTCGGCCACGTCTTCGCGGACCGGGTTCTTCTTCGACCTCTTTGCCGCCGCCAGGCTGTCGCGCGCGCCGGCAATGGTCATTCCCCTCTCGCGGAGCAGGAACTTGATTGTCCGCAGGGCCGCTATGTCGCGGGGGGTGAAGAGCCGGTTCTCTTTCTTGTTGCGGTGGGGCTTGACGTAGCCGGCGAACTCGCGGCACCAGAACCTGACGCAGCTCTCCGTCTCGTCGAGCATCCGCGCCACCTCGCCGATGGAGCAGTAGACCTTGCCCGCGGCGAGGGCCTCGTCGTCAGTCGGTCCCCTCATCGGCCTGCGTGTTGGGGAAGACCGTCTCGAACAGCGATGGCGTCTCGTCTCTCCACTCACCGCGCCTAGGAGCCTGGGCGTAGTCGGCCTGCGGCTCCTCGACAGCGGAGGCGCAAGGGACGTGGAAGAGGCTCGTCTGGCGGTCGATAATCCTCTTCCGTACGAAGCGCACCGCCCCCTCGCGGATCACCTCCGAGCGGGATTTACGCTTGAACATATCGCAATATTCGTCGATTGCGGCCAACTCCCTGTCACTGAGCATGACGCTGACCGAATTGCGCCTCACATCTCCATTTCTTGACATAAATCTCAACCATCTTCGCGAATGTAGGCAAATATTCCGTCTTGTCGTTCATGTCGATGCTATAAATCAGTGCGATAGCCACCACAAGGCACCAAGGTGGGACGACCTCGCCGCGGCACTTTCATCACGACAGGTATGCATTTTTATTCGTCAACCGTGCAAAAAATAATATCTTTGCGCCGTTCCTGCGCGAGCGGGAGCGAAAGGACATAATCAAAATAACCTAATACATGAAGAATCTGTTCGCAATTGCGGCTGTGGCCGCAATGCTCGTTGCCTGCACGGGCAACAACGCAAACAATGCCAACAACGAGGCACAGGGCGAGGCTCCCGCTTGCTGCGCTAAGCAGGACTCCACCAAGTGCGACTCCACCAAGTGCGCCGCAGCCGACTCCACGGCAGCCGCAGCAACCGACTCCGTCGAGGTGGCCGCCGAGAAGTAGGCCCCGCCAGTGGAACATACAGGGGGCGGCAGGAAGTCCAGACATGGGACTCCTGCCGCCCCCTCTGCGTAGCGCCCGGTCACTGGGCCAGCACAGCCCGTGCGCAGAAGCCGTAGCTCTTGTCGAACTCCAGGTTGTTGCGGTCCACGGCCTTGTTGGAGAAGCTCAGGTAGTAGGCGTAGCGCGAGACGGACGAGAGCGAGCCCGTCCAATAGAATCCGAGCGGCTCGGCTATGTCCTGGGCCACAATGGTGCGCCCGTCGGCACCAGGCTTGGCGTAGCCCGCCGCGGGGAGGAATATGGCCGCCCCATTGGTGCGGCTCACGACGGCGTAGCCCTGCACTCCGTCGTAGGTGGTCCATGCCCAGTCGCACTCCTCCATCAGCTCCTTGACCTGCTCAAAGGTGGGCAGCTGCCACCCCACCCCCATGTTGGCCGTCGCCATGTCGTTGGCTGTCGCCACGATGCTGGCGTCCGACGGGTAGGCGGCGGGGTCGGGCGTAGTCTTCTCGCCCGTCGGGTCTCCCCAGCCGAAATACGTCCCCGCCGAGGCGGCGCGCTGCGCCCCGACGTTGCGAGCGGTCCACAGCGCAGAGAGGCCCAAATCCACGGGCTTGTCGCTGTCGGCAATCTCCAGGCGGGAGGTGGTGAACGTGCGTACCTCGCCCCAATAGTATGCCGTGTCGATTTTCATGTAGGCCTGGTAGAGGTATCGCGTGGCCGGGGCCAGGTTGGCCAATTCCGCCTCAAACCGGATGGAGTCCCCCTCAGAAACCTTGCCGCTGACGAAAGAGTCCACCGAGGCGTTGGGCCGGTCGGTCTGCCTGCTGGTGTAGAGGAACCCCACCTCGCCATTGAAGCGCGTGTCGTTGAGCTTGACGCTCGACTCGCCACGCAAGACGGCGCTGAAGATGCTCACGGGGGTGGCCTCGCTCGTCGTGACGTCGCAACGCAGGGTCGTGAAATACATCACCCTGCCATATCGGTCCACCTTGTTGCGCCCCTCGCGGAGGAAAGCCCTGTAGAAGTAGCGCGTCCCCATGGCCAAGGCCGGCGCCGTGCAGGTGAAAATCTTTGTCTTGCGCTTGCTCACAACCTCCACACATCCGTCCGCGCCAAGCGTCGGCGTCTCGTCGGAGGCCGACAAGACCATGCCCCACGTCGAGAATTGCGGCAAGGCGCTGAAACTCCTTATGTTGAGCTTGCCTGTGAGCAGGGCGCTGTAGAAAGTCACGTCGGAGGCGCGCCCCGTCACGGCGGTGTCGGCGCTGGTCTGAAAATAGTCGTCGTCATAGAACTCGCCGGTGTCGGCCGGCGGGCTGTCCACCTTGTTGGTGCATCCGGCGACAACGACCGCCAAGACGACAACGGCGGCCAAGAAATAGCTCTTCATTTGGTCTTCACTGTTTATGTCTGTGTTCACTCCTCGCGCCACTCGCCAATCGTCCCCGTCTCCGACGAGAAGCTCACGCCC
>CAZHOT010000036.1:0-9757 GCA_964534235.1 uncultured Marinilabiliaceae bacterium
AAGAACCCGCGCTGGTAGGGCCTCGACCGTTTCTTCCTCGACCCCGGCCACATGTCGCCGATGCTCTACTCCGTCCTGGCCCTGACCGGCAAGTTCACCCTCGACGAGCTCAAGCAGTTCCGCCAGTGGGGCTCGCCCACGCCCGGGCACCCCGAGGTCGACATCTTGCGCGGCATCGAGAACACCTCCGGCCCGCTGGGTCAGGGCCACACGTTCGCCGTGGGCGCCGCGATAGCCGCCAAGTTCCTCCAGGCCCGCTTCGGCGAGGTCATGGGGCAGACCATCTACGCCTACATCTCGGACGGCGGCGTGCAGGAGGAGATCTCGCAGGGCGCCGGCCGCCTGGCCGGGTGCCTGGGCCTCGACAACCTCATCATGTTCTACGACTCGAACGACATCCAGCTCTCGACCGAGACCAAGGACGTCACGACCGAGGACACGGCCAAGAAATATGAGGCCTGGGGATGGCGCGTCATCAAGGTCGCCGACGGCAACGACGCCGACCAGCTCCGCAAGGCCATCGTCGACGCCAAGTCCACCAAGGGCCAGCCGACGCTCATCATAGGCCACACCGTCATGGGCAAGGGCGCCCGCAAGGCGGACAACAGCAGCTACGAGCACAACTGCGCCACGCACGGCGCCCCACTGGGCGGCGACGCCTACCGCAACACCATCGCGAACCTGGGCGGCAACCCCGACGACCCGTTCCAAATCTTCCCGGAGGTCAAGGAACTCTACGCCAAGCGCGCCGCCGAGCTGGAGAAGATTGTGGCCGAGCGCAACGCCAAGAAGGCCGAGTGGGCCAAGCAGAACCCCGCCCTGGCGCAGAAGCTGGAGGAGTTCTTCTCCGGCAAGGCGCCCAAGGTAGACTGGGCCGCCATAGAGCAGAAGCCCGGCTCCGCCACCCGCGCGGCCTCGGCCACGGTCCTTGGCGCACTGGCCACGCAGGTCGAGAACATGATTGTGGCGTCGGCCGACCTCTCGAACTCCGACAAGACGGACGGCTTCCTGAAGAAGACCCACGCCTTTGCCAAGGGCGACTTCACGGGCCAGTTCCTGCAAGCCGGCGTGGCTGAGCTGACCATGGCGTGCGTATGCATCGGCATGAGCCTCCACGGCGGCGTCATCCCGGCGTGCGGGACGTTCTTCGTCTTCTCCGACTACATGAAGCCCGCCGTCCGCATGGCGGCCCTGATGGAGCAGCCCGTCAAGTTCATCTGGACGCACGACGCGTTCCGAGTCGGCGAGGACGGCCCCACCCACGAGCCCGTGGAGCAGGAGGCTCAGATTCGCCTCATGGAGAAGCTCCAGAACCACAAGGGCCACAACTCGACGCTCGTCCTCCGTCCCGCCGACGCCGAGGAGACGACCCAGGCGTGGAAGCTGGCCATGGAGAACACCACGACGCCCACGGCCCTCATCTTCTCGCGCCAAAACATTGCCAACCTGCCCGCGGGCAACGACTACACGCAGACGGCCAAGGGTGCGTATGTCGTGGCTGGCTCTGACGCCAACCCCGATGTCGTCCTCGTGGCCTCGGGCTCGGAGGTCTCGACCCTGGTGGCCGGCGCCGAGCTTCTGCGCAAGGATGGGGTCAAGGTGAGCATCGTCTCCGCCCCCTCCGAGGGACTGTTCCGCACTCAGAGCAAGGAGTATCAGGAGAGCGTCATCCCCGCCGGGGCCAAGAAGTTTGGCCTCACGGCCGGCCTGCCCGTCACCCTCCAGGGCCTTGTCGGCAGTGACGGCAAGGTCTGGGGCCTGCCCTCGTTCGGCTTCTCCGCCCCCTACAAGGTTCTCGACGAGAAGCTCGGCTTCACGGGCGAGAACGTCTACAAGCAGGTGAAAGAGATGCTGTAGCTCTCGCACAAGTCCAACGAAAGAGCGGCGGCGCGTCCCCTGGGACACGCCGCCGCTTGCTTTTTGCCGCGAGGGCCTCAGCGCGGCGGAATCAACCACATCGTCACCACGGGTAGACGCCCTCGCCGGCGCCCTCCATGATGCCGTCTATGGCATATTGGTTGATGGCCGAGCCGTCGGCGCGGCTGACGTCGCCTCCCGTCTCCCAATAGAACGGCGCGCAACCGTTGTTCTTGGCCGTGCGGGTCACGACGCGGTTGTAGTAGGCGCGGCTCGCGCGGTGCAACTCGTTGTCGAACTCCTCGCTCTTGTCGGAGCGCTTATCCGCGGTTTGGATCCGCGTGGAGTACTCTCCCACGATGACCGGGATTCCGTTGTCCACAAACTGCTTCTTCATCTTGGCGAATTGGCTCTCTATGTGGCTCTCCTCGCCCCACGTGGGGTTGTGGGCCGAGCCGTCCTTGTGGTTGCCCTCGCCCCAATACCAGAAGACCTTTCCCCACGATGCGTCATTCTCCATGAGGGCGAACTGGTAGGGCTCGTAGAAATGGACTTCGACAATGAGGCGGTTGGCCGGGTCGGACGGGAAGACGTCCATGCGGTCGTGGGTCTCGGCGATGTCCGTCCCCAAGCCCTGCACGACCAGGCAACGGAGCGAGTTGTTGCCCCCCGAGGCGCGCACGGCGTCGACGAAGGCCTGCTCGTAGCGGACGACGCGCGCCACGGCGGCCTCGTCCCACTTCTTGCCGCCGGAACTCGTCTCGTTCATGCCCGGCTCGTTGCACCCGGCGAAAAGCAGATGCTCGTCGGTGTCGACAAAGACCTCCGCCACTTGGCTCCAGATGGCGGACTGCTCGGCGGCAATCTGCTCATCCAGGCCGGCGTCGAAGATGTTGTCCTCTAGCCAACCGGTGTCCCAATGGCTGTTGAGCAAGACGTACATGTCGTTGTCGATGCAGTAGCCCACAACCTCCTTGACCCTCGCCAGCCACTCGGCGTCCAGGGCATACGCCGGCGCGGGGCCGGCATAGGAGTGCCAAGCGCACGGGATGCGGACGGCATTGAAGCCCAACTTCTTCAGCCCGGCGACATACTCGGCGCTGACTTTGGGGTTGCCCCACCCCGTCTCGCCCGTCGGCACCTCCATAGTGTTGCCGATGTTCACCCCGGCGAAAATCTTGCCGACAAGCGCCTTTGCGTCGCTGGGCATGTAGACGCACGGCTGGCTCACGACAACGGTGTCGGCGAAGCCCTCGCAGGAGAATATGACCTCGGCCTCGCGCCGGTGGTCGGTGTCGTTCGGCTCGCAGGTCACCTTATATTTCAATTCGCCCTTGCTGGAACTCAGCCCCTTGGACACGGAGAGCCACGAGGCGGAGCAGGAGACCGTGAGCGCCACGTCGGCCTCGGCGGTCACAATGACGTCGGCAGTCCCGCCCTTAATGCCCACGGCGACGTTGCCGTAGGCGTCATCGATAGACACCCCGGAGGCGGCCCCTCCAGGGGGAACATTCCCCCCGGAGGTGGCTTTGTCGTCGTCGTCGCCGCACGCCGACAGGCCGAGAGACGCCGACAAGAGCAGGCACAGCCGCCACATTGCAGTTTTAGCCACACACATACGCTAGTCACCAATCACGGTGTTGCTGTATATGCTCTCCAGGGTGTACGACGCGTCGTCGTTCTCCATGGCCTTGACCATCAGGGCGGCAATCTCAGCACCGTTGTTGACGAACTCGCCCGTCCCATGGTCCATGATGCCCGAGTTCTCGTTGCCGGTCCCCGTGGCGCCATTGTCCCAATAGATGGGCGCCATGCCGTAGGTCTTGGCCGCCTTGCAGACGTACTCCAGGTAGTATTTGCGGAAAGCCTCCGCGCGGTCCGTGGCGCGGCGGACGCAGCCAATCTCGCCAATGTAGACGGGGACGCCCTTCGAGACATATTTGTTGTTCAGCTGGCTGAAGATGGAGCGCACGTTGTCCTCGTCGCCCCATGTCTCCTTGGTGTCGCCTTTCTTCGTGTCGGCGAGATGCCCCCAGGCGTTATATTTCGCCTCCAGCGTATACGTGTTGGGGTCGTAGAAGTGAACCGCCACTATGAGCTTGCTTGCGGGGTCTGTGGGGAGGACCAGGTGCTCCATGGTGAGCGCGGGGTTGGTGACGTAGCCCGGCACGGCGATCCACCTCGTGGCGTTCTCTCCGCCCGTGGCGCGGATGGCGTCGACGACGACCTGGTTCCACTCGTTGAGAGCCTTATATTGCTTTCCGCCGTCGGTTCTGTTGGCCCCCCAACCCCATTTGCCGTCGTGCACCTCGTTGACCGTCTCGAAGATGAGGAAACTGCCCTTGTCCGCGAACTTGTTGGCAATCTGCGTCCACATGGCTTTGAGCTGCGCCTTGACGGCGTTGTTCGCGGCTTCGCTCTTGGCGGCGTTGATGATGTCGAGCCAAAATTTGCTCTCCGCGCCGTCGTGGTGGATGTTTATGATGGCGTTGAGGCCGGCTTTCTCGGCGTAGCCCACAACCTCGGCCACGCGGTTCAGCCAGGCGGCGTCGATGGTGTAGTCCGGGGCCGCCCCGATGTGTCCGAGCCAGGTGACGGGGATTCGCACCGTGCGGAAGCCGGCGGCCCGCAGGGCGTCCATAGTGGCCTGCGTGGCGGCCTTGTTCTGCCACGACGTCTCGTTGGCGACGCCGTTGACATAGGCGTCGAGGTTGTTGCCGAGGTTCCAGCCCATACCCATGGCTTTGACCACGGCGGCCACGTCGTCGGGCATCCCGCCGATAGCGTCGCCGCCAGTCTCACCCCCGGCTTGCGACTTGCCCTCTTGCGAGACCGACAAGACCTTGTAGAGACCACCCTTGGCCGAGACGGCTACCGTGGCGTTGCGGCTCTGCGTGGCCGTATTGGGCTGGCACGAGATGGCGTATTTCTTCGTGGTCGAAGACTGGAGGCCCGAAGTCCCTACCGTCAGCCACTCGGCGTCGAGCCTCAAGGTGAGATCCGCCGTGGTCTTCACTGTCAGCTCCTGCTCGCCGCCGTCGGCGGAGAAAACGAACTCCGTTTGCGAGAACTCTGCAGCAACGCCGTCGTCGCCACCGCTCTCGCTGCATCCGGCACAAGAGAAGACGGAGAGCGACAGCATAGCACCGCCTATGGCATAGAAAAGTCTATTCATTTGTCTGTAAATTTATTTATCATCCTGTACAAAGATACGCCCGCAAAACGAGACGCGGAACGGCGAGGTTAAAAAAATGCGGGGAGGACGGGCCCGCAATTATCATATATAAACACACAAAAGGAAGCCCCCCGCCAGAGGCTACGACCTCGGCGGGGGGCGAAGATTGACATCCCAGAAACTCGCCCTAGTCGAATGTCGGGACGGTGAAGAGCGAATGGAATGTGGCGGTGAGCTCCATCTTCTGCGAGAAGCCAAGCTCAGCAATGACGTCACTGACCGGAGTGCCGAATGCGCAATCGTCCTTTGTGCGGCCGTATGGATTCCACAACTCGAGACGGTATTTCGGGCTCTCGTTGGAGTCCACCACCTTTGTGGCGTCGAACGTCTGAGGCACACCGTCGAGCGAGAGGGCGTCGAGCGTGGCGTGCATCTGCGGGAAAATAGCGTAGATGTCCGCCACCTCAAGGAACGTCATGAGGGAGCCGCCAGAGTAATCGTTTTGGGCATCAGAAAAGTTGAACGAGACGGTCTGAGGCTCGAAGACGAACTTATGAGCCTCGGCGTCGAAGCCGACAGTGATTTTCTGGCCACTGTTGTAGTCCCAAGAGCCACCCCAACCCGAATTAATCGTGGCGAGGTTCACGTTGTAATTCCCGGCGAAAGGCTTGGTCACGATGGTGTAGTCGATTGCCACGCTGTCGGCGAAAGAGACGGCGGGCTCGCTGCTGAGTTCGGCGGCGTTGTTGCTGAACGGGCTGCAACCCGCCTTGCAAGTCCCGCCCCACATGTTGAAGAACTCGACGCGCCAATTGCCCTTGTTCTCAATGTCGCCATAGAGGAACTTGTTGGCATCGAACTTGACGTTCTGCCCGTCGACCCTGATGGCGTCGACACGCACCATGCCCTGCGGGAAGCGCTTGGCGAAGCCCTCGAAATCGACAAGGAAGACGCCGCCATCGGTCATGGAGCCGTTGTAGACAACAGTGCCAGAGGTGACACCTTTAGCCTCCAGATCTGCAGGGGCGTGGCTTGCCACGACAGTACCCCAATTGCCGCCATAGCTGCCGTCAACGCTCATGAGTTTTACCTTAATCTTCTCGTTCTCGTCCTTGGCCTTTTGGCTGATGTAGTTGTAGACCAAGAGGCAAGCACCATCGCCAGACAGCCCCGGGTCGCGGACAATGGCAATCTGCATGGTCTCGTCGGTGAGAGACAGAATCTTAAGGTTCGTCTTGGCATCGAGAGTAAGACTGTTGAACGTGCCGAAGCCAAGGACGTCAAACGGCAGCGAGATTGTTTTGTTAACCTCGTCTACTGTATAGGTACCGACGTAACCAGACGTGTTTTCAGGCCAATCAGCCGGAATCATCGAAGCGGAGCCGTCTTGCTGGAATTTCATCCACCCCCAAACATTTGTTACCGGCCCGAGCCAAGTATTGTCCTTGTAGACCGGGCACCAATTCCAATGGTCGCCGCCAACGTAGGGCTCGTTGTTAGTCACTGTAGCCCAACTGTCGTCGGTGCCATAGTAGTAGAGGGGGCCGTCGAACATGAGGCTCTCACCGTCCTCGTTGAGGTCGATGTACCAAGTGGTGTTGAGCAGGCTCTTGTCGAACGCCACGCTCTTGGCCGTCGAGACGGGGCGCACAGAGAGCGCCTGGAAACGCGGTGTGGCCACCTGCGCGTTGCTGCCGTTGGCGAACTCGTAGGAGACGGCGAAGTCGGCGTTGCCCTTGTTGACCGAACCGGTCAGATAGAGACCCTTGGCGCCCTCGCCGCTGACGGCGTTGCCCGTGCGGGAGCCGGCGGCGGGCAGGAAGATGGACTTGCCGTTCACCCGGCTGGTGAACTTGTAGCCTGTCAGCCCCTCCTCTGTCGTCCACTCGGCGTCGCACTTGGCGAAGAGCTCCTGGAACTCGTCGGCGGTAGGCAGGGTGGCCTTCTGGCCGAGGGTCTTGAAGACCACGTCGTAGTCGGTCCTGTAGGTGTCGGTGTTCGGCGCATAGTCGGCGGCCGAAGTCGAATTGCTGACGCCCGCGAGGTCGCCAAAGGCGAAGAGGCCGCCAAGGTCTGAGGCGCTGGCAGCGCCGACATTGAACTTGCACCACTTGGTGGAGAGGCCGAGGTCGACAAAGTCGTCGTCGGGATTGAGCGTCATCTCGCTCGTAGTGAAAGTCTTGACATCGCCATAGACCACCCCGGCGCCAAGGTCGAGATAGGCGGCGTAGTAGTAGGTCGAGCCTGCGGCGAGACCGGCCTTGGCGATCTCGAAGCTGCCGGCGAGCGACGCGTTCTCGATGCGCAGACCGGCGCGGACTTTCTCCACGTCGCTGCTGGCGGCAATGACGACACCGCAAGCCGCGTCGTCGGGGTAGCCCGCAACCTCGCCGCCGAGGGTCGCGCCGATGGCGGAGACGCTCTTGGCGTCGGCAGTGGTCACCGTGGCGTCCGTCGTGACGACGCTCATGACGCCGCCCTTGTAGGTGACGACCTTCTGGAGCGTGGCGAACGCCTGGTAGTAGATGGTGGTGTTGTTGAGCAGCCCGTCGATGGTGGCCTCGAGGGCCGTGCCGTCGAGCGTCCCGACGGCGGTCTCGGTCAGCGCGTCGGCCGAAGAGCCGTAGTAGAAGCCGACGACGTAGGCGGAAGAGGCCTGCGCCTGGAGGCCGCTGACAGTGCCGTGGAGCGTGACGGACGTGGACGTGGCGTCGCTGGAGCCCGTGGAGACCGACTGGACGAGAGTGCCAGTGGCGGGCGAATAGTCGTCGTCGTCGCTGCACGCCGCGGCGCAGAAGCCCAGCGCAAGCGACATGACGCCCGCTAATATCTTTGCTTTCATATCCTGATAAAACTGCTTCTTAGTCTTCCCCGCGCCCCCGCCAGGGCACTGCGGCCCTGGCGGACGGCGGAGAAAGATTAATGTTCCTTATTACTCGATTGTCATGGAGACAGTACCCGTGATGGTCGGCTCGCCGGCTTCGTTGACAGTGATGTCGCAGAGGTCGTGCGCCGTGGTGTTGGCGGAGTCGATCTGGATCACGATCTGGAGCGAACCGTCGGAGAAATCGGCCGCCGAACCCGTGTCGTTGGTGAGCGAGAGCGTCGTGACGCCGCTCTTGTTGATGGCCACGGCATCCGCCTCGCCAAAGCCGAACCAGTCGGAACCGACACCGAGACCATCCACGTTGTGGCGAAGTATGGCCTTGGGCTCGGCACCCTCGACCCACGTCACGCCGCCAGTGATCTGGAACGAGACCTTGAGCGTCTTGCCTTTCTTGAGCTTCGCCTTGGCGATGTCGAAAGCGTCGGTGGGGCCGGACCAGGTGTTGTAGAGCGTCACTCGGATGGCCTTGCCGCCCGTGTCTCCGAAGCCCCACGAAATCTTCGACTGGTCGATGGCAATCTCGACCGGGCCCGCGGCGGCGCCGCCGATGGCCTTCTGCTTGAGGTTGGCGTAGAGATATTTGCAGACCTGGCCGGCAGTGTTGGTCTCGTTGGGGACTGCAAAATAATACTCGTTGTCCACCGCGCTGGCCTTGACGACGGTCAGCTTGTTGGTAGCCATCTCGATGCCGTCGGCAGAGAAGAAGACAATGTTGCGGCTGAAGAGGAGGTCGTTGCCGTCGATGGTGAACGTGCCGTCGATGCCGGCCTCCTCCTCCACGAACTTATAGGTGCCGTCGGCCGCCTTGGTGAGGACGAGGGCGAAGTCCTCGACATTGGCGGACGTCGCAGCGGGATACCACTCCTTCTTGCCGTAGTCGGCCTCGGCACTGGCCTCCCAAGCGGACGAGCCGCCGTTCCACCAGTAGAAGCCATAGGGCTGGTCCTGGTTGAAATTGAACGTCACGGAGCTGAGCGTGGCCTCGACGCCGTCGAGGTCTTGCGTGAAGAGGCTCTTCGCCAGATTGTTGTCGGCAATCTCGCCCACCGTGGCGGCCTCGACGGGCACCTCCTCGACGGGAATCTCGACAGCGCCGTCCTGGACGTCCTTGGCGACGAAGTTCCAGATGAGCCACCATGCGCCCTCGGAGTTGGTCCTCATGGTCGCCAGCTGGAGCATATAGGGCGTGAGCTCGACAATCTTGATGTCCTTGGTGTAGTTGTCGCACACGGCATCGAAGTTCGTGTTGTGCAGGGCGAACGTCCCGCCGTTGAACGAGATTGTCGGGTGCGCCGCGTCGTCGAGCGAGAGGCTGAACGTGCCGTTGAGCGTCTGGCCGCCGTTGGCGTCGCCGCGGAACTCGGTGAGCGTGCAGCCCTTTGTGGCGTCGAGGCCGAACGTCATGGACGAACCCATGTAGGGGTCGGACGCCGGGATGAGCCAGTCTTGGAACCCGGGGTCCCAGTTGGGCTTCCAGGCCTCGAAAGCCATGTTCGTCGAGCCGGAGCCGTCGTTCATGACGTCGTCGGGATTGCAATACATGACCGGGCCCGTGCAGTTGCCGACGCCATAGGACTTGTCGACCGGCACCCACGTCTTGCTCTTGCCGACACCGCCGGCCAGGTATGTCCACAGCGGGTTGTCGAGCATCGTGAAGTCGTTGCCCTCAACAGTGAACGTATAGGGCTCGCCATAGACCACGCCGCCCGGCGTCCCGACACCGAACGTGACGCTATATGTCCCTGCGAAAGGCAGGTTGAGGTCGACCTGCGCCTTTAGGCTCGTGCCGCCGTCTGTCAAGATCCACTCCGGCGTGACGCCCTTGACGTTGGACCGCA
>CAZHOT010000037.1:0-7764 GCA_964534235.1 uncultured Marinilabiliaceae bacterium
TTGAGGACGGCATCAGGGAGACCGCCGCTGCCATGGCCGAGGGGCTGGTGCGCATCGCCGACGACCTGCCGGAGCTGGGCAAGGAGCTTGCGGGCTACGTCTGGGACGCGAAGGCCAACGGCGACAAGCCCGTGAAGGAGAACGACCACCTGTGCGACGCCCTGCGCTACGGCGTCGCCACGCTGAAGATGATCCGCCTAGAGGAACCGTACACATCACCTTTCGAGAGGAGATCGAATGACCGCGTCTACGACCATCACATTTGACGAGCTGGAGGCGGCGACCGACCCCGCCGCGTTCTGCAAGGAGGCCATAGAGCGCCACATGGCCTCGGAGATGTACCGCACGGCCCGCGACGCCACGCTGTACTACAGGCAGCGGAACCCCACCATCGCGGCGTTCACGAAGATGCTCTACAGCGCCAACGGCGGGCAGGTGCCGGACTTCACGGCGAGCCGCCTACGCATCGCAAGCAACTTCTTCAAGCGCCTGAACACGCAGCGGTGCATGTACTCGCTCGGCGAGGGCGTGACCTTCGTCGAGCCGGGCAGCGACAAGCAGCGCGACGACGTGAAGCCGAAGCTGGGCGCGCGCTTCGACGACGACGTGAAGGACGTGGGCACATACGCGCTCATCCACGGCGTCTCCTTCCCGTTCTGGAACCTCGACCACCTCGAGGTGTTCACCGCCGACGAGTTCGCTCCCATCTGGGACGCGCGCTCGGGCGCTCTCATGGCGGGCGTGCGCTTCTACCGCATCGACGGGACGCGGCCCTTGCAGGTGGAGATGTACGAACAGGACGGCTACACGCTCATGGCGGCGGAGTCCTCGGGCGACTCGGCCCTCCACGTCACCGAGCCGAAGCGCGCCTACAAAGTGACCTACCGCGAGACGCCCGCAGACGGCCTGCGGCTGGCCGTTGACGCCGAGAACTACTCGCGCCTGCCCATCGTGCCCGTGTGGGGCTCCGACACCCGCCAGAGCACGCTCGTGGGCCTGCGGGAGGCGATAGACGCCTACGACCTCGTGCTGTCGGGCTTCGCCAACGACGTGCGGGACTGCGCGGAGGTGTACTGGGTCGTCAACAACGCGGGCGGCATGACCGACGCCGACCTGGCGCGGCTGCGCGACCGCATGAAGCTCACGCACATCGTGGCCAACCCCGGGGCCGACGACGGCGTGACGGTAGAGCCGTACACGCAGGAGGTGCCCACCCAGAGCCGCGAGGCGGTGCTCAAGGCCCTGCGCGAGCAGATATACGAGGGCTTCGGGGCGCTGGACGTGCACGCCGTGGCCGCAGGTGCCACCAACGACCACATAGACGCGGCCTACCAGCCGCTCGACGAGGAAGCGGCGGAGTTCGAGCGCCACATGCGCGAGGGCATCCAGGACATCCTGGCGCTCCAGGGCATCGAGGCCACGCCCGTGTTCAGCCGCAAGCGCATCAGCAACGTGAAGGAGCAGGTTGAGGTCGTGGCCATGGAGGCGCAGTGGCTCGACGAGGAGACGATCCTCCGCAAGCTCCCCAACGTCACGCCCGACGAGGTGGCCGCGATCCTCGAGCGAAAGGACGCCGAGGCCGAGGAGCGATTGAGCGCCCTGCCCGCCGTCATGCAGGCAAACGCCGTGGCGGCGATGAACGGCGAGCAGGCGGACGAGGGCGAGGAAGAGGACGAGGAGTAGCGCATGGCCGACCCCGCCCACGAGGCCGCAGACCGCGCGGTTGACGAGATCATGGCCGAGGTGCGGGAGACGTACCTCGAAGCCCAGGAGGACGCCCAGGAGGCGCTCTCGGCCTACCTCGCGCGCTTCGAGGAACGAGACGCCGCCAAGCGCAAGCTGGTCGAGGCGGGCGAGCTGTCAGAGGCCGACTACCGCAGCTGGCGCGCGTCGCAGATCGCGGCGGGCAAGCGCTACGAAGCCGTGCTCGACCAGGTGGCGTGGGGCTACGAGCATGCCAACGAGGTGGCGATGGCGGCCTTGGACGGGCGGCTCCCCGAGGTGTACGCCGAGGGCGCGAACTACGGGGCCTTCAGCGTGTGCAATGCGACGGGGGCCGACATAGCCTTCGCCATGACGAGCGCCCCCGCCGTTCAGCGCCTCGTGGCCGAGGGCGAGGAGCTGTTCCCCCGCCCGTCGGTCAACGCCGCCAAGGACGTTGCGTGGAACCGCCGCCTGATGGCCTCGCAGCTCACGCAGGGGCTTCTGCTGGGCGAGCCGATCCCCAAGCTGGCACGCCGCATCCAGGGCGTCACGGACTCCAACTGGGCAACGGCCCTGCGCACGGTGCGTACCGCCGTCACCGCCGCCGAGAACGCGGGCCGCGTGGACTCCTTCGCCGAGGCGGCGAAGATGGGGATACCCGTCTCGAAGCAGTGGGTTGCAACGATCGACGGGCGCACCCGCCACAGCCACCGGCAGCTGGACGGCGAGATCGTCGACTACGACGAGGAGTTCAGCAACGGGTGCATGTTCCCGGGCGACCCCGACGCGCCGTATTCCGAGACGATGAACTGCCGCTGCGCCCTGGTGCCGTCGATCAAGGGCTTCGAGCGCGACCTGTCCGACCTCACGCAGCGCTGGGGGAAGCTCCCAGAGGGCATGACCTACGAGCAGTGGAAGGCGGGCGGAAGGAAGGCGGCGGAAGCTGCGAACCCGCTGTCAGAATCGGCTCTGTTCGAGAGGTACGGCACCGTGAAGCCCTACGGCACCGTCTCCCGCAAGCAGGCGGGCCTCCTGTACCGCGCCCACAAGGACGGCAGGCTCGGCGCGACCGAAAGCCAGATCAACATGATGTACGGGCGCTACGTCGCCGACGGGGCGCAGAGAGCCTCGGCTGACGCGAAGGCGAACGCCGTCGCCGACAAGCTTCGAACGGCGGTGGGGGCGACAGCCGGAGGCACCGACGCCGAGGCCGCTGCCGCATGGCAGCACTTCCTGAACGCCCACTACGCCGCCTATTCCGACGACCTGTATCCCGACGACCGAACAGCGGAGGGCGCAGCGGAGATATCGCGACGCAAAGCAGCCGAAGCCGCGAACAAGGCCAAGCCGAAGGCGGGGAGGCGCACTAAGGCGAAGGACGACGGCGAGGAGCGCGTGGAGGTGTGGAAGCTGGCCGAGGAGCGCGGAATCCCTTGGGAGGACGCTGGCGAAGGCATGATATACGTCAACGGCAAAAAGTACATGAAGCACTTCAGAGTCAAGAGAAGCGTCGCTTTCTGACGCGGCCCCGCTACGGCGGGGCTTTTCTTTTGCTGTGACGCGCAAGCCATGATGGCCCAGAAGGGAGGCCGCATGGCGAACAACGTAGAGATCGTCCAGGACAACACCGACGAGGTCGCAGCCGCGATAGGCGCGGCCATCGCCCGAGGCTTGGAGGCCATCGGCTTGCAGGCCGAGGGATACGCAGTCCAGAAATGCCCCGTCGACACGGGACGCCTGAAGAACTCCATCACCCACATGCGCATCAACAACGATGCCTACATCGGGACAGACGTCGAATACGGAAAGTACGTCGAATACGGCACCTCGCGGAGCAAGGCCCAGCCGTTCCTGCGCCCCGCCGCCGAGGGACACGCCTCCGAGTACCGCGCCATCCTCGAGGCCATGCTCCGCAACGGCTGACCGAGGCCCCGAAAAGCTGTGACACGCGCGGCATTATTCGCCCCGCAGGACGCAAGGGAACGCGTCCGGCCACGGGCGAGGGACAGCCCGCGACACCGCAGGACGAAGGGAGCCTACATGGCGCTCACGCGAAAGATGCTCAAGGCAATGGGCATCGAGGACGACAAGGCAGACCAGATCATCGAGGCGCACGCCGAATCCGTGGACGCGCTGAAGAAGCAGCGCGACGACGCAAAGGCCGAGGCAGATTCCGTGCCCGAGCTGAAGAAGAAGCTCGAAGAGGCGCAGAAGGCCGCAGAGGCCGCAGCCGGCGACGACACGGGGGCGAAGCTCAAGGCCGTGCAGGAGGAGTTCGCGACGTACAAGGCAGGCGTCGAGGCCAAGGAGGCCCGCGCCGTCGCGGAGAAGCTCTTCCGAGACCAGCTTAGATCCGCCAAGGTTGACGACCGCTACGCCGACCTCGCCGTGAAGGACATGGATCCGTCCCGGTACGCGGTGAAAGACGGGGCGTTCGAGGACGCCGACGCGGTGAAGAAGGCGGTTGCCGACTTCACCGAGAAGTACCCGCAGTTCATCACATCCACCAGCACCCAAGGCGCGAGCACGGGCAACCCGCCCGCAAAGAGCGGGGGCCAGGCGGAGCCTTCCAGCCTCGCCGACGCACTGCGCCAGCGCTACAACGAGAAAGGCTAAAGCATGCCCATCACACTCGAAGAAGCAAAGGTCGGCATGGCCGACAAGGTTGACCAGCAGGTTGTCGACATGTTCCGCCGCAGCTCCCTGCTGCTCGACCGAATGACCTTCGACAACATCATCAGCCCCGGCACGGGCGGCTCCACGCTGGCATACGGTTATGTGCAGCTCAAGACCCCGTCCACCGCCGCCGTCCGCGAGATCAACGCCGAGTACGCCGCAGGCGAGGCCAAGCGCGAGAAGAAGACCACCAACGCCATCGTCATGGGCGGCAGCTTCTCCGTCGACCGCGTTCTGCAGAACACCTCCGGCGCTGTGGACGAGCTCGCCTTCCAGGCCGAGCAGAAGATCAAGGCGACGGCCAACCTGTTCCACCAGTGCGCAATCAACGGCACCACCGCGTCCAGCGGAGCGGGCTACCAGACGAAGACCTTCGACGGCCTCAAGAAGCTGCTCGAAGGCTCTTCCAACGACGTGGCCTCCGCCGTTGACGTCTCCTCCGCCGCGCTCATGACCACCAACGCGCACGCCTTCCTCGACGAGATCGACGGCTTCCTGTCGCTCGTCGACGGCGGCGCAACCATGCTGCTCATGAACGGCAAGATGCTCACCCGCATGCGCGGAATCGCCCGCCGCGCCGGTTACTACGAGCGCTCCACGGACGGCTTCGGCCGCGTCGTCGAGACCTACGCCGGCATTCCGATGGTCGACCTGGGCAAGTTCTACAACGGCTCCGCATCCGTCGACGTGATCCAGGACACCACCGCATCCAGCACCATCACGACCGATATCTACGCCGTGAACCTGTCCCTCGACGGCTTCCACGGCATCAGCCCCACCGGCAACGGCGTGATCAACTCCTACATGCCCGACCTCACCGCCCCGGGCGCGGTTAAGACGGGCGAGGTCGAGCTGGTCGCCGGCGTAGCCCTCAAGAACACCCTCAAGGCAGCTCGCCTCAAGGGCATCAAGGTCGGCGCTACGTCCTAAGGAGCCGAGATGCTGGAAGCGGTGCTGACAAGCCTCAACAACTGGTTCGACCGCGACGGCCTCGGCCGCTTCCACCACGTCGAGCGCGGGGAGCTGTCCGTCGAGGGCGGCTCCCTGCTGGGCGCGGGGGAGTGGCTCAAGGCGGGGCAGTGGTTCCGCATCGAGGGCAGCGCCTTCAACGACGGCCTGCACCGCCACCCCGCGACCGACCTTGCGGACGAGGAGTTCGAGGGCGCGGCCTACGCGCTCCGCGTCCCGCCCGCCGTGGTGGAGCTGTCGGAGCGGATAGCGGCGTGGGAGGAGGCCAACGGAGAGGCCTCTCGCGGCGTGTACGCCTCGGAATCGTTCGGGGGCTACAGCTACTCCCTCAAGGGCGAAACGGCCTCTTCTAGCGGCTCTGCGGGCTGGAAAGCGGCCTTCAAGGACGAGCTGAGGGGGTGGCGGAAGGTATGAGCCAGCTCTGGGAGCGAATGCAGGTCGCGTGCACGCTGATGGAGCGCGTGCGCGTCAGCGACGGCGAGGGCGGCTTCACGACCTCGTGGACGGACACGGCGGCGTTCGAGGCCGCGATCGTCAAGGACACCTCCACCGCCGCGAGGGTGGCGGAGAAGGAGGGCGTGAAGAACGTCTACACCGTCACCAGCAAGGCCCGCCTCTCGTTCGGCGACGTGTTCCGCCGCGTCTCGGACGGGCAGGTGTTCCGCGTGACGAGCAACGCCGACGACGGGCGCACGCCGTCCATGGTCACGTTCCAGTTCGAGCAGTGCGCCGCCGAGGAATGGGAGCCGCCCGATGGCGACTAAGGCGGCGGCGTTCCACGCGTGGATTCAAGGGGCCAGCGGCCTCGCGGCCTACTCGGCGTCCTCTGTTCCCGAGGACGCCGCCTTCCCGTACGTCACGTACGAGTGGGCCGAGGGGGCATGGGGAGACGAGGGGGTCTCCGTGCTGGCGAACATGTGGTTTAAGACCGAGAGCGAGGCCGCGCCCAACGCGGCCGTCTCACGGCTGGGGAGGAACCTGGGGTTGTCCGGTCGGCTGCTGCCCTGCGATGGCGGCGGCATGTGGGTGAGGCGAGGGACGCCGTGGGCGCAGAGCGTGCCCGACGAGGACGCATCCGTCAAACGGCGCTACCTGAACCTGGAGATCGAGTTCATCACGACTTCCTAGGAGGCCCAGGGCCATGAAGTTCACCCAGATACCCAACGACACGTTCAAGAACCTGCAGCTCAACGCAGGCGTCCTCCTGTCCGCCTTCACGCCCACCTCGGGCGAGCTGTCCGCCTCGAGCATCCTCGGCGCGACCTCCGGCGGAATCAACTTCACCGCCACGCCCGAGTACAGCGATTGGGGCGAGGACATCGACAACTGCCCCAAGAACATGAAAGAGCTGAAGAAGCTCGAGAGCTGGGAGGTCAAGCTCGCCGGCACCTTCATCGGCGTCACCCCCAAGCTCGCCAAGCAGCTCGTGGGCGCGGGCGCGATCGATTCCAGCGACCAGTTCAAGATCGTCCCCCGCAACGACCTCGACGAGGCCGACTTCGAAGACGTCTGGTGGGTCGGCGACTACTCCGCCGTGAACGAGGACGGCGACAGCAGCGGCAAGGCCGGCTTCGTCGCGATCCACGTGCTCAACTCCCTGTCCACGGGCGGCTTCCAGATCCAATCCGGCGACAAGGCCAAGGGCCAGTTCGCATTCGAGTTCACGGGCCACTACTCCAGCGCAGCCCCCGATACCGTTCCGTACGAGATCTACGTCAAGCAGGGAACGGAGGACTAGCCATGGCCCTCGACGCTCTCAAGGGCGAGGCGGCCCTCGACGCCGTGGCCGACCTGATCGAGCCCGTCTTCGCGGTCGCCCAAGACCCCGACTTCCGCGACCTCTTCACGGCCAAGGAGTGCCCCGAGGGCACCGAACCCGGCGACTTCATGCTCTCGCGCGTCCGCCGCGCCGCTCCGGGCCTCATACGCGCCCACAAGGAGGAGCTCGTGCAGATCATGGCGGCTACCCAGGGCCGCTCCGTCGAGGAGGTGAAGGCCTCCCTCACCGTCTTCTCGCTGCCCGTGTGGCTCGTGCAGGCGCTCAACGACCCCGTGCTGCTTGGTTTTTTAGCCTCCTTGGGGGAGACGGCGGAGGCCGTGCGCTCCCAGCCGTCTGGCTCGCCCTCGGCGAGTACCGGGGCCCCCGCAGCGCAGTAGCGTTCCTGCGCTACGCCGAGGCCCGCGTCGCATCTGATGCGCGCGAGGAGCTCTTCCGCGCCTACGTGTGCGAATCGCTTCGCCTCATGCCGCAGGGCAAGATGCTCGGCCTCGGCTGGAACGAGATCACGGAACCCAAGCCCGTCGACACGCGGACGGGCGACGAGATAGCCGCTGACGTTATCTCGAGACTGGGATTGGAGGTGAAAGCGTGAACCTTCTAGACCTGATGATCAAGGTCGGCGTGGACGACCAGGC
>CAZHOT010000038.1:0-4896 GCA_964534235.1 uncultured Marinilabiliaceae bacterium
TTCGTAGCCCCAAAGGGGCGGCATGGGGCAGCCTAGGGCGTGAGCCCTAGGGGGGAGGGGAATGTGCCCCCCACCATGAAAAGATTTGCACAGGCGGGGACGAAAGGCTATAATTGCCCCGCAAAAAAAGGAGTGTCTGAAAAGATTGCAGAAAAAGTAACAGCGGCAGAATGAAGATAGGAGACCTGGACCTTGGCGAGCGCCCGGTGGTGCTGGCCCCAATGGAAGACGTGACGGACATGGCGTTCCGCCGCCTGTGCAAAGGCTACGGCGCGGACCTGATGTATACGGAGTTCGTCAGCGCCGACGCCATAGTGCGCGACGTGCGGAGCTCCATGAAGAAGCTCGACATCGACGACAACGAGCGCCCCGTGGGGGTCCAGATATACGGACGCGAGACAGAGGCCATGGTCGAGGCGGCGAAAATCGTCGAGCAGAGCGGGCCGGACATCATAGACCTCAACTTCGGGTGCCCGGTGAAGAAGATTGCGGGCAAGGGCGCCGGGGCGGGCCTGCTCCGCGACGTGCCCAAGATGGTCGAGATGACGCGGCAGGTGGTCCGCGCCGTGCGCCACACCCCCGTGACTGCCAAGACGCGCCTGGGGTGGGACGAGACGAGCCGCGACATTGTGACGACGGCGGAGATGCTGCAAGACGCCGGGATAAGCGCCCTGACGATCCACGGGCGGACGCGCGCCCAGATGTACAGCGGCGAGGCCGACTGGACGCTGATTGGCGAGGTGAAGCGCAACCCGCGGATGCGCATCCCGGTGATAGGCAACGGCGACATCGCCGACGGCCCCGGGGCCCTGGAGGCCTTCGAGCGCCACGGCGTGGACGCCATAATGATTGGCCGCGCCGCCATAGGGCGCCCGTGGGTCTTCGAGGAGGTGAAGCACTACCTCTCGACGGGCGAGGAGCTGCCGCCGCCGAGCGCGGCCGAAGTGGCCCGCCGCCTCATGCGCCAGCTCAACGACACAGTGGAGTGGATTGGCGACGAGCGCCGCGCCATAGTCCACCTGCGGCGCCACATGGCCGTGAGCTTCAAGGGCGTGGCGAACTTCAAGGAGCGCCGGGTGAGGATGCTCCGCGCCGAGCGGCTGGAGGAGCTGAGGGAAATGCTTGGGGAATTAATAATTAACAATTAACAATTAATAATTAATAATTAATAATCAACAATCACCCCCCGCTACCCAGGGACATAAAGCCCCAAAGGGGCGGCATAGGGCAGCCTTGGGCGTGATCCCTAGGACTAGGTGCGGGACTGACGGACTAGGCGTGGGAGACCGACAGACTAGGCGCGGGAGACTGACGGACGGATGCGGGACCACACAACCGATTGGGCAATCGGCGTCGCCGGCCTTTTGCAGAACAAGGAAACGGCGACGCCCGCACTGCATGGCGGGCGACGCCGTTGTTCCTCTCTGACCCTGCGCCGGCCTAGACCAGGCGACGCACGTGCTCGCGCCGGTCGCCGGGGAGGAGGTCGACGGGCGGGATCTCAATCATGGTGTAGCACCCCGGGGCCTGGCGCAAGACGGCCCTGGCGCACGAGACGAGGACCTGGCCGGTGAGGGCGGGGTTGTTGATCTCCATCGTGAAACGGAAATTCTGGTTGGACGTGACGCCCGAGACGCCATTGCGGATAAGGTTGACGCCGTGGCCGACATTGTTGAGCGCCTCGACCGACGGGACCTCGACGACGTGCGTCTCGTCGTGGGCGAAGTAGTCGTCGGCCTTGATTGCCGCCTCGACGTCGCCGAGGCGGGCGCCGGGCTCGAGCTCGACATAGACCATGCGGCGGTGCAGGCCCGTGCCGAGCGGGATGGTCATGGAGAGTGCGTCGCGCACTCCCGCCTTGCTCTTGGCGCAGACGGTGTGGCCCATGCTCCGCCCGGGGCCGAAGTTGGTGTAGGTGAGCCCCTTGGGGGCCATGGCCTCAAGGATTGCCCGAATCATGGAGTCGGACCCCGGGTCCCACCCTGCCGAGATGATGGCCGCCGTCCCATTCTTGCGCGCCACGGCGTCGAGCCTGTCGCGCAGCTCGGGGACCCGCGTGTGGATGTCGAAGCTGTCCACCGTGGCTATGCCCCTCTCGAGGAGACCCTCGGCCGTCTCCGGCACGGCGCGCGTGGGGGTGCAGAGCAGCGCGGCGTCGACACGCCCCAGCTCGCCCACCTCGGCCACGACCCTGACGCCCGCCAGCTCAGCCGGCTGCGGCCCTGCGGGGTTGCGGCGGACGACACCCGCCAACTCCAAATCTGGGGCTATGGAGAGCGCCTCGACGGCGGCCCTGCCAATGTTGCCGTAGCCCACGACGGCAATCTGTTTCTTCTCTGCCATGTTGACTTATCGCTTATGGCGGTAAAATTAGTGGTTTCGCCGCTACGCGTCAATCGGTGAAACACTGCATTTTTCGGAAACAGCTAGCGCACGATGATCTTCCTCGCCATGCCGCCCGCGCGGACGACATAGACGCCGGCCGCAAGCCCCCTCGGAGCCACGCGGCGACCCTTGAGGTCGTAGACCTCGAAACTGTCCGCCCCGACGACATCGACGCTCCCGCCGTCGACGACGACTTCGAGGTCACCGACCGTGGCGAAGCCGAGGGCCGTGGTCTCAGAGGGCTTGAAGAGGAGGTAGGCGCCCTCGGTGGTAATGCCGAAATAGAGGTCGTCGGGCCCGGCGTTGACGGTGCGGCTCTTGCCGATGTGGCGGTAATATTGGTGATGCGTCTGCCCACGGCCGTCGACGACATCCATGAGGACGGAGGCGGAGTCGGCATAGTTGGAGACGGAGACGGTGTAGACGGAGCCGTCGATGGAGGAGCGGAAGAGAGTCCTGTCCCAATCGGACTGCAGCACGGCGCCCTCGTCGGCAATGTTGTTCTCGGTCAGCTCGCGGTAGCCGAAGTTGTCGGCGCGGAGGGTGGCATACTCGGCCTTGTCGGCGGTGCGCAAGATGACGACCGGGCAGTGCCAATTGGCGGCGTTGTCAGACCGGATCTGGAACGAGACAGTCTTGGTCTCGCCGCTGCGGACCTGGACATATTCCGACGACGCGGAGTTGAACGGCGTGGTCAGGTCGGTATTGCCGACGACGGCACACCCGGTCTCGGCGACGTCGACCTTAAACGAGTAAAAAAGGCCTCGACAGACGAACCAGAAATCGCCATTATTATGGACAGCTCCGTCACTTTCAAGTATTGCCTCCCGTGAGCCGTCAGCCTTGATGCCATAGGACGCGAATGCGGAATTGATGGGGGGGATCTCCTCGGCTCCAGCCGCAAACCAATATTTCACGTTAGGATTCAAGAACAGCTCGACGCCGGCGTACGTAGAAGATGCGCAATCGGCAATCTCTGCCGTAAGATTCGAGAGATGGGCCTTCTCTACAGAGAGGTAGGCGTAGAGCGGATCCGAGCTAGGGCAACTCTGGTAGTAGTCCTCGATAAATGTGACGTCGCCTTTGGTCATCTTCGCCTCAACCATGACAATACTGCTACCGGCGAAACGCTTAACAGCGATTTCCACCGAAGCCCCATCCATATGCGCAGGGAACGAGTCCCAATCGTATCCCGACAAGGCGAGATGCCCCCTTTCGTATGGATAGTCGGCGTTCCACCCCCAAACCCAATTGTCGGGGCGCAGGACGAAATACTCTTCATAACCGCTATTCTCCGACTTGTCGTGCGCCTGAGTGTTGACAACGGCCAGGAGCCAATTGTAGTAATTTACCGTGGCGCCGCCGTTGTTGTTTGTGAACTTGAAAGTCAACTGCTTACCGGCAGGAATTTCCACCACATCGGACTTGGCGCCGAAGAAAGGCGTGGAGTTGTCCGTGGAGCCGACCGTGGTGGAAGAGAGCGTGACGCTCTGGGCCTGGAGAGCCGCCGAAGCGAGCAGGAACGCGCCAATGGCGGCGCACCTGCGCAACAGAAGTAGGACGTGGTTCATATGCAAAAGAGAGTTAATGTTAAACAATGCGCAAAGGTGGGCATATTCCTTAACGGGACGGGTGACATTAGCGCGCCAAAGGTGGACAAAAGAGGATTTCGCAAAGACACAGAAAGCGGCGACGGAGAACCCGCCGCCGCCAGGGACTTTAACTATAAACTTACAACAAATGAAAAACTCATCTTCTCATAGCGGGTATGGACTGAAGACGACCGGCCGTCCGATTGCGCCGATGCGCAACATGGCCAGCCAGCCAAGGCCGTCGCCTAGGGTTTTCTAGCGGCAAATATACGACAGAAAACCGTATGCTTGCGACATATGAGTAAATTTTATAGACAAATCACAGAGAAGAGACAGGGAATGGAAGCCCGGCGGGCAATGGGGGGGCGAACTTTTGGGGGGATAAGGGTGTGGCAATGGGTGGGACGAAGACGGCGCTCGGAGGGGGGGCAAGGCGAGACAATCTGCGGGACGATGCGGCACGAATCGGACACAAAGACGGCCCACATCTGGAGAAAGACGAACAAAGGCGACGCAATCCCCAAATATCCTAGGGGTCACCAACGTCATAGGGCTTACGCATTGTCCTATGGTTCACCTCTCATAAGGCTCACCACATCCTAGGGGTCGCGCATCGTCCTAAGGCTCACCCCGCCATAAGGCCCACCACATCCTAGGGGTCACGCATCGTCCTAGGGCTCACGCCCTAGGCTGAAACATATCGCCGCTTCGCACACTTCGTAGCCTTTGGGGCTTTGAGGCCCCGGGGGGGGCGACGGATGGGCGCGGGTGACGCAAATGAATCCCGGCAAGGACCCCATGCACGTAAGGGATTTACGACACAGGGCCGCCACTCATAGCCCCGAAGGGGCGGCATAGGGCAGCCTAGGGCGTGAGCCCTAGGACATCAACACGCCATTGGGCATCACCCACCTTCGGA
>CAZHOT010000039.1:0-4837 GCA_964534235.1 uncultured Marinilabiliaceae bacterium
TGCCGACCCCCTGGCGCGGGCTTCGACGCCGTGGTCGGGAACCCGCCGTACGGCGCCGCCTACCCCGCCTGGCAGAGGGGCGTCTTCCGCCGGGACTACGCCGCGGCCAGGACCGAGAGGGGCGTCCAGAAGGGGTCTCTCGACACCTTCGCCCTCTTCGTCGAGCTTGGCTACGGCCTGCTGAGGCGGGGCGGCGTGCTGGCCCTCATAGTCCCCATAGCCGTGACGTCGAGCGACTCCATGATGGGCCTGCACCGGCTGCTGTTCGGGGGGTGCGGGACGGTGAGGGTGGCGTCGTTCGCGGTGGCCCCGCGCCCCATCTTCCCGAACGCCGTCGTCAACACGTCCATACTGATGTTTCGCAAGACCCTTTCGGAGTGCCGCCACGTCTACTCGACGAAGATGTACAGGCGCGACGGAGAGGCGTTCGACTTGCAGAGTCTTATGGGCGGCCTTCAGTTCACCGACGTGCGCGACTTCATGCTCGACGGCCGCATTCCCAAGATTGGCACGGAGTTGGAAAAGAGCATATTGCGGAAGTTGCGGAAGCACGAGACGCTGGCAGGATTCCTAGACCTGGACGGGTCGCCCCTGTACTACAGGACTTCGGGCGGGCGATATTTCAAGGTCGTGACGAGCTACCCCACGGGGTCGACAAAGGAGAAGGCTGTCTTCTTCGCGCGCGACTATGCCGCGCCCATTGGCTGCGCATTGAGCTCGAACCTGTCGTTTTGGTTCTATCAGATTTATGGGAACAATCTCGACTGGAAGTCATATGAGCTGCTGTCGTTCACGATGCCGCGGCTGACAGAGGCGCAACGGGCGGAGCTGTCCGCCCTCTACGACCGCTATCTAGCAGACATCGAGGCTAATTGCGACCGCCGGACGACATCGGCAGGCTCGCGCTACGGCATGGAGAGCTTCCGTTGGTACAAGATTGTCCGCTCGAAGCCCATCATAGACGAGATGGACGACTACCTGGGCCCGCTCTATGGGCTGACGGCGGAGGAAGTGGATTTCGTTAAGAACTACGAGTTGCGGTTCCGAATGAGCGGGGAGTAGAAAAAAAGTGTGACTATATGCCAAGCAATTGGACAAACTCTTGCGGAGACAAGACCGTAGGCACCCTTGGAAAATGTTTTTGGTTGCCTGTGACTAGTTTTGCCCCAGGGTGTCCCGACGCCAATTCAAAGAATACACGATCGTCCTCATCGGCAAAATCGGCATTCGACGCGACAGTCTTGCCAGGCAACCCATATGCGGATATGAAAGCCAACAAACTTTTGACATCCTGCTCGTCCAACCGGAGCCTGGGGCGTCTCAGTACGTCCGAGTATTCCGCCATTACGTCATCATTGAACACCATCGTGAACAGACCAAGCAACAACGCCTCGACAATTCTGACAGGCGGAGATGCCGGATTCTTGGTCATGAGGCCAGAAACGAGAACGTTCGTGTCGATGACAGCAAAAATCATCTGCTTGCGACTTTTTCTCGCCCATGGCGATTCTCCCTGACCGCCTTTATCTCCTTGTAGATTTCGCCTGTAGTCATCTCTGGCCGACTTCCGCACTCTGCTTGCTCCCGAATCCGCCGAAAAGCCGCAAAGGCGCTCTCGCGGACATCATCGCGGTCGTCAATCGCTATGGCGAAAGGTATGGCTTGCTTGCGCACCACCGCATTGACAAACAAGTTGACCGCCGTGTTCGCGCTCATGCCGAAAGCTTCACAGAGTTTGTCAAAAATCTCCTTTTTCTCCTTGGTCAAACGGACTGTCATTGATACTTGCGTCATATTGTGCCTGTTTTGATGTCATATTGCGCCAAAGATAACAATCTTTCTCTTTCCCCAACGGCGAAAAGCAGTGGGCTTCGGTCGCTTGCGGGCGGGGAGTGAGTTTTTGCCGTTAGTCCTTTTGTGACTATATTAGCGGAGACGTCGGTATTGGGCGACATCCCGGGCTTTATGGCAAGGAAAGATGCTGACGGGAGTCGCCAAACGCACGATGAATTTAGACATGGTGGACGCCAACACGATAAAAAAGCTCCTGCGACACAGGGAGGGCGCGACGCTTGAGGTGAAAAAGGCTCAAGGCGGCCTCCCCGGCAGCCTGTGGGAGACCTACTCCTCCTTTGCCAACACCGACGGCGGCCTTATCCTGCTCGGTGTGGAAGAGAGGCGCGACGGAGCGTTGGCCGCCGTGGGTGTGCGCGACCCTCAGCAGATGGTGAAAGACATCTGGAACGGCATCAACAACAGGCAGAAAGTGAGCGTCAACCTGCTGAGGGACAAAGACGTGGCGGTCGTGCCTGTCGGCGAGGCGCAGGTTGTGGCGGTCAACGTCCCGCGCGCCGAGCGGACGTTGCGCCCCGTCTACGTCGGCCCGAACCCCATGAGCGGCAGCTTCCGCCGCAACGGCGAGGGCGACTACCGGTGCACGGCCGAGGAGGTCGGGTCCATGCTTCGCGACGCGAGCGTCAAGAGCATGGACCAAAAGGTGCTTGTCGGCAGGGCCCTCGACTCGTTCGCCCCGGAGACGGTGCGGCGCTACCGGAACAGGTTCAACGGCGCCCACCCCTCGCACGTGTGGTCGCAACTCGACGACGAGGCTTTCCTCTTCAAGATTGGCGCCGTGGCCCACTCGCCCGACCGTGGCGGACTGTTCCCGACGGCGGCGGGTCTGCTCATGTTCGGCTACGAGAACGAGATTGCGCAAGAGTTCCCGCAATATTTTCTCGACTACCAGGAGCATCGGTCTTCGGAGACCCGATGGGCCAACCGCATCGTCTCCAGCTCTGGCGAGTGGAGCGGCAACCTGTTCGACTTCTTTTTCTCCGTGGCGGCCGAGCTCTCCGTCAGCCTGCCCAAGCCGTTCCTGCTCAGCGGCATGACGCGCGTAGACGACACGCCGGTGCACGTCGTGGTGCGCGAGGCCTTGCTGAACGCGCTGGTCAACGCCGACTACTATGGCCCCCGCGGAGTGGTTGTGGTCAAGTCTCGGCAGGGGTTCTCGTTCTCGAACCCCGGCGACTTCCGTGTCCCGATTGTCGAGGCTGTGAGCGGCGGCGTGTCCGACCCCCGCAACGGCACCATCCTTAAGATGTTCGCCCTGCTCAACATGGGCGAGAGGGCCGGAAGCGGCTTGCCCGCCGTCTTCGCCCGATGGGAGGAGGCCTACGGCGAGCGACCCACGCTGAGCGAACGCCGCGCCCCCGCCCGGACGACGCTATCGATGCATTGCCGGGACATTGGCGAACAGCTCGCCACGGCGTGGGAGGCATGGGCGGACGACAAAGCGGACGACAAAGCGGACGATAAAGCGGACGATAAAGCGGACGACAAAGCGGACGATAAAGCGGACGATAAATCCTCCACTAGTCCCAAGGGGCAGGAAAAGAAAAGTCGCATCCTGGCGTTCCTGCGTCTCAAAGGGCAGGCAAGCGTGGCGCAGATTGCAACAGAGTTGGAATTGAGTCCGTCGCAGGTCAAGCGATACCTCTACCAACTCATGGAAAGTAGCAAGGTCGTCGCCCAAGGCTCCAACAGAAACAGGACGTACACGATTGCGGAGGGACTGTAGCCGAGGCAAAACGTTTGGCTCAGCCTAGTGCTTCGCCCCGGCATACAGCCCCGCCACGAGCCTGTCAATCTCCTCCTCCAATTTCGCCGTCGCCTCACCTCGCTTCTTTTGCTCCATCACTTCCCTCGCCAATGCGCAAATGGCCTCCTGCTCCGCCGCCGTGGCGGGTGCTATGGGCAGGTTGCGGACGTGCTCGGGGTAGATGTGGTAGTCGCCGCTACGCATATCGGCGAGCAACGCGTCCGCCGTCTTGCTGTTGAGGACGGCCAGCAGGTAGGGGAGGCAAACGTCACCGGAGAGCCTCTCCATCTCCTGCCGGCTCTTGCGGGAGTAGCGGCGGATGCTGCCGGATATGCTTTTGTTCTCCACCCCGCGCAAGTCTTTCCACAAGATGGCGCAGAACATGGAATCGCTACTCAGATAGTATGTGGTCTCATCCGCTATAACTTTCAACTTCCCCAACCTGTTTATCATCAGCTTCGGCACCTCGTATAGCTCCCGAAACGTGGGGCGACTCAACCTGCCCGGACACCTGTCAGTATTCCATTCCAAGAAGCGGACGCGCTTGACCTCGTAGCGGTCGATGTCTTTCGCCTCGACGTAGGCACGTGGGTGGAGGTCGTCCCGCACGGGGCTGATGAGGTCTTCTTTTGTGAACTCACCCTTGGCCGTCTTCTCGTCGGCGTTGAGGACCATTCCTTTGCTGACGTAGCAGTAGTCCCCAAGGACATTCATGTCCGAATGCCGCCCCGCACGTCGCCGCTCCTGGGTCAGGTTCCAGACCTGACTCTTCTCGTCTTGCGTCAACTCGGCCGTAGGCTTGCAGAATGCCACTTGGAAGTGCTTCTCGTCGTCGACGTGGACAATGCTGAGGGTCTCGGCGGGTGCGGCGTTTCTGACAATGGGGATGCAGTTGCTCACCGTGGCGTTCTCGAAAATCTTCGTGCCGTCGAGGTCGGCAATCTGCACAATCTGAGTGTTCTCGGCAATGAGGCGTCGCAACTTCTTGGCGTACTTCTGGTTCGTTAGCGGATAGGGGACAATCATGGTCATCACGCCCCCCGGGGCCAGCAGCCTCAGCCCCAGCTCCATGAAAGGCACGTAGATGTCCCACTTCTCGTTGAGCGTGGCGTATGCCTTCGTCGCCACAATTCTCTCCCTCTGCCTGCGCAGAGCCGGGGTTGCCATCTGCGTCGGCGCGCTCACATACGGCGGGTTCCCGACCACGGCGTCGAAGCCCGCGCCAGGGGGTCGGCA
>CAZHOT010000040.1:0-3644 GCA_964534235.1 uncultured Marinilabiliaceae bacterium
ACATAGACGCCGTTATAGGAAACCCGCCATACCAGGAGACAACAGAGGGGACCAGCGACAGGCCCGTATACAACCTTTTCATGGACATGGCTTTCATGCTCGCAAGGAGGGTCTCGCTCATCACGCCGGCGCGCTACCTCTTCAACGCCGGCAAGACGCCCAAGGAGTGGAACGAGAAAATCCTGCGAGACAAGCACTTCAAGGTAGTGCGCTACGAGGCGGACAGCACGAAAGTGTTCTCCAGCGTCGACATCAAGGGCGGCGTGGCGGTGATGTACAGGGACAGCCGGGAGGACTTTGGCGCCATCGTGCACTACACGGCGTTCCCGGAGCTGAACTCGATGTGCCGCAAGGTCGCGGCGCACCCCGGCTTTGAGGCCATGAGCGAACACATCTACCCGCAGAACAAGTTCGACCTTGAGGCCCTCTACGCTCGCCACCCCGGCCTCCGCTCCAAAATCGGGAGCAACGGCAACGAACGGCGCCTGACGACCTCCATCTTCAGCCTCACGGAGGTTTTCCGCATGGAGCCGGGCGGCGACGCCGGGGTCAAGGTCCTGGGCCTGGTCAAGAACAACAGGGAGTACCGGTGGGTGGACGGCGGCCTCCTGGAGGCGCACCCGTGCCTCGGCAGGTTCAAGGTGCTGGTGCCGAAGAGCAACGGCTCGGGGGCCATCGGCGAGACCCTCTCGACACCCCTAATCGGGGAACCCCTAATCGGGGTTACGCAGTCGTTCATCCAGATCGGGACGTTCGACACCCGCGGGGAGGCCGCCGCGGCCCTGCGGTATGTCAAGACAAAGACGGCGCGGTGCCTCCTGGGCGTCTTGAAAGTGACGCAAGACAACAGCCGCGAGACGTGGGCCTTCGTCCCGTGGCAGGACTTCTCGGCGAACAGCGACATCGACTGGTCGGCCCCCATAGCCGACATCGACCGGCAGCTCTACCGGAAATACGGCTTCTCGGACGCCGAGGTGGCGTTCGTCGAGACCAAGGTGCGCGCCATGGAGTAAGGGGGGGCGGCGCGTTCGGCAAGAATGACGTATCTTTGCCAACGCCATGGATCTTGTCTCCGTCCGAGAGTTTGCCGCCGCCCGCGGCATAGCCGAGAGCGCCGTGCGCCGCCTCTGCGCGCAGGGCGCCATTGCCGGCGCGCGCCGCGAGGGCAGGGCGTGGAGGCTCCCCGCCGGCGCCGCCGTGCCGGGCCTCAGGCCCGCGGCCGACACGCCCCTGCTCCGGGCCCTGCGGGAGCAGAGGGAGGCGAGGAGCAGGGGCGGAATATACCACCGCACGCAGATTGAGCTGACGTTCAACTCCAACCACATGGAGGGAAGCCGCCTCAGCAAGGAGCAGACGCGCTACATCTTCGAGACCAACACCATAGGGGCCTCCGGCGAGGCCGTGAGGGTGGACGACGTGGTGGAGACCGTGAACCACTTCGCGTGCGTGGACTATGTCATAGACCACGCCGCCGCGCCCCTCACCGAGAGGCTCATCAAGCACCTCCACGCGGTGCTGAAGCGGGGGACGACCGACGCCGCCAAGGCGTGGTTCGTCGTGGGCGGATATAAGAGGCTCCCCAACGAGGTGGGCGGCGAGGCCACGACCGCCCCCGAGAGGGTGGGCGCGGAGCTGCGCGACCTGCTCCGCGGATATAACGCCAAGGAGACGGTGACCCTGGCGGACATCCTCGACTTCCACTATCGCTTCGAGACGATACACCCATTCCAAGACGGCAACGGGCGGGTGGGGCGCCTGCTGATGTTCAAGGAGTGCCTGGCGTGCGGCATCGTGCCGTTCGTCATCGACGAGAGCCTGAAGATGTTCTACTACCGCGGACTGCGCGAGTGGCCGCGCCAGAGGGGCTACCTCACAGACACGTGCCTCGCCGCACAAGACAACTACAAGGCCCTGCTGGACTACTTCAAGATAGGCTACCGACGATGACGGACTTCGAGGAGTACGCCCGGCAGGGCGAGCCGCCGCGGCGGGCCAGGGGCTACGCGTGGCGCACGGCGATAGGCCTCCAGGCCGTCGACGGGCTGCGGCCGTCGGACTACCTTGTCGAGACCGCCCGCAAGCACATCGACGGCGACATAACAATCGACGAGGCGAGGGCACTCATCGGCAGCTACTACAAGTCGAAAAGCCTCCGCACGCAAAGAGAGAGGGAGACCGAGGAGGCCGACAAGGTGGCGGCGAACATGGCGGCACTGCTTGGCGAGCGCACTTTGGCGTTCTCCCTGGCGGGGCTGGTGGCGACACATCGCCGCCTGTTCGACGGCGTGTTTGAGTTCGCGGGGCGAATCCGCGACTACAACATCACGAAGAGCGAGTGGGTCTTGCGCGGCGGCACGGTCCTCTACGTCTCGGCGCCCGACATCCGCGCCGCCATAGAGCACGACCTGGAGCGCGAGCGCGTTTTCGACTACACGGCCCTGGACATCAATCAGATTGTGGCCCACGTGGCGCAGTTCGCTTCCGACCTGTGGCAGATTCACCCTTTTGGCGAGGGCAACACGCGGACCACGGCCGTCTTCATCATCAAATATCTGCGCTCGCTGGGCTTCAACGTCGAGAACGACGCGTTCGCGGACAACGCGTGGTACTTCCGCAACGCGTTGGTGCGCGCCAACTATCAGGACATCAAAAGAGGCGTCAAGGGCGAGCCGAGGTTCCTGGAGCTGTTTTTCCGCAACCTGCTGATGGACGAGCGAAATGAGCTGAGGAACAGATATATGCTCATCGGAGCCCCGCCAGGCTTGATTCCGCCCCCCACAAGCCACCCTACAAGTACCCCCACAAGCTCCCCCACAAGCTCCCCCACAAGCTCCCCCACAAGCTCCCCCACAAGTACCCCCACAAGCTCGCCGGCCGCCGGCAACGCCAATGTGGCGAAACTGATTGAGGCCATTGGCGACAAGAGCCTGTCGGTCAAGGAGATGATGGCCGCCATGGGGCTGAGAGACCGCGGCAACTTCGTGAGTCGCTCGCTGGCGCCGGCCGTCAGCGGCGGGCTTGTCGAGATGCTCCACCCCGACCATCCCCGCCACCCCCGCCAAAAATATCGGCTGACGGACGCGGGGAGGTCCCTCCTGCGGGGCGCGCGGGGGCGCTAGCCGCTCTCTCTCCGCGGCTTTGCCCTGGCTCGGCCACAAATGGCGGAAAAAACTCTCAGCACTGCTGAGAGAATTTGCGGCGATGCCGAGATTGTCCCCTCTGCGGGCGACGATTCGTTTTCGGCCGCATCACTCTAAAAGCAACCAAAAGCCATGACGGATAAGGAGATACAGGAGTTCGCGGAAATGCTGGACAAGGCCCTGGCCGAGGCGGAGCAGGAGATGCTCCGCGACAAGGCTTCGCGGGGCGAGAGCTTAGTCTACGCCGACCGCGACGGCAACATCTACCGGGCGTTGGCGAGCGACGTCCTGGCCGGGCGCGTCGGCCCCGCCAAGGCCAAGGCCGCCCCGCCCGCGGGGGCGTAGGTCCCGATAGGCGGAGGAGCTTTTCGGCTGACGGACACCGCCCCCCGGCGCTTGCCGGCGGTGGCGGGAAAAACTCTCAGCACTGCTGAGAGAATTTCCGCGCGGCGTCCCGCCGTCCCGCCGTCCGCCGCCGCCCCCCCTTACTCCATGGCGCGCACC
>CAZHOT010000041.1:0-3312 GCA_964534235.1 uncultured Marinilabiliaceae bacterium
CCCCCCCCCCCCCCCCCCCCCCCCCCCCCCCCCCCCCCCCCCCCCGCCCCCCCCCGCCCCCCCCCCCCCCGCCCCCGGGGGGGGCCCCCCCCCCACGGACTCCCCGCGCGCAGGCACGGCGGGCGCCACTATGGCGCACAGCGCCATAGCCATGGCGCAAATTCCAATCTTCATTGCTCTTGCAGTTTATGGTTTAACATGGTTTGGGAGGCAGGCTCCCCAAGAGGCCGCCGCCCCGTTGGGAGCTTTGTAGCAGTTGCCACGGCAACATCGAATACAACAACAATCTGCTTGCTACAACCACTTGGGGAGCTTTGCTTAGGCGGCAATGGTTACATGCGGGTTACATGCCCAAAAGCCAGCTTCGGCGCGCCCTGCCGCCTCCTCGCCGCGGCCGCCGCGGTCGTAGTAGTTACGCCACGGCCGCTGGCTAGTCGAGGTCCGCGGCCACAAGCTCCTTATATTCCTCGCCAGTGCATGGCACGAAGATGAAGGCCTCGTTGAATATCTTGTATATGGCGTCGAGGTTCGCGTCACGGCCGCCGTTGGCGGGGTCGAACAGGGGGCGGAGCGCCTCTGCCGCGGCCAGGCGGTTTGAGGTCGGGACGTAAGCGATGGTGTCGCCATCCATCAAATAACCGGACCGGTTATAACATTTGGAAATATGCCATTTAATATTACGGGCAAGGAAAGTATTGTTCTCCAGAACGTCGATATTCTCCGCTCTCAATGGCAGTCGGCAGTTCTCGACGTCTATCCTCCCATACGCGGGTTGCGTCGGGTTTATCATGAACGGAATCATTGTGCCGCTACCCCTGTCGATAAGGCCAATGAGTGCTATGCTGTCCCCGGCGCATATTTCGGCGACGGTGAGCCTCTTCTGCTTAGCCGTTGCCGACTTGTTCGCAGGGTTGTCGCGCCCATTTATCCAAATGGGCGCGTCGGGGTCGTAGCGCGGCTTGTCTTCCTTGCCACACGAGGTGAGGGTCAGCGCAAATGCGCAGAGAGAGAGGATTACTATGAGCCTGTCCATTTCATTTGGTTTTAAAATGTTATGTCAATGCTGATTAAAGTCAAGCAGCGTGAGGACGAATGGGACGTTCCAAAACGAGCCGTCGCGGTCAATGAGCCGCACGGTTGTAGAGTTACTATCGTATGATTGGACGTGGGCGAAAAGCCACCTGTCTGGCGATATTGCGGTGACCTGCGGGAGGTTGACCTTGCCGAATCTGTGCGTTACAGTAACAACGCCATTAGATGCTTTGTTAGCTTTTACATTCAGATTGTGCGGGTTGTACTCATCCCTAGCGTGGTAGCCGCCATTCTCGAAGTTCATCTTGCACGCGTAAACGATGGGGTTGAGCTTGAACCATCCAGTCTGTGCGGGGTAGCGGTGGAGCAACCCTCGTGGCGTGAGACGGATATAGCACGCCTCTGAGGCGTTCATTCCGGCAGCAGCCTCGAAGATGGGAGATGTCGCCACTGGCTTTGCCTCCGGGACAATGCAGAAATAGTTGTAGGGCGCGGACGACATCATCTGGCCGTTGCCGAATATGACGTTAGAATAAACTTCCGTGGCGTTTGAGTAAGTGATGCCGAACTGGTTGGGGATGCGTGAAAATGCGTCGATAGTCTTGATAAACGGGCCGATGTCAGTGCCTAGAGTGGACATTGGGGCTGAGGCGGCAACCTTTTGCTCCATAACGACGGTGAAGACGTCGCCTGGAACATAAGGCTGCTGTATCTCGCGTTTCGTGACTGTATGATTTCCGAAACCATATCGGCGGGTCGGCTCTTCAGCCATGGCATTCGCGGTTGCGTTGCCATGGCCAATGGCCATCAACGTCTCCCCATTTTTGCATAGGAACAGAGAGGTCGCCAAAAACGAGGCACCAGCGTACTGTGTACCGTCACCATAGGAGCCAAGGGATACTGTTGTGGTCATTGTAAGTGACGTTGAAATTCTACCCTCCTGCACCTTGAAATAAATCGTGCCGCTCTTTGCCGTGGAAGGGATGTTGAACGTGGCAAGCGTGTGCCTTGTAGTATTATTAAAGACGGTCACGCCACCGGCATACAAGTAGTACGACGGTTCTGCCGATTGGAGTGACACGCCTCCGCTGACGCTTATCGTGCCAACCAATGTCCCATTCGCCCCAAATATGCTTAGCGCATTATAGACTGTGGAGTAAGTGTTGGCGCTTATCGTAGTCTTCGGGACTTCGATGTCATCGCCATCTGTGTTCATGACTCCGAGCTTGACGACCCCTCCAACGCCGTCGACCATGACGGCGTTCTTGCCCGCATCGCCGACAATCTGCGTCCTGCGCATGACAGCCCGTCCGTCAGAGTAGACGCGGAAGCTCGCCCCGTCTATGTCGCTAGTAGTGTTCGCCGCCGCCCCCGCCCATATCATGGGGAGTTCCACGTTAGAGGCGGCACTCGTGCCGCTCATGCCCGCCACCATGACGCCGTTGGCGTCGCGGACGCTCATCATCTTCGAGAGGACGAGGCCGCCGCTCACGTCGGTAGTCCCAGACGAGGCCTCCTCTAGGGCCTCGCGCAGGTAGTCGCGCGCCTCCATCTTGACGACGATGTTGGAGACGTAGAATGACCCCTGCGTGTTCTGGCCGTCAAGGGTGGCCGACCTCTCTATTTGCAGGAAGAACCGCCCCTTGCGCATGCCGCCGGGGACGGTGGCGACGCGCCTCCACTTGTGCCAGTCGGCGGTCATGCCGACCACGCCCATGTCCTCGCCGAGACTGTACCAGCCCCAGGGGTTGATTCCGTCGTCCTTATCGGTGAGCCACAGCCCGAACCTCGGCGGGATTGTCGACGTGTCGGAGGGGTGGCGCATCACGGTGGCCTCGATGACGACCTTGGCCCCCTGCGAGACGGCAATCTCGTTGCCGAACCAGTTGTCCCTGTTGTTGCACAGCCTGGCCTTGCCCTTGGGGGGCGCGACGTCGGAGGTGTTGGACAGGCCCGTGAGGAACTGGTCTGTGAAGACGTTGTCGGGGTCGCCCGTCAAGGCGATGGCGCTGTTTGCAGTCGCGCGTGCCGCATTGGCGGTGCTGTTGGCGGTGTCGGCGGCGTTCTTCGCCGTAGTCGCCGCGGTCTGCGCGGCGGCGGCCGTGGAGCTTGCCGTCGCGGCCGTCTCGTTGGCCTTGTTGAACAGCTCGGAGAGCGTGGCGGCGGAGTAGCCCGTCGTGCTGTCGGAGTAGGTTATCAGCGAGCGCGTCCATACGTACCTGCCCGCGCTCCACGCCGGCTGCGCCGTCTGCCACGAGCCGCCCGACTGCGCCGTCCTGG
>CAZHOT010000042.1:0-1872 GCA_964534235.1 uncultured Marinilabiliaceae bacterium
CGCCGCCCCTGGAGCCGTAGGAGCCCGCAGCGGAGGCGGGGACTGCCTGCACGGCGGGAAGCGTCATTGAGGCGGCGCTGACGACGTCGCCGACCGCGCTTCTCATGGCCCCGGCGACGCTTCCCGAGCCGCCCTCGATGCCGAGCTCAAGGCCCTGCATGGTGTAGTCGCCGATGGCCTTAAACACCTTGGAGGGCGACGCGATTCCGAGGGCCCTCTTCGCCGCGTTCACCGCGCCGCCGACGACGCCCGTGAGAGCGCCCACCACGCGGCCCGCGCCGGCCGTGATGCCGTTCACTAGGCCGCTTATGATCTGGCTCCCCATCGAGGCGACCATCGACGGAAGCGAGGCGATGCCGTTCATGAGGTTCGTCGCGAAGTTTCGGGCCGCGTTGGCCGCGTTGGTGGCCATTGAAGCAGCCCATGAAACGACGCCCAAAATGACGGACGCGAGGAACGAGGCGACCATGCCGGGAACTTGCGATAGATACGAGACGACGCCGTTCATGAAGCCAAGCGCCGCGTCATGCGCCTTCGTCACCATGTCGGTTGCCCATTGCGAGATCGAGGAGATGATCGAGGCTATGACCTCTGCGATCTTCCCAGGCATCTCGTTCATGAAGTCGACCACGGCAGTGAACGCCTCCACCACCTTGTCGCGGCACCCGCCCGCGTTCGTCGCGAGCGCGACTATCGCCGCGACCACAACCGCGATGGCGGCGGTGAGCGCGCCTATCGGGCTCACGACGAGTCCGACAGCAGCTGCAAGCGTTCCGAACACGGGAGCGCCTGCGGCGATCGACGAGACGGCAAGGCCGACGACGGTCACGACGGGCTGGACTGCTGCGACGAACGCCGCGAACGCGGCGGCGACGGAGGCAACTATGGGAACAACGACGTTCAGGAACGTGAACGCGGCGGCGAGGCCCGACACTATGGGCAGGATCACGTCGATGTGCTCTTTTACGAGGTTGATGCCGGCAACTATGCCGTCGGCGATGCCCGAGAACGATGAGCTGAACCTGTCTATCATCGAAGCGATGTCTCCCGAGCCGAGCGCCTCTATGATCTTCGCTAGGGCCGCGACTATGCGGTTCTTCACGTTGTCCATGGCGGTGCCTATGCCGCCCGTTGCGGCTCTGGCCTGCTCCTCGAAGCTGGCGAACCCCTCGCCGCCGTTCTTGTCGAGATCGACTATGGCGGCGTTTAGGTCGTCGAACGTGACCGTTCCGTCCTTGAGCGCCTCGTAGAGCGTCTTCTGGTTCGCCTCCGCTCCGAGCATGGACTTGGCCAGCTGGTCGAGCTGGCCCGGCGCCGCCGTGAGCACGCTGTTCCACGCCTGCTGGTCGACTTTGCCAGCTGCGAGCATCTGGTTGTACTGGGTCATGGCGTTGGACGCCTCGGCGGTGGACGCGCCGCTGGCGAGAATCATGTCGTTGAACGCGAGGCCGACATCCGTAGCAGTGCCGAGGTCGCCCGTCGTCGCCGCGAGCTGCTGAACGAAGCCCACCATGTCCTGCGTCGCCGTGGGAAGGCCCTGAAGGTGATCGACGATGCCGTTGATGGAGGCCGAGGCGGCATCCGCCGAATAGCCCATCGCCTCCATCACGCGCGGAAAATTGTTGAGCAGGTCGACGCGGTCTACAGCCGAGCCGACGGAGCTCTCGACGACCTGCATTCCAGCCTGCACGGCGGAGGAGACGACTCCCATCACCGCGCCCGCCTTGGCTGCGAGCTTGGTCATCTTGTTCGACGATTGGGCGGCGGAGGAGACGGCCGAAACCGCCTTCGAACCGATGCCCGACAGCTGGCCCGTCGCCTGGTCGTCCACGCCGACCTTGATCATCAGGTCTAGAAGGTTCACGCTTTCAC